>NZ_CP170197.1:672668-1345336 GCF_047300855.1 Sulfuriferula sp. GW1
GGTGCAACCGCTAATTTCGCCAGCCTGGTCGCCGGACGGCACGCGCATTGCGTATGTCTCGTTTGAGAACAAGAAGCCGGTCATTTACGTGCAGTCACTTGCCACAGGTTCGCGCCGAGTGCTGGCCAATTTCAAGGGTAGCAATAGCGCGCCGGCGTGGTCACCGGATGGCACGCGACTGGCGATAGTGCTGTCGCGGGACGACGGCTCGCAAATTTATACTATCAAGGCGGATGGTTCGGACGTGACCCGGTTGACGCATGGCGGCAATATCGATACAGAACCGGCCTGGAGTCCGGATGGCAAGTCGTTGCTGTTTACCTCCGATCGCGGCGGTAGCCCACAGATTTATCGTATGGACGCGAACGGTAGCGATATCAAGCGCGTCACTTTTGAGGGCAAATATAATGTCTCGCCGGCGTGGAGTCCGGATGGAAAAAGCTTTGCTTATATTCGTCGCGATGCCGGGCGTTTTCAGGTTGCGCTGCAAAACCTCGATAACGGCCAGGTGCAGGTGTTGACCGATACCACGCACGATGAGTCGCCCAGTTTTGCCCCCAATGGCAGCATGATTGTTTACGCAACCGAAATTAACGGCCGTGGAATTTTGGCAACGGTATCGGTGGATGGTAAAACGCGCGCCCGTTTATCCGATCAGGCAGGCGACATGCGCGAGCCGGCCTGGGGGCCTTAAACTGACGAAATTGTCAGCAAGGAACTCATAATGAAATCCAGCATCCCAAGCGCTGTCGTAGCTGGATGCTGGAGAATCCTCCCAGGTTTTGCGCAAGGCATTACGGGCCGCTTAGCTAACATGCAGGTACGACATGGGGAGTTGGCAGAATCGAACCTGTGAAACAGGAAATGCTTTTCTCAGGGAAGCCATGAACCCGGGGATCATCAGAAATGCTGCGCTATGCCTGTTGTCATGGGCAGGTCTGGCACTATGATGAATTTGGCCAAGCCGCAGCGCGGCCATGCTGGCTTGGGCAATAACTTGTTCAACTGGTTGCACGTGTAATTAACTAAACTAAAAGGAAATAACATGAACAAAATGATACTGAGTCTGCTGCTGGTTGGTGTACTGGCTGGCTGTTCGTCGATGCAGGAAAAACCTGCCAATGTGCAGGATTTGAATGCGCAAAAAGCACAACAGGATGCGGCAGCAAAAGCTGCAGCGGAAAAAGCTGCCGAACTGCGTGCGCTGGAGCAACGTCGCCTCGCCGAACAGGAAGCAGCTCGCAACAAGCAGGTTAATCCGCTCACCGACCCTAACAGCCCGTTGTCGCAACGCAGTATCTATTTTGATTTCGACAGCTCGGTGGTGCAAAACAGCTACCGCCCAACGCTGCAGGCTCACGCCGCTTATCTGAGCAGCCACAAGGATGCCAAAGTCACGCTGCAGGGCAATACCGATGATCGCGGCAGCCGTGAATATAACCTGGCGCTGGGTCAACGTCGTGCCGACAGCGTACGCAAGGTGCTGAACACCCTGGGTGTGCCCGAGTCGCAGATGGAAGCAGTCAGCTTCGGCGAAGAAAAACCCAAAGCCACTGGTGATGACGAAGCTGCCTGGAAAGAAAACCGCCGCGTTGATATCGTCTATCAAGGCGAGTAACAGCGAATGATGCGCGCGCCATACTTCCGTTTGCTTCTGGCGATCTGCCTTGCTGGTATTTATCTTCCGGCAAGTGCGAATGACGCCGAGGTGGCGCGCCATCTGGCGGATATGCAAGCCCAGATCAGCAGCATGGATGCCCGTATCAGCAGGCTTGAATCCATGCTGCAAAATGGCTCCATGCTTAACCTGCTGTCTGAAGTAGAAGAGCTCAAAGCGCAGGTCCGACGCTTGCGTGGCGATGTGGACGTACAGTCCAACGAAATCAGCGTGACGCAAAAACGCCAGAATGATTTATATACGGATCTGGATGCCCGACTGCGCAAGATCCAGCATGCCGATAATGGCCCTGCTGCCTCGGCTGCAACTGACGCGGCACCCGACAAAACCGCTTCAGCCGTACCCGCGCTGCCTGCAGCTGGCGGTAACAGCGCACACGACTATGAAGCCGCATTAAACCAGTTCAAGGCGGCTAACTATCCAGCCACGATTGCTGCATTCAAGGACTTCATCAAAAAATATCCGGACAATCCGCTAACTCCTAGCGCACAGTACTGGATAGGTAATGCCTACTTTTCCATGAAGGATTACAAGGCGGCAATCGCACAGCAGCGGAAGCTGATTGCAGCTCACCCGGATAACCCCAAAGTCCCGGATGCGATGCTGAATATATCCAGCGCGCAACTCGAAATGGGCGATCTCGACGCAGCGCGCAAGACCTTGACAGTGCTGGTCAGCAAATATCCGGACAGCAATGCCACGGCACTGGCGCGAAAGCGCCTGGACGCGTTGAAGTAATATCTTGTTCGACGCTACCCTTCGTATCACCGAGATTTTCTATTCTGTGCAAGGCGAAACCAGCCGTGCCGGTCTGCCTACGGTATTTATCCGGCTGACCGGATGCCCGCTGCGTTGTGGTTACTGCGACACCGCCTATGCTTTTCATGGCGGCAACAGCATGAGCATCGCGGCTGTTCTGGAGCAGGTGGCACAATATGCGCCACGCTATGTCACCGTCACCGGGGGCGAACCGCTGGCCCAGAAGAATGCACCGCTACTGCTCGCCGCGCTGTGCGATGCCGGCTACGATGTGTCACTCGAAACCAGCGGTGCACTGGACATCAGTGGTATTGATCCAAGGGTCTCCAGAATAATGGATATCAAAACACCGGGGTCGGGCGAAGCAGCAAAAAACGACTGGAACAACCTCAAATACCTGACCCCGCACGACGAAATAAAGTTCGTCATCGTCGATGCGGCCGACTACGATTGGGCCCGCAGCCTGTTGCAGGAGCACCAGTTGGCACAGCGCTGTCCGGTATTGTTTTCACCGGTGCACGGGCAATTGCAGTCCGGTCAGCTGGCCGACTGGGTTCTGCGCGACCGTCTGCCGGTACGGATGCAGGTGCAGCTGCACAAGATTTTCTGGGGCGAAGTGGCGGGGCGTTGATGGACAAGACGCGCCGCGCAGTCATATTGCTTTCCGGCGGACTGGATTCCGCAACAGTACTGGCGATTGCGCGCAGCAGCGGATTCGCCTGTCATGCTTTAAGTTTTGACTACGGGCAGCGTCACAGTGCCGAACTGGATGCCGCGGCGCGGGTGGCTGACCGCCAGGGTGCCGTCGAGCATCGTGTATTCAAGCTCGATCTGGCGATGTTCGGAGGCTCCGCGCTGACCGATTCGCGCATTGCCGTACCGGAGCAGGCCAGTACAGGCATACCAGTGACCTATGTCCCGGCGCGTAATACCATCATGCTCTCGATTGCACTGGCCTGGGCGGAAGTGCTGGAGAGCCGCGATATTTTCATCGGCGTGAATGCGGTGGATTACTCCGGCTATCCCGATTGCCGCCCGGAATACATTGCTTCCTTCGAAACCATGGCAAATCTGGCGACCAAAGCAGGTGTGGAAGGCAAGCAATTGCATATCCACACTCCGCTGATGCAGCTCGGCAAGGCGCAGATTATTCGTCTTGGAACCGAACTGGGTGTGGATTACAATGCCACGGTTTCCTGTTATCAGGCCGATGCGGCAGGACGCGCTTGTGGCGTATGCGACTCATGCCGGTTACGTCGTCAAGGCTTCATCGAAGCGGGTGTGGCGGATGCGACGCGGTATATAGCAAGTCCGGAGTAATTGCGCGTCGTTCCAGGTTTTGTCAGGGTAATTGGTTGTGAATGGGTAGCCTCTACAGACATTCGTCAAGCGTTGGGCAATCGGCGCAGGACGTTGTTAATTGGCTGCAAAATATAAAATTGCACGTGCGGCAGTGCGTTACCGTAACAGGAGTAAAAAAAGATGATTTTTGATACCTTTCAGCAGGGACAATCGATGTTCCTCTGGCTGACTTTCGGCATAGCGTTGATCATGGGCGCAGTCGTCAACAAGACAAATTTTTGTACCATGGGTGCCGTATCGGACTGGGTCAATATGGGTGATACCGGCCGGATGCGCTCCTGGCTGCTGGCGATTGCGGTGGCATTGCTCGGTGTAGTGGTACTGGAATATTTCGGCAAGCTGAATCCCGACGCATCCTTTCCACCCTACCGCAGTGGGCAATTAATCTGGGCAGAAAACCTGCTCGGCGGTTTGATGTTCGGCATTGGAATGACGCTGGCATCTGGTTGCGGTAACAAGAGCCTGGTCCGCGCCGGCGCCGGTAACCTTAAATCCATCGTGGTTGTGCTGATTATTGGAGTGATCGCCTACTATATGACCAACCCGTTTCCGAATTCGGACAAGACATTATTCAGCGTGCTTTTTAACGGCTGGATTCGTCCTCTGGCGATCAATGTGGGTGCTCACCAGGATTTGGGTACGCTTCTGGCCGGCGCTCAAAACGCCGTCAAGGCACGCCTGATTATCGGTGGAATACTGGGTTTGGCGCTGCTCGTGTATGTGTTTAAATCAGTCGACTTCCGCAGTAACCGGGATCTCATTCTCGGCGGTTTGGTGGTTGGGCTGGCGGTACTCGCGGCCTGGTATGTGACCAGTAACGTCAGTGTCATGGTGGACGGATCACGCCACACCTTGCTGGACTATGGTCAGCAATGGGACTTCCTGGCCAACTCGGATGCTGGCAAGCCAGCCGATATCATGCCGCTCAGTCCGCAATCGTTTACCTTTATCAACCCGATGGGTCAGATGCTGGGGTATGGCGCGGCCGGATTCAATAAAGCCTTTTTGACTTTCGGCATCATGGCGGTATTGGGAGTAGCCGCAGGCTCGTTCCTGTGGTCGGTGGTAAGCCGCAGCTTCCGTATCGAGTGGTTCGCCTCCTTCAAGGACTTCGTAACCCATGTCATCGGCGCAGTCTTGATGGGCTTCGGCGGGGTGCTGGCGATGGGTTGCACCATCGGACAAGGCGTTACCGGTGTGTCGACGCTTGCGCTGGGGTCATTTATCGCATTTTTCGCGATTGTGGCAGGCAGCGCGATCACCATGAAAATCCAATACATGATCATGATGCGCGAAGCTTGAACTGAACAGTTCGGCTGATTCAAACAAGGGCAGGATGCCAGGCATCCTGCCCTTTTTCTTATTCCTCAGCAGGGTCCTGTTCATCCGTTGCGTCATTTGAAACCAGCCCGCGAATCAGCTTGAAAAGTGCCCGGCTGCTTTTCGGTGCTTGTGTGGCAGCCGCTTCACGGCGCGCATTACGGACCAGGGTGCGAAGCTGCTGGGCATCGGCCTGCGGGTAAATATCGACAAACTCGGTCAGCGCCGCGTCGTCGGCCAGCAGGCGCGTGCGCCAGTTTTCCATGCGGTGAAACTCGGCGATGACTTCGGCGCTATCGCCACGCCAGGCATTGAGTTGCTCGGCGATCGGCTGTGCGTCGGTAATGCGCATCAGGCGGCCGATATACTGCATCTGACGACGCAGGCCGCCATGTGCGGTGATGCGTTTGGCCTGATTCACCGCATCGCGCAGGGTTTCCGGCAAATCCAGCTGATCCAGCTTGCTGGCGGGCAAGGCGACCAGTTCTTCACCGAGCTTTTGCAGCGCGGTCATCTGGCGTTTGATTTCACTTTTACTGATGGGTTGTTCGATGTCGTCGTCCATGGTGCGCAGAGGGTGGGGAAATGTTGCTATGATAACGGCTTTTAGGCATTCCCTTCTGGAGTCTCCGTGACCGACCGATTCAGCCATTCCCGCGACGACCTGCAAGCGCTTGTTGATAACATGCTTACCTATGCCCGGCAGCAAGGTGCCACCGGCTGCGAAGCCGAGGCTTCCGCCGGATTCGGGCAGAGTGTGACGGTGCGCAAAGGCGAAGTGGAAACCATCGAATACAACCGCGACAAGGGGATCGGCGTATCCGTATACATTGGCCAGCGCAAGGGCCATGCGTCGACTTCCGATTTTGGCATGCAAGCATTGCACGACACGGTGGACAAGGCGCTTACCATCGCGCGCTACACCGCTGAGGACAGCTTCGCCGGCCTGCCGGATGAAACCTTGCTGGCGCGCGACATTCCTGATCTTGATCTTTACCATCCGTGGGCATACAGCGTCGACCAGGCAATTGACGCAGCGCGCGAATGCGAAGTGGCCGCCCTCGCAGTGGACAGCCGCATCACCAATTCCGAAGGCGCCAGCGTGAATACCCAGGAGTCGCTGTTCGTGTATGGCAACAGCCTGGGCTTTCTGGCGGGCTACCCGACTTCGCGCCACGCCATCAGTTGCGCGGTGATTGCCGAATCGGCAGCCGGGATGCAGCGTGATTACTGGTATACCACCGCGCGCAATGCCGCGGATATGGACCCCGGCACCCTGGTGGGCCGCCGCGCCGGCGAACGCACCGTGCGTCGTCTGGATGCGCGCCAGGTCAAAACCGCCCAGGTGCCGGTTCTGTTTGAAGCCCCAGTGGCCGCGGGGCTGATCGGACACTTTGTTTCTGCTGCCAGCGGCGGCAGTCTGTACCGCAAGTCGTCGTTCCTGCTCGACAGCCTGGGCAAGCAGATATTTTCTCCGATCGTGCAGATTGCCGAGCGTCCGCATATTGCCAAAGGGCTGGCCAGCAGCCCGTTTGACAATGAGGGCGTCGCCACGCATGACCGGGATCTGGTCAAGGACGGCGTGCTGGGCGGCTATTTCCTCAGCACTTACAGCGCACGCAAGCTCGGGATGCAGTCCACCGGCAACGCCGGCGGCAATCATAACCTGATCCTGTCCAGCACCGGCGAGGACTTCGCCGCCCTGCTCAGGAAAATGGATACCGGCCTGCTGGTCACCGAACTGCTTGGTCATGGCATCAATACCGTCACCGGCGACTACTCGCGCGGCGCGGCAGGATTCTGGGTGGAAAACGGGGTGATTCAGTACCCGGTGGAAGAAATCACCATTGCCGGCAATCTCAAGGACATGTTCATGCAGATCATCGCCATCGGCACCGATGTCGAAGCGCGCGGCTCCAAGCAGACCGGCTCGATCCTGATAGAGCGCATGACTGTGGCCGGGGAATAATCTTTGGGGAAGCATCTGCCAACAGAGCGAGCGTTAGCCTGGCTATGCCTGTTGTGGGTGCTGTTGCTCGCCGGCTGTGGCGCCACGCAGCCGGCGTTGCCGCATCTGGGGCCGGACGATGTGGTGCTGGCGTTTGGCGACAGCCTGACTTACGGCACCGGTGTCGACGCGGCGCACAGCTACCCGGCACAGCTCGGCCAGCTCATCGGGCACAAGGTGGTGGCAGCTGGAGTGCCGGGTGAAGTTACGGCACAAGGCGTGACGCGCCTGCCGGGTGTGCTGGATACCGTACAACCCAAATTGCTGCTGTTATGCCTGGGCGGCAATGATTTGTTGCATAAGCTGGATGCAGTGACGATTGCGGCCAATCTGCGCACCATGGTGTACGAGGCGCGCCAACGCGGTATCGCCGTGGTGTTGATCGGTGTACCGGAGCCCAGCTTGTTTGGTGGCGTACCCAAGTATTATGCGGATATTGCTGCGAAGGCCGACATCCCTTACGAGGGCAAGGTGCTGAAAACCGTATTATTCGACAATACCAAAAAATCCGACCCGATCCACCCCAATGCGGCAGGCTACCGCATGATTGCCGAAGCATTGGCCAAGTTGCTGCACCAGACCGGGGCGGTTTAATAATAATTTGAGGGCAACATGAAAGCATTGCTGACCCTGGCGCGTGCAATTGATGCGCTGAACGAGCAAATCGGCCACGCGCTGCGCTGGCTGGTGCTGATTGCCACGCTGATCTCAGCAGCCAACGCGCTGGTGCGCTACGGCCTGGGCGAAAGTTCCAATGCCTGGTTGGAAATCCAGTGGTATTTGTTTGGCGCAATCTTCCTGCTCGGTGCCGGTTATACCCTGAAGCATAACGGTCATGTCCGCATCGACCTGATCTATGGGCGATTGTCCGAACGCAGCCGGGCGCTGGTTGATCTGCTGGGCGGTTTGCTGTTCCTGCTGCCGTTCGCGTTACTGATGATCTGGTACGCGTGGCCGATGTTCATGGCGTCCTGGCACGGCAATGAAATGTCGCCCGATTCCGGGGGGCTGTTGCGCTGGCCGGTGAAGCTGATGATTCCGGCAGGTTTCGGCCTGCTGGCGCTGCAGGGCGTGGCGGAAATCATCAAGCGCATCGCCGTGCTGGCGGGGGTGCTGACGCTGGACCCGGAAGCGCCGCTGGAACAGGGGTGATGAGCATGGAACTCATGGCGCCGCTGATGTTTGCCGGCCTGGTGATCTTCCTGTTGCTGGGTTATCCGGTGGCATTCTCGCTCGCCGCGAATGGCCTGCTGTTTGCGCTGGTGGGGATCCATTACGGCTTTTTCGATATTTCCCTGATGCAGGCGTTGCCCGAGCGCGTGCTCGGCATCATCGCCAACCAGACCCTGCTGGCGATCCCGTTTTTTACCTTCATGGGCCTGGTGCTGGAACGCAGCGGCATGGCCGAAGACCTGCTGGAAACCGTTGGGCAGCTATTTGGCAATCTGCGCGGCGGCCTGGCCTATGCGGTGATTCTTGTCGGCGCTCTGCTGGGCGCGACGACGGGCGTGGTGGCGGCTTCGGTCATCGCGATGGGGCTGATCTCGCTGCCCATCATGATGCGTTATGGTTATGACCAGCGCCTGGCGACCGGCGTGATTGCCGCATCCGGTACGCTGGCGCAGATCATCCCGCCGAGTCTGGTGCTGATCGTGCTGGCCGACCAGTTAGGCATATCAGTGGGCGATCTGTACAAGGGCGCGCTGGTACCCAGCCTGGTGCTGACCGGGTTGTATATAGCCTTTGTGCTGCTCATCACCCTGGTCAAACCGGCTGCTGCACCGGCGTTGCCACGCAGCGCGCGTACCTTGCATGGCCGTGCTTTACTGCGCCGTGTTGGGGCGTCATTGCTGCCACCGCTACTGCTCATATTCCTGGTGCTCGGCACCATCTTCCTGGGCTGGGCTACGCCTACCGAAGGCGGGGCCATGGGAGCCAGCGGCGCGCTGGCACTGGCGTTGTTCAAGCGCCGCCTCAGCCTCGATCTGCTCAAACAGGCCATGGATTCCACCACCCGGCTGACCAGTTTTGTGGTGTTCATCCTGATCGGATCCACCGTGTTCAGCCTGGTGTTTCGCGGCGTGGACGGCGATCTGTGGGTGGAACATCTGCTCACTGCCCTGCCCGGCGGTGCGTTGGGCTTTTTGATCGTGGTCAATCTGCTGATATTCGTGCTGGCGTTCTTCCTCGACTTTTTCGAGATCGCCTTCATCATCATCCCGTTGCTGGCGCCGGTTGCGCACAAGCTGGGGATTGATCTGGTATGGTTCGGTGTGCTGATAGGCATTAATATGCAGACTTCGTTCATGCATCCGCCGTTTGGTTTTGCGCTGTTTTATCTGCGCAGCGTTGCCCCCAAATCGATTCGAACCAGCGCCATTTATCGGGGGGCGATCCCATTTGTGATAATCCAGTTGCTGATGGTGGGACTGCTCATTGCCTTCCCCGGTCTGACTGGCGTCAGGCACGATGCCCTTGCCCCCGGCGTGATCGATGTGCCGCTGGAGCAGGATGGCTATGGTGATTATTTCCTGCCGCGTGAATGGCGCTGACAAAATGCAAAAGGCAAAACCTGGGTAGCTCCTGCTTGGGTAAATTGAATTGCCGTTTTAGATCGTTAATGGAAACCATTATGCAAACAGAAAGTTTCATTCCCGGCAAAGACGCTTCACTGGAAGCGTCTATCCAGTCCATGCAGGCCAAACTGGAGGCGTTGGGCTTCCATATCGAGGAGCGCTCCTGGCTCAATCCCATCGCCAACGTCTGGTCGGTACACATCCGCGACCGCGATTGTCCGATCCTGTTCACCAACGGCAAGGGCGCATCGCAAAAGGCCGCGCTGGCGAGTGCGCTGGGCGAATATTTCGAACGTCTCGGCTGCCATTATTTCTGGACCCATTACTACCTGGGCGAAACCATTGCTCAGCGCGAATATGTACATTACCCGCAGGAAAAATGGTTTCCATTAAGCGAGGACGAGCGCTGGCCGGAAGGCTTGCTGGATGCCGAGTTGCAGGCATTCTATAACCCTGATGAAACAGTGAAGGCGCATGTGCTGGTGGAACACAATTCCGGCAATGCCGGACGCGGCATTTGCGCGTTGCCCTACCAGCGTCAACGCGATGGCGCCACATTGTGGTTCCCGGTCAATATTATCGGCAACCTGTATGTCAGCAATGGCATGTCGGCGGGCAATTCCCCCGCCGAGGCGCGCGTGCAGGCGTTGTCCGAAATCTTCGAGCGCCACGTCAAGTTCCGCATTATTGCCGAAGGCCTGTGCCTGCCCGATGTGCCGGAGGCCGTCATCGCGCGCTATCCTAAAATCGAGGCCGGCATCCGCGACTTGCGCGCCGCCGGGTTCGGCATCCTGGTCAAGGACGCCTCGCTGGGCGGGAAATACCCGGTGATGAACGTCACCCTGCTCAACCCGCGCGACCAGGGCTGCTTCGCCAGTTTCGGGGCGCATCCGCGCTTTGAGGTTGCACTGGAACGAGCGCTCACCGAGCTGCTGCAAGGCCGCGCGCTGGATGCGCTGGGCGACTTTCCAGAACCGGGTTTCGACCTGGAAGAAATCGCCGATCCGCAAAACCTGGAAATTCACTTTGTCGATTCCAGCGGCATCATCAGCTGGGAATTTCTGCGTGCCACGCCCGATTACGAGTTTGCCGACTGGAACTTCAGCGGCACCACCGAGCAGGAATACGCCTGGCTGTGCGAGCTCATCCATACCGAGGAACGCGACATCTATATCGCGGATTTCCCCGATCTGGGCGTGTATGCCTGCCGCATCATTGTCCCGGGCATGTCCGAAATCTATCCCACCGACGATCTGGAATGGAACAACAACAGTGTCGGCAACCAGCTGCGCCACGCCATCCTGCATCTGACGCAACTGGATGACGAGGAATGCAGCGAACTGCTGGACCAGCTCGACGAACTCGCCCTCGACGATCAGCGCCCCGTCGCTGCGCTGATCGGCCTTGTTGCCGATGCCGGTACGCTGTGGAAAGATTTGCGCGTGGGCGAGCTGAAAACGCTGCTGGCACTGGCCATTGGCGATAACGAAGCGATCCGCGCAGGCTGCCACTGGGTGCGCCACTTCGAACAGCTCGATCCCGCTCGGCGTCTGGTTTATCGTTGCATCGAAGCCCTGCTATTGATGGAAGATGCCGAACACTACAGCGACAGCCTGCAAACGCTTTACGGCGCGGATACCCTGAAACAAGCCCAGGCCATGTTGCGCGGTGAACAGCGCTTTTTTGGCCTGCAGGCGCCGGGCATGGAGTTGTCAGGGTGCGATATGCATCAGCGGCTGCTGACTGCGTACAGCAAATTGAACCAGGTTTGATTACCTCTCGGCGGGGGCCGCAGTACTGACCTTTACATCAGGCAATAATTCACCGGTGCCAGTGCGGGCAGTTTGACTGCGTCGCCGATGGATTCGCGCAGGTTGACCTCGATCGTTCGGCATAGGGCGTCAAGCGGTAAATCGTTTTCGCTCAGGCCAAAGGGTTCCTCTATCTCGTCACCCAGTGCATCGAGGCCGAAAAAGGTATAGGCGACGATCGCCGCTACGAATGGCGTCATGAACCCGATGGAGTCGACCAGGCCAAAAGGAAGGAGGAAACAATAAAGATAGGCGGTGCGATGCAAGAGCAGGGTGTAGGAAAACGGGATTGGCGTATTTTTAATGCGCTCGCAACCGGCATTCACTACCACCATGGAGGATAGGGTAGCGTCGATGGAAGCAGCCAGACACGCGTCGATTCGACCTTCCCTGACGCATTGACCCAGGTCTGCGCCCATCCGGAACATCAGGAAATTCGGACCATTCGCAGACTGCCCCAACTGTCTGCGCTCTTCCTCCTGAAGCAGGCCGGTCAAATCGCGCGCTTCCCTGGCGTTGCGCAGCCGATCCCGGAGCGAATGCGCATAAGCGATAGCCCGATAAATCATCCTTACGCGTATATCGGTTAATCCCAGGCTGGCACTAGCGGGCGCTGGTTGCTGGATCAGATTCTGGCATTGCCTGGATAAATTCTGGGTGTCCGATACCAGTTGGCCCCATAGCTTCCTGCCTTCCCAATATCTGTCATAAGCGGCGTTATTGCGAAAGCCCAGAAAGATTGCCAGGGGCAGACCGATCAAGGTAAACGGAATTGCGGTCACGATGATCTTGTAGTTGAACAGCGAGCCATGTGCGATCGCCACCACAATGGCAACCGCTGTATTCACCAGCAAGACTTTCCATATCCTCGATAAAATCGATCCTTTCAGAACGAAAAACAGACGCAGCCCGGATGGGCGATCACGCACAATCATAATTGCTTTCCTCTATGAATACCTCGGAGTCTGGTCCTGTCCGCATCTGCAGATGCTTTCGTCCGGGGTTCAATCAGACGCATGGTTGCAGACTGCGGGAGGGCAGATTCCATTGGAGGCAGACGCTTTAAATAACAAATGGGCCGGTTACGTCAGCTCTCGGAGCGCCGCTACTACTCGTGAAAAATCCGGCAGCATTTCATGCCTGTGGGTCACTCGGAGGCGATTCGGCTTGCGTCATATACGGCGGGCCGATTTGTTCCAGCCGATAACCCGCAGGATAACTGGGGTGCGTCATCTGCGTGCGCAGCCGTGGTTGACGCCGCGCCGGCATGAAACGCAGCGCCAGCGCGCGCAACCTGAGCGCACCGACAACAGTCGCACGCAGCCCAGGCAGCGGCTTAGGAAAATCGAAGGCGTGGCGCACCGGCTCATCCAGCAACGCATAAATGACGTGTCTTACAGCGGGCCGTAACAGTGCGGGAAACCAGCTGGCGAACAGTTCGCGCGTGGCGGAACCGATGCGGCGGTTGCTCTCCGCAAACATGAAATGCGTGCGTTCATATTCCACGTTGTAGCGTTCGAATGCCGCACAGCTTTCCGGTATCTCCCGTATCCCCATACGCGTACCCACTTCGCGCCAGAAATAAAACAACGCAAGACGCTCCTGTTCACACATCGTGCGCCAGCCGAAACGCGCGTTCCAGCGTATCGGCTCGAACACGAAGGTGGACAATACGTATAGGAAATCCTCGTTGGCAATCCTGAAATGGCTGTGAATCCGGTTCATGCGCGCCAGCGCCGCACTTCCGCGTGCGCTGTCATAGCCCCATTCCATCATTTCACTGATGATGAGATCGGTGTCGTCGTAGCGCTTCTGCGGGCAGCGTCCGAATTCGCCACTACGATCCAGCAAAGCGGAAATGCCCGGTACGCAATAAGTGCGGAACAAAGCGAATTCCAGCGCGCGGGTCGTGTCGAAAGGAAACTCGAAACACACGTCCAGATAGACAATACGCTGATGATCGCGCACCGGGTCGAGGCCGCGTATCTGGTCGCGTAAGCGTTGTTTCACGTCAGCAATTCAGTCCGGCAAACATCGTAGCCTGCTACAAACCCGATAGCACCGGAACAGCTGAATCTTGCGTACAAAATCAATCCTGGATACATCTATGCCCTCGCCTGGAAAGTGATCGAGTCAAAACTTTTGCCATCCGTTCTTTACCGTTCGGATTTTCTCAACACAATGGATATCCCCGCTCTGGTCCGGACGCCCGAGTATCTACCCGCCTGTGTAAGAACCATCGGGCTGCATTACACATCGGGTGCCCCCAACGAATGTTCCATCCGGACACATAGTCGATTTACTACCGCCTACGTAGGATCCATCGGGTGCCATGGTTATCTTGCCACCGCCGACGTAAGAGCCATCGGGTGCCATAGTGACTTTGTTTCCACCCACGTAAGAACCATCAGGAGTCATCGTGCAATCATTCCCCGAAACATGCGTCCCATCCGGGCACATTCCGGCAATCGCTGGTTGAGTGGCGAGCAAAGCTAACGATACTAATAAGGCATTCATTTTCATATTAGTCCCCATCAATAAATTGTTACGACAACCCAAAATCCTACGCATGAAAACGCCGGTCGTTACTCAGGATTCACCCAAATTGCTCGAGCGTATTCGCGCCAGGATACGGGTTTTTCACGACGGGATATCCAGGGAGCGGGCATGGAGCGATAGGACACATTGTGCATTTTGCCAGCAAGCAATATAGATGAATAGCAAGGCCTATAGGCCTTACTCAGGATGGTGTCGATGTTGCCTGAGCCGCCACGGCTTGTTTCGCGGCACCATTTCCCAGATGTTGCCACAGCGCCTTGCCTGCGAACAGGGCAAAGACCGGTGCGCCCGCGATCAGGTACCAGTAGTAGGTGGTGAAACGCCACATCAGCAGGACTGCGCCCAGGGTGGCGTGATCGAGCACCGGCGCAAGCAGCGCGGTGAAGCTCAGCTCTACCCCGCCGCTGCCGCCGGGCAGCATAGTGAACTGGCCGGCAGTCAGCGCCAGCATCTGGATGAGGAAGCTGTAGGCCCAGGAGATATGGCGGCCCATGCCGGCGATCAGCACATACAGAATGCTATAGCGCATCAGCCAGTGGCCGACGCACAGCAGGTAGATGGCGAACAGGCGTCCGCGCGACATTCCCAGGGTGAGGCGCAAGCCATGGCGGAAGCGTAATAAGGTGCGCAACACGCGTCTTCTCCTGGCAGGAGATACGTGCCATTTTCGCAAACCTTGGCTTGCCCACATCAAGGTGGAGCGGTAGTGTCTTGCCGCCAGCCATGCCAATACCATGGCGCCCAACAGTAATGCGGCCAGCAGGGCGAGCTGCCAGCCCACCTGTAACTGTTGCGGGTGGATGAACAGGGTGAGCGCGATGACTAACACCGCGGTGGTAAAGAACAGGATGTCCATCAGGATATCCAGCGCATACAGGGCTGCGGCGCTGGTGCCGGATACACCATGGCGGCGCAGCAGGAAGATGTAGGTGAGGGGGCCGCCGCTGCCCGCCGGGGTGGCGCAAATGGCGAATTCGGTGGCCATGACGGTGGCGAGTGCACGTTTTTGAGTCATAGGTTGGCCGATGCCGGAGAGCATCAGGCGCAAACGCCCGGCATTGAAATTCCAGCCGACAAAAATCATCGCCAGCACCACGCCGAGCAGAGATAACGGAAAGCTGCTCAGGCGCTGAAACAGGCCGCTGCCTCCGTACAGCAGCGGGATACTCAGGCCCAGAATCAAACCAAACCCGATAAGCCAGAGGGACCGCCTCATACGCAGCGATTCACCCATTGCGCCTTGGTTAGCGCAGTGCGTGTGGGCAACAGTGCCTCCAGTGTTTCCAGCCAGAACTGCACGGCTTCGCGGTAACGCATATCGATGGGATGCAACCCGAGCCTTAACAGCGGGGTGGATAGGCTCTGCCTCAGACGGAACTGGTTCCAGTGACGCGAAGCCCTGCGCCGCCAGGCGCTACGCGAACTCCACACCAGCGTAGGCGTGTCCAGACGCTGCCAGTCCGGCAGACGGATGAGCCCGGCCAAATTGCTGGTATAGCGCAACGGCAAGCCGCGCAGGGCGGCTTGCGTTCCCTGGCTCATCAGCCACGCAGGCGCGACGAAACCGGCCACCGGCCAGCGATAGCGCTGAAACAGTTCCAGCCCCTGTTCCAGACGTTGCCGGGCATGCCTCTCATCCAGGCTGTAGAACTCGCCTTCATGAGTATAGATACGGCGCATGAACCAATTCACCGGGTTGGGCTGCAACGGGCTGTCGTCATGATGGTAGTAACCATGCAGCACGACTTCATCGCCACGGTCAATGCGCTGCTCGATGGCGTTCCTGAAATCCGGGAAACGGTCGAGGTGGAACTGGTGGTGGAAGTCGGGCACCACCAGCAAGGTCAAAGGGACACGTCCCAAGGCATCCACTGCGTGGATGAAGTCCTGATAAACAGGCCAGCTTTCCGGCGTCACGTCATGCAGGACGACGGTCATGGCAAGGCTGGCAGCTTGATCAGGCACGACGGCTTTCCTCTACCTTTCGCTCTGTATAACCGATTAATTTACGATACTGCCTCAGCATCTGAACCAGTATCCGGTCCCAGTCATAAAACTGTTCGATACGTTTCCGCGCCAGGCGTCCCATGCCATGATAGCCGTTGGCAAACAGGCTGCGTGCAGCTTCCGCCAGTGCTGGCGCGCTTACCGTTTCGGCCAGCAGGCCGCAACCGGGCACGACCAGTTCGGCAACTGCGCCCTTGCGGGTGGCGATGACGGGAATCCCGCTCGCCATTGCCTCAAGCACTACCAGGCCGAAAGTTTCATTATCGCCGGCATGAATCAGTGCATCGCTGCTGGCGAGATAGCGGGCGATCCGATCGGCCGGGACATATTCATGAATCACACTGACATTCTCCGGCACCGCGCGCGGCATGCCCGGCCCAACCAATAACAAATGATAATTTTTGCCCAGCAGTTTCATGGTCTGGAGCAGCAGGGGAATGTTTTTTTCGCGCGCGGCGCGTCCGACAAAGATAAGCAGGTAAACATCATCGGAAATGCCCAGCGTCTGCTTGAAAGGCAAGTACTGATGGCGAGGATGAAATTGCGTGGTGTCCACGCCCAGAGGCTGCAGCCTTACTTTTTCCACGCCCAGCCGGAGCAGTTTCTCGGCCATGACCTGGCTGGGTGCCAGAACGAGGTCAAACCGGCTGTAAAGCCTGGATATATAGTTATCCAGTACCGGATCAGTCCAGTGCCCGACGCGCGAGTTCACCAGGCGCGGCAAGTCAGAGTGATAGAAGCCGACCACCGGTACCTCCAGACGTTGTCCGGCTTCCAGGCAAGCCCATGCCGTGACGTACGGATCGCCTGCTTCGATGAGGTCAGGGCGAAGCCGGGTCAGGGTGTCCACCCAGTTTTTTGTCCGTAACGGAAACCGGTAGCCATGACCAAACGGGATCCGCGGCGCTGCGACGTTATGGATGTATCCATTGTGAGAGCGTTGCGGCCCCGGCACTACCAGGCTGTGTTGGACGTACCCTGCCAACCCGCGATGCTTGGCTTCGAGATAGGTCCGTACGCCGCCACTGGCTGGCGTGTAAAACATGGTGACGTCGGCGATATGCATGCGTTGAGCGTACCCTGGTGACTTTACAGTTTATCCATGAGCCGTCGCCATGACAGGTGATTTCCTCCAAACCCGGCTCCAGGATGGCTTTGGAACACGATCGCGTCTTGAAGGGGCAAGAAACAGATGGATAAACCGATGCACACTCATCAAAACGACGATTTATTGTTAGGACACCATTTTCCCGGATTTGGTTACAGGCGTATGTCTGTTTGCGCACATTATGATAAAAAAATTCACATGTCCGCCCGGTTACGAAGGCTGTGGAGGCCGGATTCCGGCTGCTATTCGATGTTGCCCAGGATTTTTCGGATGACATCCCATCCAAACCCCCGGCTCTGCAGGAAGCGTACCTGCTTGGCTTTTTCCTGCGCGCTGGCGGGGACTTGCCCGAATTTTCGCTCCCAGACGGCGCGGGCGCGTTCCAGTTCGGTGTCGTGCAGGCTGACCAGGGCGGCATTGATGAGGTCTTCGTCTACGCCTTTTTCGCGTAATTCGAAGGCAAGTTTGCGGCTGCCGTAGCGGCTTTGTCTGGCATTGACCACCTGTTCCGCGAAACGTGCGTCGGACAGCCAGCCGCGCGTTTGCAGATCGTCGAGCAGGGTAGTGAGGTCATCCGGGTTGTCGGTGTGCGGAGCGAGCTTGCGCATCAGTTCCATGCGCGAATGTTCGCGCCGGGAGAGCGCATCGAGTGCGCGGGCGCGCAGGGATTTTTCCGGAGGCTTGGGCATTGTTACCAAGCAAGAAACAATGAAGGCAAAAGGCAAAAATGGAAAGTCAAAAGGCAAAATTTAAGACCATTGCCGGGCTATATTTTTTGCCTCTCGCCTTTATTTTCCCTGGTGGGTAAAGCTTTTCCAGGTTCGTACTGTTAATTACTCAGCGGCTTCTGCCGTAGCAGCCATCGGCACGATCCCGATGGCTGCGCGCACTTTATTTTCAATCTCGTGGGCGATTTCAGGATGCTCGCGCAGGTATTCGCGTGCATTGTCTTTGCCCTGGCCGATTTTTTCGCCGTTATAGGCATACCAGGCACCGGATTTTTCCACCAGCTTGTGTTCCACGCCGAGTTCGATGATTTCCCCCTCGCGCGAGATGCCTTCGCCGTAAAGGATATCGAATTCAGCCTGCTTGAACGGCGGTGCGACCTTGTTCTTGACCACCTTGACGCGGGTTTCGCTGCCGATCACTTCATCGCCCTTCTTGATCGCGCCGGTGCGGCGGATGTCGAGGCGCACCGAGGCGTAGAACTTGAGTGCGTTGCCGCCAGTGGTGGTCTCCGGGTTGCCGAACATGACGCCGATTTTCATGCGGATCTGGTTGATGAAGATCACCAGGGTATTGGTGCGCTTGATGTTGCCGGTGAGTTTGCGCAGCGCCTGGCTCATCAGGCGGGCTTGCAGACCCATATGCGAGTCGCCCATTTCGCCCTCGATTTCGGCCTTGGGAGTCAACGCCGCGACCGAGTCGATCACCACCACGTCCACCGAACCGGAGCGCACCAGCATGTCGGCGATTTCCAGCGCCTGCTCGCCGGTATCGGGCTGCGAGATGAGCAGGTCGGAGACATTCACGCCGAGCTTTTGCGCGTATTGCGGGTCGAGGGCGTGCTCGGCATCGATGAACGCTGCGGTGCCGCCCAGTTTCTGCATTTCGGCGATCACCTGCAGGGTGAGGGTGGTTTTGCCTGAGGATTCCGGCCCGAAGATTTCAACGACACGACCGCGCGGCAAACCGCCGACGCCCAGCGCAATATCCAGACCAAGCGAACCGGTGGATACCACCTGAATATCGCGTACGACTTCGCCATCGCCTAGGCGCATGATGGAGCCTTTGCCGAAGCTTTTTTCGATTTGCGCCAGGGCCGCGGCGAGGGCTTTGCTTCTGTTTTCGTCCATGTGTTTTTTCCTCAAATTTAGTCCGGGATTATGGCATAAACCGTCAGTACCCGTTAGCCACAGAGATCACAGAGTACACAGAGAAAATCAAATCGAACCACCAACCCTTAGTACGCACTGGTTTGGTCCGGCTTTCTCTGTGTACTCTGCGTCCTCCGTGGCAAATGGTTTTTGTCTAGTCCAGCAACTCGATCACGCCGCGCAACGCGGCAGCCACGGCACGCGCGCGAATTTCTTCGCGGTCGCCGGAAAGCTTGCAGGTCGTGGTGAGGCGGGTACCGTCCTGCATTGCCCAGGCGATGCACACGGTGCCGACCGGTTTTTTCGGGGTGCCGCCGCCCGGCCCGGCGATGCCGGAGATGGCCACAGCAATGTGCGCGCGGCTGTGGGTGAGCGCACCCTGCGCCATTTCCAGCACGGTGGGTTCGGATACTGCGCCAAATGTCTCCAGCGTGGCGTTTTGCACCCCCAGCATGTCGTGCTTGGCGGCGTTGGTGTAGGTGATGAAGCCGCGCTCATACCATGCCGAGCTGCCCGGCACAGCAGTGACCAGCATGCCGACCCAGCCGCCCGTGCAGGACTCGGCGCTGGCGAGCATGATGCCGCGCCGGCTGAGGGCCTGGCCGGTTTGTTCGGCCAGTTGATAGAGTTCTGCGTCGGTCGGTCTCATGGCAGAAATTTTTGCGCGAGGAACAGTACCAGTAAAGTGTAGCCTGCCGCCAGCAAGTCGTCGAACATGACGCCGAAGCCGTTTTTCAGGTGTGCATCGAACCAGTTGATCGGAAACGGCTTCCAGATATCGAACAGGCGGAACAGGCCAAAGGCGGCGGCGACCCATAGCGGCGTTTGCGGGGTGGCTGCGAGCACGATCCAGAATGCGACGATCTCATCCCAGACGATGCCGCCATAATCCGCCACGCCCAGATCGCGCCCGGTTTTGCCGCAAATCCAGATGCCGCCGACTGCTGCGCTGGCGATGATGAGGTACAACTCGGCCGGCGTGGCAAACCAGGCGATTGCATAGTACAGCGGCAGTGCTGCCAGCGTGCCAAACGTGCCCGGCGCCTTGTGAGCGAGTCCGCTGCCCAGACCGAAAGCCAGAAAATGGGCCGGGTGGCGGGTAACGAAACGCCAGTCAGGCGGCAAAGTGGTCATAACCGGTACGGCGAATGTCCAGCGGCTGTCCTTGCGCATCGCGCACGGTCAGGCCGGGCTCGGCGAGAATGCTGCCGATGGCTGTCAGGCGCAGGCTGAGGCGAGCGGCGATTTGGTCGAGCGCCTGATGGTGTGCGGCGGGGGCGGTAAAACACAGTTCGTAGTCGTCGCCACCGCTCAGTACGCAGTCATCAAATGCCGGGTGCGCGGTGTAGTCATGCAAGATTTCACCCAAGGGCAGGTGCGCGTATTCAACCACGGCACCCACACCGGAGCGCGACAAAATATGCCCCAGATCAGCCAGCAGGCCGTCCGACACATCAATCGCGCTGCTCGCCAGTCCGCGTAATGCCAGTCCCAGATCGATACGCGGCGCAGGCGCATGCAGGCGTGCAGCCAGAGTGGCCAGATCGGCGTCGGTCAGAGTGACCCGGCCTTGTAACGCCGCCAGTGCCAGCGCGGCGTCTCCCAGCGTACCGGATACCCAGATTTCATCGCCCGGGCGGGCGCCGTCGCGGCGCAGTGCCTGGTTGGGCGGCACTTCGCCGATGATGGTGAGGGTGAGGCTCAATGCACCCTGCGTGGTGTCTCCGCCCACCAGGCTCACGCCAAATTGATCGGCACAGCCATATAGCCCGGAGGCAAATGCAGCCAGCCAGTCATCGTCAACTTCCGGCAACGTCAGGGCGAGTGTTGCCCAACGCGGCGTCGCGCCCATTGCAGCCAGATCGGAAAGATTGACGGCGAGACATTTCCAGCCAAGTTTTTGCGGATCGGCATCGGCAAAAAAATGCACATCAGCAACCAGCGTATCGGTGGATACGGCCAGTTGCATCCCCGCGCCGGGCTGCAGCAATGCGCAATCGTCGCCCACGCCCAGCACCGCATTCGGGGCGGTACGACTGAAATGGCGCTGGATCAGATCGAATTCGGAAGGCATGAAACGCACCCGGTATCAGGGCTTGCGGCGTGGCGCACTCACTTCCACGCTACGCGCCTCGGCAGCCAGTTTATCCATCACGCCGTTGACGTATTTGTGACCATCGGTGCCGCCAAATATCTTGGCGAGTTCGACTGCTTCGTTGATGACAACGCGATACGGTACTTCCAGATGATGCAACAGCTCCTGTGCGCCCAGCAGCAGAACGGCATGTTCCACCGGGCTCAGTTCCGCGGGCTTGCGGTCCAGGTAGGCAGCGAGTCGCAAGTCCAGCGCCGGGGCCTCGTCAATCACACCATTCAATAGCGCCAGGAACATCTGTTCGTCGATGTTACGGTACGCCGGATCGTCGCGCAGCTGTTTGACGATGTCTGCGGTCGGCTGATGGTTGAGCAGCCACTGATACACGCCCTGCACGGCGAATTCGCGGGCCTTGCGGCGGTTGCCGCTCATAGCTGTTTGAGCAGGTTGGCCATTTCGATCGCGCATTCGCCTGCTTCGGCGCCTTTTACCGACATGCGCGAGGTGGCCTGGTGATCGGTATCGGTGGTCAGCACGCCGTTGGCGATCGGTACGCCGGTATCGAGCTGGATGCGTGCGATACCGTTGGCCATTTCATTGGAAACCACTTCGAAATGATAAGTGTCGCCGCGCACCACGGCGCCTAACGCCACCAGCGCGTCGAATTTTCCGCTCATGGCCATTTTGCGCAGCGCCAGCGGGATTTCCAGCGCGCCAGGTACGGTGGCAAGCAGCATGTTGCCGGTTTTCACGCCATGCTTGATCAGTGCCGCGCTGCAGGCCGCCAGCAGCCCCTCGCAAATGTCCATGTTGAAGCGGCTCATGACGATGCCGATGTGCAAAGCACCGCCGTCGAGATTGGGTTCCAGTTCGGGAATATTGTCGTAGCTTGCCATGATTTATTTCTCCTGAAAATCCTGTTTGGGTTGCGTGTATTGCCTATGCAATGGGGTTGGGTTTAAGCGTTCTCGTCGTAGCCGGTCACTTCCAGGTCGAAACCCGCCAGCGACGGCATTTTGCGCTGGGTAGCCAGCAGACGCATTTTGCCCACGCCGATGTCTTTCAATATCTGCGCACCAATGCCGTAATTGCGTGCGTCCCATTTTTGCGGAAGCTTGACATCGGCTTCAGGCAGGGCGCGGGTGAGCAATTCTGCTGCGCTCTCCGGGCGGTGCAGCAGGACGACAACGCCTTTACCCACCGCAGCAATTTTTGCCAGTGCCTGATTGACGCTGTAGGCGTGGGTGCGGCTGCCGACTTCGAGTACATCTATCACCGATACCGGCTCGTGGACACGTACCAGCGTCTCGCTGGCGGCATCGATTTTGCCTTTGACCAGGGCCAGGTGTGCGGCACCGGAAATTTTTTCGCGGTAGGCGATGAGTTGGAATTCGCCGTAAACCGTCTCGATGGTGCGGCTGCCTGCACGTTCCACCAGGCTTTCATTCTGGCTGCGATAGTGGATCAGATCGACGATGGCGCCGATTTTCAGCCCGTGGACTTTGGCATATTCCAGCAAGTCCGGCAGGCGCGCCATGGTGCCGTCATCCTTGAGGATTTCGCAAATTACAGCGGCGGGTTCCAGTCCGGCCAGTCCAGCCAGATCGCAGCCCGCCTCGGTGTGGCCGGCGCGAATCAGCACGCCGCCGGGTTGCGCGCGCAACGGAAAAATATGGCCTGGCTGGATGATGTCGGTAGCCTTGGCGTGTTTGGCGACGGCGGCCAGGATGGTGAGCGCCCGGTCGGCGGCGGAAATGCCCGTCGTCACGCCGGTGGCGGCTTCGATGGAGACCGTGAACGCGGTGCTGTAAGGCGTCTGGTTGTCAGCCACCATCTGGCGCAATCCCAGTTGCTTGCAGCGTTCGTCGGTCAGCGTCAGGCAGACCAGGCCGCGTCCGTGCGTGGCCATGAAGTTGACTGCTTCAGGGGTGGCAAATTCGGCTGCCATCACCAGATCGCCCTCGTTCTCGCGGTCTTCCTCGTCCACCAGTACGACCATTTTTCCGGCTTTCAGGTCGGCGATGATGTCTTCGATAGGGCTCAGGCTCATGTTTGATCTCGATAATTAATGATGCGTTCGGCGTAGCGCGCCATCATGTCCACTTCCAGATTGACCCGGCTGGCAGGTTGGAGCGCGTGCAGATTGGTATGTTCCAGCGTATGCGGAATAAGGTTGATGCTGAAGCGGTCACCGTCTACGCGATTGACGGTGAGGCTGACGCCGTTGATGGTGACCGAGCCTTTGGTGACGATGAATTTTGCCAGTTCGGCGGGCGCGCGAATAAGCAGCTCGAAGCAGTCGCCCACCGGGTCGAAGCGCAGCACTTCGGCGACGCCGTCGACGTGGCCGGATACCAGGTGACCGCCCAGACGATCGGCCAGGCGCAGCGCCTTTTCCAGATTGACCAGGCTGTGTTCGGGAAAACCCACCGTGCAGCGGAAAGTCTCTGCCGATACGTCTACCGAGAAGCTCGCTGCATCCAGCGCTACGACGGTCAGGCACACGCCATTGCAGGCAATGGAATCACCCGGCGCCACATCGCTCAAGTCCAGATCGGCGGCGTCGATCAGCAGACGCGCATCGGCGTTTCCGGCTTGCACTGCCGCGACCTTGCCGACTGCCTGAATAATGCCTGTAAACATCCTAAGCCTCGTTAATCTCAAATTGTGCAGTGATGCGCATGTCTGTACCGACCAGCCGCATGTCGCGCAGTACCAGTTTGCGGCGTTCCTCCATCTGCGCCGGCTCGGGCAGCGCAAACAGGCCGCGCGCCGTGTCGCCCAGCAATAGCGGGGCGATATACATCACCCATTCGTCCACAAATCCCGCCGCAATCAGCGCGCCATTGAGTGTGGCGCCGGCTTCGGTCATCACTTCATTGATCCCGCGCTGCGCCAGTATGGACAACAGTGCACCCAGGTCAACCTGTCCTGCAGCACCCGGCAGGCAGCGGATTTCTGCGCCGGCGGCTTCCAGCGCGGCAATACGCCGGCCGTCCGGTTCGGCACAGGCAATCAGGGTCGGGGCGCCATTCAGTATATTCGCCGTCACCGGGGTTTGCAGACGCGAATCGACGATGACCTTGAGCGGCTGACGCGTGGTTTCAACATCGCGCACATTCAGCGCCGGGTCATCCGCCAGCACTGTGCCGATACCGGTCAGAATGGCGCATGAACGCGCGCGCAGCCGGTGCACGTCGTGGCGTGCCGGCGCGCCGGTAATCCATTTGCTGACGCCGCCGGATAACGCCGTTTTGCCATCCAGCGAGCTGGCGGTCTTGATGCGCAACCAGGGATGCCCCATGACCATGCGTTTGATAAAGCCCGCATTGAGTTCACGTGCCTGCACTTCGAGCAGACCGCAGGCGGTCGCTATCCCGGCCTTCTGCAGCAGCGCCATGCCGCTGCCCGACACCTGCGGATTGGGGTCCTGCATGGCGACTACGACGCGTGCGACGCCTGCGGCGATCAACGCCTCGGCACACGGCGGGGTGCGGCCATGATGGCTGCACGGTTCTAACGTGACATAGACCGTGGCACCGCGCGCCGCGTCGCCGGCCTCGCGCAACGCGTGGATTTCGGCATGCGGCTGCCCGGCCTGCTGGTGCCAGCCGCTGCCGACCATGGCGCCATCCCTGACAATGACGCAGCCCACGCGCGGATTCGGACTGGTGGTGTACAGGCCGCGCTCAGCAAGCTGCAGCGCGTGTGCCATGTGGATGTAATCGGTCTGCGAAAACACGGTTTATTTGTCGAAGTCTTTGAGCACGTCGCGGAAATCGTCCACATCCTGGAAGCTTTTGTATACCGAAGCAAAGCGGATGTAGGCGATCTTGTCCAGGCGTTTCAATTCGTTCATCACCATCCCGCCAATCTGGCGCGCAGGCAGTTCACGCTCGCCCAGCGACAGCACTTGTTTGACAATGCGATCAATCGCCGCATCCACATATTCGGTTGGCACCGGGCGCTTGTGCAGCGCGCGGCGAAAGCCCTCGCGCAGTTTTTCCTGGCTGAATTCCTGACGCACGCCGTTGCTTTTGACCACCTGCGGCAGGCGCAGCTCTATGGTTTCGTAGGTGGTAAAGCGCTTGTCGCAAGACGTGCAGCGGCGCCGCCGGCGAATCGAATCGCCGGCTTCGGAGAGGCGCGAATCCACGACCTGGGAGTCGAACGCGCTGCAGAACGGACATTTCATGAGGGCTGTCTAGTAACGGTCAGGCAATGGTCAGCGGCGTGCAGCCAGGTTTGGCTACCCGCCAGCAGTTCATCCATATACCGGATATTTCTTGCACAAGGCTTGCGCGGCAGAGGCCACACGCGTAATGACGGCTTCGTCAGCCGGCGCATCGAGCACGTCGGCGATCAGATGCGCAAGCTGCTCGGCTTCCAGCTCCTTGAAACCGCGTGTGGTCATCGCCGGCGTGCCGATGCGGATGCCGGAAGTGACGAAGGGTTTTTGCGGATCGTTGGGAATGGCGTTTTTGTTGACCGTGATGTGCGCCCGCCCGAGAATGGCTTCTGCCTCCTTGCCGGTGAGGTTCTTGGGTTGCAGGTCGACCAGAAACAGGTGCGAATCGGTACGGCCGGAAACAATGCGCAGGCCGCGTTCCTGCAGCACCTTCGCCATTACGCGCGCATTGTCGACCACCTGCTCCTGATACAACTTGAAGTCCTTGCCCATGGCTTCCTTGAATGCCACCGCTTTGCCGGCGATCACATGCATCAGCGGGCCGCCCTGCAAGCCCGGGAAAATGGCGGAATTGATCGCCTTTTCGTGTTCGGCTTTCATCAGGATAATGCCGCCGCGCGGACCGCGCAGCGTCTTGTGCGTGGTGGAGGTCACCACATCCGCGTGCGGCACCGGGTTGGGATACACGCCCGCCGCAATCAATCCGGCATAGTGCGCCATATCCACCATGAAAATCGCACCGATTTCCCTGGCTATTTTGGCAAAGCGCTCGAAGTCGATATGCAGGGAATAGGCCGAGGCGCCGGCGATGATGAGCTTGGGCTTGTGCTCGCGCGCAAGCGCCTCCATGCGCGGATAATCGATTTCTTCTTTTTTGTTCAGGCCGTAGGCCACCACGTTGAACCACTTGCCCGACATGTTGAGCGCCATGCCGTGGGTGAGGTGGCCGCCTTCGGCCAGGCTCATGCCCATGATGGTGTCGCCCGGCTTGAGGAAGGCCAGGAATACCGCCTGATTGGCTTGCGAGCCTGAATTCGGCTGCACGTTGGCGGCCTCTGCACCGAATAATTTCTTGATCCGGTCAATTGCCAGCTGCTCGGCGATATCCACGTATTCGCAGCCGCCGTAGTAGCGCTTGCCGGGGTAGCCTTCCGCGTATTTGTTGGTCAGCACCGAGCCCTGGGCCTCCATCACCGCCGGACTGGTGTAGTTTTCCGAGGCAATCAGCTCGATGTGGTCTTCCTGGCGGCCGCGTTCCGCCTCCATGGCTTTCCAGAGATCGGGGTCGGTTTGGGCAAGTGTGTGCTGAGGGTTAAACATCGGTAGGCATCCTGTGGACAATCGAGTCGCACATTTTATCATGCCACGGCATGGAAAATGTGTAGAAAAAACCGGCACCTATACCGGATCTCATGGAAAGCATGAGTATAATTCATGAACCGGCGAGTTGTTTCGTTGGTCCGTTCGCCTTTCCATGGAGGGAAAATGCGAGCAGAATTTTTCATGGTTAAAATTACGTACTGGAGATGATGATGAGCCGTTCCCTGTTAATTGCCGCGGTGATGGTCCTGGCCCTGACCGCCTGCAGCAAGAAAAACGAGCCGCCCACACCGACCACAGACGCTGCCAATGCTGCCGCCACGGATGCCAGGGCGGCGGCCGACAAAGCCGCGGATGCTGCGGGCCATGCGGTGGATGCAACCAGGGATGCTGCCAAAAACGCTGCAGAAGTCGTTGAAGGTGCGGCCAAAGGTGCGGTCGCTGGCGCCAAGGATGCAATGAAGAAGTGAGTAGCGCTTCGGATGCCTGGGAAAGCCGGCTGTCTAGCCGGCTTTTTTATGAGCACCTTATTTTGTTCACGGCGCCGACTTCCGCCCGGTTTCACTGGCGCGCAATTCCGCGCGCAGTGCTTCGATTTCTCCACGCAGTTCCCGGACATCATGGTGCATCTCGCGGCGCAACTGCCGTTCATCTTCACCCATGAAGAATGCAGCGATACTTGCCGTCACCAGAGAAAATATCGCATAGCCCAGCAACACCACGAACACGGCGAACACCTTGCCGGCGGCTGTCCGCGGCACGACGTCGCCATATCCCACGGTGGCGCCGGTGGTAAAAGCCAGCCACAAGCCGTCGGCGTAGCTGTGAATACCGGGTTCCAGCCAGTAAAACCCCGCGCCTGACATCATCAGCGTGGCAATACCGATAAACACAATCGGTATCACCCCTTTCAGGGTAAACAGGCCGCGCAGATATCCCATCAGGCGCAGCAGCACCAACGCGGCAAGCGTCATGCGCAGCACCCACTCCACACCCGACCAGGCGCCCAGCGAACCGGCAACCTGACTCAGCGCGACCCCCAGCATCACCAGCACATCCACCCAGTTGCGGCGCAGATAGACCGTGCGTGCATGGCTGAGTGCGAGCATCATGATCAGGTGCGCCGCATAGGCGAGCGCGACGATGCCGTACAAAGCCCGCCCGGCATTGCCGATTGCCGGCGTGGGCGCGGCAAGTTCCAGATAAAAGGCCGGGATGGTGAGCAGGGTGATGAAGAACATCGGCCAGTGCAGCCGCGCTTTCCAGCTTAGCGTGCGTGGATTGTCGTGTGGTGACGGCCCTGCCATACCGAACAGGAAAATGGGTTCATTGAGCATGGATCAGCATATCTTTATCATCAGTGTCTGGAAGTACATTATTCATGCTTTCATTTTCTGCTTGGGAAGTTTAAATTCGTACTCTTTGTATTCTGCACCACCAAAAAAGGAAGCGCCATGACGTCCAATCCATCTGCTGCGCCTGCTTTGTCCGCCATCACGCTTGCTGGCGGCTGTTTCTGGTGTCTTGAGGCGGTATATGAGCGCCTGCAGGGGGTGCACAAGGTGACTTCCGGTTATATGGGCGGTCATCTCGATAATCCCAGCTATGAGGATATTTGCACAGGAAGAACAGGCCACGCGGAGGTGGTGCAGATTGCATTCGACCCGGCGCAATTGAAGCTGGAAACGCTGCTGGAAGTATTTTTTACCATACACGATCCGACCACGTTGAATCGTCAGGGTAATGACCGCGGCACGCAGTATCGTTCGGCGATTTTTTACCACACACCCGAGCAACAGGCTGCAGCAGAAAAAATGGTGGCGGATTTGACGGCGCGGCAGACCTGGGAAAATCCGATTGTCACTGAAATCAGTCCGGTCACGACCTTTTATCCAGCCGAGGCGTACCACCAGGAATATTTCCGTAATCACACGCAGCAGCCCTATTGCCAGTTTGTGGTAGCGCCGAAACTGGAAAAATTCCTGCAGGTTTTTCCGGACAAAAGCCGTACGCTTGAGCCCGAATAAAATGGCTAACAAAACCCTGAATACCCGCCAGAAAATGGTGTTCCAGCTGCCGCAGCAGAAGCCTGTGCAGAAGGCAAGGCCATGTGCAGAAGGCAAGGCAAAAGGCAAAAATCAAAAGGCAAAAATGGGAAATCAGTATCCGGGGAAATCGTGAATTTTCACTTTTTGATTGTTGATTTTTGCCTTTTGCCTTTATCCCGCCTTACCCAGCCGCATTCACCACTTCCAGTATGCTCGCGCCATAAGCCTCCAGCTTGCGCGCACCGACGCCGGAAACGCTGCCCAGTTGGTCCAGCGTGGCCGGGCGAAGTTGTGCAATCTGCGCCAAAGTGGCGTCGTGAAAAATGACATAGGCCGGGACGTTGTGCTCGCGTGCGGCGGCCTGGCGCCACACCCGCAGTTTTTCGAACAGCGCGTCGTCCACCGGGTTTTCCGGCGCGGCGATGGGGCGGCGCGATTTGCGTGCGGTTTTGCCGGCGATTTCCTGGCGCATCCACACCTGCTGCTGGCCTTTCAGCACTGCGCGGCTTTTGTCGGTCAGGGTAAGTGCGCCGAAGGCGTCGTGATCCACGCCCATCAAGCCTTGCGCGACGAGCTGGCGAAACACTGCGCGCCAGCCTTTTTGGTCCATTTCAGCACCCACGCCGAATACCGTGAGTTTGTCGTGCCCCCATTGTTGCACCTTGTCGGTGGCGTGGCCGCATAGCACATCGATCAGGTGCACCGCACCGAAGCGGCTGCCGGTGCGGTATACGGCGGACAATGCCTTTTGCGCGGCGACGGTGCCATCCCAGGTGGCCGGCGGGCTGATGCACACATCGCAGTTGCCGCATGCTTCGGCATCCTCGCCAAAATAGTTGAGCAGGCGTACGCGGCGGCAGGTGGTGGCCTCGCACATGGCCAGCAAGGCGTCGAGCTTGGCCAGGCCGACGCGCTTGAACTGCGGGTCGGCGTCGCCGGACTCGATCATGCGCCGCTGCTGTACCACATCGGTGAGGCCGTAGGTCATCCACGCGTCGGCGGGTTGCCCGTCACGCCCGGCGCGGCCGGTTTCCTGGTAATAACCTTCGATGCTTTTGGGCAGGTCGAGATGCGCCACGAAACGCACGTCGGGCTTGTCGATGCCCATGCCGAACGCAATGGTTGCGGCCATGACGATGCCGTCTTCACGCAGAAAGGCATCCTGATTGCGCTGGCGGGTCTGCACGTCCATGCCGGCGTGGTAGGGCAGGGAGCGGATCCCCTGTTTTTCCAGCCAGGCTGCGGTTTCTTCCACCTTCTTGCGCGACAGGCAATACACGATACCTGCGTCGCCGCGATGCTCGGCCTGGATAAAGTCGAGCAGCTGCTTGCGCGGGTCGGCTTTCTCCACGATCTGGTAGCGGATGTTGGGGCGGTCGAAGCTGGAGACGAACTGGCGCGCGTCTTCCAGTTGCAGGCGGGTGACAATCTCGGCGCGGGTTTGCGCGTCGGCGGTGGCGGTGAGCGCGATGCGCGGCACCTCGGGAAAACGCTCGTGCAGCAGCGACAGCTGGATGTATTCCGGGCGGAAATCATGGCCCCATTGCGATACGCAATGCGCCTCGTCAATTGCGAACAGCGCGAGTTTTGCACGTCCGAGCAAATCCAGAAAACGCGGCGTGACCAGCCGTTCCGGCGCGACATAGAGCAGATCCCACTCACCGCGCAGGAAGCTTTGCTCCACTGCAGCGGCCTCCTGCGCCGACAGTGCGGAATTCAGGTAGGCGGCGCGTACGCCGGCTTCGCGCAGCGCCGCCACCTGGTCGTGCATCAGCGCAATCAGCGGCGACACCACCACGCCGGTGCCTTCGCGCAGCAGCGCGGGAATCTGGTAGCACAGCGATTTGCCGCCGCCGGTGGGCATCAGCACCAGTGCGTCGCCGCCGTTCGCCACCTGTTCGACCACTTCGGCCTGGCGTCCGCGAAACGCCGGGTAGCCGAATACCGTGTGAAGCAGGGAAAGCGCGTTCAGCGCAGCCAATTGCGCCGCCAGAATATGGCCACCATCACCAGCGCGATGCTGCCCATCAGACCCATCGCCAGCGCAAAGCCATGCGGCAGATCCAGCCACGGCATATGCTTGAAGTTCATGCCGAAAATCCCCGCCACCAGCGCAGCCGGCATGAACAGCGTAGTGATGACCGTCAATGCACGCAGCTCGACGTTGAAGCGGTTGCTCAGGCTGGACAGGTAAACATCCAGCATTCCCGCCTGCAGGTCGCGCAATGCTTCGATGGATTCGACGATGTGCACGGTATGGTCGTAGACATCGCGCAAATACAGGCCGGTACCGGGCTGGAAAAATCCTTCCTCGTTGCGGATCAGCGTATTCAGCACTTCGCGCAGCGGCCACACCGCGCGGCGCAGGTTATGCGTAGCGCGGCGCAGTTTGTGCAGGGTTTGCAGCGATTCCTGGGTCGGTTTTTCCAGCAGCGCGTCTTCCAGTTCTTCGGTGCGTTCGCTCAACTGTTCCAGCACGATGAAATACTGGTCCACAATTGCATCGAGCAGGGCGTAAGCCAGATAGTCAGCGCCCAGCTTGCGTATCTGTCCGCGTTCGCTGCGCAGGCGTTCACGCACCGGCTCGAAGGTACCGCTGGAACGTTCCTGAAAACTCAGCACTGCGTTGCGCATCAATACTAGGCTTACCTGATCCGAACTCACATTCAGGCTGTCGGCGTCATAGCTTATATAGCGCGCCACCACATACAGATACTCGCCGTAGGATTCGGCCTTGGGGCGCTGGTCGGTGTTGAGAATGTCTTCCAGCACCAGCGGATGCAGCCCGTAACGCGTGCCGATTTCGCGCAGCAGCGCGGTGTCGTGCAAGCCATGCAGATTAAGCCAATGCGTGGCGTGCCGGGATGAATGGGCCTGCCAGGCTGCCGTATCGGCAAACTTCACTTCCGCCAGTCCGCCGTCGTCGTATTCGATCAGCGACAGCGTCGGCGCTGCCATTTTCACTTCACCCAGATGCACCAGCGAACCGGGCGGCAGGCCGGCTTTTTTGGCGCGCTGCTTGCGCGGGCGGTGATGGGAGTCGCGACGGGGTTTGAGCATGACTGTTGACCTCAATGTTTGATTTGCGGCGCCGGCACCGGCGGCACCGCCACAAACAACTGTGCAGCGTCCACCGGATCAAACCGGTATTGGCGGTTGCAGAATTCGCAGCGTACTTCAATCTCGCCGCGCTCGGCCAATGCTGCCTCCACTTCTTCTCGGCCCAGCATTTTCAGCATCCCGCCCACCCGTTCGCGCGAGCAGGTGCAGCGAAAGCTGACCAGTTCGGCTTCGAACACGCGTACATCTTCTTCATGAAACAGGCGCTGCAGGATGACATCGGCCGGAAGGCCCAGCAACTCTTCCGGCTTGAGCGTGGAGGCCAGATGCACGGCGCGATTCCAGGCATCCGCATCGGTGGTTTCCACCCCCGGCAGGCGCTGGATCAACATGCCGGCGGCGCGCTGGTTATTGGCGGCCAGGTGGATTTGCGTGTCGAGCTGTTCGGAACTTTGCATATAGTGCATCAGTGCCTCGGCCACGCTCGCGCCGGTCAGTGGCACGATGCCCTGATAATTCTGTTTGCCGCTGGCGGATTGGTCGAGCGTGATGACGAAGCGGCCTTCACCCAGCACAACATCGAAACCGCCTGCCGGCACTTCGCCTTCCCATTTGGCCGTAGCGCGCAAGGTACGGTCGGAAGTGGCTTCCACCACCACCAGCTTGACCGCGCCGCTGCCATGCATTTGCAGAATCATGCTGCCGTCGAATTTTAGGATTGCGCTCAGCAGTGCGGCAGCGGCCATCAGTTCGCCCAGCAGGGTTTGCAGCGGCAGCGGGTAAGCTGCGTGCTTCAGCACTTCCTGCCAGGTGGCGTCAAGGCTGACCAGCTCGCCGCGCACCGGGGCGGATTCAAACAGGAAACGGGTGAGGGTATCGGTAGTGGGCATGGCTATTGTCTTGAAAAGCGTTTTGCCACAGAGGGCACGAGGAGAATAAGAAGGCAAAAGGTAAAAATGAAAAGTCAAAAGGCAAAATTTAAGATGCTTCTCCGGGCTTGATTTTTGCCTTTCCATTTTTGCCTTTCCATTTTTGCCTTTTGCATTTTGCCTTTAATTGGGCCCTCTGTGGCTAAACAGGTTTCGTGATTATACCTTGCCAGCCTGACGTGCTTTCTGCATAGTTACAGGCTTTCATTTGCCATTGCCCGACATGCTGCCTTCCATCGAACACCGTATCGCCGCCGAACTCAATGCCCGTCCCAACCAGGTTGCTGCCGCTATCGCCCTGCTCGATGAAGGCGCCACAGTGCCGTTTATTTCACGCTATCGCAAGGAAGCCACCGGTGGCCTGGATGACACCCAGATGCGCAATCTGGAGCAACGCCTGGGCTATCTGCGCGAGCTGGAAGAGCGGCGCGGCAGCATCCTTGCCGGCATCACCGAGCAGGGCAAGCTGACGCCGGAACTGCAAAACCAAATTTCCCACGCCGATACCAAGCAATTGCTGGAAGACCTTTACCTGCCCTACAAGCAGAAGCGCCGTACCAAAGCGCAGATTGCCAAAGAATCGGGGCTGGAGCCGCTCGCCGAGTGTCTGTTGAACGATCCCGCGCGGGTGCCGGAAACGGAAGCCGCTCGCTATGTGGATGCCGATAAGGGCGTCGCCGACACCAAGGCCGCCTTGGAAGGTGCGCGCCACATCCTGATGGAACGCTTTGCCGAAGATGCCGTGCTTCTGGGCCAACTGCGCGCGCATCTCGAAGAAAACGGCATATTGGTATCCAGCGTGGCGGAAGGCAAAGAGGAAGCAGGCGCGAAGTTCCGCGATTACTTCGATTATCGCGAACCACTGAAAGCGGTGCCGCCGCATCGCGCGCTGGCGTTGTTCCGCGGACGCAACGAGGACATGCTGCGAGTGGCGCTGAAATTACCTGAAGACCTGGATGAGGCCGCCACCTCCAATCCGTGCGAAGGCATGATCGCCAGGCGTTTTGGCATCGCCAGCCAGGGACGCGGCGCCGACAAATGGCTGGCCGATACGGTGCGCTGGACCTGGCGCGTGAAGCTCTCGCTGCATCTTGAACTGGATTTGCTGGGCAGCTTGCGCGAGCGCGCCGAGGAAGAAGCCATCCGTGTGTTCGCACGCAACCTGCACGACCTGTTGCTGGCTGCACCGGCCGGTCCGCGCGCCACCATCGGCCTCGATCCCGGCTTGCGTACCGGCGTCAAGGTAGCGGTGGTGGACGCGACCGGCAAGCTACTCGACACCACCACCATTTATCCGCATGCGCCGCGCAACGACTGGGACGGCGCGTTGCATACGCTGGCGCTGCTGGCACACAAGCACGGCGCGCAATTAATCAGTATCGGCAACGGCACCGCTTCGCGCGAGACCGCCAAGCTGGCTGTCGAACTGATCGGCAAGCATCCCGAACTCAAGCTCAGCAAAATCGTGGTATCGGAAGCGGGCGCCTCGGTATATTCCGCATCGGAATTCGCCGCGCGCGAATTTCCGCAACTCGACGTCAGCCTGCGCGGCGCAGTGTCCATCGCGCGGCGTCTGCAGGACCCGTTGGCGGAGCTGGTGAAAATCGATCCGAAATCCATTGGCGTCGGCCAGTACCAGCACGATGTCAGCCAGTTCAAACTCGCCAAAAGCCTGGATGCCGTGGTGGAAGACTGCGTGAATGCCGTGGGCGTGGATGTGAACATGGCCTCGGTGCCGTTGCTGGCGCGCATTTCCGGGCTATCCGCCGCGCTCGCCGAAAACATCGTGGCCTACCGCGACGCACACGGTGCATTCTCCAGCCGCGAAGCGTTAAAGCAGGTGCCGCGCCTGGGTGCGAAAACCTTCGAGCAGGCGGCGGGATTCCTGCGCGTGCGCGGCGACAATCCGCTCGATGCCAGCGCCGTCCACCCGGAAGCCTACCCGCTGGCGCAGCGCATCCTCACCGACCTGCTGGCGCGTCTGGATGGCAAGCCCGACAGCCACGCACTGATTGGTCAGAACGGCGTATTCAACGCCGTGGATGCAAAGCAATACACCGACGAGCGCTTCGGTCTGCCCACGGTGCAGGACATCCTGCGCGAACTGGAAAAACCCGGCCGCGATCCGCGCCCGGCGTTCAAAGCCGCCATCTTCAAAGAAGGCGTCGAAGACCTCAAGGATTTACAACCCGGCATGGTGCTTGAAGGCGTGGTCACCAATGTGACCAACTTCGGCGCATTCGTCGACGTGGGCGTCCATCAGGACGGCCTGGTGCATATCTCCGCGCTGGCCGACAAGTTTGTCAAAGACCCGCACAGCGTGGTCAAGGCCGGCGATGTGGTGAAGGTGAAGGTGGTTGAAGTGGATGTGCAGCGCAAGCGCGTGGCATTGACCATGCGGCTCGGAGATGCCGCACCTGCTGCCCGGGAAAAGGCCGGGCACCAGGCCACGCCGAAACAGGCGCGTCAGGCTGCCGTACCCGCACCGGCAGGCGGTGCCATGGCGGATGCCTTGGCGCGCGCGCTGCGCAACAAATAGCCCGCTGGCGTCAGCGCACGAACAACCAGAAGCGCTCCTTGTTATCCCCGGGGCGTCCACCCTGCCATACTTGCCGCCAGGCCGGTGCAGGCGGGCCGGGCGGCGTACCTGCCGAACCTTCCACCAGCACTACGTCGCAATCAATGTCGGGGTGAATTTCACGGCGCAGCGTTTGCACGCCGAGAAAATAATCCAGCATGCCACGCTCGGATTCGCCCAGGCCGATGCTTTCTACACAGTTGCGCTGTACAGGCAAATACGGTTGCATTGCCACAAATACGCTGCGGTAGCTTTTGGCGTTGTCCAGCCACGGCAGCCACAGTGTGGCAAACAACAGCCAGCACAGCGTCAGTCCGGCGGCAAAACTCACAATGGCGCGCTCTTGCAGCCGCGGCAGGCCATACCAGGCGGCGAGCCAGACCAGCGTCGCCACGGCCGCGACACCGACCGCCAGCGGCAGAAACGGCATGACAAAATCGGCGGGCAACACGCGCGTAAGGAACGTCCAGTGCGGCGCTTGGCCGGTGGCGATCATGCTGCCCCAGACGCTCCAGAACAGCGCCGCCAGCGCACCGAAAAACAGCCGCGCGCCCCAATCGAGCCAGCGGCTCAGAGCTGCTGGCAGCATCGCCGCCTGCGGGGCTGCCAGCAGCGCCAGCGCCACCAGCATGGGCAGGCCGTAAGACGTGCGTGCCGAAGCTGAAGTCAGCAGCACCGTCAGATACACGCCAAAGCTGACCAGACCCAATTGCAGCGGCGCGCTGCGGCGAATCTCATGACGCCGTTGCCACACACTCGCCAGCGCCAGCAACAAGGCCGGGAAGGCGAACCACAGCAGCGTTTCCGGCCAGAACCAGGGCTCGTTGTTGGCGCCCAGTTCGGCAACCGAAAAGCCCAGATAGCGGCCGACATTATTGAGCCAGAACCACACGTAAAACTGATGCGGGTCGCGCAGATACAGGGCAATCGGCCAGATCAGCAGCCACGGCAGCGCGACCACAAACGCCACTCCCAGGCTGCGCGCGTAGGCTTTGCTGCGCCAGTTTTGAAATAACAGCGGCAGCAGCAGCGCGATTACGCCGGCCGCACCCGGCACCAGCACGCCCTTGCCGAGAAAGCCGACGCCGACGCCGACGCCTATCCAGATACCCGCCGCCAGCGGGCGGGCGCGGCTCAGGATAAAGCCGTAAATGGCGATGGAAAATCCGGCCAGCATGGGCACATCGGTGATCATGATGTGACTCTCATAGAGCAGGCCAAAGCAGCTCATCAGCACCAGCACGGCATGGCGGCCATGTCCCGTTCCCCAGGCATGTCGCGCCGTCAACCCTGCAAACAGGAAAGTGATCGCCATGAATACACCGGTGGCCAGGCGCGCGCCGTCATACAGTGGCAGCCAGCCTGAAAAACCGCGAGCCAGTGCCGCACCCAGCCAGTAATACAGCGGCGGTTTTTCCATGAAAGGCTCGCCCGCCAGGTGCGGCACGATCCAGTCATGGCGGTTCAACATTTGGTAGAGGATGTCGAAGACGTAGGTTTCATCCTGCTTCCAGGGATCGTGCCCGATCAGGCCCGGTAATACATACGCCGTTGCCAGCAGCAGAAACCAGCCCAAAGAGATAGGCAAAAGGGGGGCGATGCCCTGATTCAGCCCACTGCTGGAAAGCCGGTCAGGCTGAAGGTTTTTTGCCATGAATTTGTTCAGTTGTATTTTTATGGGCGGCAGTGCATCCGGAGAAAATGCCGGGATTGTTTTCAGCTGAATTATTTCCGGACGGGGCGGATTATAACCGGTCTGACTTACAGCTTGCTTAATCGTCCCGCATCAGCCCTGCACTGCAAGCGTGCCCGAGCGGCCGGGGATTTCTCCCTGGCGCACACGCAGGCGCGGCAAGGCGGCCACATCCAGCGCTGCAAAATAATCTGCCATCGAAACCAGCGTGTAGCCCTGGCGTTGCCAGCCGGTAAGCAGGCGTTCGAACGCGGGCGAGAGTTTCATGCCTTCGAGTTCGGCGTGCAGGGTGTAGACATGGCCGGTAGGTGAATTGGCCTGGGTCATGGTCAGCACGGCGTCGGCGACATTTTCGGTATTCACGCCATCTGCGCCAATCAGTTCATCCAGCGTGGGCAACGTAGTGGGGAGCTGCGGGCAACTGGTTTGACCATTCGCCAGCAGCGGGATGAAAGGATGGGTGCCGCGCGAATCGGAACAATACGCCATGCCCCATTGCTGTTCCTGCACAAACGCAGCGTCGTTCATCTGCCAGCCTGCCGCACCGTGGGTAGGAGCGGGCTGGCCGAAGATTTCCGTGTAACGCTGCATCGCGCGCGCCATTTCGCGCTGCGTCCACGCGGCGTCCTTGCCCGCCACATAATCCTGCCATTTGACGTGGTCGTAGGTATGAATGCCGGTCTCGAAACCGGCATCGCGCACGCTGCGCAATATGTCGGCGCACTCGCGGCCGATGTCCGGACCCGGCAGCAGCGTGCCGTAGAGCAGGGTCTTCAGGCCGTAGTGCTCCAGCACCGAAGTGCGCGACACCTTTTTCATGAAGCCGGGGCGGAACGCCCGGCGCAGCGCCCGTCCCGTATGGTCGGGGCCAAGGCTGAACAGAAAAGTCGCGCCGGCCTGATGGGCTTGCAGCATCCGCACCAGTTGCGGTACGCCTTCGCGGGTGCCGCGGTAGGTGTCGACGTCAATTTTCAGGGCAAGCAGGCGCACGGGTTAATCCATTTAACACAAGGTTGAAAATTTCGGGTGCAACAAACGCGCGATTGTACCGCATGAGTGACGCTGCACATTATCCCCTCTGCAGCGCCTCGAATGGCGGGGAAAATCGGGGGTAGTCGGCGAGGACTGTCTGAGCGCGCAGCGCGAGTTCCGCAGCCGCCCGATTTTTGCGACCATTCGAGGGGAGCCCGCAGGGCCGGTGCAGTGGGGTGCCATTCTCTTTGGTTACTTTCTCTTGGGCAAGCAAGAGAAAGTGACTTGCCGCCGGGCAATCCCGGCCAATCACACGCCGAATAGGCGTCACGTGTGCGAAATTCAGGATAACAAGATGTGACCCCTATGATTCTCTCGCTGCCGGGCGACTCCCGGCAAGCTATTGGCGCGCTGTGTTCGGAACAGATAGTTTAAGTTCGGGCCGCGCAGGCAAAAGAAAAATTTGTTTTTACTCTAAATATTTCTCTGGCATTGCCCGATAAAGTAAATAACGGCAGATCGGTGATCTCGACTTATCCAAGGTGGATCAAAGCAGAATTGAGCAGAGGTCATTTTAACTTTGGGTGTTTTCGGTAGTGGCGGTGCTGTTCTTATTTCGATATCCAAAGGAGAAAAACTTGAAAAAATTTGCTTTTTGCACGGTAGCGATTGTGCTTAGCACGTTGATTTCCTCAACATATGCACTCGCGCAGGGTGGAATGACCGTGAAATGGACTAAGGAAGTGGGAAGTATCGTCAAGTTGCTACGCGTCGAAGCAGGGGAGCCTGCTGGCGGTTTTCGCCTTGTAACATTTACTTATGAGGCAGTGAGACCTTGCGGGCAGCTATCGGTATATGGGCATGGCTATTCAAAAGACGACGTGCAACTTCCCTTGTTCAGTCTAGGTGTCAACAAAGTGAATGTATCGCCAGGTCAAAAGTTTCGAGACCAGGCAGTAGTGACATACGAGCCAGGACATTACCTGGTTCTCGACAAAGCACATTGTTTCTAATTGCTAGGATGGAGTACTGGGTCAGATATCAATACTGGAAGGATGGGAAATGGGGCTAGGGTTTGTCTTTCGTTGGTACTGCAGGCGAGACAAAAAGGCAATATCTGACACGATTGATGTACATTGATTGTGTGTATCGATTTCTAAGAGGGGGTGGCGAAGCGAGCTTCCGTCTCTCGAATTCAAAATTAGTATGTGGCGAAAAGGAGAGAAAAAATATGAATAATTTGGTATGTCCTCACTGCCGGGGAACCGTTCCACGCGGTGCATCCGTTTGTCGTGGTTGCCAAGCAGAAATTGAGTACGGTGCACCTTCGTTCGCATTTCTGGTGGCAATCATAGTGAGTGTGGTTTTAGGGTTCAAAACATCAGGAGCGGTCCCTGAGAGGTTGTCATTTCTCGGCTGGGTTGTCGGAATAGGCTGTTTTATTGCTGCGAATGTGCTGATGGGAAAGGTGTTTGGGAATAGGGTTAATTTCAAACGTATCTATCGCACAAAATAGCCAAGCCATAGCTGTTCGCAAGGTTTACATCTTGCGCGGGAGTTAGGTACCAGGTCTTGCCTCTTGCTGTCACTCGCTTCGAGCATATTAACATCGAGTACATGTATTGCCTTATGCCCCAGCGCGGTCAACTTTCTGGCCGGTGCGGGCGGCAGCTGCGCATCGACCAGAAAGCGAGGCACGTCAGGCGGCTATCAGGACGGGGTGGTCGAATTGGCGCGCGGCGTACAGCAGCACTGCGGTAATGTCTTCCGCTTCGAGGTAAGGATAATCCGTCAGTATCTGTTCGCGGCTTTCACCTGCAGCAAGCAATTCAAGTATGTCGCTGACGCGTATGCGCATGCCACGAATGCAGGGGCGACCTCCGCATTGATCGGGGTTGACGGTAATTCTTTCCATTGGAATTTTTTCCATTCTGAATTTCCCCAATCAGACTAATTCCGCGAGTCTAAAACACACCTCTTCGGGACGCAATCAAGACGTTTGTTTTACACACACGCCGTCATAATGGCCACATCTTGTAATGATGCATTTCGCAAATGTAATACCAATTCAGCGCGTGATTGGCCGGGGTTGCCCGGCGGCAAGTTCTTTCTTTGCTCGTGTGTACAGACCGGGCACATAGATGACAGGTGTACGAGGACATAGGTGACACTTCTGCATAAACGTTTTATGTGGAGGAACCATGCCCTGGGAGACCAAAGACATCATGAGCCTGAGAGAAGAATTTGTTTGCCTGGCTAAGCAGGAAGGCGCCAATCGTCGAGAGCTGTGTCGCCGCTTCGGGATCAGCCCCCAAACGGCCTATAAATGGCTGGCCCGGTTTTCAGAGGAAGGGGTGTCTGGACTGGCGGACCGATCCCGTCGTCCGAATCATAGCCCCACCCTTACGGCTGCCGATGTGCAGGCGGCCGTAGTCGATCTGCGGACCCAGCATCCGGCTTGGGGCGGACGCAAGATCAGCCGTCGCTTGCAGGACCTGGGCCTGGATTCCGTGGCGCCCAGCACGGTCAGTACCATCCTGCACCGGCATGGAATGATTTCCCCTCCGACAGAGGGCAGGCAGGCCTGGCAGCGGTTTGAACACGAATCGCCGAACGCGCTCTGGCAAACCGATTTCAAAGGCTACTTTGACGCCCTGCGCGGCCGATGTTGGCCCCTGACGGTGCTCGATGATCACTCGCGCTACAACCTGTTGCTGCAAGCCTGTGGCAACACCCGATCGGACACGGTGCAGACCCACCTGGAAGCTGCTTTTCGTCATTATGGGCTGCCTGCCCGCATGAACTTCGATAATGGTGCCCCCTGGGGATCGCCGGGTCAGCCGGGACAGGTCACTGGGTTGGGCTTGTGGTTGATTCGCTTGGGCATCCGCATCAGTTATAGTCGCCCCTATCACCCCCAAACCAACGGCAAGGACGAACGGTTCCATCGCTCGCTCAAGGTCGAAGTCCTCAACGGCCGCAGCTTTGACGATCTTGAGCATGCCCAATCTGCTTTTGACCGCTGGCGCCATGTCTACAATCACGAGCGGCCTCATGAAGGCATTCAAATGCAGACCCCGATCAGCCGTTATCAGCCCAGTCCCCGTGCCTTTCCGGACACCCTGCCAGCGCTCGAATATGGCCTTGACGACCAAATCGTAAGGGTAAAGTGGAACGGAGAACTTCGCTTCCAGGGCCATAAGTTCAAGGTATCAAGCGCCCTCCACGGACACGATGTCGCGATCCGACCGCGTCCCAAGGAAGATGGGGTCTTCGATGTATTCTTTGCCCATCACCGCTGTTACACCATTGACCTTAACCCGACATCTGCGGCAAGCTAATGTGTCCACCATGTCTTCGCACAGCTGTCAGCCATCTCTCCGGTCTATACACTCGTGCAAAGAAATGAACCAAAGAAAGCACGCCCCACCTTGCAGGCCTTCGGCTTCCCCCTGGCATCAGGTCAAAAACCGGCCGGGACGGGAACTCGCCTGCGGCTCAAACAGCCGCCCCGCCTGATCGGTTTTTGACCTGATGCCAGGGGCTGCTGCAGAGGGGGGAATGCGCCGCACGATTTACCGGCCGGACGAACCTTCAAGCATGCCCAACCCACATACGAACCAACTTTAACCCGCGTAGGGCGCAATCGTTATTGCGCCGAATGGACGCCGCATCCGGTGCAATGCGCTTCGCTTATTGGCACCCTACTTAGACCTTACGCAAACCGGGCAAACCCGCCCACGAAACCTCTGCCTTAATTCACCAAATCACGCGCCGCTGCGACCTGATCCTTATACGCATCGAATACGTGCTTCAACGCCTGTTCCATGGTGTACTCGGGCTTCCAGTCCAGGTCTTTCATGGTGTTTTCGATTTTCGGCACGCGGTTCTGCACGTCCTGATAGCCTTTGCCGTAGTAGGCGGCGGAGGTGGTTTCCACCATCTTCACCTTGGCGGCGTTGTCGCGGTATTCGGGGTAGGATTTGGCCAGTTCCAACATCATGGTCGCCAGTTCCTTGACCGAGAAATTATTGGTCGGGTTGCCGATGTTGTAGATCTGGCCGTTGGCGACGCCGTCTTTGTTGTCGATGATTTTCATCAGCGCGGAAATGCCGTCGGCGACGTAGGTGAACGCACGTTTCTGGTTGCCGCCGTCGACCAGCTTGATGTCTTCGCCGCGCACGATGTGGCCCAGGAACTGGGTGATGACGCGCGAGCTGCCTTCCTTGGGGGTGTGGATGCTGTCCAGCCCGGCGCCGATCCAGTTGAACGGACGGAACAGGGTGAACTCGAGCACGCCTTGCATGCCGTAGGCCCAGATGATGCGGTCCATGAGTTGCTTGGAGCAGGAGTAAATCCAGCGCGGCTTGTTGATCGGGCCGAGTATCAGCTCGGAGTTTTCCGGGTCGAATTCGGTGTCATGACACATGCCGTAGACTTCCGAGGTGGACGGGAACAGCACGCGCGTGCCGTATTTGACGCACTGGCGCACGATCGGCAGGTTGGCTTCGAAATCCAGTTCGAACACTTTCAGCGGGTCGGTCACGTAGGTGGCCGGGGTGGCGATGGCGACCAGCGGCAGCACCACATCGCACTTGCGGACGTGGTATTCGATCCATTCCTTGTTGATGGTGATGTCGCCCTCGAAGAAATGGAAGCGCTCGTTGCCGGCGAACTCGGCGACGCGGTCGCGGTTCATGTCCATGCCGTAGACTTCCCAGTCGGTGGTCTCCAGGATGCGCTTGGACAGGTGATGACCGATGAAACCGTTGACGCCGAGGATAAGGATTTTTTTCATGAATAGGCTCGTTTAAAAGTTGAAAATTTATATTAGGGGGATTGAATGGCGACCATAATGCTGGACAAAATCGGCTGGCGCAATGATCTGTCCGTCCAGTTCCAGTTCAAGAATGCGCAGCATGCCGCCATCGCCGCAAACAGCATGAAACGCTTTACCGTCACAAAGTAAAGCGGGTGAGGCGACAGCAGCTTGCGTACCAACTACCCGGCTGCGTAACAAGCGTGCCGGTTTTCCAGCCAGCGTGGTATGGGCCCCGGGATAGGGGGGTGCAACGGCCCGGATCAGGTTGTGGATGCTTTGCGCCGGTTGTGACCAGTCTATACGTCCGTGTTCAGGACGGCGTGCGCCGAAATAGCTGCCTTGGGTCAAATCCTGAGCCGAGGCGGTAGCTGTACCGGAAATCAGGTCAGGCAAGGCGCGGTGCAGGGTTACTTCCGCCGCACAAGTAAGCTTGCGCATCACTTCGGCGGCGGTGTCGTCACGCAGGATGGGCACCGCCTGTCGATCCACGATCTGTCCGGCGTCGGGCTTTTCGGTCATGTAATGCAGGGTCGCGCCGGTTTCGCGTTCGCCATGAATGATTGCCCAGTTCACCGGTACGCGGCCCCGGTATTGCGGCAGCAGCGAACCGTGCATATTCAGCGCGCCACGTTTGGGCAGCGCCAGCAACGGTGCCTTGAGCATCAGCTTGTAGTAGAACGAGAACAGGAAATCCGGTGCCAGCGCACGGATTTTTTCCACGAATTCCGGCGTATTGGGGTCGTCGGGTGTGACGGTGGGGATATCGTAACGCGCGGCGAGTTGCGCCACGCTGTCGAACCAGATGATGTCGCCCGGCGCGTCGGTGTGAGTCACCACCAGCGCCACTTCCACACCCGCGTCGAGCAGCACCGACAGGCAGCGCACGCCGACATCATGGTAGGCAAACACCACGGCGCGGGTCACGGTTGGTCTGCCCCTGTCTGCTCCAGCACGGCTTCAATCAGATAGCGCGGACGCTGGCGCACCTGCTGGTAAATGCGCCCGGTGTATTCGCCCAGCAGGCCGATGCCGAACAGCACCACGCCAAGCAGGAAAAATACAATCGCAAACAGGGTGAACACGCCGTCCACTTCCGGCCCCAGAAAGATGCGACGCAGGCCCAGATAGACCACCAGCAGCCCGGACAGCAGCGACAACACCAGCCCGACCATCGAGAATATTTGCAGCGGCACCAGCGAAAAGCCGGTCACCAGATCGAAATTGAGGCGGATCAGCTTGTACAGCGAGTATTTCGATTCGCCTGCCGCGCGCTCCTCATGCGCGACCTGCACCTCGCCGGGATTGCGCGCGTAGGTATAGGCCAGCGCCGGGATGAAGGTATTGACCTCGTGACTATTGTTGATGGCGGCAATCACCTCGCGACTGTAGGCGCGCAGCATGCAGCCCTGATCCGACATCACCACGTGGGTGATGCGCTCGCGCAGGCGGTTCATCGCCCACGAGGCATGACGCCGCCACGACGAATCCTGGCGCTGCTGGCGCACGCCGCCGACGTAGTCGTAGCCTTCGTCCATGCGCGCCAGCAGCTTGCCGATTTCCTCCGGCGGGTTTTGCAGGTCGGCGTCCAAAGTCACCACACGCTCGCCGCGGCAACGCGAGAACCCAGCCATGATCGCCATGTGCTGGCCGAAGTTGCCGGCCAGCAGCACGACGCGCGTCACGTCCGGGCGGCGCCCGAACTGCTCGCGCAGCATGGCGGCGGAACGGTCGCGGCTGCCGTCGTTGATGAAGATGATTTCGTAACTCAGATTCAGCGCGTCCAGCGCCGGGTACAGGCGCGCGAACAGCACGTCGAGGCCGGCCTCCTCGTTGTATACCGGGATGACCACGGATAACTGCAGCGCGCTCATTGCATCACCTCGTTCAACACTTCGGCACAGGCAGCGCATACGCGTTCGACGTCGGCCTCGGACATGGCCGGGAACAATGGCAGCGTGGCAATGCCGGCGCCCACGCGCTCGGCATGCGGGAACTGGCCAGCGCTAAAACCAAGCTCGCGATAGAGCTGGAACAGGTGAATGGGCGGGTAGTGCACGCCGATGCCGATATCACGGGCTTTCATGCGCGCGATGAATTCGCCGCGCGCGATGCTCATGCGCTCCAGCGGCAGCACGATCTGGAACATGTGCCAGTTGGAATCGGTGAAGTTTTCCGGCGGCAGCTCGCAGCCGAGGCTGCGGTCAAAATGATCGAAATAATGCCGTGCCAGCTCGCGCCGGCGCGCCGTGAATGCATCCAGATGGCGCAGCTGACCGAGGCCGATGGCGGCGGCGATATCGGTGAGGTTGAATTTTCCGCCGGCCACGTCCACCTCCATGCTGCCGTCGGGCTGGCGCACCACACCTTGCAGGCGCAGTTTTTCACACAGGCCGGTAAGGCTGGCGTCGGGGAGTACCAGGCAGCCGCCTTCGCCGGTGGTGATGTTCTTGTTGGCATGGAAGCTGAAGGCCACCAGATCGCCGAAACTGCCGATCGCACGCCCCTTCCAGGTCGCCCCGAACGACTGCGCGGCGTCTTCAATGATGCGCAAGTTGTACTGCTTGGCAATGGTGTAGAGACGGTCGCGATCCACAGGCAGCCCGGCCAGATCCACCGCGATGATGGCGCGGGTGCGTGGGGTGATCGCAGCTTCAATCCGGTCCAGGTCGATATTGCGGGTGACCGGGTCGATGTCGACAAATACCGGCTTCGCGCCCGCCAGCACCACCACGTTGGCGGTCGCCACCCACGACAGCGGCGTGGTGATGACCTCGTCGCCGGGCTGGATGTCGATCAGACGCAGGGCAATCTCCAGCGCAGCGGTGCCGGAATTGAGGCTGCGCACCACGCGCCCGTTCATCAGCGCGGAGAGCTGTGCCTCGAACGCCTGCACCTTGGGTCCGCTGGTAAGCCAGCCGGAACGCAGTACGTCGCCGACCTCGGCGATGGTTTGCTCGTCCAGTGACGGGCGGGTAAAGGGTAAGAAATCCATGTTCAGGTTCTAGCCAGCAAAAATACGCCAAAAATAATCACGCCGATGCCGACCAGGCGTTCCACGGTCAGTGCCTCGCCAAACAGCCACCAGGCCGCCAGCGCGTTGACCACATAACCGATCGACAGCATCGGGTAGGCCAGGCTGACTTCGACGCGCGACAGCGCCATGATCCACACCACCACGCTGATCACATAACAGGTCAGGCCGCCCAGGATATGCGGCTCGGTGGCGAGTTTGATCCCGACCGGCAGCAGATTATTGGCGCTGAAGGAAAATGCGCCAATGCTGTTGGTGCCGGCTTTCAGCAGCAATTGGGCGCAGGCGTTGAGCAGCACGCCGGTCAGAATCAACATCCAGCTGACCGCGCTCATGGTGTGGTCACCACCACACGACGTGTGTCGCGTGCTATCAAGCGCATCGGCAGTTTTTCCTGCACGAACTGGTCATAAGTTGACGGCGACATCACCGCCAGCGCATAAGCTTGTTGTACCCAGATTTTTTTCCACGCTTCCACGGTCGGTATCCATTTGTTGGGTTCCTGTTCCAGCCCGAATGCCATTTCATCGGTGTGCGCCACCAATGTGACAGTGCGATCAATGTATGGCGGCAGCGTTTGCTCGTACATTCCCACACTATAAAACGGTACGCCCGGTTTGAGGTAGGGCTTGATTTGCTGGGCGATATTGTAGGCCGAACTGGCCGGAGAGAGTTCGTTATAACCCATGAATGTCAGTTGCGCCGTAAGCATGCCGGCCAGCGCCAGCGCAATCACCGCAGGACGCACCCGCTCGCGATGCGAGAACCATAACGCCAGCAGCGTGCCGATCAGCCAGCTGACCGCCGCCGCCTGAATCCAGGGAACGAAGTGGGCATATAAAGCAGCCGGCACCTCGGCGCTGCCGGCACGCACAGACATGGGCGCGAATACCAGGGCAGCCAGTGCAATCGGCAACATGATGAGGAGTTGCCGGAACAGCGTCTTGCCGGATATGCGGCTGAGCCGATCTCCCATCAGCAGCGCCAGCGCCGGAAAGATGGGCAGGATGTACGGAACCAGCTTGGAATCGGATTTGGAAAAAAACAGGAAGATGAACACCACCCAGATCAGCAGCATGCGGCGCGGCGCAAACTGGCCGCGTGCGGGGGCCTCGCTGCGCCAGGCACGCCAGAGGCTGTCGAACATCGGGAACAACCAGGGCAGGATGCCCAGCATCACCACCGGAATAAAGGTGTACCAGGGATGGACGCGGCCGTGAATCGTGGTCAGAAAGCGCAGAATCTGCTCGTGCACGAAAAAGAACCACGGAAACTCCGGGTTGTCGATGGATACGGTAATGAGCCAGGGCGCTGCGACGGCCACAAAAATCAGCAGCCCCACACCCAGATGCAGGCGCTTCCATAACGCCCAGTCGCGCTGGATCAGGCTGTACAACAACAGCACCGTGCCCGGCAACGCGATGCCCATCAGGCCTTTGCTGAGCATGGACAAGCCCATTGCAGCCCAGCAAACGTACATCCAGTTGCGATTTTCCTTAGTGCTCGCCCCGTCGCGTTGCGCCAGCAGCATGGCGACCAGCGTCAGTTCCATGAAGAACGTGACGCCCATGTCGAGGATGTTGATATGGCCCAGCATCACATAGAGAAAGCTGCTGCCCAGCACCAGCGCACCCATCAGCCCCGCCTCGCGCCCGAACAGGCGCATGCCGGTGTAATACACCAGCACAATGCCGAGGAAACCGGTCAGTGCCGACCACAGCCGGGCGGTCCAGTTATGCTCGCCGAACAGGGTGAAAGCGGTGGCCGTGGCCCAGTATTGCAGTGCCGGTTTTTCAAAATACTTGATTCCGTTCAGGCGCGGCGTGTTCCAGTCGCCGGTGGCCACCATCTCGCGCGGAATTTCCGCATAGCGGCCCTCGTCGGGTCGAATCAGCGCGTTGTAATCGAGGGGAGCGAACCAGGTGAACGCCGCAACTATCAGCAGCAACAAAAGCCAGGCGCGTGACAAAGGGGGATGGGCAGTGTTCAAGTAGGGATGTGTGGTTGGTTGGTAGGCGAACCGGATTATATCAAACCCGACTTACTGGCTGCTTAAGCGTTTATTCGGTATCCGGGACCCGGGGTGATTTTGTCGGAACCGATTACACCAGGCCACGCGCCGACAATTCGTTTTTAAGATAAGCATAATAAATCGGTCCCGCTACCAGACCCGGCAGGCCGAATGCTGCTTCCATCAATAACATGGCCGCCAGCAGTTCCCAGGCGCGGGCGCTGATCTGGCTGCCGACAATGCGCGCGTTGAGGAAATATTCCAGTTTGTGGATGATGATCAGAAAGACCAGAGAGCCGATTGCCACACCCAGTGACTGGCTCAGGCTCACCACTACGATGATGGTGTTGGAAATCAGATTGCCGATGACTGGCAGCAGGCCGGCGATGAAAGTGACTGCGATCATGGTTTTGGTCAGCGGCAGGTGGATCCCTGCCAGCGGCAGAATCAGCACCAGATAGATGGCCGTGAACGTTGCATTGATCGCGGCAATGCGTACCTGGGCGAACACGATGCGGCGGAACGCCAGGCCGAGCCGGCTGATACGTTCCGTGAGCGCGCGCGCAAACGGTTTGTAATCTTCCACGGCCACCACTTCGCGCAGCGCCACCAGGCCTCCTATGATCATCCCTATCAGAATGTGCGCGATCAAACGACCGGCTTCTTTTCCTGCCAGCTGCAATGCGGCGGCATGGGTACGCAACCACTCGGAGGCGACGAGCTTGAATGTTTCGGCATCTGCCGGCAACCGTTCAAGCACCCAGGCGGGCAGGATCTTGCGTGAATCCTCAATAATTTGCGCCATTTTTGAAAACAGCATAGGCAGACTGCCGGAATCGGAACGGAAAAAGGCGATGAGCCCCACGCACACCAGCGTCAACAGGCTGATCACGGCAAATGACAGGAGCGCCACCGCAATAATCTTGGCACGCTGGCCGGGCAAGTGGCGCGCAATCCATGGCGAGATCAGGTGCACCAATTCGAACACCAGCAGCCCGGCGAGCAGCGCAGGCAGCAAGTGAAACACCAATACAAACAGCAGCACGAGCGCTGTCGCCAACCATGCGGCTATTTCACAAGCAGTGGGACGTGAAGTTCGGGCATCATCCATAGCTAGGCAGTTTGTTTTTTATGATGGGTACAGTTTAACCGGTTTGCTGGAGTTAATTCTTAAGTAAAATTGACAGTTGGCCCTGCACTGGCTAGATTGAAAAAGCCTCAAGCAGAGGCAGAGTTTTTATCACAACAGGAGTTTTTCATGGCAGTTCTCGTCGGCAAAGCCGCACCCGATTTCACCGCAACCGCCGTATTGGGCGACAATGAAATCAAGGACATCACCTTTTCCGAATTCACCCAGGGCAAATATGTCGTACTGTTTTTCTACCCGCTCGACTTCACCTTTGTGTGCCCGTCCGAACTGATCGCTTTCGATAATCGCCTGGAAGAATTCAACCAGCGCGGTGTGCAAGTCATTGGCGCCTCGATCGATTCCGAATATACCCACCTTGCGTGGAAAAACACCCCGGTCAATAAAGGCGGCATCGGCCAGGTGAAATATCCATTGCTGGCCGACATCAAACACGACATTTGCCGCGCCTACGATGTGGAACTGAACGGTGGCGTGGCGCTACGCGGCTCGTTCCTGATCGACCGCTCCGGCATCGTGCGCCACCAGGTGGTAAACGATTTGCCGCTGGGGCGCGACGTCGACGAAATGCTGCGCATGATAGACGCGCTGCAATTCACCGAAGAGCACGGCGAAGTGTGCCCGGCAGGCTGGCAAAAGGGCAAGGCCGGCATGGGTGCCTCGCCGGAAGGCGTAGCCAAGTATCTGGCCGAGCACGCTGAATCGTTGTAAACAAGCTCGGTATTAAATTGAAAACGGCCATCCCGCGGGATGGCCGTTTTCGTTTGAGTATCCGAGGCTGTGCATGGGTAGTGAGTATCTTGTGTAGAAATAATTGTTGACACACATAACTACATGAGTAAACATATAGACATGTATACCGATCTCATTCAGGCATTACCAGACGAATGGAAAGATGTTTCCGGCATGTTTGTCGCGCTCGGCGACGAACAGCGGCAACGTATCCTGCTCACATTCCAGCCCGGGGAGCGGCTCAATGTGACGCAGATTGTGACTGCATCCACGCTTAGTCGCACGGCTGTGTCGCACCACCTCAAGATACTGCGCCAGGCCGGGGCATTGCAAAGCGAAAAGATAGGCAAGGAAGTGTACTTCTGGGTCGACAAAAAAAATATCGCCGCTACCCTGCAGCGTGTGCTGGATTACGTCAAAAACAATAGTTGAACAGCGACAAAAGGGGAGAGATTTTGAAAACGTTATTGCGCCTGTTGTGCAGGATACTGTTTCGGGTTGAAATTCACGGTGGCGCCAATCTGCCGGAAACCGGAAAACTGCTGATCATCGCCAACCATGAATCGTTTCTGGATGGTTTGCTGCTGGGGCTTTTTCTGCCTATTCGCGCAACCTTTGTGGTGCACACCACAGTGCTGAACAACCCGGTTTTCCGCTTGTTATTAGCGCGTGTGCCGCATCTGGCGGTGGATCCAACCAGCCCGCTGGCGATGAAGAAGGTCATCCGGCTGCTGGAGGCAGGTGAGCCGGTGGTGATTTTCCCGGAAGGCCGAATCACCATGACCGGCAGTCTGATGAAAGTCTATGACGGTCCGGGATTTGTTGCCGCCAAGACCGGCGCCACCATACTTCCGGTACGGCTGGACGGGGCGGCACGCTCCTACTTCAGCCGACTGTCGGGCAATCACCCGCGCAGCATTTTTCCAAAAATCACCCTATCCATTCTGCCCACAACCTCCATCGCCATGCCCGCTGCGCCCAGCGCAAAATTGCGTCGCCGCATGGCGGGAGAAGCGATGCGCCGCGTGATGCAGGAAATGCTGTTCGCCTCGCAGCCCGTGCAAACCCTGTTCAGCGCCTTGCTCGACGCAATCAAGATTCATGGACGCGGCACGCGCTTGCTGGAAGACATGCAGCAGAGGGAAGAGACCTACGGCCAGCTACTGAAAAAAAGTTTGGCATTGGGGCGTCTGGTTGGCAAGGTCAGCGCTGTCGGTGAGAACGTAGGGGTGCTGCTGCCAAACGTCACCAATACCATTTGTCTGATTTTTGGCATGAGCGCCATGCGGCGTATACCCGCCATGCTGAACTATACGGCCGGTAGTGCCGGGATGCAGAACGCCTGCATCGCAGCCGGGGTGCATACCATCATTACATCACGTCAATTCGTGGCGGCCGCCAAACTGGCACCTGCCCTGGCAGGCCTGGAAAATCTCAATATTGTTTATCTGGAAGACCTGCGTACGCAGTTCAGTCTGTGGGACAAGATATGGCTGATGGGTTTTGCCCGCTGGATGCCTGCTCTGGCTGTGCAGCAAGGGCAAGCAGACGATCCTGCGGTCGTGCTGTTCACTTCCGGATCGGAAGGCAAACCCAAAGGCGTGGTGCATACGCATCGCGGCATCCTGTCCAATATCGCTCAGATTCGAGCGGTGATCGACTTCTCGCCTTCCGACAAATTCATGATCTCGCTACCGCTGTTTCATGCCTTTGGATTCACGTGCGGGGGCATCATGCCATTGGTGACGGGTTCCAGAATGTTCCTTTATCCATCGCCATTGCACTATCGCATCATCCCCGAGATCATTTACGACCGTGGCTGCACGGTGCTGTTCGGCACCAGCACCTTTCTCGGCAACTATGCCCGATTCGCCCATCCTTACGATTTCTACAAGCTGCGTTACGTCGTGGCCGGGGCGGAAAAGCTCAACGAAGAAGTGCGCAAGACATGGATGGAGAAATTCGGCATCCGCATCCTGGAAGGCTATGGCGCCACCGAATGCGCGCCGGTGCTGGCGGTCAATACGCCGATGGCCTGCCGCGCCGGCACGGTTGGCCCGCTGCTGCCCGGCCTGGAATCCAGGATGGAAAGCGTACCCGGCATTGCACAGGGCGGCCTGCTCAGCGTGCGCGGCCCCAATGTGATGCAAGGCTATTACCTGTTCGATAACCCCGGTGTGCTGAAGCCGCCGGCAGACGGCTGGTACAGCACCGGTGATGTAGTGGAGATCGATGCGGACGGCTTCGTGCGCATTCTGGGCCGCGTCAAGCGCTTCGCCAAGATTGCCGGAGAAATGGTGTCGCTGGAAGTGGTGGAGCAGATCGCCAATCTTGCATCGCCGGACTGTCAACACGCTGCGACCACGCAAGTTGATCCGCAGCGCGGCGAAAATATCCTGCTGTTTACCACGGATGCAGTACTTGGCCGCGAAGCTTTGCTCAGCGCCGCGCGGCAACTGGGCAGCCCGGAACTGGCCGTAGCCCGCAAGATCATGCAGGTGGCTGAATTGCCGCTGCTGGGCACGGGAAAAATCGACTATGTCACGCTGAAACAGATGGCGGAAGCCGCGTAATGAAGCGCCGTGAATTTTTGGGTACGTTGGGTGCGTTAGGCTTGGGTGCTGCGGGCGTGGGCGCATGGAAATATTGGCCGGAACAGGGATTCACCAACCCATGTCTCGCCGGCCTGCCGGAAGCTGTCGCGTACCATCCGCTGATGCGCTCGGTATGGGCAGGGCTGGACCCGGCGCAAGTATGGGATAGCCATGTTCACCTGGTAGGTGAAGGAGATGCAGGCAATGGCGCATGGTTCAGCCCGGACATGAACAGCTTGGGGCATCCGTTGCTGCGCTTGCAGAAATCGTTTTATATGAACGCGGCCTGCGTCAATGAAGCTCCCGGCAAGCTCGGCACCAGCTATGTTGCCAGAATGCTGCAGCAGATTGAAAGCCTGCCGGCAGGCTACAAAGCCCTGTTGTTCGCTTTCGATCTGTTTCATGACGAAGCCGGCAAGGCCGACAAGCAACGCTCCATTTTCTACATTTCCAACCACTATGCGGCGCAGGTTGCGCACGCCCATCCCGCAGCTTTCGAGTGGGCGGCATCCATCCACCCGTACCGGGCCGATTGTGTAGAGGCACTGCAATCGGCACTGCGTGAAGGCGCGCGGGCCGTCAAATGGCTGCCCTCGGCCATGGGTATTGATCCCCTCTCATCACGCTGCGACCGGTTTTACGAAGCACTGGCAGGGGCGGATATGCCCATCATCAGCCATGCCGGGCGCGAACTGGCGGTGCTGGGCGGCAATCAGGATTTCGGCAATCCATTGCGCTTGCGCCGGGCGATGGATCACGGCGTACGGGTAGTCGTCGCCCACTGCGCCTCCGATGGCAACGACCAGGATATCGATCAAGGCCCGAATGGCCCGCGCGTGCGCAGTTATGAACTGTTCGCCCGCATGATGGACGAGCCGCGCTACGCGGATAAGCTGCATGCCGATATTTCTGCGCTGACCCAGCTCAATCGGGCCTGGGCGCTCAAGGCCGTATTGCAGCGAGACGACTGGCATCCGCGCCTGCTCAATGGTTCCGATTATCCCTTGCCCGGCGTCATGCCGTTGTTCTCTGCGACCGACATGGCGAATAGGGGTTTGCTCGATCCCGCCGCAGTGCCGGTGTTGCTGGAAGTCAGGGCGTACAATCCGCTGCTGTTCGATTTTGCGCTGAAACGTTTGCTGCACTCGGGGCTGCATCAATTCCCTGCCAGCGTATTCGAGACACGTCGTTTTTTTGAAAGGAAGTCCGCATGACCATTCCGAACTTCAAGGGTGGTAGCCTGTTTTCGCGCGGCATGATTGCGGTGCTGGCTGCGCAATTTCTTTCGGCGCTGGCGGATAATGCGCTGCTGTTTGCCGCCATCGCGCTGCTTAAATCGCAACAGGCGGCAACGTGGCAAACCCCGCTGCTGCAGGAAGCCTTCGTGCTTGCCTTCATCCTGCTCGCTCCATTTGTCGGGCCGTTTGCCGATTACATTCCCAAGGGCCGCGCCATGCTGCTGGCCAACGCCATGAAACTGATCGGCGCTGCCATGATGCTGTCCGGCGCACACCCGCTGCTGGCTTATAGCCTGGTCGGAATCGGCGCGGCAGCTTACTCGCCGGCCAAATACGGCATCCTGCGCGACCTGGTCAGCGTCGACAAACTGGTCAAGGCCAACAGCCTGATCGAAGGCTCGACCATCGTCGCTATTCTGCTCGGTGCAGTGCTGGGCGGCATGCTGGCGGACTGGTCGGTGCAGGGCGCGCTGACCAGCGTGGTCGGCGTCTACCTGTTGGCGGCGCTGTCCAACCTGCTGATTCCTCGCCTTCCGGCAGAGCATCCGCTGACGCAGCTCTCGCCTGTCGTACTGGTAAAGGATTTCGCCCGTGCATTGCGTACCCTGATACGCAACCGCGACGCACGTTTTTCGCTGCTCGGGACCAGCATATTCTGGGGTGCGGGCAGCACCTTGCGCTTTTTGCTGGTGGCGTGGGTACCGGTCGCCCTGCTCATCACTGACAACACGGTGCCCGCCACCCTGAGCGGTGTCGTCGCCATTGGCATCGCTCTCGGCGCTGCCGCTGCTGCGCGCTTCGTCAATTTGCATAACGTCAATCGCGCGCTCCCCGCCGGTATCGCCATCGGTCTGCTGATCATGTTATTTGCACATGTCACCAGCATGCCAGCCACCATAGCCATGCTGATCCTGATCGGTGCCTGTGGCGGGTTTTACGTGGTGCCGCTCAATGCTTTACTGCAGGAGCGCGGCCACGAAACCGTCGGCGCCGGTCACGCCATTGCCGTGCAGAATTTTTTCGAGAACCTGACCATGCTGCTGATGATAGGCGTGTACGTGCTGCTGATTAAATCGGGCATCTCAGTTGTCACAGCGGCAACCGGATTCGGCGCACTGGTACTGGTAGGGATAGGATTTCTGGCTTGGTGGCGGCTGGCACGCAGCGAATGAAATTGGCTAAACCTTAATTCGCCGCCTGTGGCAACTTGCCCGCTATCAGGAACATATCGATGGGAAATGTATGCAGGGCGCGGTTGTGAGCGGCATGAAAGCTGACGCGTTCGCCGGTCAGTTCGCATAACCAGGCTTCCTGGAACACGGGTTTACTCCCATTCAGTGCACGCGGTGTATACAGCGCCACATTGACGCCACCATCCGGGTCGCGTGCCGAAACATATTCGAATGCCTCAATCCCCGCCGCGCGCATACTGGCACCGAGCGCCTGGCTTGCGCCATAGTCCGACGGGCTGCTCAACACATCCCGATGCGCTGCAAACGGCGCGGCCTGGAGTTGCAGCCCCTTGTCGGTCCGGTATTCCGCGCCAAACAAAGTGTGTTGGGTATCCAGCTTGCCCGCAGGCGGCGTGACCATGCCGTACCAGAACAGGAACCGGTAATACGCGGCTTCTGCCAGCACCGTGGCGGGTTTCAACGCCCCATAAAACAGGCTGGGTGCGCTGCGTGTACCAAAGCGCGAGCCATGCTTCAGCGGCGGATAACGAAACGGTGTTGCCAGCAGATAATCCAGGCGTTCGGTCCCTGGGCGCAAACGCGGCTTGGTTGACTCCAGCAGGTCTTCCAGCACCGCCTGGCGGTCGAGCGAACTGACCAGTTGATTGGTCGCCACCTGCTCCTGGCTTTCCACCAGGCGCAGTAACTCGCCAGAAAGCCGCAGCGGTCTGGTTTCCGCCAGACATGCATCCCAGTCAATCACTTACAGCTTGCCCCGCATGGCATCCAGATATTCCAGCACGGTGGTAAGCCCTTGTACGGTTTTGACCTGCTCGCCCGGAATCCCGCCCGTATGCAGGTTTTCGGTCTGCATCCAGTGCCGCATCTGCTCGGGGTTGCCGCCAACCAGCACATACAGCGCGCGGTAACAGCGGATGAACAGCAGCGCCAGTTCCCCCGCCTTGCTGCCTGGGTCGATGCCGCCCCGGCTGATGGCGGTGCGGTTCTTGCCAATGATCTCGCCCAGGTCAGCCTGACTCATGCCCAAATGCTTGCCGGCATTGGTCAAGGCTTCGGACAGTACACTGGATTGATCGATGTTGGGTGCGAGTGCCAGGTTCATGGGGTGCTCCTGATTCAGTACAAGAATTATTGTCAATTTAGCACATTTTATGTGTTATTTGTTTAATTTGCACAAAATAACAGGTTTAACGAACTCCAATGACAAAGAGCACAGATTAAGCGTCAACAGCTACAGTCAGCCATCTCTCCGGTCTATACACACACGAGCAAAAAAAGAACTTGCCGCCGGGCAACCCCTGCCTGACTGTCAGAATTATAGGTCAGACCAAAATGAGCGACAGCCATATTGGTAACAAACAAAGGATAGTAGCGAATCATTGCTTTAGACGACTTGGAGGGCTAAAGTCAGTGCCGTCTATAATTAAATCAGGTAAGTCAAGGCAAAATGAAGTTTGAATTAGAAGAAAGTCTCAGAGGCGCTCCGGACGAGGAACTGTTGGCAGACCTGCGTCGCAGCGCCAAAGCACTTAGCCGAGAGACAATCACAATGGCCGAATACGAAGAAGTAGGAAAAAGCCATCCAAGTACAATTCAACGAAGATTTGGATCATGGCGTAAGGCATTGGAACTGGCCGGCCTGCAACCTAGCAGGTCAAAAATAGGAATCACCGATGATGAACTCTTCGAAAACATTAAGGCACTCTGGATAAGCCTTGGACGCCAACCAAGATACAACGAGGTAAAAACACCTAGTTCCCAGTTCTCAGCCAGAACATATGAAAACCGATTCGGCTCATGGTCAAAGGCACTTGGCGGGTTTGTTGCTTGGGTCAATTCTGACCCCCAAGATCGGCCTCAACAAAACGTAGCGGGGGAGCAAAGTGCAGCAGATTCAACAGTGCAAACTTCCTTGGCAAAGCGCCGTACTCGTCGGGAAATATCAGATCGTCAAAGATTTCGAATCCTAGTAAGAGATGGCTTTCGATGCAAAGCTTGTGGCGCAAGTCCATTAATGCAGTCAGGCGTTGAATTGCACGTTGATCATATTTTGCCTTGGTCAAAAGGTGGCGAGACAACCGATGACAATCTTGAAAGTAAGTGTAAACAATGCAACCTTGGCAAGGGAAACGCATTTAATGTCTAGCAATCATATATGGAAGACATGCTAAAGCGTGGCCAGACCAAGCCCAGAACAATGCCACCTATCCCTGCTTTCCCCAAGAATCCTTCAGCGTAACGGTACGGTTGAATACCGGCTTGCCCGGCTGGCTGTCCACCCGGTCGGCTACGAAATAGCCGTGGCGCTCGAACTGAAAGCTGTCCTCGGCTGACGCGTTCCTGAGCGACGGTTCCAGGCAGGCGCTGATCAACGTCTTGGAATCCGGATTGAGGTCGAGCCGGTAATCCCGATCCCCGGCGCCGGGATTGGCGGCGGCGAACAGGCGGTCGTACAGGCGCACTTCGGCCTGATAGGCGTGGGCGACGGAGACCCAGTGGATATTGCCCTTGACCTTGACGCTGTCCGAACCCGGCGTGCCGGATTTGGTGTCGGGCAGGTAGGTGCAGTGCACTGCGGTGATGTGGCCGTCGGCGTCCTTGTCGCAGCCGGTACATTCGACCACATAGCCGTAACGCAAGCGTACCTTATTACCGGGGAACAGGCGGAAATAGCCCTTGGACGGCGTCTCCATGAAGTCCTCGCGCTCGATCCACAGTTCGCGCGACAGCGGCACGGCCCGCTTGCCGAGCTCGGGTTTGAGCGGGTGGTTGGGCGCGAAGCAGTCTTCGCTCTGTCCTTCCGGGTAATTATCAATCACCAACTTGAGCGGATTGAGCACCGCGATGCGGCGTTCGGCGGCGATATTCAAATCCTCGCGCATGCAGTCTTCCAGCACGCTCATGTCGATCCACGAATCCGCCTTGGACACGCCGATGCGGTCGGTGAACAGGCGGAAACCCGCTGCGGTAAAGCCGCGTCGGCGCGCGCCCACCAGCGTCGGCATGCGCGGGTCGTCCCAGCCATCGACATGACCGCCTTCCACCAGATCGATCAGCTTGCGCTTGGACAGCACCACATAAGTGAGGTTGAGACGCGAGAATTCGATCTGCTGCGGGTGCCAGCCGATCAGCGGCTGCAGCTGGTCGAGCACCCAGTCGTACAGCGGGCGATGGTCCTCGAATTCCAGCGTGCACACGGAGTGGGTGATATGCTCGAGTGCGTCGGATACGCAGTGGGTGTAATCGTACAACGGATAGATGCACCATTCGTTGCCGGTGCGGTGATGCTCGGCGTGGCGGATGCGGTAGATCACCGGATCGCGTAAATTGAAATTGGGCGAGGCCATGTCGATTTTTGCACGCAGCACATGCGCGCCGTCGGCGAATTCACCTGCTTTCATGCGCCGGAACAGGTCGAGATTTTCTGCCACGCTGCGCTCGCGGTAGGGGCTGTTCTCGCCCGGTTCGATGTGACTGCCGCGCAGCGCGCGCATTTCTTCGGCGCTCAGGCTGTCCACATAGGCCAGATCCTGCTCGATCAGGTATTCGGCGAAGGTGTAGAGTTTGGCGAAATAATCCGAGGCGAAATATTGATGCTCGCCCCAGTCGAAACCCAGCCAGCGCACTGCATCGAGAATGGAGTCCACATACTCCTGCTCTTCTTTTTCCGGATTGGTGTCGTCGAAGCGCAGGTGGCACACGCCGTTGTAATCGCGCGCCAAGCCGAAATTCAGGCAGATGGATTTGGCGTGGCCATAATGCAGATAGCCGTTCGGCTCCGGCGGAAAACGCGTGGCGACGCGGCCGCCCCATTTGTCGCTGGCGATGTCGTCGGCAATAATGTTGCGGATGAAATTGGTCGCGGGGATTTTTTCGGCTGGTTCGGACATGTTCGAAGGTTCGGGAGTTTGGTCTTTATAATTTTACCCGCTAAACACGGGAGGATAACAATGAAACGACGCGATTTTCTGAAGGGTGCAGGCGGGATGGGTCTGGCAGGCGGTGCGGCGCTTGCTGCGCTACCAACGCAGGCGGCCGATTCGCCCGTCATAAAATGGCGCATGGCGTCCAGTTTTCCCAAGAGCCTGGATACCATTTACGGCGCAGCAGAACTGCTGTCCAGGCGCGTATCCGCACTCACCAACGGCAAATTCGAGATTCGCGTATTCGCCGGCGGCGAGCTGGTGCCCGGCCTGCAGGTGCTGGATGCGGTGCAGAACGGCACGGTGGAATGCGGCCATTCGGCGAGCTACTACTACGTGGGCAAAAACATGGCGTTTGCTTTCGACTGCGCGTTGCCGTTCGGCCTCACCGCACGCCAGCAAAACGCCTGGATGTATTCCGGCGGCGGTATTGCGCTGATGCGCGATTTCTTCAAAGGCTACAATATCATCCAGTTTCCCGGCGGCAATACCGGCACCCAGATGGGCGGCTGGTTCCGCCACGAGATCAGGTCACTGGCTGACCTCAAGGGACTGAAAATGCGCATTCCCGGACTCGGCGGCAAGATCATGGCACGGCTCGGCGCGGTGCCGCAGACGCTGGCCGGCGCCGACATCTATCCGGCGCTGGAACGCGGTGCGCTCGACGCTGCCGAGTGGGTGGGGCCTTATGACGACGAAAAACTCGGCTTCTACAAAATCGCGAAAAATTACTACTATCCGGGCTGGTGGGAAGGCGGCCCGCAGCTGTCGTTCATGGTCAACCTGCAAAAATGGAATGCGCTGCCCGAACAATACCGGCAGGCGTTCGAAGTCGCTGCGGTGGAAGCCAACATGGCCATGCTGGCGCGCTACGATACCGTCAATGCTCCCGCCCTGATGCGTCTGGTGCAGAACGGCGTCAAGCTGCACGCCTTCCCCAAGGATGTCATGCTCGCCGCGCGCGCTGCGGCGTTTGCACTCTACGACGAGGAATCCGCCCGGAACCCGGCGTTCAGGACCATCTACAGCGAATGGAAAAAATTCCGCGACAGCGAAATCCAGTGGTTCAAGGTGGCTGAAGCGCCGTATGAGAATTTTCTCTATTACATGAAGTAAGGCAATTACGCCGCTGCCGACCGAAGGGTGCTAAAGGCAAAAGGCAAAAGGCAAAAGGCAAAAGGCAAAAGTTAAGCGCCATCCATAATCAGGGGATCATCATGTGCAAAGTGCGACGCAAAGCGGGATTATCGAATTCCGTCAAAACAGTTCATTGAGTACGCCATTGCTGGTGAAATTCAGTGCGCACGCAACCGGTCTAATTTGTGCGCCAGTGCAGCCGCCGATAGCTCACCCAGATGGGTATCGACCAGCCGTCCATTCGCGTCGTAGAACAGTGTGATGGGTAACATCATCGAGCCGGCCACAGTACCCAGCCGGGTGTCTCGATCAAGCATGACATTAGTCAGATCAAGCTGGCCGGCGGACAGATAGCGCTGCACGGTTGTCGCGTTTTCACCCTGATTGGCAAAGACAAAGCTCACCCCGGTTTCGCGTTGTTGCGCGGCGGCGAGCATCGGCATTTCGTGTCGGCACGGCGGGCACCAGCTTGCCCAAAGATTGACGACCATGGGTTTGCCGTCGGCCAGCGCGGCCAGGTTAGTCGATTCGCCCGATAGCATCGTCGCCTGTATTTCAGACAGCGCCGGGTTATCCAGCAGGCGCAGACCGCCCAGTATCCCCTGCCATGCCAGCACCAGTAACAGCAACGTCAGAATGGTCCGTTTACGTGTCGACAAACCGTGCCAGACTCGGCGCATCGTGCCCGGTATTGCCGCAATAGACGCCAGGGGATTCTTGATCATCGGGTCTCAATCTCTGCCCGACGCGCCGGCGGGAGTGCGCAACGGGTCCAATTTGGACGCCAGCGAAGCAGCGGACAGCTCACCCAGGTGGTTATCGACCAGCCGTCCATTGGCGTCATAGAACAGGGTGGTGGGCAACGCGCCCGAGCCGACTTCACGCCCGAGCGCCGCGCCCGGATCGAGCAGCACATTGGCGAGATTGAGTTGACCTGCGCTGAGGTAGCGTTGCGCCGCCGCCCTATCCTCACCCTGATTGACGAACACGAAACGGACCCCGGTTTCGCGTTGTTGCGCAGCGGCGAGCACCGGCATTTCGCGCCGGCACGGCGGGCACCAGCTCGCCCACAGATTGACGACCATGGGTTTGCCGTCGGCCAGCGCAGCAAGGCTGGTCGGCGCTCCGGCAAGCGTCGTCAATGCCAGCCTGGGCAGCGCCGGCCGTTCAGTCGTGCGCAGTGCACCGAACAGCGCGCCCCACACCAGCGCGCCTGCCGTCAGCCCCAGCAGCAGCGGTTTGCGCAGTGCCGGCTGACGCCAGCCGCGCCAGATTGCCACCAGCAGCGCCGCCGCCACCCCGGCCCAGGGCGTGAAACCGCCGTCGCGGATATCGAGCATCGACCAGGGGCTGCTGCGGTACGCGTCGAACCAGAGGGCGACAAAGGCGATGCGCGCCACGATCGCCCCGGCGATCAGCATGTCGCTCAGGGTATTGACGATCCCGGTTTGCTGGCGCCGCCCAACCAGGTGGCCTACGCCAGCCGCCACCAGCCCGGCTGCCAGCAACAGCAGTACAGTGCCCGATAATGCGAACGGACCTACATTCATGGATAGCATGTTCAGTTTTTCCTTGCCTGTGCCAGACGGACGAAGAATTCGTCTGCTGACCCTGTATACGTAGTGGTGGTTTATCCAGACTTATCCGCGAGAAAACTTTCGCCGGTAACCCGCGCTAATGCCGGCCTTCTGCGCTCGCAGCGGTTTTTTCGAAGCTGATACGCCAGGCTGGCGCCTACACAGTACGCGAGTAGCGCGGGGCGGCACCCTCCGTCTGGTGCAGATAAGCGTCGAACGCCATGGCGATATTGCGCAGAAAAATCCGCCCGGCTTCGGTCACGCGTACCTTTTCGGGGGTGAGCTCGACCAGCCCATCTGCGGACAGATCCTGCAGATCCGTCAGGCTCTGCGCAAAGTAGGTGTCGAAATCCAGCCCCCATGCGTGGGCGAATGCCGCCTTGTCCAGTTCCATGTCGCACATGATGCGGGTGATGGCATCGCGGCGGATTTTGTCGTCCTGGCTGATGCGCAGGCCGCGCTCGATGGGCAGGCTGCCTTGCGCCACGCTGGCGTGATAGTCCGCTAGGCGCTTGAAATTTTGCGCGTAAACTTCGTCGGTCTGGCTGATGGCCGATGCGCCGAAGGCCAGGATGTCGCAGTCGCGGTGCGTGGTGTAGCCCTGAAAGTTGCGCCATAGAGTTTTCTGCTGTTGGGCGCGCACCAGTTCATCGTCGTGTTTGGCAAAATGATCCATGCCGATATAAACATAACCCGCCTCGGACAGACGGCGCTGGATCAACTCCTGCAGGCTGATACGGGTGGCGAAATCAGGCAGATCCGGCTCCTGAATGAGCTTCTGGTGTTTTTTGAGCCAGGGCACGTGCGCATAACCGAATACCGCCAGCCGGTCGGGGGACATGGCGAGGATTTCATCCAGCGTGGCGTTGAAGCTGGCCAAGGTCTGGTGCGGCAATCCCACCATCAAGTCCATGTTGATGCTGTTGAAACCCTCACTGCGCATCCAGCCATACACCTGCTGGATCAGCGCCAGCGGTTGCAGCCGGTTCACCGCGCGCTGCACGCGCTCGTCGAGGTCTTGCACCCCCAGGCTGATGCGATTGAAACCCGCCTGTTTGAGGGCCTGTACGTGCTCGCGGGAGAGTTCGCGCGGATCGACTTCACACCCGGCCTCTGCGTCATCGGTCACCTGGAAATGGCTGCGCAGATGCTGCGACAGACGCAGGATATCGGCGGGCTTGAGGTAGGTGGGCGTGCCGCCGCCCCAGTGGATCTGGCGTACCACGCGCCCGCCGCCGGCTGCCTTGGCGCTGCGTTCGATTTCGTCGAACAGCACGTCAAGATAGGCGGTCGCTTTGGTGTAATCCTGCGTCGCCACCATGTTGCAGCCGCAGTAGTAGCACAGGCTGTCGCAGAACGGGATATGCACGTAAAGCGAGAGATCGCGTCCGCTGGCCTGGGAGCGCGCCAACTCGGCGCGCCAGTCGGCCTCGCTGAAAGCCGTGCTGAAATAGGGCGCGGTAGGGTAGGAGGTATAGCGTGGGCCGGGCTTGCTGTACTTTTCCAGAAGTGCAAAGGATGCCTGCATGGTCAACTCCGATTTCTGCTGAAAGATTCGATTTCTGAATGCTGCTGTAATCAACAGTATTGTAGCCGTTTATCCATGACCATCCGTTTTATGCAGCGCCGAAATTTTTTGGCGAATGCTGAACTTGTCGAAACGCATCCGGTCTCCTGAGTGCATTCCCCCTTCAGTAAAATTGTATTTGATCCGAACCCGGCACCCCTTTATAGTTAGCCCATGCAATCCACCAGCAAGCTAAAACCCGCCAGGTTACGCCTGCGCAGCGCACTGAATTTTTTTCTGGCCGTGTTGCTCAGCCTGCAGCTTGTCGCGCTGACTCAGCATCATCATGACCTGAGCACCCAGCAGGATGACTGCCCTGCATGTAATCTTGCTACCCATTTCTCGGGTGGTACACCCATGATTGCGGCTGTGCTGCCGATGGTGGCGCTTATCCTTGCCTACTGGATTGCGGCGCAACCGGTACGTGTTGTTTATCCTGTTCTGCGCCGCCACGTCCGTCCCCCTTCTCACGCCCCTCCATTAGCCTGATCCACTGTTTTTAAGTATGTAACGCGCGCGCCTGGCAGCGTGCGCGTGTGGCATTTTGCTTACTGGAGTCAGGCTTATGAATATTCGTTTATCCCGCATGGGCGCGGCGTTTGCGCTCGCATTTGCGGTCATCGCACCGGCGCGCGCGGCTGCCATTCAACCCGGACAGATTGAAGGCCGGGTCAATGACACGCTGGGGCATGCCGTCGCTGCAGCCTCGATCAAGCTGCAATCGCCCGACGGCAAAACTCAGGGTGTCACGCAAAGCGACGCGCAAGGCCATTTCAGTTTCTCCCGGCTGGCGCCCGGCATTTATGCGGTGGTGGTGGACAAGGCCAACTTCCAGACCGGCACCGACATCGTCACGCTGAGCGCCGATGCGGGAAAATCCAGCACCATTACCCTGGCCAGCACGCAGGCGCTGGAAGTCAAGGTGACGGCGCGCAAACGGGAGCGTCCGCGCAACGGCATCGCAGTGGATACCGGCAGCAGTAATTACCGCATCAGCGCCAAGGATGTGGCCGCGCTGCCGCAAGGCGCCAGCACGCCGCTCAACCAGGTGTTGTTGCAGGCGCCCGGCGTGGCGCAGGATTCTTACGGCCAGCTGCATATTCGCGGCGACCACGGCAACGTGCAGTACCGCATCAACGACATCATCATGCCGGAGGCCATCACCGGCTTTGGCCAGTCGCTGGATACGCGCTTTGCCGAGAGCATCAATCTGCTCACCGGTGCGTTGCCGGCGCAATATGGCGACCGCACCGCCGGCGTGGTGGATATCCATACCAAAAGCGGCGAGTTCGATAACGGCGGACGCATCGGCGTGACCGTGGGCAGCCACAACACGCGCGAGCTGTCGGGCGAAGTGAGCGGGCACAATGGCAAGCTGAATTACTACCTGAATGCCTCGGCCCTCAAAAACGATCTCGGCATTGAAAACCCCACCGCCTCGACCAGCGCCATCCACGACACCACACACCAGAACAAGGGCTTCGGCTACTTCTCCTACCTGCTCAGTGATAGTGCAAAACTGAGCCTGATTCTGGGCAGTTCCGACAACAAGTTCCAGATTCCCAATGTGCCCGGCCAGACGCCGAATTACACGCTGAACGGCGTCACCAGTTATCCGTCCGCCAGCCTCGACGAGCGCCAGCGCGAAACCACGCGCTACGGCATCCTTGCGCTGCAAGGCACGCTGGGCGATCAATTCGATTACCAGGTTGCGGCGTTCAGCCGTTATTCGAAGGTGTTGTTCGAGCCGGACACCACCGGCGATCTCCTCTACACCGGTGTTGCCTCGCGCGTGCTGCGTACCAGCCAGGCCAACGGGCTGCAAGCCGACGGCAGTTATCATCTGAACTCCCGGCACACCCTGCGCAGCGGTGTGTTCTTCAGCCAGGAGCACCTCGATAACAACAATGACGTGCTCACCTTCCCGGCCGACAGCGCCGGCAACCAGACCAGCACCACGCCCTTCGGCTTTACCGACAACAACAGCAAAACCGCCAATCTGTACGGCGTCTACGCGCAGGACGAATGGAAAGCCAGCGACAAGCTCACCATCAATTACGGCGCGCGCTTTGACCAGGTGGACGCCTACGTCACCGGCCACCAGTTGAGTCCGCGCCTCGGTGCGGTGTATCAGATCGATCCGGAGACCACCTTGCATGCGGGTTATGCGCGCTACTTTACGCCACCGCCCAACGAGCTGATCAGCGGCCAGACCGTGGCGAGCTTCCAGGGCACCACCAATGCGCCGCCGGGCACGCAGAACGATGCGGTCAAATCCGAATCATCTGACTACTTCGATATCGGCCTCAGCCACCAGCTCACGCCGCACCTCACGCTGGGGCTGGACAGCTATTACAAAACGGTGAAAAACATGCTGGACGAAGGCCAGTTCGGCTCGGCGCTGCTGTATACGCCGTTCAATTACCGCCAGGGCAGGATATACGGCGCCGAGCTGACCGCCAATTACCGCAAGGATAATTTCTCGGCCTACCTCAATCTCGCCCACTCCACCGCACTGGGCAGGGGCATCAACTCGGCCCAGTACAATTTCGATGTGGCCGAACTGGCCTACATCGCCAACAACTGGGTGCATCTGGATCACGACCAGCGCATCACCGCCTCGCTCGGCACTGCGTATCGCTGGCGCGACACCACCTACAGCGCCGACGCGATCTATGGCAGCGGCCTGCGCAACGGCTTTGCCAACACCGGGCATCTGCCCGCGTATGTCCAGGTCAACGTTGCTGCCGCGCATACCTTCAATACAGCTCAACTGGGCAAACTCGAAGGCCGCGTGAGCATCCTCAACCTGTTCGACCAAAGCTACCAGATCCGCGACGGCAGCGGTATCGGCGTGGGTGCCCCGCAGTATGGTCCGCGTCGCGCGGTCTACTTTAGCCTCGACAAGTTTTTTTGATTGATCCTAAAAATGGCAGTTAGCCACAGAGAAAAACAATGCATTGGTGGTTTTCCGGATTTGTCCGTCAAGGGGAAAAAACGATTTTCCTCAAAGCCTGCGACACACTCTGTGGCCTCTGTGTTCTCTGTGGCTTCAACTGCTTTTCTCGATTGGTACCAACAAGCAGCGGTAACGCCGTATTTGCTTGAATACGGCTTGGAATAACTCAGGAGATACCTTCATGCAAGACTTACACGAAAGCTGGATCGCCATCAAACTCGGTGGCGTCATGATTTTTCCGCTGTCACTGCTGGCCGTGCTGGCACTCGCCATCATGCTCGAAAAAGCGGTGCTGTACTGGCGCTACGCGCGCCTCTCCGGCGAGCTGCTCGACCTGGTGGAAACCTACGGATTCGCCTGGGAGACGCTGGAGCACAAGCTGACTGCGCTCAACCAGCGCAATTATTTCCGGCGTTTTTTCAGCGTGGTGCTAGCCAACCGCAGCCGTCCGGCGTGGTGGACGGAATCGCGCGCCGCCGACGAGGCGCAACTGATCGAAACCGCGCTGTCGCGCCGTCTGTGGGTGCTGGAAACCATCGTCACCGCAGCGCCGCTGCTCGGGCTGATGGGCACCATCGGCGGCATGATGCACGCTTTTCAGCTGATCGGCGGCGCTGGCCTGGTCAACCCCACCGGCGTGACCGGCGGCGTGGCGCAAGCGCTGATCGCCACCGCTGTGGGCCTGCTCATCGCGCTGATTTCGCTGTTCGGCTTCAACTATTTTTCGCGCCTGCAGGCGCAAACCATGGATGAAATGGAGCGCCTCGGCACGCGCCTGATCGACCATATCCGCCTGGACGAGCAGGAACATGGGCCGGCAGGAGCACGGCCATGAAGCTGCGCAAAGCCAGAGTCCAGCGCAAGGGGCGCATCGAAATCATCCCGATGATCGACGTGATGTTTTTTCTGCTGGCGACGTTCATGCTGGCGTCCCTGTCCATGCAGAGCCTCAACTCGCTCAAGGTCAACCTGCCGCAGGGCAAGGCCGAGCGCCTGAGTACCGAAACCCCGGTGACGCTGTCGGTCACCGCCGACGGCAAGCTCTTCATCAACCGCGCGCCGGTCAGCCTATCCACACTTGCCGCCACGCTGAAGCCACTGATGCGCAGCAGCGCGGAAAACATCGTGGTTTCGGCAGACAGCAAAGCCCCGCAAGGCGTGGTGGTGCAAGCCATGCTGCAGGCGCGCGCGGCAGGTGCGCAACATTTCCTGATTGCCGTGGCACATGAATAGCGTCACTGTTATTGCGCCAGTCCGGCCAATCAACCCGTGGTGGCCGCTGCCCATGGCGCTCGTGCTGTGGGCGTTGATGCTGTGGGGGTTCGGTTTTTTTTTCGCTGCGCCCGCCAGGGTAGCGAGCATCCCTCCTGCTCCGATAGACGCACGCATCATAGAGTTGCCGCCACCGCCCTTACCGCCAAAACTCCAGCCCAAGCCGGTGGTTAAAGCGGAGAAAGTGGCACGCCCTGTCCCGGTGCGACCCACTCCGCAACCAGTGCAAACGCCGCCGCCCGCGCCGAAAGCTGCATTGCCCACGCCACCCGTACCCCAGCCACCACCGCCCCAAGCCGAACCAGCCCCCGTTCCGCCGCCCAAACCTGAACCCAGCCCCAGCCCCAGCCCCAGCCCCAGCCCCAGCCCCAGCCCCAGCCCCAGCCCCAGCCCCAGCCCCGGCCAGGGCGGCACCCAGCAAATGGGCGCACGCGCGCTGTACCAACCCAAACCGAAACTGCCGGAAGACCTGCGCGATGAAACCATCCATACCGTGCTGGTGGCACGCTTCCATATCAAGCCCGACGGCAGCGCAACGGTTGAGTTGACCCAACCCGCCCCCAACCCGCGCGTCAATCAGCTGATTTTGAGCACCCTCAAAACCTGGCGCTTCTTCCCGGCAATCCAGGCCGGCAAACCGGTGGCTTCGGTACAGGACGTGAAAGTGGCGATTGATGTGGAGTAATGCGGACTATGCGCGGCGCATTCAGCTAAATAGTGGCTCTGTTCAGTAGTGAAGCCCGTAGAAGCGGCATCTTGGTGCTTTGTTTCAGCCAAGCGGCGGGATGCCGCTTCCACCCAAGCTTCGGTGGGTCAGGCCTTGCCTTTTTCTTTCTCTGTTTCCAACGCTCCTACAATGCGGCTTACTCTCGACACTGACAGACCCGCCTCTTGTGCTATCGCGCTCATGGTGTGCACACCGGTTATATGCGCCAGCGCGATGGCTTCATTGCGAGGATGGCTGCTGAAAAAATGCGCGAGATTCTCTGGCCAGGATCGTCGCTGAACGCTCGGCACATCGGCCGCGCTGGCCTGCTCAGGCGCTAACAGTGCTTGCATGCGCGTCATGAACGCGTCGTCGCCCAAGTATATCTGCCCCTTGAGCGTATCGTCCCACAGACGCACATTCTTACCCTGCGCCACCAGCGTGACATAGCGGCTGGCTGCCAGTGCACAGTCACTGTCAGACACCGCATCGTACCCCAGCAGATAGCCATGCACCGCCGATGTGTCCAGCTAGGCCGGAGCCGCCGTCAGGCCTGTATGCACGGTAGCTGCTCCACGGCCATTGTGCCGGATCAGCTACCATCGCCGCACGCACCGGATTCAGGTCCACATACCGGCACACCTCCAGCAAATAGGCGTCACGATCGACCAGAATCGCCTTGAAGCGCCCCTGGAACAAATGCCCCACCTTGGCATGTCGGCGGTTGCAAGCCTGGGTATAGATCCCGTTGATCTGACGCATCAGTGCCGACAAATTGGGTTGGCGTGTATGCAGCGCCAGATGGTAGTGATTGCCCATCAGGCAAAAAGCCAGCGCGCAAGCATCAAAACGCCTGAGTGCCAGCGCAACGACACCCACAAACGCCTGACGATCAGCGGCATCCTCAAAAATCGGCTCCGCCTGTTGCCACGCGACGTGACGTGATACACCGCGCCGGGAAATTCAATACGCAAAGGCCTAGCCATGTGGGGCATGCTAATGGGTGAGTTGGCAAAAGGCAAGGCCTCGTATCCTTCTCCTGCCGAGCTTGAAAGCCCTGGGAGTAAACTTTCCGACGTGATCGAGCAGGCTGAGTCGGGAGACATCGGCAAGACTTAAGGTCAGCCTTTCGGGGCCAAACCTGTGGGTCAGATAGGTGCCCCGGCTCATTTCTCGTTTCTCAAAACCGAACGGTAACTTGGGCCAGCGCGGCAACAGCGCGCCAGAGCCTGCATACGAGGAAGGTAAAACGATGAACGCAGCCGCGCACGTCATCTCGGTATATGCCGGAATTGATGTCTCGAAACGTAAGCTGGATTGCGCCGTCCTGTTAAACGGCAAGATCAAATCCAAAGTAGTCGGTAACGACCGATCAGGCTTTACCCTGCTGAATGCCTGGTTGCAAGAACGCAGCGCGGCCACCGACAGCACCCATCTGTGCATGGAAGCCACCGGCCCTTACAGCGAGCAGGCCGCCTTGGCGCTGATTGATTTCGGCTGGACCGTCAGCGTCGTCAATCCTGCCCGCATCAAAGGCTTTGCCCAAAGCGAGCTGGCGCGCAACAAGACCGACCGGGCAGACGCGGCCTTGTTGGCGCGCTTCTGTGCCGCCATGCACCCCAGCGTGTGGACGCCGCCGGGCCCGGCCTATCGGCAACTGTGCGCCATGGTCGAACGGCTGCAAGCCCTGAAGGACATGCATCAACAGGAAATCAACCGGCTGGAAGCGCATCACGCCAGCGGCGAGACCACTGTTCTGCCCAACATTGAAAGCCACATCATCTGGCTCGACAAACAGATCGCCCAACTGCAACGCGAGATTAACGACCATATCGACGGCCACCCGGAACTGAAGCAGGATGCCGAGTTGATTGCCAGCATTCCCGGCATGGGCGAAGCCACCGTGGCAAAGCTGCTGGCTTATGCGGGGGATGTTTGACCACTACACATCCAGCATGGCTTCAAACAAGCGCGCCTTCTCGTTGGCCTGTTTGAGTTGAACTTCCAGTTCCTTGATCCGTTGATCGGGCGTAAGCGGTAACAGTTTAGCGCTCATTGATCAGTCTTTGGGAAGGGAAGGTGACAGATTATTCCAATCCAGCCGGCCGTGCTTGCGTAGCCAGATTAAAACCGTTGACCGTCCCTGGATGCCATAGCGATATTGAGCTTGTTTGTAGCTCAAGCTCATTTCGACTTGGTCTACTACGCTCAATTTAAAAGCCAGTGTGTAATCCCGTTGACTCCTTCTTTCCCTCGATTCCATTTGACACTCCTTTCGTCATCGCAAAAAGTGTCAACTTATTTCAGGACGGGTCATCCCCTAGTAAAAAGCCGCCAAAAAGGCGGCCTTTTACGCAGGCAGCTAACAGCTTAGCAGAATGGGCCACCTGCAGCGGTAAGGCAAGTGCTTGCTGGATCTCTTACCCAGGAAATAGCATTAGAAGTTCCTGCTGCCCCTACAGTGCCATTCAATATATAGGTCAGGCCATTCAAGGTTGCATCATTAGAGTTGGCAATCATTGTAATTGTAGCGGTTGTAGCGGTTGTACCCGTTACTCCAGAGCCAATGCCTACACTGGTAGCGTTTCCGCCGACAGCGGTGGTAAGTGGAGGAACACCATTTGCACCTGCAGTACAATTGGTAAGAGTGCCTTGTTCTTGAGCGCAAACCTCTACCGCAAGTTTGATAGAAGAAGCGCCTTGGACGATTTCTGAAAATCTGGCTTTACGTGTGTAGTTCTGATAGCTAGGAATCGCTATAGCGGCCAAAATTCCAATAATGGCTACGACGATCATCAATTCGATCAGCGTGAAGCCTGCTTGAGATTTATTGATGCGAATGTCGGACATGTTCATGTTAAGTCTCCTGAGTGGTTGAGCGAACAAAACACCTTTAGTGTTTGAATGGGTAGTCGCAACGGCTGTGCCAGCTTGATTTTGTGCTAGGCAGTTTTTTGTAGAGGTTGCTGAAAGGCTGTTGGCTATACAAAAATATCCTTGTTTATTAAATGTTTAATCTATTTTCATGGCGCATTAAATTTTTATTTCAGGCGTGCGCAGCGTCGTAATTTATGGTCAACGCAGTGATGATCCAAGGCGGAAAGTGACGTTTTGCGGCAGGGTTGATATGGGCAGGGCGGTAAATGAGTGGGTGTTTCCTATGGGTCATTCATTCCACGGATTCACTACCACCAACCCAGGAAACTCAAAATCTTTCCCAGTGCGCGTTACCAGCCCCAGGTCATGATGCAGCGCTGTGGCGGCAAGCAGGCTATCGACAGCGGACAGGGGGCGGCTGCTTCAGCCAGCAGACGGCCCCAGCGGGCGGTCGGCAACGGAAGCGTTCACCGGCAATAAATGATTGCTGAACCAGGCAGGCAGGTCGTTCTCCAGCCATAGTCGTAATCTTTCACGACGCGCCACATCGGATAATTTTTCCATATCTTTGCGCAACTCTCCCAGGGTCAGGACGCTCAAGTACAGCGCGGAATCCGGTAGAGCATCGAACCATTCCACTACGCGTGGCTCTGGTCCCGCCCGGACGAGCTCGGAAATGACGTTAATGTCGATCAGATAACTCGAAGACCTACCTCGCGGGCGGAGGAAGCATCCCGCTCAAGCTCGAGTTCCACGCCGTGCAGTGGCGATTCGCGCAGGAAGGTGGTGAAGCTGGGCTTGGGTCGGGTCAGTCGTTCGTAATCAGCGTGAGACAACACCACCGCCGCAGCGAGACCGCACAGGGAAATATCCTGGGGCCCTTCGTTAAGGGCTTTCTGAATCACCTCGCTCAAACGGGCTTTGGCTTCTTGCAGTTGCCAGGCTTGCATGATATTTACTCCTGATAATAACTAGTCGCACTAGTCATCGTAAGGTTGCTGGGATGGTTTATCAAGCATTCATCCGCGTAAGGTGTAAGGCGTCAATAAGCGTCGCGCATTGCCGGGTGAGACGGACACACAGGATCAAGACTGACGGAAGGAAGCGCTGCTGACATAAAGCAAAAAGGCCACGTTTTCACGTGGCCTTTTTGCTGTTTTGGTGGGTCGGGCGGGGGTCGAACCCGCGACAAACGGATTAAAAGTCCGCTGCTCTACCGGCTGAGCTACCGACCCGGCAAGCCCGCCATTATACGGTATTGGGCAGGTCCGTCAACATCAGGTCGTGAGCTTGCGGTAGATGTCGGCTGCTTTGAGCGGCAATTTTTTCACGTCGTCGATTTCGATGTAGTTGGCGGCGCCGTACATGTGCGGCAAATAGGCTTTGGCTTCGCGGTCGATGGTGATGCAGAACGGGTGAATGCCGGCGCGGCGCGCTTCGATCAGCGACTGGCGCGTGTCTTCGATGCCATACTGGCCGCGGTAGACGTCGAAATAATCGTCGGGCTTGCCGTCGGAAAGGGTGATCAGCAGCTTGGTGCGGGCCTCGACCTCGATCAGCAGTTTGGACAGATGGCGGATGGCGACGCCCATGCGCGTGTATTCCTGCGGGGCAATGCCGGCGATGCGCGCCTTGACTGCCGGCGTGTAGGGTTCGTCGAAGCTTTTCACGCGGAAGATCTCGCAGCGCTTGCGGGTGATGCCGGAAAACCCGTAAATCGCGTAGCGGTCGCCCAGCACTTCCAGCGCCTCGGCCAGCAATACCAGGGCTTCGCGCTCGGCATCGTTGATCCAGCCTTTGGTGGAGCCGCTCATGTCCACCATGAACATCACCGCGATATTGCGCTCGGAGCGGTGCATGCGGGTGAACAGACGATCGCTCATTTCGCTGCCGTCGCGGGCGTCGGCCAGTGCTTCCACCAGCGCGTCGATGTCCACTTCGTCGCCTTGTACCTGGCGTTTCTCCACGCGGTTTTCGTCGCGCATGGCTTCGAAGGTCTTGCGCAGGTGCTTGACCAGGCCGCCATAGCGGGCCAGCACTTCCGCCACGTAGCCGGCCTCGCCGGGGCGCACGTCCTTTTCACGCAGCACACACCAGTTCTTGCGGTAGTGCTTGCGGCCGCAATCCCATTCCGGATAGAGGTGTGCGCCTTCTTCGTGGTAGGTGCCCTGCCAGACGGCGTCCGGGTCGCGTTCCTCGTCCTGGTAAAGCTTGGGGTCGTATTCGCCGTCGCCCGCCGGGGTGAGGTATTCGGGCGGGATGTCGCCGAGGTCGAGCTTGATCGAGGTGATCAGCTGGCGCACGTCTTCCGGCGGTGCGACAGGCATGTCGTTGAGGGTGATCTCGAACTGGTCGATGTTGGGGACGTTGCCTTCCTCGGGTTCCTTGAGGTTGAACACCGGCGGTTTCTTTTCATCTTCCTCGCGTTGTGAGGGATGCAGGTCGTCGACGAGTTCGGCCAGCTTGACGCGCAACAGCATTTTTTCGCGTTCCAGTCGCGCCGCCATCGTGCTGGCCACGGCATCCGGGCGCAGCTCGCCCTGATAGCAGACCGGCGCGGGCGCCGGGTGCGGGTAGGCGGATTGCAGGCAGCGTAGCGTGTCGGTGACGCTGGCATCTGGAGCAGCCAGTTCATGCGCAAAACTGTCCCAGCCAGCGGGCAGGGCGGTTTGACCGAGTGCCTGTCGCAGGGCCAGCATGTCGCGGTAGAGCCCGGGCAGTTCGCGCGCCAAGCAGGCATCGAGACGCAGGGTTTCCAGCGCAAAAAAACAGTTCAGCGCATGCGCCTGATCCGGGTAGTCGGCCAGCGCGTCGTGCAGGTTGACGCGAAAACTGCCGTAGCGCGTTTGCGCCCACTGGAACGCGACCATGGCTTTGGCCAGGCGGAAGTTGTCTTCCACCGTTTCCATCCACGCGATAACGGTGGGCAGGTACAAGGTTTCGCTGTCGGTGAAGGGGGCGTCGGCCTGCTCCAGCTTGAGCTTGCGACCGGACAGGCCGCGTATAAAAGTGAACAGGATGCCGCTGATGTCTTCAAATACGGTGCCGGACGTGCGGATTTCACTGGTATGGACGAACTGTTCGACGTTGCGGATGACCAGCAGCGCATCGCGCAGGCCGGTGCGGTCGTAGGTGTCCATCGCGGTGAGCGCCCAGGTTTCCAGGACGCGCCGGTCGAGCTGGTCGAGCAGCGGCACGGCGCGTCCGGCGAACTGGTATGCGATTTCGATATTGGTGGTGCTGATGCGCTTGACCCAGTCGAGCAGATAGTCCTGCTGTAGCCGTGGCAATGGATGTATGGCGGCGATCAGTTCGTCCAGGCGCAGGAAGGAAAATTCGGCCTCCAGCGTTTCTTCGAGGAAGGTCTCGATGGCTTCGGCGGTTAAAGGCGGGTGCTGAACCATTCAGGCAGTCAAAACAGCGACGAGGACAATTCCTGTACGGCTGCCAGCATTTCCGCGTCATCGGTAATCGCCTGCGCGATGGCGCACTGGCAGGCGATGACCGGCGGCACGCCTTTGGCGATGAGCTTGCCGGCATGGATCAGCAGGCGCGTGCTGGCGCCTTCTTCCAGGCCGCTGCCCTTGAGGTTGCGCGTCATCTGGGCGAATTTGACCAGACGCTCGGCCAGCGCCGCATCGACGCCGCTCTCGGCAGCAACGATTTTTGCTTCCAGGCTGGCGTTGGGATAGTCGAATTCCAGTGCCACGAAGCGCTGTCGGGTGCTCTGCTTCAAGTCCTTGAGCACGCTCTGGTAACCGGGATTGTAGGAAATGGCCAGGCAGAAATCCGCGTTGGCTTCGACAATGACGCCGAGCTTTTCCATTGGCAGCGCGCGGCGGTCGTCGGCCAGCGGGTGGATCACCACCATGGTGTCCTTGCGCGCCTCGACGATTTCATCCAGGTAGCAGATCGCGCCGGCACGTACTGCCCGCGCCAGCGGCCCGTCCACCCACACGGTCTCGCCGCCCTTGACCAGGTAGCGCCCGACCAGATCGGAAGCGGTGAGGTCGTCATGGCAGGAGACGGTAATCAGCGGGCGCTTCAGGCGCCACGCCATGTATTCCATGAAGCGCGTCTTGCCGCAGCCGGTAGGGCCTTTCAGCAATACCGGCAGACGGTTGGCGTAGGCTGCTTCGAAAATGCTGATTTCGCTGCCGACCGCTTCGTAATACGGCTCGCGCTCGATGAAGTTGGATTCCGGGTTGAGGGTGCGGGCGTTCACGGCGGGCTCAGTCTTTGATTTCGTATTTGTCGTTGGGATCGCCGTGCCGGATCGCTTCGGCCGGAATTTTGGCGGTGATTTCATCCATGATCGCTTCGCGTTCGGTCTTGCGTGACAGGCGCTTGTCGTAGGCGTCTGCTTTCAGCGCAATGCTGGGCTCATTGAACATGACCTGGCGCAGCAAGCGGAAACCGAATTGCATCAGCTCCGGCTCGGAACCGAGTATCTGGCTCATTTCCGTGTCGCTGAGGTCGTAAACTTCCCGGAACGAAGGGTGCTCGACGAACTGGCGGAAACGGTCCAGGTCGTAGCAGGCCATGAAGAACAGTTGCAGGCTGCGGTCCGTGGGTTTGCCGATGGTGGGACCGGCGGATTTTTTCTTCAGGATGAGCTGGCGCCAGCCGCGTCCGAGCTCGTCGTATATCTCGACGCCCTGTTCCTTGCGATAGTCGTTGACGGTGATGCTGCGCGGTTCATTGTGGCCGAGGCAATGCGCTTCCTGCACCATGGCGTAGGAGGTACGATCGGTGGTTTCGTCCTGGCGGCGCATGGACAGCAGCGCGACGGGGTAGTAGCGGCACGAGGTAGGACGATCTTCGTAGACGCTGCAACCTTCCGGACGCATGAACTGGCAGGCGGTGCCTTCCTCGACCGGTTTCAGCTTGATACCGGCAATGCCGCCGGGCTCGAGTTCATATGGAACGGTATATTTGACCAGAAAATCACCGGAACTCATGTTGAGGTGGTTTTTCAAGCGCAGTACGTCGTATGGCGTGAGGCTGATGTCGATGTTGCTGCAGCATGCATTCCAGCACTTGATGCCTTTGCGACACTGGAACTGGATGGTTTTATCACCTTCCACCAGCTGTGGCACAACCGGGCTTTGCGGGAAGGGGAAATCATTGATGTCAGGTTGTTGCATGATGGGCCTCGTTGCATAAACGGTGATTCAGTAGCTACGGAGGACACGGAGTCTATGGGGAAGAATACGAAGGAATGGTGATTCCCGTAAGGTCTGCCCTTTGTGAACTCCATGGCCAAAAAGCTTTTAAGTGTGCATCAGGTTTCCAAAGCAGTCGGTATTCCAACTGCTTTGGAAACAAAAAACCGGGCACCGTGGTGCCCGGTTCAATTTTACTGCGATACCGGCATTAATGCGCGGCAGGTTTGAACAGCTTGGATTTGTCCACCAGATCCACGTGGGCACGCTTGAACACCGTCCATTTCTTGGAGTTCTTGTCGTACACGGAGTTGACGAAACAATGCCAGTTCTCCTCGTCCACAAAGTTTTTGTCCATGCGGTAGTAGAAGCCCGGATAACGGGACTCTTCACGGAACTGGATATGCTTCATGTGAGCTTCCGCCGTCAGGATACGGTGGTAGTTTTCCCAGGCGCGCAGCAGTTCGTGCAGGTCTTTAGCACGCATCTTCATGGCGTCTTCTTTCAGCATTTCCAGTTTCTCTTCCGCCACGGCCAGCATGTGAGCGTTGGTCTGGTAGTAGGTCGCAACACCGGCCACGTATTCGTCCATGATCTTTTGCAGACGGAACTGCAGCATCTTGGGCGTGATGTAGTGCGGGTTGATGTCGATCGCGGTGGTGTAGTCCTTGAACTCAAGGTAGGTCTTGACCGGCTGATAGATGTCCGCGACCAGTTGCTCGGGCGAGGTGTCCAGCTCGGGTTTCCAGTCCTTGTTGTCAATGCAGTACTTGACCATGGCCTTGGCGCACATGCGGCCTTCGGCATGTGAACCGGAGGAGAACTTGTGGCCGGATGCGCCCACGCCGTCGCCAGCGGTGAACAGACCCTTGACCGTGGTCATGGAGCGATAGCCCCAGTTCCAGCCTTTTGGCAGGTAGCCCGGGATTTTGTCTGCTTCGACGTGTTCTTCCGAGGTGGGGGCGCCGAGATCCTCGGGGCCGGATACCCAGATACCGCAGCAACCGGAGTGCGAACCCAGCAGGTAGGGCTCTGTAGGCATCAGTTCGGAGTTTTTCTTCTCCGGTTCGATGTTTTCACCGACCCATACGCCGCATTGTCCCACGCACATGTCGAGGAAGTCTTCCCAGGCTTCGGCCTCCAAGTGCTTCACTTCACGTGGAGACAGAGTCTCACGCAGTTTGGCCAGTGCTGTCACCGTATCCATGTAAATCGGACCGCGGCCTTCGCGCATTTCCTTCAGCATCAGGTGGTTACGCAGGCAGGAAGCCGGTACAGCTGCTTGTCCGTAGGGAGGGTAGTCGTTCAGCAGTTCCTTGTTTTTCACCATGTACACTTCGCCAATGGCGTTGGTGGCCTGGGCTTTGAACAGCAGGAACCATGCGCCCACCGGGCCGTAGCCGTCCTTGAAACGGGCGGGTACGAAACGGTTTTCCATCATGGTCAGCTCGGCGCCTGCTTCCGCAGCCATCGAGTAGGTCGAACCGGCATTCCATACCGGGTACCAGGCGCGGCCCTGGCCTTCGCCCACGGAACGCGGGCGGAACAGGTTAACGCAACCGCCAGCTGCCAGCAGGATGGCCTTGGCCTTGTATACGACCACCTTGTGTTCGCGTGTGGAGAAGCCGACTGCACCGGCAATACGGGAAGGATCGTTTTTGTCGTTGACCAGTTTGACGATGAAAATACGCTCTTCGATTCGGTCCATGCCGAGCGCTTTCTTGGCGGCTTCGGCAACAATCCACTTGTAGGATTCGCCGTTGATCATGATCTGCCACTTGCCGGAGCGCACTGGCTTGCCGCCATCTTTCAATGCAGGCATGCCTTTGGAGCCGTCATGGCGTTCGCCGTTTTCGTCGGTTTTCCAGATTGGCAGGCCCCATTCTTCGAACAGGTGCACGGATTCATCCACGTGACGCCCCAGGTCGTAGGATAGGTCGTCGCGGGTGATACCCATCAGGTCGTTGGATACCATGCGGGCGTAATCGGCCGGATCTTGCTCGGTGCCGATATAAGTATTGATTGCGGACAGCCCCTGTGCCACGGCACCGGAACGATCCATGGCGGCTTTGTCCACCAGTTTGATTTTCAGGTCGATGCCGGTTTCAGCCTTGGCGGCGTCTGCCCAGCGCATGACTTCGTAAGCGGCACCGCAACAGGCCATACCACCACCAATGAAGAGGATATCTACTTCCTCTTGAACCACTTCGGGATTACCAAATTCTCCAGCCATTATCTAATCTCCTAGCTTGCAGTTCAGCGTGGCGCACAGGCCCGCTCCCTCCTGCAATATGTGTTGGGTTAATTTCTCAGCTTATTTGCGGATCAACTCGGCAGGATTACCGGCGCGATAGCCACCCGAAGCGGTGAAGAATCCTGATTTGGTAATGTTTTCCAGCTTGGCTGTTTCTTTGCCGCCGTAGCAGTCAATCGAGCCTTCCGGAGTCGTGCGAATCGGGAATTTGAAGCGTTTGAGCGTGCCATTGCGGAATTTGATGGTCCACATGATGGAATCGGAGCCGCGCAATGGCTGCACCGAACCGCCCAGCGGGACGATGTCGGCATAGTGGCGCACTTCAATTGCGTTTTGTGGGCAGATTTTCACGCAGGAATAGCATTCCCAGCACTGCTCAGGTTCCTGGTTGAAAGCCTTCATGGCGTGACCGGTTTCGGAACCGTCTTTGTCCAGCTTCATCAAGTCGTGCGGGCAGATGTACATACAAGCGGTTTTATCTTGACCCTTGCAGCCATCGCACTTGTCAGTACGAACATAGGTAGGCATGTCTTAGTCTCCATTACGTTAAAAACACCGCGTAAGTCGCGGCCCTTTGAGACGCTGAACCAGCCTTGGCCGGGGCGAATGCTGGGCTGTCCAGCTTCTTCCGCTTCCGGGAGGCTCAGAGCTTCAAATTCTGTAAATCCAGCCGCAATCTACGAATGCGACTTCGCAGCATCAAGCGGCCGAGTGGCCTTTCAATTCAACTTTGACGTTTTGCTCCTTGCTCAGGCCGGCGTAGTATTTTTGTAACACCTTCGCCACCTCCGGGCGGCTGAATTCCACCGGCAAATCCTGTCCTTCAGACAGCATCGAACGCACTTTGGTGCCGGACAGCAGGATGCGATCATCTTTACCATGCGGACATGTGCGCTGCGACGCCATGCCACCGCATTTTTTGCACCAGAAGGTCCAATCGATGTTCATGTTGGTGGTTTCGAGCGAGCCGGCAGGGATTTCGTCGAAAATTTTCTGCGCATCGAATGGGCCATAGTAGTCACCCACACCGGCGTGGTCGCGACCGACGATCAAATGCGAGCAGCCGTAATTCTGGCGGAACAGAGCATGCAGCAGCGCCTCGCGCGGACCGGCATAACGCATGTCGAGCGGGTAGCCGGCCTGAATAACGGTGTTGGGTGCAAAATAATTTTCAACCAGGGTGCTAATGGCTTCAGAGCGTACCTCAGCAGGAATGTCGCCAGGCTTGAGCGCCCCCAGCAGTGAGTGGATTAGTACGCCGTCCATGGTTTCGATGGCAATCTTGGCCAGATATTCGTGCGAGCGATGCATCGGGTTGCGCGTCTGGAATGCAGCCACCCGGCTCCAGCCAGCCTTCTCGAAAGCAGCGCGGGTTTCGGCAGGCGTCATGAACTGGTCGCCGTATTCTTCCTTGAAACCGCCTGTGGACAATACTTTAACCGGTCCGGCGAGATTAACCGGCCCTTGCTCCATGACCATTTTGACGCCGGGGTGCTCGAGATCGGTGGTTTTGTATACCATCATGCACTCGTGTGCCTTGTCGATGGTGTATTTTTCGGTGATCTTCATGGTGCCCATGATTTCGCCGCTCGCGCCATCCACCAGCGCGATCTCCGAACCTTCCTTGATGCCTTGCGCATTGATTTCATCAGTAGAAAGCGTAACGGGTATCGGCCAGAACAGACCATTGGCCATTTTGTAGCCATCACATACACCCTGCCAGTCGGCATGGGTCATGAAACCGTCCAGTGGGGTAAAGCCGCCAATACCCAGCATAATCAGATCACCGGTTTCACGCGACGACATGCGTACCTTGGGCAGACTTTGTGCGCGTGCGAGTTCGGCGTCATGTGCAGCGCCGGTAAGCAGTAATGGCTTCAGCTCACCACCACCGTGGGGTTTCACGAGTTTGGACATGTTTTGTTTCCTCATCCGGGTAGTATTATTAGTGCTGGCTAGCATAGCACTATGGCTAGCCTGCCCTAATCCAAGTTTCTTATTCCAAAATAAGATTTTTCGATTCTTGCGGTATTGAATAAAAAAGCCCGGCTAATGATGCCGGGCTTTTTTATTCAAAAATGTTCTTTGCGTTCAGGCGTCAAAAAACATCGGCATGTCGGATTGCTCGACTTCGATCTTTTCTATCCAGCAAGGCTGGCTGGCTCCGCCGGCAGCGGCAAGTTTTTTGGTTTCTTCAAATAGCATGCGCCAGCGGTTGAACAGGCAGTCGCTTATTTTGTGCATGCCGTTGTCGAAGTAGGAGTTATGCAGATCGCCGATGGTACGTGTAAACGATTCCATCTGTTCCAGTTGGTTATGCGGATAACCGGTACGGCCAGTGTCGACGTATTTCAACAGTTCGCGCTTGATCGCCTTCAGGAACACTTTCTGGCCATCAGTCAACTCGGCTTCGGTACGGGTTACGCCGCTGTGATTGAATACTTCGTGCATATACTCACGCAGGCGTTTGCCGAAATTGAACTGGCTGTAATTCACCGTTTCCATTTTCCATCCTCCATTAAATAAAGTGCGACCTGTGTAAGGTGTATGAATGATGTAATCGTGTGCCTGTTTGTAGGCTTTGTCAAAGCAGTTCTATTTCCAGAAATTCAGGATGCAGCTGGGTTTTGTCGGAGTTGAGCACGGGAATGATGACTACCTGTTGCACCTCGCGCCGAGCACGTCCGTGCACGTCACTCTGGATGGCGGTATTGGCTGCAATGCTTTGCGCAACCAGTGAAGGGCCATCCTCCAGCACTTCCACAATTTCATAATCCAGGTCGCGCCACCGCAGACTCAGGCCGATCATGCCCTGCAGTTGCGCCAGACTGATCGGCAGCAGTTCCATTATTGCGCCAGTCCTTTGATCCAGCGCCCATATAGCCGGTCCGCTACCTGGTTGAGTGCACGGAGTTGATCCTCCATATTGGCTTGCATGATTTCCGGGGTCTGTACCGCAGGGCTTTCGCTGGTTGCGATTTCATCGGCCCAGCTATTGCACCAAGAGCGGATCATGGTCGGCGTCATCTCGATATGGCATTGCATGGCCAGATGCTTGCCGATGACATAAGCCTGGTTTTCACAATGTGCACTGCTCATGATATGGGTGGCAGTGTCAGGCAGAGAGAATGTCTCGCCATGCCAGTGGAAACCCTCGAACTGTGTCAGCCCATCCAGCCAGGCTCGGGCAGCATCGTTTTCGGTTGCGCAAATTTGCCCCCAGCCGATTTCCTTGACCGGATTGCGTTTGACCACGCCGCCAAGCGCTTTGGATATCAGTTGTCCACCCAGACAATGGCCCAACACAGGGACATCTGCGGCCACTGCAGAACGAATAAGCTGCAGGATGGGCGGAATCCAAGGCAGCGGATCGTTCACGCTCATCGGCCCGCCCATGAACACCAGACCTGCATGGGTTGTCGGGTCGTCCGGGATCGGTTGGCCTTCATCCACTTTGATGATTTCCCATGGAATGTCATGGTTATTCAGAAAAGTGGCAAAATAGCCGGGCCCCTCAGACGGGGTATGGCGAAAAATAGCAACGGTTTTCATGATTCAACTCAGGGGCGGCGATGAATAGAATGAAATTGTATTGTATGGCAATTGTTGCGCTTTTGTTGAGCGCAAATGCGACCGCAACCCAGATCAACGTGAGCGGACTGTTCAAGGACAGGGCCATGGTGTTAGTTAATGGCGGCAAACCGCGTGTCCTGGCTGCGGGGGAGTCGGAGCAGGGGGTGAAGTTGCTGTCTGCCGATGCGCAGTCAGCTACGTTCGAAGTTGACGGGAAACGCCGCGTTTTGAGCATGGGGCAATCTTATGCGGGCAGTGGCGGAGGAGCCAAGCCTGTCGTCAGCCTGAATGCGGACGGACGCGGGCACTTTTTTACTACCGGTACCATCAACGGTCATAGTGTCGATTTTATGGTGGATACGGGTGCCAGTTCAGTCGCCATCAGCTCACGGGAGGCCGATCGAATGGGGGTGAATTACCGTAGCGGGCAGCGTACTCTGGTGAGCACAGCCAATGGCACGGCGGTAGCGTACCGGGTATTGCTCAACAATGTGCGCATTGGCGGGATCAGTCTCAATATGGTGCCGGCGATGGTGCTGGAAGGCGACGGCATGTCGATTGCGTTGCTGGGGATGAGTTTTCTCAATCAACTCGACATGAAGCGTGAGGGTACGATAATGACGCTCACCCAGCGTTATTAATTCACACACTCTTTTGTCGCATGATAGGCGAGAATGCGTAGACTACATGCCAGCCCTACGCACCTGTCCAGGTAAAATTCGGTATTGGCAGTTAAATATTTGAATCAATTCCGTGAAACGCACAACATGAAAAGTATGCATAAAAAAATTGCAGTATTGGCCGTTCTGGCGCTGGGGATGCTGTCTCCGTCCATTAGCCAGGCGATGACCCCGGAAGAAACCGTGATGCTGTCCAATGCGGCCGAACGCGGCAACGATGGTGCGCAACTATTATTGGCGTTCGAATACCTGCACGGTGATGCGGCGCGCGCAAAGGATGAAAAGCAGGCTGCGTACTGGTTTGAGCGTGCTGCGATGCAGGGCAATGTGGCCGCGCAGAAAATGCTCGGTGATCTGTATGAGCAGGGGCGCGGTGTGCCGGAAAATCTCAAGGTCAGCGCGGACTGGCGCACCAAGGCAGCGCTGCGTGGCAACACCGACGCACAGGTAAGCCTGGGCAAAATGTATCTGGCCGGTGCCGGTGTGGAGAAGAGCCCGGAAAAAGCCGAATATTGGCTCCAGCGCGCAGCGATAGAAGGCAACAGCGAAGCGCAGTTTCTATTGGGAAAAATGTACAAGCTGCGCGATTCCAATACGCGCGAACAGGTATTGTCGGGCAATATGCTGGCCAAATCTGCATCCCAGGGTTTCGGGTCTGCCGCCGAGTTTCTGCAATTTATGGAAAACGCCCGTTACAAGGTATCGGAATTATTTCACCAACGTCCAGCGGATATTCACAAACTGGCGCAAGACGGCGATGCAGAGAGTCAATACCGGTTGGCGACACGCTATGAAAGCGGTCATGGTGAACCCCAGGATAATGCCAAGGCGCTGTACTGGTTTAAAAAAGCCGCTGACAATGGCCATGTGATGGCGATGAAAAGCCTCGCGCACATTTATGCCAGGGGGCTCGACGGGGTTGTTGCCGACCCGCGCATAGCTGAGTATTGGACAAATCGTGCGCAATCTGCGCAACCATGATGGGTGTCTGACGGGCCCGGCTGTACAAGCGTTCTTAATCTGGCCGAGCCGAATTGGCAGAACAAAATCTATGAGGCCCCCTCGGAACTGATTTGGGTCGGGCGCGTCTTGTCATTTTCGATCAGGGCGTAGGCCGAATGGTTATGGATGGACTCGAAATTTTCCGATTCCACCACATAGGCGTCTATTTTAGTTTCTTTTTCCAATGCAGCCGCAACGTCGCGCACCATGTCTTCGACAAACTTGGGATTGTCATAAGCATGTTCGGTGACGTATTTTTCATCGGGACGCTTGAGCAGGCCGTATAGCTCGCAGGAAGCCTGATCTTCCACCATGCGCACGATGTCCTCGATCCACAGGAAGCCGTTGGTGCGCGCGCTGACGGTGACGTGCGAGCGCTGATTGTGTGCACCGTAGTCGGAAATTTTTTTCGAGCAGGGGCACAGGCTGGTAACCGGCACCACGATTTTGGTGGTGTGGGTATAGCGGCCATTTTCAATGGCGCCGATGAAGGTGACATCATAGTCCATCAGGCTTTGCACGCCAGATACCGGCGCGGCCTTGTTGATGAAATAGGGGAAATTCATCTCGATGTAGCCGGATTCTGCTTCCAGACGTTCAACCATCTGGCGCATCATGGACTCGAAATTTTCCACCGAGATTTCGCGCTCGCGCGTGTTCAGTATTTCGACAAAGCGCGACATGTGCGTGCCTTTGAAATTGTGCGGCAGATAGACGTACATATTGAAGCTGGCCACGGTGTGCTGCACTCCGCCGCTTTTATCGGCGACCCGGACCGGGTGGCGGATGGATTTGATGCCGACCTTATTGATGGCGAGCTGGCGCGTATCCGCATAGTTCTGCACATCGGGCATGGCGGCGACTCCACAGCAGTCGTTCATGATGTTTTTTTCCTTCGTGAGCTGATTTAGACAAAGTATAAACCAGCCTAATAGTTGAGTAAACTACTCAGGTAAATGCTGGCGCACCATGGCTTCAATACCGTCTGCATCCAGCCCGCAGTTTTTCAGCATGGTGGCATGGTCGCCATGATCGATGAAGAGGTCGGGCAAGCCCATCTGCACTACTGGGGTGGACAACCCCAGGCGCTGCAGGCATTCGCTCACTGCGCTACCGGCGCCGCCCATCACCGCATTTTCTTCCAGCGTGACCAGCAGTTCGTGAGTTTGTGCCAATTGATGCAGCAGTTCTTCGTCCAGCGGCTTAACAAAGCGCATATCGGCGACGCTGGCGTCGAGCCTGGTCGCGGCAGCCAGTGCGGGGGCGACCATGCTGCCGAACGCCAGCAATGCAACGCGCCGACCGGTGCGACGCAAGATGCCCTTGCCGACCGGTAATGCATGCATGGTAGCCTCGATTGCGGCACCCGGCCCGGTGCCGCGCGGGTAGCGCACGGCAGCAGGACCATCCAGTGTCATTGCAGTGTAGAGCATCTGGCGGCACTCATTTTCATCAGAGGGCGTCATCAGCGTCAGATTGGGAATGCAGCGCAGGTAGCTCAAGTCGAAACTGCCGGCGTGGGTGGGGCCATCCGCGCCCACCAGCCCGGCGCGGTCTATCGCCAGCACCACCGGCAGTTTCTGCAGGGCGATGTCGTGGATCAACTGGTCGTAGGCGCGCTGCAAAAAGGTGGAGTAGATCGCCACGACCGGCTTGTAGCCGTCGCAGGCCAGGCCCGCAGCGAAGGTCAGCGCGTGTTGCTCGGCAATGCCGACATCAAAGTAACGATCAGGGTATTCCTCGGAGAAGCGTACTAGCCCGGATCCCTCGCGCATGGCAGGGGTAATGCCGATCAGGCGCGGTTCGGTCGCCGCCATGTCACATAACCAGTCGCCGAATACCTGGGTGTAGGTGGGTCTGGCAGCGATTTTTTCCACGATGCCGGTGTCGGGTTCAAACCGGCTCACACCGTGGTACAGGCAGGGATTATCCTCGGCCGGCGCATAGCCTTTACCCTTGCGGGTGACAATGTGCAGAAATTGCGGGCCACGCAGGCGACGGATGTTGGTGAGCGTATCCACCAGCACGTCGAGGTCGTGGCCGTCTATCGGGCCAATGTAGTTGAAGCCGAATTCCTCGAACAGGGTACCCGGAGTGACCATGCCCTTGACGTGCTCCTCGGTGCGGCGTGCCAGTTCCAGCATGGGCGGAACCTTGCCCAGCACTTTTTCACCGGCGCGCCGCGCGGCGGCGTAAAAGCGCCCGGACATGAGCCTGGCCAGGTAATTGTTGAGCGCGCCGACGTTGGGCGAGATCGACATGTCATTGTCGTTCAATATGACTAACAGGTTGGCGTCGATGTCGCCTGCATTGTTGAGCGCCTCGAATGCCATGCCGGCAGTCATTGCGCCGTCGCCGATAATGGCTACCGAACGGTGTTCCAGTCCAGCCAGTTTGGCCGCTACCGCCATCCCCAGTGCCGCAGAAATCGAGGTGCTGGAGTGACCGGTGCCAAAGGTATCAAAGGGGCTCTCGTCCCGTTTGGGGAAGCCGGCAATGCCCCCGGCTTTGCGCAGCCCGGCCATGACTTCGCGGCGGCCGGTGAGTATCTTGTGCGGGTAGCTCTGGTGGCCAACGTCCCACACCAGCCGGTCATCCGGCGTATTGAACACATAATGCAGGGCGATGGTGAGTTCCACCGCGCCCAGGTTGGAAGCGAGATGCCCACCGGTTTGCGCGACGCTGTGCAGAATGAAGGCACGCAGTTCTGCGGCCAGTGGTTCCAGTTGCTCCCGGTTCAGTTTGCGCAGGTCGGCAGGTAAAGCAACGCTGTCCAGCAGCGGATAAGTGGAAGTCAAAATTGTCTCTGCACAATGAAATCGGCCAACTCGCGCAGGCGTTGCGCCGAATCGAATCCAGCCAGCGCGTCCAGGGCATCGCTGTGCAATTCGGCGGCGAACGCCTTGGCGCGCGCACCGCCCATCAGCGTTACATAAGTGGGTTTGTTGTTTTCGGCATCCTTGCCGGCAGTTTTGCCCAGCGTGGCAGTGGGTGCTTCCGCGTCGAGGATATCGTCCACCACCTGGAACGCAAGGCCGACGCATTTGGCGTAATGATCAAGTTTGGCCAATGCAGTATCGTCCAATGCGCTGCCGCAGTAGGTGCCCAGCAGTACAGATGCGCGAATCAGGGCGCCGGTCTTGTGAATATGCATGAATTCCAGTTCGGGCAGTGTGAGCGTCTGCCCCACGCTGACCAGATCGATCGCCTGGCCGCCGGCCATGCCACGCGATCCGGCCGCAAGGGCCAGCAGCTTCACCATTTCCAGCTGGCGTTCGGGGGTATCCGACAATGTGTGTGCAGAGATCAGCTCGAATGCCAGGCTGTGCAGGCTATCACCCACCAGCAGCGCCGTGGCTTCACCGTATTCGACATGGCAGGTAGGCTTGCCGCGGCGCAACATGTCGTTGTCCATGCACGGCAAGTCGTCGTGTACCAACGAATAGGCGTGGATCAGTTCAACTGCACTCGCTGCGATTTCCACTCTCGCAGGATCGGCACCCACCACCTCGCCAGCAGCAAACGCCAGAAGCGGACGCACACGTTTACCGCCTTCCAGCGTGGCATAGCGCATTGCTGCGTGCAGAGTTTGCGGGGTGTGTTGAGGGTCAGGCAGCAGGCGTTCCAGCACGGTCTCGATGCGCGCCTGCAGGTTACCGGACCAGGCAAGAAAATCAGGATTCATCATTGCTGTCCGGGGTGGTGAATGGTTTCAACACGCCGTTTTCCAGTACCTGCACCTGTTGTTGCGCGGCAGCGAGCGCCTGCTGGCAGAATTGCAGCAATTCGGCACCGCGCTGATAGGCGGCCAGTGATTGCTGCAAAGGCAACTGGCCGGATTCCATGTCGGCGACGATGCGCTCTAACTCCGCCATGGCGGTTTCAAAGCTCTGAGGCTGGGCTGGGGGCTTGCGTGTCATTGCAGTGGAGAATAGGCAAAGGCAGAAATCTTACCGAATTATTGCGCTCAAAGCTATTTTTGGCGATAATTCCGCTCTTTGTTTTCATTTGCGTTACAGGGGCTTAAGCGGCGCTCAGTCAGCTTGATTATCCGTGTCCATGGACTTCGTCCAGGGTATTCCGAATTTAAATATGACCGATTTGGCTGTCAGCGCTGCGTTGACCAACACCTCTCCCCAGCTACCAATCAGCTGGTATTTCGATGCCCAGGTTTATGCGCTTGAGCAAGAATACCTGTTCGCCTGCGCGCCGGGCTATGTTGGCCATACGCTGATGGTGCCCAATGTGGGTGACTATCAGGTACTGGAAACGACGCACAATGCGGCCATGCTGGTGCATAACGCAAACGGTGTGGAAATGGTTTCCAACATTTGCCGTCACCGCCAGGCCATGATGTATGAGGGACGGGGCCACAGCAAAAACATCGTTTGCCCGCTGCACCGCTGGACCTATGACATGGAAGGCCGCCTGCTCGGCGCGCCGCATTTCCCCGGCAATCCCTGTCTTAATCTGGGCAAGACGCCCCTGCAAAACTGGAACGGCCTGCTGTTCACTGGCCAACGTGATGTGGCGCGCGATCTGGCCAGGCTGGGCGTGCTGCAAGACCTGGATTTTGACGGCTATATGCTCGACCGCGTGATGGTCGAGGATTACGACTTTAACTGGAAGACTTTCATCGAAGTTTATCTGGAGGATTACCACGTCGAGCCTTTCCACCCAGGCCTGGGCAATTTCGTCACTTGCGCCGATCTCAAATGGGAATATGGCGACTGGTATAGCGTACAGACTGTTGGCGTAGCACGTGGTCTGGGCAAGCCGGGCACACCTGTGTATCAAAAATGGCAGGAGCAGGTGCTGCAATACAATGCTGGCCAGGCCCCTCGCCAGGGGGCGATCTGGTTGACCTACTATCCCAACATCATGGTGGAGTGGTACCCGCATGTGCTGGTGATCAGCACGATTATCCCTACCGGTATCGAATCCTGCCGCAATGTGGTGGAGTTTTATTATCCTGAAGATATTGCCCTGTTCGAACGTGAATTCGTGGAGGCCGAACAGGCCGCTTATAACGAAACCGCGCTCGAAGACGATGAAATTTGCCGCCGTATGCACCAGGGGCGCCGTGAACTTTACCGCCAGGGGCGCGATGAGGCGGGACCATATCAATCTCCGATGGAAGACGGCATGGTGCATTTTCATGAATTCATTCGGCGCGAGATTGCACCGCATCTGAGCGAGTGAAATCCGCCTGGATGCTGGTGGCGGGTTTGCTGTTCGCCATCAGGGGCGTGCTGGTCAAACTTGCTTCGGACCAGTTTTCCAGTGCCGAACTGGTGTTTTACCGGTCCCTGTTTGGCCTGGTGATGATTTACTGGGTGATCCGCCGCCGTCATCCACATCTCGCGCGGCCATTCTCCACCCAGCATTTGCGAGCTCATCTGGTGCGCAGTATTTCAGGCTTTGTCGCACTACTCCTGTTTTTCCATGCGATTGATGTGTTGCCGTTGGCAACGGCTGTAACGCTCAACTACACATCACCCTTGTTTCTGGCGTTATTGCTCACCCTGTGGCACGGTGAAAAACCGCACTGGCCTCTGGTGGCGGGCGTGACGCTGGGGTTTTTCGGGGTGGTGTTGCTGTTGCGCCCAAGTCTTGAGAGTGCGCAATTGAGCGCCGGCCTGATGGGATTGGCATCGGGTTTCCTGGCGGGCGTGGCATATTTGAATCTGCGTGTTTTGAGCCGCATGGGTGAACCGGACTGGCGTACGGTATTTTATTTTACGCTGGTGTCCACGCTGGGCGCTGGCGCATGGGCGGCGAGGAATGGCTGGCACGCGATCAATGCACACGCAGCCTTGTTGGTGCTCGGTCTGGGAATCTCCGCCACGCTGGCGCAACTTGCTTTGACGCGCGCATATCGTCTTGGCAATGCCTTGGTAGTGGGCAGCCTCGCCTATAGCACCGTAATTTTTGCCAGCTTGTTTGGCATGCTGTTATGGCATGAAATTTTACCGCTGCAGGCATGGCTGGGTATGGGACTTATTGTGATCAGCGGGCTGGTGGGTGTGCGTACAGTTGGGGCGAAATAAATCCGGAGTGCACAGTTCTGAGGCGTAGCAACCACAATGAAATTTCACTAATTGCATGTTATTCAACAATAAATTATTTGGCATGGGATTTGCTTAATGTTAATCGGAGCATGTGTTTACGAGTTAATGCATGTTTCATCTTCATCCTCCATGCGGTATTTCGGGCGTCTTCGGACGCCCGCTTTTTTTGCCTGTCACCGACAACTCACTTATAGTTGTTCTCAGCTATCCACAACAATATCGGGAATTCCATGATCAATATCTCTATCAGCGGCAATACTGTCCGCGCGGCCGTACTGGGCGAATTTACCTTGGCGGATTACCGCGAATTTGAACAGACCATCCTGTATGGCGTGAAGCTTGAAGGGCGAGTAAATCTATTGCTGGATTTGCGCGACATGCTCAAATTCACTGTGGATGTGGCGTGGGAAGAAATCAGTTTTGGTCGCGCGCATGCAGCTGATTTTGCCCGTGTTGCTGTCGTGGCCCAAAGCCAGTGGATGATCTGGAGCGCGTGGGTCACACGCCTGTTCGTGGAAGCGCAGATTCAGGTTTTCGAGGATTTGGAGGGGGCGGAGAACTGGCTGGCGGAATAAAGTTTGCCTCCAAGTTGCTTGCGTACTGACGCGGGTAACTATTGACGCCAGTATGGGATTGATGCACCGAGTACCATTGAAAAATGCAGGAATAACCGGTACAATGCGCGGTTTCCCTTGCCCCACCGCCAACGCACGGGGGGCTTTAACCCAGAAGGAGTTTGCATGCGTCATTATGAAATCGTATTTATCGTGCACCCCGATCAGAGCGAGCAAGTGCCCGCAATGATCGAGCGCTATCGTGGCCAGATTGCAGCGCGAAATGGTCTGGTTCATCGTCTGGAAGACTGGGGCCGTCGTCAGATGGCTTATCCGATTCAGAAAGTCCACAAAGCCCACTATGTGTTGATGAACATCGAGTGCGACCAGGAAACCCTGGACGAGCTTGAGCATGGCTTCAAGTTCAATGATGCGGTGTTGCGTCAATTGACAGTGCGGATGGATGAGGCAGTCACAGCGCCATCGCCAATGATGAAGGAAGAGAAATCGCGCTCCCTGACCCAGCCGCCGGTTGAAGCCAAGCCCGAGCAGGCCGCTCCGGAAGCATCGGCTGCCTGAGTGCTTGGAAACCAACCGGCTGACGCTGACCGGCGTTGTTGCTGAACCCGAAGCGCTGCGTTATACCCCGGCTGGGGTACCCTTGGTGAACCTGCATATCCGCCATGAATCGCAGCAGATGGAAGCAGGTGTAGTGCGCCGGGTAAATGTAGAGATGGCAGCGGTGGCAATCGGGGAAATAGCGCAAGGTATCAGTGCTCTACCCGGCGGCAGCCACATCAGTGTGGAAGGTTTCCTGGCCCGAAAGAGTCCGCAGAGTAATCAGATCGTGCTGCATATTTGCAGCTTAAAAACAGTTTAGATAGGAGTGCATCATGCCTCGTCCAACCAATAGCAAAAACACCAAGCGCCGGGAAGGTTCCCGCCAGTTGTTCAAACGTCGCAAGTTCTGCCGCTTTACCGTTGAAGGTATCAAGTGGGTTGACTACAAAGACGTGGAAATCCTGAAAGATTTTGTCGCTGAAAACGGCAAGATCATCCCGGCCCGCATTACCGGGACCAAGACCCGGTATCAGCGTCAGCTCTCCACTGCCATCAAGCGCGCCCGCTTCCTGGCGCTGATGCCTTACACCGACCTGCATTAAGGAGACCGCCATGCAAATCATTCTGATGGAAAAAGTGGTCAACCTGGGTACCCTGGGCGATGTGGTCAAGGTCAAGGACGGTTACGCGCGTAATTTTCTGATCCCGCAAGGCAAGGCCAAGCGCGCCACCAGCGCCAATCTCAAGCACTTCGAGGAAAAACGCGCCGAGCTGGAAAAAGCACATGCGGCCACATTGGCTGCGGCTCAGGCACGTGCCGAGAAACTGGCTGGTTTCATGCTGCAGATTACGCAGAAGGCCGGTATGGATGGCCGCTTGTTCGGCTCCGTAACCAATGCGGATATTGCTGACGCGCTTAATGCGCAGGGCTTTGAAGTGGCCAAGGCGGAAGTGCGCATGCCGACGGGCCCGCTCAAGGCCATCGGTGATTTCCCCATCAGCGTCGCGATGCATGCCGATGTGGTGGCCGAGATTACCGTTTCGGTGCTGGGCGAACACTAAGCCGGTTTCATAACCGCAGAAAAGGGGCTGAGTACAGCCCCTTTTTTTATTGGATTTTCACCCAGCAGTCCGGGACGCGTTAAAATGGCGCTTCGCGCTAAGCGCTGCCTCATTAAAACCAAGACATGGCCACATTCCGAAATACTGCTGATCCCGAACTCGCCGCGCTCAAGATGCCGCCGCATTCCGTCGAGGCTGAGCAGTCCGTGCTGGGCGGGCTGTTGCTGGAAAACCACGCCTGGGAACGCATTGCTGACCTGATCAACCAGAATGACTTTTACCGGCATGATCACAAGCTCATTTATCGCATGATCACCAAGCTGATCGAGCAGGGCAAGCCCGCCGACGTGGTGACCGTAGCCGAGTTGCTGGAAAATCACGGCGAGCTTTCCAGTGTGGGTGGATTGGCCTATCTGGTCGCGCTGGCGCAGAACACGCCGTCTGCCGCCAATATCCGCCGCTACGCCGAGATCGTGCGCGAGCGCGCGGTCATGCGCAAACTGGTGGAAGTGGGCACCGAGATTGCCGAGTCCGCCTACAATCCGGCCGGCCGTTCGGCCAATGATCTGCTCGACCAGGCCGAAGCCAAGGTGTTCGACATTGCCGAAGCGGGCGCGCGCAGCCAGCAGGGCTTTCTCGAAATCAAGCCCCTGCTCACCGAGGTGGTGGAGCGCATCGACGAACTGTTCAGCCGCGACAACCAGAGCGATGTTACCGGCATACCCACCGGCTTTGCCGACCTGGATCAGAAAACGGCAGGTCTGCAGGCGGGCGACCTGATTATCGTGGCCGGGCGGCCATCCATGGGCAAGACTGCGTTTTCGATCAACATGGGCGAAAACGTGGCAATTGACACCGGCCTGCCGGTAGCCATTTTCTCCATGGAAATGGGCGGGGCGCAGCTGGTCATGCGTATGCTGGGCTCCATCGGTCGCCTCGACCAGCACAAGATCCGCACCGGCCGCCTGCAGGATGACGACTGGCAAAAGCTGACCTATGCGGTGGGTAAACTTAATGATGCGCCGATATTTATCGATGAAACGCCCGCGCTCAACGCCCTCGAACTGCGCGCCCGCGCGCGCCGCCTGCACCGTCAGTGCGGCAAGCTGGGGCTGATCATCATCGACTACCTGCAGCTGATGTCCAGTGTCAGCAGCGGTGAAAACCGCGCCACCGAGATTTCGGAAATATCGCGTTCGCTCAAGGCGCTGGCGAAAGAGCTGCAGGTGCCGGTAATCGCGCTGTCCCAGCTCAACCGCTCGCTGGAGCAACGTCCCAACAAGCGCCCGGTGATGTCCGACCTGCGCGAATCGGGCGCCATCGAGCAGGACGCCGACGTGATCCTGTTCATCTATCGCGACGAAGTCTACAACCCCGACAGCCCGGACAAGGGCAGCGCCGAGATCATTATCGGCAAGCAGCGGAACGGCCCCATCGGCACCGTACGCCTGACTTTCCTGGGCGAGCATACGCGCTTCGAGAACTACGCCAGCGGCGGCGGTAATTATTAATTAAGCCGCGCAATGTCACGCCCGCTTATCGCACGCATTCATCCCGCCGCACTGCAGAATAATCTGGCCGTAGCGCGGCGCCTTGCAGGGGATGCACGCATCATGGCCGTGATCAAGGCCAACGGTTATGGTCATGGTTTGCGCCGGGCGGCGCGGGCGCTGTGGGATGCGGACGGGTTCGCGGTAATGTCCCTGGAAGAAGCCGGCCACCTGCGCGATCTTGGCTGGGGCAAGCCCATCCTGCTGCTGGAAGGCATGTTCGACGCGGCTGAACTGGCGGAGTGCGAGGCCCAGCGTGTCACCCTGGTCGTCCACCATGCCGAACAGATCGCCATGCTGGAACAGGCTCATCCCGTCAGCCCGTTTCCGGTATTCCTCAAGCTGAACAGCGGCATGAACCGGCTGGGATTCAAACCTGAGGATTTTCACGCGTCATTGGCGCGGTTGACGGCGTGTGCCAATGTGAGCGAAATCACCCTGATGAGCCATTTCGCCACCGCGGATGAGGCGGCTGGCGTGAGCGGCCAGCTTGAGATCATCCAGGCGGCGTTTACTGATCTGGATCACCCCGTCAGTCTCGCCAATTCTGCCGCGCTGCTGCGTTACCGGGCGACGCGACGCGACTGGGTGCGCCCCGGCATCATGCTGTATGGGGCGTCGCCGTTTGCCGAGGAAGACGCTCATGCGCTGGATCTGCAGCCGGCGATGACCTTGTCGAGCCGCATTATTGCCGTGCAGACCCTGGCGTCCGGCGACGCGGTAGGCTACGGCGCCAGCTATATCGCCGATCGACCCATGCGCGTCGGCGTGGTGGCGTGCGGGTATGCCGATGGTTACCCGCGTCACGCGGGCACCGGCACGCCGATTCTGGTGAATGGCCAGCGCACGCGCACGCTGGGGCGCGTTTCCATGGATATGCTGTGCGCCGATTTGACTGACATTCCCGGCGCCGGAGTCGGTGCGCCGGTGGTGCTATGGGGGAAAGGCCTGCCGGTGGAGGCGGTCGCCGCGGCTGCGGGCACCATCAGCTATGAGTTGTTGTGCGCCGTGGCGCAGCGCGTACCGATGAGCGAGGGAACATGAATACACCGGAACAGTCATTGCTGGGAAAACCCGCCTGTTACCAGGCTGAATACGACCCCTCGCTATTGTTTCCCATCCCCCGTCAGGACAAACGCAACGAGATCGGCATCTGCGGCACGCTGCCGTTTTTCGGCGCGGATATCTGGAATGCCTACGAGGTTTCCTGGCTCAACCTGCGCGGCAAGCCGCAAGTTGCCATTGCGACTTTCATTATTCCCGCCGAGTCGCCCAATATCGTCGAGTCCAAGTCGTTCAAGCTGTATCTGAATAGCTACAACCAGACCCGGCTGGACGGCACCGATACCCTGCTGGCGCGCCTGAAGGCCGATGTGTCGGCAGCCGTGGGCGCATCGGTACAAGTGCGCCTGACCCTGCCCGATGCGTTTGGCAATGTGGCTTTCGCAGAACTGGAGGGCCTGCCGCTGGACCGGCTGGATATCGAAGTGGACAGCTACGCGCCCAACCCGGCCTTGTTGCGTGCGTCGCAGGATGCCGAACCGGTCGAGGAAAAACTGGTATCCAACCTGCTCAAATCCAATTGTCTGGTCACCGGCCAGCCGGACTGGGGCAGCGTGCAAATTCACTATGTGGGCGCACCGATTGATCAGGCCGGGTTACTGCAATATCTGATTGGATTTCGCACCCATAATGAATTTCACGAGCAATGCGTGGAGCGCATTTTCATGGACGTGTTGCGCCAGTGCAAACCGCTCAAGCTCGCCGTCTACGCCCGTTACACACGGCGCGGCGGGCTGGACATCAACCCGTGGCGCAGCAATATCAGCGGCAGCCCGTTGCCACCCAACCTGCGCTGCGCACGTCAATAAACCCGGGGAAAGCAGCAGCCCCGTGCGCTCCGTATGGTCAGTACCGTTTTCAGGATTATCGGCCTGGCTGGGCGCGCTGGTATTGTACCGGCCAGTCCAGCTTGACGCCGAGCGCTGTGGCTGCGTGCAGCGGCCAGTACGGGTCGCGCAACAACTCGCGGGCGAGCAGGACTGCATCCGCAAGTCCCGTGGCGACGATCTGCTCCGCCTGCTCGGGCGCGGTAATCAGCCCCACTGTGCCGACGGCGATACCGGCCTGGTTGCGGATTGCGGTGGCAAAGGGGGTCTGAAAGCCGGGCGCGACGGGGATTTTGGCGTATGGAACCAGAGCGCCGGAGGAACAATCGATCAGGTCAATGCCGATGGCTTTGAGCCAGTGCGCGAGCTGAATGGATTGCGCCAGATCCCAGCCGCCTTCTACCCAGTCGGTGGCCGAGATGCGCACAAAGAGCGGTAAATGTTGCGGCCATGCCGCGCGTACCGCACGGGCTACTTGGAGTGGAAAGCGGGTGCGATTTTCCAGCGAACCACCGTATTCATCGTTGCGCTGATTGCTGAGCGGAGACAGAAATTCGTGCAGCAAATAGCCGTGCGCGAAATGCAGCTCGACCACTTCGAAGCCTGCCTCTAGGCTGCGCTTGGCGGCCTCCACAAACTGCGCGCAAATGACATCAAGCTGTGCCGGACTCAACTCGACCGGCATGGGCGATGTCGGCGAAAACGCCACGGGGCTAGGCGCTACCACCGGCCATGCGCCGGTATCAGCAGTCAATGCGCTGCCTCCGCGCCATGGCACATCGGTAGACGCCTTGCGCCCGGCGTGGGCAAGCTGGATCGCCGGCACCGCGCCGTGTTCCTTGATGAATTGGGCGATGGGAGCCAGCGCCCGCGCATGTTGCTCCGACCACAACCCCAAGTCTCCGGGAGAAATCCGCCCTTCCGGCGTGACCGCCGTTGCCTCGACCATCACCAGCCCCGCGCCACCCACCGCACGTGAACCCAGATGCACCAGATGCCAGTTGTTGGCAAGGCCGTCAGTCGCCGAATACTGGCACATGGGCGAGACAAAAATCCGGTTTTTAAATTCCAGGTCACGCAGCTTGAATGGTGAAAAAAGTGTACTCATTTAAGATACCTATGATTTTTACAGGGAGTGGACTGTCAGTTCATCGGTTTACAAACAGCAGACTATCTTCCAGTCAGGTGGTTCCCAATAAGTCAGGCTGCTTCAATATGCGGGCAATATCGATCACGACCCCGTTAATTCATTAGGCATTAAATGCGTTCCCCTTGCCAAGGTTGCATTGTTTGCACTTGGTTTCAAGGTTGTCGTCGGTTGTCTCTCCGCCTTTTGACCAAGGCAGAATATGATCAACGTGCAATTCGATACCTGGCTTCATCAATGGACTAGCACCACATGATTTGCATCGAAAACCGTCCCTTACGAGGATTCGGAATCTTTGGCGATCTGATATTTCTCGTCGAGTACGGCGCTTTGCTAAGCCCATTTGAACGGTTGAATCCGCCGTGCCCCGCTCCGTTTCTGTGTCTTGTTGGGGTTGATCCGGGGAGTCAGAGTTGACCCATGCCACAAACTCGCGAAGTGCTTTTGACCATGAACCGAATCGGTTTTCATATGTACCAGCCGAGAACTGGGAACTAGGTGCTTTCACTTCGTCGTATCTGGGTTGGCGACCGAGTCTTATCCATAGCGACTTGATGTTCTCAAAGAGTTCTTCATGGGTAATACCAAATTTCGATCTGCTGGGTTGCAGGCCTGCTAGCTTTAACGCTTTGAACCACGACCCAAATCTTCGTTGAATAGTACTTGGATGAGCTTTTCCGATTTCCCCGTATTCGGCAATAGTGATTGTGTCTCTGCTAATCGCTTGGGCGCTGCGACGCATGTCTTCCAACAGTTCCTCATCGGGTGCGCCTCTGAGGCTTTCTTCTAATTCAAACTTCATGTTGCCTCGGTTTGCCTAACACCGTTTTAACCGGTGCGGGCCATGAAAGTAAAAGGAAATAATAGGAAATAATAATAGAACCAGACACGACACATAATTAACATATTGATTTTATTAAATAATCTATCTGAATCAATTTTACCCCCGAATCAGGGCAACGACGTCATTCCGTGTTTCATCCAGCTTGTCAGCCGCGATCAGATCTGCAATGGCGGACTACTTGGCCGGCTGCAAATGTGCCCATGCGGCGTCATTTTCGGGTTTCAGCCAATCTTCCGCCAGAGTGGGTTCTGCCAACTGCAGTGCTTCATCAACAGGCGGCTTCAGCAGCGTCAGCAAGGCCACGGCCCACTGGCAATTTTGGATGGATTCCAGCGGGTGTATATGTCCAGTGGCGTCAATTTCCACTTCGATGGTCTGCAACATATTCCACTCCTTCAAGGAACCAGCAAGGTCAAATGCATGACGTGAGCGACTGTACAAAGCCGGGACTGATGATTACGCGGTATTTATTTGGTATTTCCTGAACCGCTATCAGCAGGCGCATCCGCTGTGTCGTCTGCCGCCGGCTCTTCATTTTTCTGCGCTTTTTCCTTCAGCTTGTCTTCTTTCTTCTTTTTCTTGGCGAGCTCTTTTTGACGCTTTTCGTATTGATAGTTGGGTTTGGCCAATTTGATTTCCTGTCTGTCAGTGGTTGAAAAAATACGTCTTAGTTTGTCTTGCAGAGTGGTATGGATGATGCCGCAACATCCCCGACAAAGCACTCGATCACGCGCCGCCCATCGCCGGTTAAAAACATGTCCACATCGAACTCGGACACGGTACGGGTGAGTTGGTGCTCAAAGTTGTTACTATCCGCCACATTTTCGTAGATTTCCATCCACGTGGATGGATCGTCGCGGCGTTTCAGCAGGTGGCCGGTGACGCCGCTGCGGCAGGCGAGGCGCGTTTGCATGGCGCGTATCTGGGTTTCGGTTTCGGCGTCGTCGTCTTTCACCCGGTAGTAAATGTAATAGTGGTTCACGCCAGAGGGTAGGGCAGGGGTTCGATCGCCAGGCGCGCGCCATCGAGCGACTTGAGGTGGATGGGATGGGCGTCAGCGCTGCTGATCTGGATTACCGCCAGCGCATCCCAGCCGCCGTTGGGGGCGGGTTGGGCGTTGACGATCATGCCGCTGGCCTGGCCTTCCATGTCGGCACTGTAGAGTTCGTCGCCGGGCGCAGCGGGACTGTCGCTGTGCACCAGATACATGCGGCGCTTGAGCTTGCCCAGGTATTGGGTGCGGGCGACGATTTCCTGGCCGGTATAGCAACCTTTTTGAAAATTGACGCTGTTGGTGAGATCGAAGTTGACCATCTGCGGGACGAACTGCTCCTGCGTGGCGGGCAGGATGGTGGGAATGCCGGCGCGGATTTCCAGCCACTGCCAGATTGGATAATCGATCTGGCTGGCGTCGCGGCTCAAGGTCTCACTGAGCGCAGCGGCGGATTGGGGTGTGGTGATGATCTGGTAACGCTCGGCAGCCAGGCGGATCACGCTGCCCGCCGGAGTGTGCACCACGCCCATATCGGTAGGCGGTAACACACCCAGTATCGCTTCGATCAACCGGGCAGCATGCTTGCCGGCTACGCCGATGCGGACTATCTCGGAGCGCGCATCGCGGGCTTTGACTTTGGAGCGCAGGATGAACATGGACAGGCGCTTCTGGATGGCTTCCTGCAAGTCGCCGGCGAGCTGCATGTAGGTCGCACCGTTCTGGTTCCAGAGCAGAAAACTGGCCAGCAGCCGACCCTTGGGCGAGCAAAAACCGCTGTACTGCGCTGCGCCAGTGGCGAGCTTGCGCACGTCATTGGTGAGCTGGCCTTGCAGATAGGTGGCGGTGTCCTCGCCGCTGAAGGCAATCAACCCCAGCGGTGCGAGGTCGGCGAATACTGCGCCGGTTTGAAGGGTATCGAGGATGTTCTGGGTCATGGTGTGCAATGAAATGGGAATCCGAATGCGCTTATTCTACAATCATCGCCATGAACTTGCCGCCTTTACGCATCAATGTGTATTTATCGCGCCGCCTGATGGGCATGCTGATTGTCATGCATGGTGTTGCAGGCTGGGTTGTATGGTGGGCGTTTCCGGAAGGGTGGGGGCGCGTATCAGGCAGTCTGGTGCTGCTGGCAAGTCTCGCTTACAACTTGATGCAGCATTCGCGCAGGCGTTTTACCGGGCTGGAACTGGATGCCGACGGCACGTTTCGCCTGCGGCGCGATGACGCCTGGCAGACTGCGCGTTTGCTGGATGCCTTTGTGACCCCCGCGCTGACGGTATTGCGTTTGCGGCTGGAGGACGGCAAAACGGTGGCATTGACGCTGCTGCCGGATAGCCTGGCAGGCAACGATTTCCGTCGCCTGCGCGTCAGTCTAAAGTGGGGAGGTCGCACGCCCCCGGACACACCCGGCCCGGTCGCGGATTGAGCACGGTGTTGCCGGTGACCGGCAGCATGTCCGGGTAGTCGCGGCTAAAGTGCAAGCCGCGCGATTCGCGCCGCAGTTGGGCAGAGCGCACGATCAGATCGGCGGTGAGCACCAGGTTGCGCAATTCGATCAGGTCGTTGCTGACGCGGAAGTTGCGGTAATACTCGTTGATTTCTTCATTCAGCAGCCGGATTCGGCTGGCGGCGCGTGCCAGGCGTTTATTGGTGCGCACGATGCCGACGTAATCCCACATGAAACGGCGCAGTTCGTCCCAGTTATGGGAGAGCACGATTTCTTCGTCGGCGTCGGTGACGCGGCTTGCGTCCCATTCCGGAATGCTGGTTGGCGGCGCGCCCGCACTCGCCAGAATATCTTCAGCAGCGGCACGGCCAAATACCAGACACTCGAGCAGCGAGTTGCTGGCCAGCCGATTGGCACCATGCAGCCCGGTGCAGGCGACCTCGCCGACTGCATACAGCCCGGTGAGATCGGTGCGCGCCGCCAGATCGGTGACCACGCCGCCGCAAGTATAGTGCGCAGCGGGCACCACCGGGATCGGCTCGCGCGTGATGTCGATGCCCAGCGCGCGGCAGCGCTCGTAAATGGTAGGAAAATGCTCGAGGATGAACTCTGCCGGCTTGTGCGAAATGTCCAGATAGACGCTGTCGAGGCCGCGTTTTTTCATCTCGAAGTCAATCGCCCGCGCCACGATGTCGCGCGGCGCCAGCTCGGCACGCGGATCATGCGCGGCCATGAAGCGAGCGCCGTCAGGCAATTTGAGCAGCCCGCCCTCGCCGCGCACTGCTTCGGTAATCAGAAAGGATTTGGCATGCGGGTGATACAGGCAGGTGGGGTGGAACTGGATGAACTCCATGTTCGCCACCCGGCACCCGGCGCGCCAGCCCATGGCAATGCCGTCACCGGTGGCGACATCGGGGTTGGTGGTGTACAGGTAAACCTTGCCCGCGCCGCCGGTGGCCAGCACGGTATGGCTGGCGGCGAAGGTCTTGACCTGGCCGCTGGCATTATCCAGTGCATACACTCCATGGCAGGTGTGGTCGTCACGCCCGAGTTTGTCACCGGTGATCAAGTCGATGGCGATGTGGTGTTCGAGCAGGGTGATATTGGGATTGTCGCGGATCTGGGTACACAGGGTTTTTTGGACTGCCCGGCCGGTGGCATCGGCGGCGTGGATAATGCGGCGCGTGCTGTGGCCCCCCTCGCGGGTGAGATGAAACCCGGTCGAACTGGCTGCATCGGCAGTAAACGGCACGCCCATTTCCACCAGCCACTGTACCGCGGCCTGGCCGTTCTCCACCACGAAACGCACGGTGCGTTCATTGCAGAGACCCGCCCCTGCCACCAGCGTGTCGCGGATATGCGCCTCGATCGAGTCATTATCGGCGAGCACTGCGGCGATGCCGCCCTGTGCCCAGACGCTGGCTGAATCCTGCAGTGTTTTTTTGGTCAGCAGAGTAACCCGGCGCTGCTGTGCCAGATGCAGTGCGGTGGTCAGTGCGGCCAGGCCACTGCCGATGATAAGTACGTCGGTGCGCTCCATATTGACCTGTATTAAACCTGCCGGAAATAGGGTGCGGCAAGGATAGCAGAGCGTTATGCGGCTGAATACCCATTTTCGGAAGCCGCAACGGAACTTCATTATCGATAGGACTGTCTCTCTCGCGCAAGAGGCATGCCGGTGCAGCATTGCCTTGGCCGCAGGTATACTACGGCACTACAACAGGAATCAGGGATGAAGACTCACGATGAGTGATCGCGATGTCGATCAACTGCTGGTGGAGCGGGTGCAGCGCGGTGACAAGCGGGCTTTCGATTTGCTGGTGATTAAATACGAGCGGCGTCTGGCTCGGTTATTGTCGCGCTTTGTGCGCGACGCGGCCGAGGTGGAGGACATCTCGCAGGAGGCGTTTATCAAGGCCTATCGCGCCTTGCCGTCCTTTCGCGGCGAATCGGCTTTTTACACGTGGTTATACCGAATCGGTATCAACACCGCGAAAAATTATCTGGTGTCGCGCGGGCGGCGTGCCCCCACCACAACCGAGTTCGATGCCGAAGAAGCAGAGGGTTTTGAAGATGCAGATGGCTTGCGCGATTTCAATACGCCAGAGAACGAACTTCTCTCCAAAGAGGTTGCCCAAGTTGTGAATGCGGCAATGGCGGATTTGCCAGAGGATTTGCGCACGGCGATTTCGCTGCGCGAGATGGAAGGGATGAGCTACGAAGAGATCGCCGAGATCATGGGTTGCCCGATTGGTACGGTACGATCCAGAATTTTCCGCGCGCGTGAGGCAATTGCAGCGCGCCTACGCCCGATTTTGGGCACCAGCAAAGATACAAGATGGTAAGGAGTAACGCTATGCGAAATTCTGCAATAACTACTCATGAAAGCAAGCCGCTTACTGAAGACACTACACTGTCTGCGCTTGCCGATGGTGAACTGGATCATCAGGAAACCGTGCGCATTCTGGAAACATTGAGCCAGGGCGCGGACTGGCGCACACGCTGGCAGAGCTACCACATCATCGGTGACTGCCTGCGCAATACCCCTGCGCTAAAATCCGATCTGGCAACCCGGATCAGCCTGTTGCTGGCTGAGGAACCCACTGTGCTGGCGCCACGGCGTTCGCTGATGACGCGCTTTGGCATCCCTGGTGCGGCCTCTTTGGCGGCGGTGATGCTGGTGGCATGGGGAGCTGTCAATCTGATGCAAAACGATACCCAGCCTTTTAGCGGTAATCAATTGGCGGCAATCAGTCCTGGTCAGTCTTCTTCCAATACGCAGAATGACATGAATGATTATGTGGCGGCGCACCGTGATTTCTCACCCGGAGCAATGCTTGCCAATGCTTCTTTTGAAGTCCCGGCGGATCCCGCACGATGAGATGGTGGTTGATTTGGTTGTGGCTGGCGGCGATGCCGCTGGCCAATGCGGCTGGAAGCGCCTATCCGGGTGATCTGGTTGCATGGCTGAATCAGGTGGCCGCTGCCGCCGAGAAACTCAATTACACAGGCACCTTCGTGTACCAGCACGGTTCCACAGTCGAAGTTTCCAAAGTATCGCATCGCGTCGACAATGGCGTCGAAATGTCCAAAATCGATGTGCTGTCGGGACCGCCCCATGCCTATGTGAGCGTCAATGACGAAGTGGTCTGCTATATCCCGGACGGTAATCGAGTCAAGGTGGAAAAACGCCATCGTCACAAGTTTTTTCCGGCACTGTTGCCGGTACCCGCCTCTGCGTTGGCAGAACAATACACATTGAAGCCACTGGGTCATGCCAAGGTTGCCGGGCACGACTGCGTAGGCGTCATGCTGGTACCCAAGGATGAATACCGGTATGGCTATATTTTATGGGCGGATGCGGCCACCGGGCTGTTGCTGAAGGCGCAGCCGCTGGATGCCGACAGCAAGCCCACTGGACAGTTCGTGTTTACCCAGGTGAGCATCGGCGGCGCGCCGCGCGACGCTTTCAGCTCGGGGTTCGACAACAAGAAAACCGTGCAGGTGGCAAGTGAAGATACCTATGGATTGACTGACTGGCGCGTCAAAAAGTTACCTGCCGGGTTTGCCAAGGTGATGGAAGCGCGACGCATGTTGCCGGGCAAGAAAACCCCGGTAGTGCAACTGGTTTATTCGGATGGTCTGGCTACTGTATCGCTGTTTATCGAGCCCTATGCCAATCTGTCCAATCCGATGCGCGGCTTGTCCACCCGCAGTCTACTCAATGTCTACGCACGTCCAGTGGGTAAATACCAGGTTACGGCGCTAGGCGAAGTGCCCTCTGAAACGGTGATACAGATGGCAGATAGCCTGGTCAAGCAAGGCGACACCAAATGATCGAAACGCAGGCCAGGGTACTGGAGGTTGAGTCAGGAGCGGCCTTGGTCGAGCCAATGGAGCCATCGGGTTGTTCCGCTTGCGGTACCAAGGGCGGCGGTTGCGGTGCGGACCGCATTGGCCAGGTATTTACCCTGCGCAGCAAGCGTTACCGGGTGCTCGACCCGCGTGGTAGCAAGGTGGGTGATGCCGTGGTGATCGGTGTGGCAGACGGCGCGGTGTTGCGCGGATCCGGCGCAGTGTATCTGCTGCCTCTTCTGCTCGTCTTTATGGGAGCCATGCTGGCCAGTCATTTCGCACCGCTGGCGAATAGCGATGTTTGGTCCATCGCCGGGGCGGGAGCAGGATTTGTTCTGGGCACTATCTGGCTGTTGTGGTTTAGCCGTAGGGCCGCACGTGATGCCCGTTTTCAGCCAGTAATCTTACGTGCGGTAAATGAAAACTTGTTCGTATTAAAGGAACTCGGATCATGAAAAAAGCAGTTTGGGTATGGGCATTATGGTTAATGTTGACGACCTTTGCGTGGGCGCGCGACTTACCTGATTTCACCGGGCTGGTGGAGAAATACGGTCCCACCGTGGTAAACATTACCAGCACCCAGCTGGTCAAGTCCGGCGGACAGGGACAGGCGATGTCCGAACAGGACATGCTTGAATTTTTCCGCCGTTTCATGCCGCCGGGCTCTCTGCCAGATGGCGCCATGCCGCCGCCACAGAACCAGGTACCGAGTGAAGTGCCGGTGCGCAGCAGCGGCTCGGGTTTTATCATCAGTTCCGACGGTTATATTCTGACCAATGCCCACGTGGTGGACGGTGCGGACGAGGTGACGGTCAAGCTCACCGATCGACGCGAATTCCGTGCCAAGGTTATCGGTTCGGACGATAGCAGCGATGTCGCGCTCATCAAGATCAACGCCACCAATCTCCCCACGGTTGTTATCGGCAAACCGGATCAGATCAAAGTGGGGGAATGGGTGATTGCAATCGGTTCGCCCTTCGGTTTTGAAAATTCGGTCACGGCAGGGATCGTCAGCGCTACCGGCCGTGCGCTGCCAAGCGACAATTATGTGCCCTTCATTCAGACCGATGCGGCGGTGAACCCGGGTAACTCCGGTGGGCCGCTGTTCAACATGAAGGGTGAAGTGATCGGAATCAATTCGCAGATTCTGTCGCGTTCGGGTGGTTATATGGGCTTGTCATTTGCCATTCCCATTGATGTGGCCATGCAGGTCGCCGACCAACTCAAGACTCAGGGCAAGGTCAGTCGCGGGCGTTTGGGCGTGGTGATTCAGGAGGTCAATGCCGGCAATGCCGAAGCGTTTGGTTTGCCCAAGCCCGCCGGAGCACTGATATCGGGCGTGGAAAAAGGCGGCCCGGCCGATAAGGCCGGGGTGCAGGTGGGCGATGTGATCCTCAAGTTCAACGGGAAAACCATTAATCGCTCGTTTGATTTGCCGCGTCTGGTTGCTGCCACAAAGCCGGGCAGCAAGGCTGAGATGGAAGTGTGGCGCAATCGCGCGCCCAAAAACATCAGCGTTATCGTGGGGGCGCTTCCCGATAAAAAAACCGCCTCAGGAAAACCGGCGAAAACAGCCAGCATACCCAATAAAGTCGGTTTGGTGCTCGCCGATATCGGCACGGCGCAGCGGCACGCTCTGGGAGTTAGCCATGGCGTACTGGTCGAAGAATCGCAAGGTGCCGCTGCGAGTGCCGGTATCCAGCCAGGAGATGTGATTCTGGCGGTGAGCAATGTGCCGGTGAAAAGCGTTGCACAGTTCGACAAGCTGCTGACAGAGGCGGCAGCCAGCAAGCGTGTGGCTCTGTTGGTCAAGCGCGGTCCGGATACGGTGTACATACCATTGCGTATGCCATGAGCCAGACCGTATTGACGGTCTATCTGCGGCGCTACTGCCATCTGTGTGACGACCTTCTGGCGGCACTGGCACCGCATCAGACGCGTTCTGGGTTTAGCGTGCAGGAGGTGGATATTGACCTGGATCCTGCACTGGAAGCCCGTTACGGCACGCTGATTCCGGTGCTTTGCGGGCCGGACGGCGTGGAAATCTGCCATTATTTTCTGGACGAAGCCGCACTTGCTGATTGTTTGGGGAAAATCCGTTAAAATTCACGGCTGTTGAGTATTCCGGGCACACGCAGTGTGCCTTTTTTATTGATTGTGTTGATGAAAAACATCCGTAATTTTTCCATTATTGCCCATATCGACCACGGTAAATCCACGCTGGCTGACCGCATCATCCAGATGTGCGGCGGGTTGTCCGAACGCGAGATGGAAGCCCAGGTGCTCGACTCCATGGATCTGGAGCGCGAACGCGGCATTACCATCAAGGCTCAGACTGCCGCGCTGGAATACAAGGCGCGTGACGGCCAGTTGTATCAGCTGCACTTGATTGATACGCCTGGCCATGTTGATTTTTCCTACGAAGTGAGCCGTTCGCTGTCCGCCTGCGAGGGCGCGCTGCTGGTGGTGGACGCCTCCCAGGGTGTGGAAGCGCAGACCGTGGCCAACTGCTATACCGCGACCGAGCTGGGTGTGGAAGTGGTGCCGGTGCTGAACAAGATTGACCTGCCTGCCGCCGAGCCGGATCGGGTGATTCAGGAAATTGAGGACATTATCGGCATCGATGCCCACGATGCGGTGCGCGCCTCGGCCAAGACCGGGCTGGGGGTGGAAGACATACTTGAAGCGGTGATTGCGAAAATCCCGCCCCCGCAAGGCGATCCCGAAGCACCGCTGAAAGCGCTGATCATCGATTCATGGTTCGATAATTATGTCGGCGTGGTGATGCTGGTACGGGTGGTGGATGGCGTGCTGCGCCCCAAGGAAAAAATCCGCCTGATGGCTACCAACTCGGTGCATCTCACCGAGCAGGTGGGTGTATTTACCCCCAAGGCGCGGCAACGCACCCAATTATCCGCCGGGGAAGTGGGTTTTATCATCGCCGGTATCAAGGAGCTCAAGGCTGCCAAGGTGGGCGATACGGTGACGCTGGATGCGCGACCTGCCGCAGAACCTTTGCCCGGTTTCAAGGAAATCAAGCCGCAGGTGTTCGCCGGACTTTATCCGGTTGAATCGCACGATTACGACGCGCTGCGTGACGCGCTGGAAAAGCTCAAACTCAATGATGCCTCGCTGCAATACGAGCCGGAGGTGTCACAGGCGCTGGGCTTTGGCTTCCGCTGCGGCTTTCTCGGCCTGCTGCACATGGAAATCGTGCAGGAGCGCCTGGAACGCGAATACGACATGGACCTGATCACCACCGCGCCCACGGTGATCTATCAGGTGGTGATGAAAGACGGCAGCACGATCCACATCGAGAACCCGTCCAAGCTGCCGGACCTGTCCAGCATCATGGAAATCCGCGAGCCGATCATCACCGCCACCATCCTGGTGCCGGAGGAATATCTGGGCAATGTGATGACGCTGTGCACCCAGAAACGCGGCGCGCAGACCAACATGCAATACATGGGGCGGCAGGTCATGCTCAATTACGACATGCCGATGAACGAAGTGGTGATGGACTTTTTCGACCGGCTCAAGTCAGCCACGCGCGGTTATGCCTCGCTCGATTACGATTTCAAGGAATTTCGCGCAGCCGATCTGGTCAAGCTCGATATTCTGGTAAATAGCGAGAAAGTCGATGCGCTGTCGCTGATCGTGCACCGTGCCACCAGCCAGTACAAAGGTCGCGAGCTGGCGTCCAAAATGCGCGAACTCATCCCGCGCCAGATGTTCGACGTCGCCATTCAAGCCGCCATCGGTGCGCAGATCATCGCGCGGGAAAACGTCAAGGCGCTGCGCAAGAACGTGCTGGCCAAGTGTTACGGGGGCGATATCAGCCGCAAGCGCAAGCTGCTGGAAAAACAGAAGGCAGGCAAGAAACGCATGAAACAGGTGGGTAATGTGGAAATCCCGCAGGAAGCTTTTCTGGCGATTCTGCAAGTGGGTGATAAATAGTCGGTCATTAATCTATCAAGCAGTAAGGGAGCAGTATGGACTTCGCACTTATCATGTTTGTCGCGCTGGTCATCACCGGCGTGATCTGGCTGCTGGACAGCCTGTTTTTCAAGGCTAAGCGGGCCAAAGACGCCAAGCTGCCGGTATTGACCGAGTACGCCAAGAGTTTTTTCCCGGTGATCCTCGCAGTATTCGTGCTGCGCTCGTTCGTGGTCGAGCCATTCAAAATACCATCCGGTTCGATGATACCGACCCTGCTGGTGGGGGATTTCATTTTGGTGAATAAGTATACCTACGGTATCCGCCTGCCCATTATCAACAAGAAAATCCTCAATGTGGGCGAGCCTAAAGAAGGGGATGTGATGGTGTTCCGTTACCCCAAGGATACGTCGCTTGACTATATCAAACGGGTGGTCGGCGTGCCCGGCGATACGGTGACCTATCGTAACAAGCGGCTCACCATCAATGGCAAACCCGTGGTGACAATCAATGACGGTTCTTATAACTATATTGGCAGGGGGTTGAACTATGTCAGCACCGAGCGGTACAAGGAGCAGCTCGGCCAGCATTTGCATGAAATCATTACCCAGTCAGACCGGCCCAGCATCGATTTGAGCCAGGTGGACAGCCAGTTTCCGTACCGCGAAAATTGCGATTACAATGATGCAGGTTTCACCTGCAAGGTGCCTCAAGGTTATTATTTCATGATGGGTGATAACCGCGACGACAGCACCGACAGCCGCTACTGGGGCTTTGTGCCGGACCGTAACATTGTCGGGCGCGCCTTCATGGTCTGGTGGAATTTCGATGATCTCAAACGTATCGGCCACATGATTGAATAAGGAAACACCATGCACAAGCAAAAGGGGGCAACGCTGATCGGAATGCTGTTTGTGGGCATCATGATCGTGTTCGCGGCGATCGTCGTCATGAAAATAGTGCCGGCTTACATCGAATATTATTCAATCAAAAAAGTATTCAGTGCCATGGCCGCCGACCCGGCGATGAAAGATGCCACGAACGACGAAGTGCGCTTGTCCTATGCGCGCCGCTCCGGCATTGACAATATTACTGCGGTTAAACCGGAGGATCTGGACATCTCGCGCACCGGAGGGCAGTTGGTTGTCTCGGCCAAGTATCGGGTGGAGAAACCATTGTTCGGCAATCTGGGGCTGTATATGGATTTTGCCGCTTCCACTGCGCCGCAGCCTTCGACTGCGCCGGACGCCGCGCAATAGTGCGAAGCACAGCATTTGACTGCGATTGAACAGGCGATAGGCTATACATTTCGCCAGCCGCACCACCTGCATCAGGCGTTGACGCATCGCAGTTTCGGAGCACCGCATAACGAACGTCTGGAATTCCTCGGCGACAGCGTGCTGAACTGTGCCGTCGCGCACCTGCTGTACGCGCATTTTCCCGATTTGCCGGAAGGCGTGTTGTCCCGTTTACGTGCCAACCTGGTACGCCAGCAAAGCCTGTTTGAAATTGCCGTCACGCTGGGACTGGGGACGCTGCTGAAGCTGGGGGACGGAGAAGTGAAAAGCGGTGGCCGCAATCGGCCTTCCATTCTCGCCGATGGACTCGAATCGCTGTTCGGCGCAATTTTTCTCGATGGCGGTTTTGCCGAAGCGGAGCGTGTCATTCATGCGCTGTATGCTCCGCAACTGGCGGATATCGATCCCGCGCTGCCTGCCAAGGACGCCAAGACGCTGCTCCAGGAAATCCTGCAAAGCCGCCGCCTGCCGCTACCCGCTTATGAACTGGCCGGTACCATGGGCGATGCCCATGCGCAAACTTTCCGGGTGACCTGCAGTATCCCGGCACTGCAGATTTGCACCCAGGGTGAAGCTGCCAGCCGTCGCGCCGCCGAACAAACAGCCGCACAAGCCGCCTATAATCTGATAGTCGTTGCAGGTAAAAATTCCGGCAACGCTTAAATTCAAAAGCGATTGGCCGCAAAGAACGCAGCGTGAAGCGATCAGCAAAAGTTTGCGCTGAGGCTCCCGTGTTCTCTGGGGCGGAAAGCTCTAAACAGGATACGAAATGCATACAGCAGCGCCAGACTTCCGTACCGGTTACATCGCCATTGTCGGCCGCCCCAACGTGGGCAAATCCACGCTGACCAATCACATTGTCGGCGCCAAAGTCAGCATCACTTCGCGCAAGGCGCAGACCACGCGTCACCGCATCCACGGTATTCACACCACGCCGGATGCGCAGTTTATTTTCGTCGATACACCCGGTTTCCAGACCAAATACAGCAATGCGCTCAACCGCGGCATGAACAAGACCGTGGTGGACGCCCTGCGCTCCACCGACGTCGTGCTGTTCGTGCTGGATGGCACCCACTTCGACGCGCGCGATCGTCAGGTGGCGGCATTGCTGCCGCGTGACATGCCGGTGATTCTGGTGTTGAACAAGCTGGACCTGATCAAGGACAAAGACCAGCTGTTGCCGTTTATCGCGCAGATGAGTGAAGTGTTCCCGTTTGCCGCCGTGGTGCCGTTGTCGGCTCGCGATGGCGACAATGTGCCGGGCTTGCTGGGAGAAATCCGCAAGCACCTGCCTGAGGCGCCGCCGATGTTTGGCGAAGACGAAATCACCGACAAGAGCGAGCGCTTTCTGGCCGCTGAAATCGTGCGCGAAAAAGTGTTCCGCCTGTCCGGCGAAGAGGTACCGTATTCCGCCAGCGTGATTATCGAAAAATTCGAGCAGGAAGGCGAGATGCGCCGCATTTTTGCCGGTATTCTGGTCGACAAGCCTAACCAGAAAGGCATCCTGATCGGCCATCAGGGTGCCAAGCTCAAGGAAATCGGCACCGCCGCGCGCCTCGACATGGAAAGACTGTTCGGCGGCAAGGTCTATCTGGAGCTGTGGGTCAAGGTCAAAGGCGGCTGGGCTGACAGTGAGCGCATATTGAAACAGCTGGGTTATGAATGAACGTTAAGGACAACTTCAGCCACAAAGAGCACCACAGCGGTTTTTGCGAGTTGGACGACGCGTCGCCCATCCCTGCGAATCTCATTTTCTCCGCGTTCTCTGTGGCAAATTATTTTTTCAGAGCATGAACGCACGCCCCGCCACACTTGCCCCGGAACGCAGCCGCGTCGACAACGCCGCAGGCTTCGTGCTGCACAGCTACCCGTTCCGTGAAACCAGCCTGATTGTGGAAACTTTCACGCATGCACACGGAAGGGTCGCTCTGGTGGCACGCGGCGCGCGCCGGCCACGCTCGCAATTGCGCGGGCTGGTGCAGTCGTTTACGCCGTTGCTGCTGTCGTGGGCCGGCAAGGGTGAGTTGCGCACGCTGCACCGCGCCGAGTGGCAGGGCGGCCTGGCGCTACCGCAGGGCATGGGGCTGCTGTGCGGATTTTATATCAACGAACTGATGCTGAAATTGCTGGCGCGCGAAGATCCGCACGAGAACCTGTTCGCCGATTACCAGGCGGCGTTGCAGGCCTTGTCCAGTCCGATGCCGCAAAGCGCCTACGCCGCCATCCTGCGCCGTTTTGAAAAACGTCTGCTGGCAGAACTGGGCTACGCCCAGCCATTCGAATTCGAGGCGGATTCCGGGCAGGCCGTGCGGGCGCAGCAGGACTATGTCTATGTGCTCGATCGCGGTGCGTTGCCTGTCCAACGCGCCAATGGTCACGCTGACATGCGGTTGTCCGGCAAGACCCTGCTCGATATGGCGGCAGACGATTACCGTGACCCGGTTACCCTGACGCAAAGCAAGCAGCTGATGCGGCTTATTATCAACCATCACCTGGGCGGGCAAATCCTGCATGCCCGTGAACTTTTGAAGGATTTGCAACAGCTATGATCCAGCTTGGCGTCAACATCGACCACATCGTTACCATTCGTCAGGCGCGCGGCACGCGCTATCCGAGCCCGGTACAGGCCGCGCTGGTGGCTGAATCCGCCGGTGCGGACGCGATTACCCTGCATCTGCGCGAAGACCGCCGCCACATCCAGGATCACGATGTGGATACCTTGAGCCGAGTGCTCACCACGCGCATGAATCTGGAAATGGCGGTGACCGACGAGATGCTCGGCATCGCCTGCCGCGTCAAGCCGCAGGACGCCTGTCTGGTGCCGGAGCGGCGCGAAGAACTCACTACCGAAGGCGGGCTGGACGTGGCCGGCCAGCTTGACAAGGTCAAGCGTGCCTGCGGCGTGCTGGGTGAGGCCGGAATCCGTGTTTCGCTATTTATCGATGCCGATCCGCGCCAGCTCGACGCCGCACGCGCCTGTGACGCGCCGGTGGTGGAAATTCATACCGGCCGTTTTGCCGATGCACATAGCCGCGCAGATCAGGCCGGTGAATTGCAGCGCATTGTCGCGGCGGTGGAATATGGCAACCGTATTGGCTTGCAGGTGAATGCCGGGCACGGCCTGCACTACCATAATGTGCAGGACATTGCCGCCATCCCCGGTGTGGCGGAACTCAATATCGGCCACGCGATTGTCGCGCATGCCCTGTTCGTGGGCTGGGAAGCAGCCGTGCGCGAGATGAAGCGATTGATGCTGGCCGTCGCACCAGAGTGCCGCGGTGGTTAAGCCTTGGAAGTGCGCTTGCGCTGACGAGAATTGGCTAATCACTGAGGATCAAAGCCGTTGCGCAAACTCCTCGAAGTCGCCTATGGGTAAGGGCCGGCTGAAGAAATAACCCTGATAGGCATGGCAGCCTGCACTTGCCAGAAACTCTTGTTGCGCCTCAGTTTCAACACCCTCTGCGATCACGCCCAGCCCCAGGTTCTGGGCCAGCGCGACGATGGTTCGAGCTATGGCAGCATCGTTGGGGTCGCTGAGCACATCCCGCACAAATGACTGGTCGATCTTTAAATGATCCAGCGGCATGCGCTTCAGGTAGGACAACGAAGAATATCCGGTACCGAAATCATCAAGAGAGAAGCCCACGCCCTTGGCCTTCAGCGCGAACATTTTCTCGATAATGTCCTGCACGTTTTCTACCAGCAGGCTTTCGGTCAGTTCCAGTTTCAATCGATGCGGATTGGCGCCCGTTTTTTTGAGCGTTGACAGCACTTGATCGACGAAATCGGCCTGGCGGAATTGGTGTGCACTGACATTCACCGCAAGGGTGAGATCAGCCATCCTGGGTTGGCCGGCCCATACGGCTAATTGGGTGCAAGCAGTTTCCAGAACCCATAGACCCAGTGGCAAAATCAATCTGGTTTCTTCGGCCAGGGGAATGAATTCGGCGGGAGACACCAGGCCGCGCTGGGGGTGCTGCCAGCGCACCAGTGCTTCGGCGCCGGTGACACGGCCTGCGCCGACCACCTGGGCCTGATAGTGAAGCCGGAATTGATTTTCCTCGATTGCCCTGCGCAAATCGGTTTCCAGATTGACTCGCGCAACAATGCTGGCCTGCATGGCTGGATCAAAGAAATGGATGGCATTGCGCCCGGTTTCCTTGGATTTGTACATGGCGAGATCGGCCTGCTTCACCAGATCATCGATGCTCACGAGATGGCCTCTGAACAAGGTGGCACCGATACTCGGTGTAATGTGGTAAATCAAGCTGTTGAGCTGATATGCCTGGTTCAGGGCGGAGCGAATTTTTTCGCAGACGGTTTTGGCGCGGGTGGCGGCATCTATTTCAGACGTACTCAGGTCCGCCAGCATGACCACAAATTCATCGCCTCCCAGTCGCGCCACGGTTTCTCCTGCACGAACGCATGCGGTCAGGCGTTGTGCAACCTGCTTCAGCAGCAAGTCGCCCATATCATGGCCGAGGGTATCGTTAAGGGTCTTGAAATTATCGAGATCGATCAACAGCAGCGCACCGAAACTGCCGCTGCGGGTACTGGTGGACATGGCCAGATTCAGGCGATCCAGCAGGAGTGTCCGGTTGGGCAGACCGGTCAACTGATCAAAGAAGGCCAGTTCATTGATCCTTTCTTCGGCTTGCTTGCGTTCGGAAATGTCGAAATGCGTACTGATGTAATGGGTGACGGTATGATCATCGTCCTTCACTGCAGAGATGGTGAGCCATTTCGGATAAACTTCGCCATTTTTGCGCCGGTCCCATATCTCTCCCTGCCATCCGCCGGTACGGTGGATGGTCTCCCACATCGATCGAAAAAAATCTGCGTCGTGGCGGCCCGAGTTGAGTAGGCGCGGCGTTTGACCCACAATCTCCGCAGGCGTGTAGCCAGTGGTCTCGGTAAATGCCTTGTTGATGCGCAAGATGACCCCTTTGGCATCGGTCACCATCATGCTTTCCTGCGATTCAAAAGCTGCGGCGGCTATGCGGAGTTGAGCAATATTGCGTTGCTGGGAATCGACCATGGCATTGAATTCCTGTGCCACGGCTGCGATTTCACTTGGACCTTCAGTTGCTGCCCTGACCCCGAAGTCCCCACCCTGAACTGCTTGCGCAGTTCTTTCCAGTTCCGCCACCGGCTTGGCAATCCGCCGTGCAATCGAAATGGCTAGAGCAAACAGCAAGACAATGACGGCCAGTACGATAGCCGAGGCGGTGATCGCACGCTGTCTGGCTTCAGCGTAAATCGTTGACACGGGTACGCCCACATAGGCAATCCACCCGGCTTCCGGCATCGACACTACCGAAAAGTAACGCATTACCCCGTCCGCCGCCCGGCTTTCAAATTCGCCATTAGCTGTTTTGACAATCTGCCTGGCCGCATCCGCTTTCGGACGAGTACCCAAGGCGTCCTGGTCGGAATCGCGCCAGACCAGTACGCCGTCCGCACTGAAGAAACCGTAATGGCTCCCGGCTGGCAGCATATGAGCGGGAATCTTGGGATCAAAGACTTGCAGGTCGAGGGGGAGGTTGACCGCTCCGATCAGTTCATGATGCCCGTTCCAGATCGGTGCGCTCAGAACGGAGACCCACTTGTGGGAAATTGGACCGAAAAACGGTTGTCCGACCGTGAAGCGTCTTACCTCCAGAAACTTCTGGAACCATGGCGTTTCCCGGAAATTAATCGATTTGCTATCAGGGTGCGGCACCGCGGAGCAGACTACCTGTCCCGCCATGTCCGTATAACCGATATTGGCGTAGTAGGGGTTCAGGATTAGCAGTTCCTTGAGTATCCCATCGCATTTTTTGGGATCGATCTGCCTGATGAGCGGACGTGTAGCCACTCGTTCGAGAAGCTGGCGTTTATCAGCAATCCTGCCACCGGTGTTTCTGGCTATCGTGCTCGCCAGTGTTCGCAGTGAAGTCTTGGTATAAGCGATGGTCTGCTGCATGTCGGAATAAATGACATAGCCTACGGTTGCCACGAGCGGGATGGACACTGCCAGGACCAACAGCAGGAGATGGGTTCGGATCGAAAATGTGTGCACGGCCCTATATACCCCGGCAGATTGTATTCATATGACCTTAACGGTGCGAACAAGCCTTTTCTGTAGAGCGGGATGGCTCCAATCCAGGCAGGTGATTCTTTGGTGCCAGCTTAAGGTGTCGCGATGGTCAGATTCAAGTCAGAACCCGCTGGTATTGGTTACGACGCAGCTGCCAACATGTGCTTTAATTAGGGTTCCATCCACCCGCAAGGAGTTCACCATGAGCTGTAATGTTGGCGGCATAGACCGTGCACTTCGCATCATTGTTGGCATTGTACTCATTGGCCTGGCGGCCACGGACAAGATTGGCTGGTGGGGCTACATTGGTGTGGTGCCGCTTGTTACTGGCCTGGTTGGCTGGTGCCCGGCCTATTTGCCATTCGGCATCAAAACCTGCAAGACCAAGTAATTTTGCGTATTTTCAAGAGGCGATGCCGCTGGCGTCGCCTTTTTTATCATCATGTTTGATCCAGTATTCTGCCATGCACATTTCCAGCCAGTTTGATTCCGGCGCGATTGAAATTGTCGCCGCCGCCGACCCAGCCGACATCCGTCTCAATATCCGCAGCGACAGTGCCGCCGAATTCCGCCAGTGGTTCCATTTTCGTGTGAGTGGCGTCGCCGGACAGTCGCTGGTGATGCGGCTGCTCAATGCCGGTGACTGCACTTACAGCGACGGCTGGCATGGTTACCAGGCCGTCGCCAGCTACGACCGCCGCCACTGGTTTCGCGTGCCCACCGCATACGACGGCAAAGTGCTGACTATCAGCCACACTGCCGAGTGTGACAGCGTTTACTACGCCTATTTCGAACCGTATTCATGGGAGCGCCATCTCGACCTGATTGCCCAGGCGGCAGCGGACATGCGCGTCACGCGTCTGAGCAGTAGTTTGCAGGGCCGGGATATCGACAAGCTCAGCTGGGGCAGCGGTGCGCAGCAAGTGTGGATCATTGCGCGCCAGCATCCGGGCGAAAGCATGACCGAATGGCTGGTCGAGGGATTGATCGAACGTCTGCTCGACCCTGCCGATCCGGTGGCGCGCAAGCTCGCGCAACTGGCCATGCTGCATATCGTACCCAACATGAACCCGGACGGCGCAGCGCTGGGCAATCTGCGCAGCAATGCAGCAGGCGCCAATCTCAATCGCGAATGGATGGCACCCAGCCTGGAGAAAAGTCCGGAAGTACTGCATGCGCGACAAGCCATGCACGATAGCGGCGTGGATCTGTTTCTGGATATCCACGGCGATGAGACCATTCCGTATGTGTTTGTCGACGGCTGCGAAATGATCCCCGGTTATGCCCCCAGCCTGGTGGCGCAACAGGAAGCATTTCTCGCGCGCCTGCTGCAGATCAGCCCGGATTTTCAACGCGAACACGGTTACGCGCCGGATCGCTTTTCCGATGAGATGCTCACCCTGGCATCCAAATATGTAGGGCATGCCTTCGGCTGCGTATCGCTCACCCTGGAAATGCCGTTCAAGGACAACGCCAATCTGCCAGATCCGGAGCATGGCTGGAGCGCTGCGCGCAGCAAACGGCTGGGTGCGGCCTTGCTGGAAGCGGTATTGGCGCATTGCATAGACAGCAAGCCTGAAACGATTTGATACAACTTGATACACAATCCTGTCCCCCATCGGCTCGGCCGAGCGCGTTATCTGTAGTGTGGTTGCACATGATCACATCATCCATTTACAGACAGGAGATACTGCAATGTTTAAATCCACTTTGATTGCTTTGGGCGCCGTACTTGCCATCGCCGCGCTTCCCGCCGCCTACGCTGCGGAAGGCGACATCCATCACGATGTGCAGGCAGCCCATGCCGGACAACGTGCCGTGCGTCAGGATGTGCGCGACATCCATCAGGACCGGCGCGAACTGCGCCATGAAAAACGTGAGGGAGATGCTGCAGGCATTGCCAAACAACGTCATGAACTTGCCCATGACCGTGTCGCGCTGCATCATCATCGCCGCCATCTGCGCCATGTCCGTCATGATCTGCATCATGACCGCATGGAACACCATCACGACAGGCACGCCGGCTAAAGCGGGTTTCAGCTGGTAAAAAGCCGCACCATGGTGCGGCTTTTTTTTGTCTTCCCTCATGCTGTTTATGCTGCGGGTATACAGACGAAACAGGCGTGGTGTATTCTGCGCATGGCATGATGGATGCGCATTCATGCTTGACACATATAACAAAGGCGCCGGATAAGGTTCAAATCCGGACGCCTTAAAAACCAATAATTGCATCAGGGAGAGAATACGCGATGAATTCGGCCAATCCATATCAGGTTCCACAATCCAATGTCGACCATCAAGGTCAGGATGATTATTCCGAAGTAAAGGTCTTGTCGATCAGCGGTCGAATCGGGCGGCTAAGATATCTCGGTTACACGATGGGCTACGGCATGCTCATCTACATAGCTTTCGCGGCGATAGGTGGCGTGATGATTGCCATGGGATTGCCGCGCGGGATATTCATGGGAATGGTGGTGATCGGCTATGTCCTGGCCATGGTGCTGTCCATCATGCTCACCATTCAGCGTGCGCATGATTTCGACAAAACTGGCTGGCTGGCGCTGCTGGCCTTCATTCCATTGCTCAACCTGATCTTCTGGTTTGTACCCGGTACCGAAGGCGAGAACCGCTTCGGCAAACAAACGCCGCCCAATCGTGGCGGGTTGGTATGGGTGGTCGTTGCGATACTTGCCATAGCGATGATAGGCATTCTTGCGGCAATCGCGATTCCGGCATACCAGTCTTATGTGCATAGGGCGCAAGCCGCTGCACAAAACAATCTGCCCGCACCCGCTGCCCAATCCAGGTAGTTTGTCTTGCTGGATACCTATCGTGCGATAGAGACGCCGGAAGGCGTCGAGCTGAGGCTGCGCGTGGCCGGTCCGGTGGTGCGCAGCCTGGCCTGGATAATCGATTTGCTGATTCGTGGCGGCGTATATATTGTGCTGGCCATCGTGTTGTCCAAGTTCGGCAAGTTAGGCTGGGGATTGCTGCTGGTCGGTTTGTTTTTGATTGAATGGTTTTATCCCGTGCTGTTCGAGGTATATCGGCACGGGGTGACGCCGGGCAAACGCGCCATGGGGCTAGGTGTGGTCAACGATGACGGCACCCCGGTGGGGTGGTCGGCTTCGATGATCCGCAATCTCCTGCGCTACGTGGATTTCCTGCCTGTTCTGTATGGTTTCGGGCTGATATCCATGCTGCTTCATCCCGATTTCAAGCGCCTTGGCGACATCGCCGCAGGGACGCGCGTGGTGTATCGGGATGCCAAAACAAAGGCGGCCGCCATACCTGCCGTTCCAGCCCGGCCGGCGCATTTCCCGCTTAATCTGGAAGAGCAGCGTGCGGTGATCAATTTCGCCGAGCGGTCTCGGGAATTGTCGCCGGAACGTATGGAAGAGCTGGCGGACATCGCACTCCCGAACAGCGGAAACCAGCGCAGTAGCGGCATCAGACAGCTGCATGCCACGGCCAACTGGCTGTTGGGCAAGAAAAACTAAGCGCCCGATGAAACAGCAAGACTTCGAAATGCAGCACGAGGCCCTTTGGCAGAGGGTGGAAAGGCTGTTGACCGCTCTCGACAACCAGCGCAAAACAAAGCAGTCACAACCCCCCGGTGATATGGGCGCATTTCCTCAATATTACCGGCAGATTTGCCACCACCTGGCGCTGGCCAGGGAGCGTCAATATGCAACGTATCTGATCGACCGGCTCGACCGGCTGGTGCTCGACGGCCATCAGCACCTGTACCAGGCGCGCGGTTTTTTCCTGTCCCAGACTTTGCGTTTTATTGGCGGCGGTTTTCCGGCGCTGGTCCGTGCCGAGGCACGCCTGTTCTGGCTGTCTTTCGCGCTGCTCTATCTGCCGGCGGTGTTGATGGGGATAGCGCTGCAGCATGCGCCGCAAATGGTTTACACCATGCTGGATCACCATAGCCTGGTTTCCATCGAAGGCATGTATAACCCGGGTGCGGCGCACATCGGCCGGGAACGGCAATCGGATGGAGACTTTCTGATGTTTGGCTACTACATCAAGAACAACATCGGCATCAGTTTTCAGACATTTGCCGGCGGTTTGCTGTATGGCCTGGGCAGCATTTTTTATCTGGTCTACAACGGGTTGATTCTAGGGACAGTCGCAGGACATTTGACGCGCATAGGCTATGGCACGACGTTTTATCCGTTTGTGGTGGGGCATGGCGCGTTCGAATTGACGGCGATTGTCCTGTCGGGAATGGCCGGATTGAAAATGGGTCTTGCGCTGCTGTCGCCGGGAAACAAGACGCGCCTGAACGCCTTGCGCGAAGCAGCGCAGATCAGCATACGCATCGTCTATGGCGTGGTGGGCATGCTGCTGATTGCCGCGTTCCTTGAAGCATTCTGGTCGTCTTCCCAGGCGATTGCTCCGGCAGTGAAATATGCGGTGGGCGCGTTGCTCTGGCTGAGCGTTGCCGCCTACTTTTTATTCATGGGGCGCAAACGTGCAGCTTGAGTCGGTGGCGGTTGCCTTGCGCCCGCGCAACCTCTGGGAAGCGATCGATCTCGGCTTCAGCATGGTGCATGCCTGGTGGAAGCCGGTATTCGGTGCGTGGCTGGCCGTGGTGCTGCCGGTTGCCGTGCTCATCAATCTGTTGTGCTGGGAAGTGCAATGGCTGGCGCCGCTGCTGATGTGGTGGTTAAAACCGTTATTCGACCGTATACCGCTGTATGTCTTGAGCCGTGCGACGTTCGGCGATCCGCCCAAGATCAGGGAGACTATCAGGGCGGTTTTGCCATTGTGGCGCAACAGCTTTCTGTGGGATTTGACGCTCGGCCGCTTCGATTTGGCGCGCTCTTTCAACATGCCGGTCCGGGATCTGGAAGGCTTGCGCGGCAAGGCACGCCGGCAACGTCTGAAAGTATTGCAAAAAAAGACGCGCAACGGTGCGGTATGGCTAACGGTGGTTTGTCTAAACCTGGAATTCGTGCTGAATATTGCCCTGTTCGCGCTGCTTTATTTTTTGCTGCCGCAAACAATGCAGGCCGATTTTTTCAAGCAGATTTTCGCCACCCATCCCGCTGCCTGGCAGGATGTTTTGGAGCATGTTTTTTATCTGGTAGCGATGACGGCGATGGAACCATTCTATGTGGCTGCCGGTTTCGCACTTTATCTCAATCGCCGCACCCTGCTTGAAGGTTGGGACATCGAAATTGCGTTCCGGCGCATGGCTCAGCGCCACCAGCCATCCGCCAGGTCCGCGGCATCTGCCGGAGTACTCATGTCCATATTGATGGCGTGCGTGCTGGGTAGTGCACTGATTTTTCCAGCGCAGTCCATGGCCGCAGTGGCTGCAACGTCACCCGTGCCACCCGCGCAGGCCGTCGCTGCGTCCCAGACACCGGAACAACTGAAGCAACGGATTTCTGCGGTGCTGAAACAGCCCGAATTCCAGACTGAAAAAGTCGAGCAGCACTGGAAATACATGGGTAAGCAAGCCAGCAAAAAGCAGCCTGGTAGCGAGCCTGCATGGCTGAAATTTCTGGCCCGGATTGTGCCGGGTATGGCACGTGTTTTCGAGGGCTTGCTGTGGCTGTTGCTGGCAGCGGTCATCGTCTGGCTGATCGTAAAGCGCAAGCGCTGGCTCGGCTGGTTCGAACATACACCGGCGGTTCGCCCGGTGCAGCCCGTACAAGTGCTGTTCGGGCTGGATATCCAGCCGCAATCGTTACCGGAAAATATCGCGCAAGAGGCGTGGAAACTATGGCAGGTGGGCCAGCAGCGTGAGGCCTTGAGTCTGCTTTATCGCGGTGCACTGGCCTACTGGGTAACGCGTGAAAAAATAGCCTTGGGTGCCAACGCAACCGAAGGCGATTGCATGCGGCTATTCCGTGCCGGGGCGACCCAGGAAACCGGCGACTACTTCTGTCAATTAACCCACGCCTGGCAAAACACCGCCTATGCAGGCCGCCATCCGCACACGGAGGAAATGCAGCAGTTGTGTCGCAGTTGGGATATTCATTTCAGGCCGACGGCATGAGAGCAAGACCCTGGCTCGTCGTTGTATTGCTTATGACCCTGAGCGGATGGGGCGGCTACTGGTTTTACAGGAATTTCGAACTGGTCTCCGATAAGGTCCATGTCGGTTACCAGGGCGAAGCGCGTAACAACTCGCTGCTGGCTGCCGAACGTTTCCTGAACACCAAAACCAGCCCGGCGAAAAGCATGTCCAGCCTGGTGGGCCTGCCACCTAGCAACGGCACGCTGGTGATACCTACCGAACGCTACGAGATAGGGCCTCAACAAGCCAATGCACTGCTGGGTTGGGTACGTGCGGGCGGCCACCTGATTGTCATACCCGCCGATGCCTCGGCAACCGAAAACAGGCCAGCACAAGATTGGTTATTGAACGGGCTTGGGGTGAGGGGCGTGAGCAATCCAGCCAAGGGGCGTGAACCTTTTGTGCCGACCAACGTGGATATTCCCGCAGCCAGCGATTTTATGCAGGTGTCCTTCAAGCCGTGCACAACGCTTGCATATCGCGGCAAGGAAAAACATTCTGCCAGCGCCGCCGATATGGGCGGGCATATGTTGCGCTATCACCTTGGCAGAGGTTTCCTGACGGTATTGAGCGATGCGGATTTTATGCACAATACGTCGATTGGCCGTTACGATAATGCGGCGTTTCTGTGGTATCTGACGCACGACCGGCACCCGGGCGAAATCTGGCTGATCTACGGCGGGGATATGCCGCCCCTGTGGAAATGGCTGGGTACGAATGCCTGGCCGGTGCTGGTCAGCGCAGCCCTGCTGCTGGTCGCATGGCTGTGGTCAAGCAGCCGCCGGTTCGGCCCGATACGCGCCGCAGTGCCGCTGGCACGACGCCGCCTGCTGGATCATATCGAAGCAAGCGGGCGTTTTCTGTGGCAGCAGGGCCAGCGTGCGAAACTGTTGAATGGCACGCGCGCAGCCTTGTTGCGGATGCTGGAGTCTCGGCACCCGGCGCTCGCCAGTCTGCCTCGGGAAACGCTCGCCATGCAGCTTGCCGAGTTGTCCAACACAACGCCCGGCGCGATTCAAAAAGCCCTGTTCGAACAGCATGCCCCGAATGAAACCGAGTTTACCGACGCAATCATCCTGCTGGAGACGATAAGGAAAACGCTATGAACGAAACCACCCCAATGGAAACAGAGGCTGCCCCGCCAACCAGTAAAATTGCGCAGGCAAGTGCCATTGCCCAACGCATGCGTTCGGAAATCGCCAAGGCGCTGATCGGACAGACCGAGACTGTGGACCAGGTATTGATCGCCTTGTTTGCCGGCGGCCATGTCCTGATCGAAGGCGTGCCCGGGCTTGGGAAAACCTTGCTGGTGCGGGCGCTGGCGAAAACCTTCGACGGTGCGTTCACGCGCATCCAGTTCACCCCGGACCTGATGCCGTCCGACATCACCGGCCATGCGCTCTACGATCTGAAAAGCGAGCAGTTCAGCATCCGCAAAGGCCCCATTTTTACCAACCTGCTGCTGGCGGACGAAATCAACCGGGCGCCCGCCAAAACCCAGGCCGCGCTGCTGGAAGTGATGCAGGAATGCCAGGTCACCATCGAGGGGCAATCCATGACGCTGGCGCCGCCGTTCATGACGCTTGCCACGCAGAATCCGATCGAACAGGAAGGCACCTATCCGCTGCCGGAAGCCCAGCTTGACCGGTTTCTGCTCAAGATATTGATCGACTATCCGGGCGAAGACGAAGAAAAATCCCTGGTGGCCAGCGTGACCGCCGGTCAAACCGGCGATGCGCTCAATGTGGAACGCGTCGCCACCGTCGTCAAGCCGCAGACGGTGCTGGGGATACAGCGAATTGTGGCGGGCCTGCGGGTGGATCAGCAAGTGAACGACTACGCGGTGCAAATCGTGCGCCAGAGCCGCGAGTGGTCGGGGATCGCCATCGGCGCCGGACCGCGCGGCGGTATTGCCCTGATCCGTGCGGCGCGTGCCCAGGCATTGTTGGCCGGGCGCGATTTCGTCACCCCGGATGACGTCAAGTCGGTGTCGATCGCCGCGTTGCGCCACCGCATTTCGTTGCGCCCCGAACTGGAAATCGAAGGTCAGAGCGCGGACGATGTGCTGAAGGCCATGCTGGAAAAAGTGAAAGCGCCGCGCGCGTGATACCCGCAAAGCGCCTGTTCCATCTGCTGTGGTTGTGGCTGGCCGCAGGTGTGATTGCAGCGTTCTGGCCGACGCTGGTGATGGTCTGGATAGGGCTCGGCGCGCTGATGCTGCTGGTCGCCGCTGTCGACCTGCTTGCCACGCTGCGGCAACCAGAAATATCCGTGCGGCGGCAGGTTTCCGGCACCCTCGCGCTGGGCGTTTGGGGCGAGGTGCGGTTGCACATTCAGCATGCTGCAAAATCACCCATTGCGCTGGAGATTTTCGACCACTTCCCGGCGCATGTCGAAGTCCGGGGCATGCCCGCGCAGACGCAAATTCCGGCTTCAGGCTGGGCCGAAATCAGCTATGAAATCAAGCCGACGGAACGCGGCGAACAGTGTTTCGCTGCAACCCGCGTGCTGGTTGCTTCGCCGCTCAGGCTATGGCGGCGCAGCCGCAAGGCGGGAACGGGTGAGTGCGTCAAGGTGTATCCGAACTTTGCTGCAATGACCAGTTACGCGTTGTTTGCGACCGACAACCGGCTCAGCATGCTGGGCATACGGTTGCGTCAGCGCCGCGGCGAAGGGCTGGAGTTTCACCAGCTGCGTGAATACCGGACTGGCGACATGCTGCGCCAGATCGACTGGAAAGCCACGTCGCGCCTGAAGAAACTGACCTCGCGCGAATATCAGGATGAACGCGACCAGCAAGTGGTGTTCCTGATCGATTGCGGACGCCGCATGCTCGCCAAAGACGGAGAGCTGAGCCATTTTGACCACGCGCTGAACGCAGTGCTGCTGTTGTCCTATGTGGCCTTAAGGCAGGGCGATACGGTGGGACTGATGGCGTTCGGGGGACGGCCGTGCTATCTGCCGCCGCGCAAAGGCGCCGGGGTGATTAATAGCCTGCTCGATACAGTCTACGATTTGCAGGCGGGAACCAGCAGCCCGGATTTTCTGAATGCGGCCACGCAATTGATGACTCGTCTCAACAAGCGCTCGCTGGTCGTGCTCGTTACCAATCTGCGCGACGAAGACAATGACGAGTTGCTCCCGGCTCTGCACCTGATGCGGCAACGCCATCTGGTGCTTTTGGCCAGCCTGCAGGAACGCATCATCAACGATGTTCTGTCCGAACCGGTCAGGGATTTCGGCGCTGCCTTGCGCCATAGCGCGACCCATCTTTATCTGGGGGAACGGCGCAAGTCGCATGAGGCGATTAAAGCGTACGGTGTGCTGGGTGTGGATGTCGAGCCGGAGAGGCTGCCGGTGGCGCTGGTGAATCGTTATCTGGACATCAAGCGCAGCGGGCGTCTGTAAGCCTGTCGCAGACAGGACGAACGACGCTGGTGTTCCGCGCTAAAACAGCTACGCACGTCAATCCAAACATACTAGCGATTCCAGCCCAATGCTGTCAGTCGTATTGATTTAAAAGCTGGGGATGTTAGGTTGAATGCACTAAGTATGCTGGCGCACAGACATCATCAAGAGTGAATGCTTCAATGGAACCTAACTCATGCCTAATTACCCTCGCTGAGGGCGGGCTATGAGATGGAGGTAAAAAATGTATATTGGCATCGGTACTATAGTGCTCATTGTTATTTTATTTTTGATTTTTCGTTAGAGCCATCCAAACCGAAAGTCAGATCAGATGACGACCAAATCTACTGTGTAGACGGGCGTATGTAAGTGTATCTCAGGGTAACATCTGAAACGGATTTGGTTCCTCATGCGATGAGGTCAATCCGTCCGGCGGCGCGTTTTGACTGGAACCGCTAGCGGTTTTGAACTGGAATCCGCGGCGGTGTTTCGCCGTCGAGGTAATACCAGCAGCCGTCTTCAAACACAAAAGCGGCTTACTTCGTGCAGCCGTTGTGCGCGTCCGGCCAGTTTGTTGCGTGCCACAAATTCCACCGTGGCATGGGTTTCATCCTGGGTTGCGTGGGCGATGATTTTCAGGCCCAGCCATTTCGGTTGTGGCGCGTCATGCAAATCAAGGGAAGCGGGGCGAGTGGATGCATGCCAGCTGGCCAGCAGATAGGCCTCGTCCTGCAGCGTGAACGCGGTGTAGCGCGAGCGCATCAGCACCTCTGCCGTGGGCGCGGCTTCCCCTGCGAGGTAGCGTCCGCAGCAGGATGCAAAGGTTTTCGGCGTACCACACGGGCAGGCCGCGGCGTGCGAGGGGGGCGGGCTTATTTGCCGTTGCGCTGCTGCCACTGCCAGTAAGCGGTAATTGCCAGGACGACGAAGATGATCACGCCCACGCTGAGGTATTGCAGGTATTCCTTGAGGAGCAGCTCATTGCCGCCGATGAAATAGCCGAGCAGGGTGAGCACAGTCGACCAGAGGCCGGCGCCGAGGCAGGTATAGAGTGCAAACGCGGTCTTGTTCATGCGCGCCAGTCCGGCAGGCAATGAGATCAGGTGGCGGATGCCGGGAATCAGGCGGCCGGTGAACGTGGAAATCTTGCCGTGACGTTCAAAGAATACGTCAGTCTTGTGCAGCAGCGCCGGGCGCACGAAGAAGTACTTGCCGTAGCGTTCCAGGAACGGCCGCCCCACCCACAGCGCAAAGGCGTAATTGATCGAGGCGCCAAACAGACAACCGAGCGTGGAGCTGATCAGGATCAGCGGCAGACTCATGTGCCCCTGATAGGCGAGGTAGCCCGCCGGGATCAGCACCAGTTCGGACGGCACCGGCAGCACGGTGGATTCCAGCGCCATCAGGATGAAGATGCCGGCATAGCCCCAGCCGTGGACGGTGGCGAGCAGCCAAGTGATGAATTCATGCAGCATCTCCATGAAATCAGACCTGAGCGCCGTCGGAGGCTACGCCTTCTTTGGGCTTGTTGTCCTTGATGAAGTGCTCGCGTTTGACGCCGAGCATCAGCAGTATCGGCGAGGCCACCAGCACCGACGAGTAGATGCCGAACAGGATGCCGATGGTGAGTGCCAGGGCGAAGTTGTGCAGCGCTTCGCCGCCCAGGAACAGCATCGACAGCACCATCATCTGGGTCATCGCGTGGGTGATGATGGTACGGCTCATGGTCGTGGTGATCGCGCTGTCGATAATGTCAGGGATCGAAGTCTTGCGCATCTTGCGCAGGTTTTCGCGAATCCGGTCGAACACCACCACCGACTCGTTCACCGAGTAGCCCAGCACGGCCAGCACGCCGGCCAGCACGGTGAGGGTGAACTCCCACTGGAAGAACGCGAAACAGCCGAGGATGATGACCACGTCGTGCACGTTGGCGATGATGGCGGCGAGCGCGAAGCGCCATTCAAAGCGCAACGCCAGGTAGATCAGTATGCCGATCGCCACCACCACCAGCGCCAGCGCGCCGTTGTCGTACAACTCCTTGCCGACCTGCGGGCCGACGAAATCGACGCGTTTCAGTTCCACCGTGGGGTCTTGCGCCTTCAGCGCCGCCATCACCGTATCGCTGGTCTTGGAACTGGTGGTGTTGCCTTTCAGCGGCAGGCGGATGAGCACGTCACGCGTGGTGCCGAAGGTCTGCACCGAAACTTCCGGCAGCCCGGTGTGTTCCAGCGTGGCGCGGATTTTATCCAGCTGGGCGGGCTGGGTGTAAGCCACTTCCATCACCGTGCCGCCGGTGAAGTCCACACCCAGATTCAGGCCCTCGGTCGCCAGCGCCCACACTGCGAAGACAAAGGTGAGCAGGGAAATGGCGGTGGTTACCTTCCCGTAGCGCATGAACGGGATGTCTTTTTTGAGTTTGAAAAATTCCATGATTGAGGCCTTAAATGGACACTTTGGCCAGACGTACTTTGCGGCCATAAGTGAGGTTGACCATGGCGCGCGACACCGTCACTGCGCTGAACATGGAAGTAAGGATACCCAGGCACAGCACCACGGCAAATCCGCGCACCGGCCCGGAACCCAGCCAGAACAGCGCCACGCCGGCAATCAGGGTGGTGATGTTGGAGTCCAGGATGGTGCCCCAGGCACGGTCGTAACCGGCGTGGATGGCAGCCTGCGGTGAATTGCCGTTGCGCAGTTCCTCGCGGATGCGCTCGTTGATCAGCACGTTGGCATCAATCGCCATACCCAGCGTGAGTGCGATACCCGCCAGACCCGGCAGCGTGAGAGTCGCCTGCATCATGGACAGCAGCGCCACCAGGAACAGGCCGTTGACTGCCAGCGCGACGGTGGAGAACACACCGAACACCCGGTAGTAGACGATCATGAACAGCGCCACCGCGGCAAAACCCCACAGGTTGGAATGGAAGCCTTTTTTGATGTTGTCGGCACCCAGGCTGGGGCCGACAGTACGTTCCTCGACGATATTCATGGGGGCGGCGAGCGCACCGGCACGCAACAACAGCGCGTCGTCGGAGGCTTCCTGAGCCGATTCCATGCCGGTGATCTGCACCCGGCCGCCGCCGATTTCTTCGCGAATGACGGGCGCGGTGATCACCTCGGCCTTGCCCTTTTCAATGAGCAGGATGGCCATGCGCTTGCCCACGTTGTCACGCGTTACATCCTTGAAGATACGCGCGCCGCGACTGTCCAGATTGACATGCACTGCGGCCTGGCCGGATTGCTGGTCGAAGCCGGGGGAAGCGTCGGTGATGTAATCGCCGGTCAGCACCACATTCTTTTTCACCAGCAGCGGCTGTCCGTTACGCTCGATGTAGAGGTCATCGCCGAATGGAATCTGTCCTTGCAGCGCGGCGGTGACATCGTGCTCTTCGTCCACCAGGCGAATTTCCAGGGTGGCGGTGCGGCCCAGGATTTCCTTGGCCTTGGCGGTGTCCTGCACGCCGGGCAGTTGCACCACCACGCGATCCAATCCTTGCTGCTGGATGATGGGCTCGGCCACGCCCAGTTCATTCACGCGGTTGCGCAGGGTGGTGATGTTCTGCTGAACGGCAAATTCCTGGGTGCGTTTTTGTGCTTCCGGACGCAACGTGGCGATCAGCTTGTAGTCGCCGCCGCTATCCTGTTCGGTGAGTGCCAGATCGGCAAAGTTGGCGGAGATGTACTTGCTGGCCTGTGCACGCGAGGCGGCGTCGCTGAATTTCATTTCGACGCTTTGCCCCACGCGGCTGATGCCGATGTAGCGGATTTTCTGTTCGCGCAACTGGACGCGCAAATCGTTGTTGTAGCGGTCGGCCGCCTTGTCCAGCGCTGCCGGCATATCCACCTGCATCAGGAAATATACGCCGCCGCGCAAGTCCAGGCCCAGATACATGGGTTTGGCGCCAATCGCCGTCAGCCAGGCGGGCGAAGCTGACAGCAGGTTGAGCGCTACGCTGTAACCATCGCCGAAACGCGCCTGGAGCGCATCCTTGGCTTTGAGCTGTGCATCATTGCTGGCGAAGCGGACCTTCACGCTGTTGGCATCGAGAAATGCCCCGGTATAGGGAATCTTCTGCGCCTTGAGTTCGTCCTCGACCTGCTGCATCAGGGTGGCATCGGCCTTGATCGCGCTGCGCGTGGGCGATACCTGCACCGCCGGCACTTCGCCATAAAAATTGGGCAGCGTATACAGCACGCTGACGACCAGCACAACTGCGATGAGGATGTATTTCCAGAGCGGGAATCTGTTCACGGCGCGGCCTTATGGAGGACAAACTTGGTATGAGTATTACAGAGCCGGATTACAGCCCCTTGATGGTGCCTTTGGGCAGCAGAGTCTGCACGGTGGCTTTCTGTACGTGGGTGACCACGCCATCGGCAATTTCCAGGCTGATGAACTGCTCGCCGATTTTGACGATCTTGCCCACCTGGCCGCCGCTGGTGACGACCTCATCGCCCTTTTGCAGCGATTCAAGCATGCTGCGCAGGTCTTTGGCGCGCTTCATCTGCGGACGGATGATCATGAAGAAAAACAATACCGCGATGACCGCCAGCGGCAAGAAGCTCATCAGCGCGTCGGTAGGGGAAGACGCCGGGGCGGCAGCGAAAGCATTGGAAATCAGCATGGTTTTACTCCTTGAATAAATCGAGGCATTCTAACATGAGCCCGCGCGCTGCTCGTGGAAGCCGGCAACGAAGTCGCCTAATGTACCTGTTTCGATCGCCATGCGCAGCCCGGCCATCAATTCCTGATAGTAGTGCAGGTTGTGAAGGGTGGCCAGGCGCGCGCCGAGAATCTCGCCGCAGCGGATCAGATGGTGCAGATAGGCGCGGCTGAAGTTGCGGCAGCAATAACAGCCGCATTGCGCATCTATCGGTGCGATGTCGGTGCGAAAGCGCGCGTTCTTGATGCGCAGGTCGCCATGCCGGGTGAACAGGATGCCGTGGCGCGCGTTGCGCGTGGGCAGCACGCAGTCGAACATATCCACGCCATGCTGCACCGATGCGACAATGTCCTCCGGCGTGCCCACGCCCATCAGGTAGCGCGGCTTGTGTTGCGGCAGCTGCGGTGCAGTATGGGCGAGGATGCGGCGCATGTCGTCCTTGGGCTCGCCCACGGAAAGCCCGCCGATGGCATAGCCGTCGAAATCCATGGCGGCGAGTTCGCGCAGCGATTCGTCGCGCAGGTCTTCGTACATCCCCCCCTGCACAATGCCGAACAGCGCATTCAGGTTGCCTGCATGGGCAAGCTTGGAGCGCTCCGCCCAGCGTAGCGACAGGCGCATGGAATATGCCGCCGCGTCAGGTTCGGCAGGGTAGGGCGTGCATTCGTCGAAAATCATCACGATGTCGGAATTGAGCACTTTCTGGATGCGCATGGATTCTTCCGGCGTCAGGAACAGCCGGTCGCCATTCAGCGGCGAGGCGAATTTCACCCCCTCCTCGGTAATCTTGCGCAGCGCCCCCAGGCTGAATACCTGAAACCCGCCCGAGTCGGTCAGGATGGGGCGATCCCAGCCCATGAAACTGTGCAGTCCGCCGTGCGCTTCAATGGCTTCGAGCCCGGGCCGCAACCACAGGTGAAAGGTATTGCCCAGCACGATGTGCGCGCCGATTTCCTTGAGCTCCAACGGCGACATGGCCTTGACCGTGCCGTACGTGCCGACCGGCATGAAGGCGGGTGTTTCCACCGTGCCGTGGGCGAGTGTGAGCGTGCCGCGACGGGCCAGGCCATCGGTGCGGTGCAGCTTAAATTCCATGGTCATTTCTTTCGATCAGCATGGCGTCGCCATAACTGAAAAAGCGGTAGCGTTCGGCCACCGCGTGGGCGTAAGCGTGGCGGATATGGTCCAGCCCGGCAAAGGCCGACACCAGCATCACCAGCGTGGATTTGGGCAGATGGAAATTGGTGAGCAGGCGTTCTACCACTTTGAACCGGTAGCCGGGGGTGATGAAAATGCTGGTTTCGCCTTCACCTGCGATCAAGCTTCCCGACTGCGCGGCAGCTTCCAGCGCGCGCAGGCTGGTGGTGCCGACTGCGACAATGCGTCCGCCATCCGCTTTGGCCTGGGCAATCGCATCCACCGTGGCTTGCGGGATGGTGTAGCGCTCGCTGTGCATTGTATGCTCGGCGAGATCGTCCACGCGCACCGGCTGGAATGTTCCCGCACCGACATGCAGGGTAAGGTGGGTGCGGATCACCCCCATCGCATCGAGTTGCGCCAGCATGGCTTCATCGAAATGCAGCCCGGCCGTGGGCGCGGCCACCGCACCGGGGTGGCGCGCGTACACCGTTTGATAGCGCGCATCGTCGGCACTGTCGGCGGCACGCTCGATATAGGGCGGCAGCGGCAGCGCACCGTATTGCTCCAGCACATCCAGCACGCTCGCACTGCCATCGAAGCGCAGCCGGTAAAGATCCTGTTCGCGCGCCAGCACCGTCAGCGTCACCACATCCGCCACGCTGAGCGTGCTGCCCGGCTGCGGGGCGTGACTGGCGCGCATGAACGCCAGCGCTTCGTGGTCGCCGGTGACGCGCTCGATCAGCAGCTCCACCTGCCCGCCGCTGGCCTTGCGCCCATACAGGCGCGCCTTGATCACACGGGTATCGTTGAACACCATCACATCGCCGCGCCGCAGGTAGGCAGGCAGGTCGGTGAACAGGCGATCGGCAAGCTGCCCGCTGGCGCCGTCCAGATGCAACAGCCGGCTGGACGAGCGAGAGCTGGGCGGAAACTGGGCGATGAGTTCGTCGGGCAGGGAGAAATCGAAATCGGTAGTGCGCATAGGAGAAGGCTCAATACAAGGCGCGATTATACCTTGTCATCATTGAGGATTGCCGCCCGGCGGCATTTCGAGGATAATTCGCCCTCTTTGATTCACCTCTCATGGCCGGGATGGCGGAATTGGTAGACGCAGCGGACTCAAAATCCGCCGGTGGTAACACTGTGGGGGTTCGAGTCCCCCTCCCGGCACCAATAAATACGCGGGTCTTTGTGAGTTACGGAAAAACCGGACTTTCTACAATTTCGCCCCGGTTTCTACAATTCCCGTTTTTTGGCCTTCACTGGTTGGACGGTTTCGCCCTTGCGTTTGCGGGTGTAATGCTCGGTCATTTCGCGGTTACTGTGCCCGAGTAGTTTCTGTGCGTGGTGCAGGTCTTCCAGGTCAGTGGCAGCCTTGGCGCGTAAGTCCCGAAACTGGAAATTGACCCCGGCGGCTGTGCGTGCGCGCTCAAACCCGCCGCGCAAGCTGTCGGTACTCAGGGGCTGGCCTTTGTCATTCTGGATGAGGTAAAGCCCGATGGCTTGGCGGGGACGGTTCAGAATGCGGTCAATCACTTGCTTGAGCTCCCCGACGATTTCGACGCGCATCTTTTGCCCGGTCTTGTTTTGCGTGACTGACAGATAGCCCTCGCGTATGTCGGCGCGCTTCATTTTAAGCACGTCTGCTGGCCTTTGGGCAGTGAGATAGGCCACGTCCATTGCGTCCTGTACTGGCGGGCTTGCCTTGGCCCATACAGCGCTAAATTCGCCTTCTTCCACGTACCGATCACGTCCGGTTTCCCGGAATCCTCTGACCCCTGCGCATGGGTTGGCGGCGTGGGTGTAGCCCCATTCCCGCGCTTTATTGTAAATGTGCGACAGCAAGGCTTTTTCCCGGTTGGCTCTGACTTTGGCGGTCTGGCCGCGTATGTCCATGTAGCCCCGCACGTGTTCCGGCATGATTGCATCTATTGGAGCTTCACCAAAGACGGCAACCAGCCGGGCGATTTCCTGCAGGTTATCCTTTTGTGTGCGGTAGCTTTTCAGGCGCATCACTTCGCGTTTGTAGCGCTCCGCGATGACGGAAAAGGTTTTGTCCTGGGGGTCGATTTCCTCGTATTCAAGCTCTGCCCATTTTAGGCGGGCTTGGTTGATGTCGTTGCCCAGTGGTGTCCACTTGCGCGGGGGCGTGCTACTGACGTGGTAGTAGCTTTTCCCTTTCATGGACATGTGCTGAGGGAGGTTGTGATTTTTGCTGCGCTTGCGTCCCATGCTGGATTATCTGCCTGGTCTGATTGCGTCATAGTTGGGCTTGAATCGTTCCTCTTCCTTGGCGGGCTTCGTGCCGCCCAGCATGGCTTCCACATAGGAACGTGCGACGATAGGCCGCCCGCTTGCGGTTATTTCGAAGCGCCAGTTTTTCCGCCTCAACCATCCGGCCTGTTTGCTGATGAGCTTGTAGCCGGTGAGTTCGTACAGCTCATCTCTGGTCAGAAAAATACTTTGGCTCATGCTGCTTTCCTTGAGGGTTTGATCTGGAAGATTTTGGCGGTGTTGAGCTGCCCGAATAACTCGCCGATGCGGTCGCGGATATTTTCCAGTTCATCGACCATGCCTTGATTCACGAACAGTTCACGCAAGCTGTTATTTTCTGCGATCTGTGCGGCAATGGCTGCCCTCAAGCGGCTATTTTCGGCACGGTGTGTTTCGAGTTCCGCCTTCGTGTATTGCAACGCGCCGAAGTCTTGCGGCGTGATACTCAGGCTGCCCACATCGGGGCACACAAAGCCGCCATCCTTGCCGATGAACCAGCCGTCCCACTGCGCGTGGGAAAGTCGGTTGGCGGTCGATTCGTAAACCAGTCGGAGCAATTCAAACGCCATGAATGGCATGGGCTCCGTGCCGTTTTCCCATGCACTGACCTTGCCTACGCTGACACGCAGATAGGCAGCGGCCTGGTGCTGAGTGATATTCATGAGTTGCTTTCGTAACCACAGGAAATGTTCGGGAGTGACGTTCATCCGCTGCGATTGCATCACCCACAGGGGGTGGTAGCCCGGAAAGGCACGATTGATGGCCTCTGATTTCGGCTCAATGGCCTGCATCCAGTATGCCCACAATGTCCGGTTTGACGGGTGACCAGTGGCCTTGGCTTTACGCTTTTTTGATGTGGTGCTATTCTTCATTGGTCATAACCTTTGTATTGGCCGCCTGTTTCGACAGGCGGCCATATTTTTTTGTGGCTTCGCCTCGTTTTTTCCGGGCTTTCTTCGTCCCTGCATGGGGAGTGGATTGGGATCTCGTCAGGACTTTCAAAATTCACCTGGCTATTCCCCGGAGAGCCTTTAAATTCAACCCCCGTACAGTTATTGACACGAGTCCAAGGAGGGCAAAAAACCGGCCTTGCGGCGTCACACGGGGCAAGAAATGGGTAGTGCGATTCCGATTTCTGGTGTTTTCCATCCTTAAATTGCACTACCCATTTCTTGTCCCGCGTGATGATGTGTCCGGGTTGCCCTGCTTTGGGATTGGGCAGAATCAAGCCCACCACACGGCGGGATAGCTCGCCCCGGTAGCGGGTGCTTTCCTCGTCTTTCAACAGTGGGGACAGGCGTTTTTTCTTGTCCATTTGCAAGGCCATGTAGCCTGCCCAATCGGCGCTGTCTGCTGCTCGCCACACTGCGCCAAGTGATTCCTCATAGCCCGCTGGAAGTGTTCTAATGCGCCGCAATTCGTTCCAGTTGGTGATGGATGGAATCCCGAAAAACTGAAATTGACGGATATTCCAGAATCTTCCCCATGCCACGGCACGGGGTGCTGTTGACTTGGCAGGTTGGTCTATCTCAAAGTCATTTCCGACTTGATAACCATCCAAATTTTTGGCGATGTATTTGGCGACGTAGGCCGCTGCGCTGCCCTTGGCAGGGTCGATGATCTCGACTTTGAAGCGATGTTCTGCGGCACCGGGTTCGTCGGGCGACTCTCGCATGGCGTAGCTTTTCAGGGTGTCTATTAGGATGTCTGCCTGCTCAGGTTTCACAAAGACCAGCATGTGGCTGTGCGGTGTGCCGTCGTGGTGTGGTTCTGTGACGCGTATCCCAAAATATTTTACGTCCAGCCTGTCCAATGCAGTCCGCGCCGGCTGCCACACTTTCCCTTGCATGTAGCCCATTGCCCGCCTGGGGCTTGTGCCATCGTATTTCGGGTTGAGTTCGCCGCTGGGTGACTTGCGGGCGTGCATCCGGCTGGGGCAGGTGATGGTAAGAAACAAGCCCATGTAGCCATTTTGCATGGCGTATTGTTCCGTGCCGCTGATGATGGTCATTACCTGGGCGCGGCGGTTCGCGGGATTACTCAGGCTATGTTCGGCAAGTTCTCCCATGCCGATCACTTCGCCGTCTTCGCTGACAGCTTCGAGGCTTTCCAGCAGGGTGGCGGTTTGGTGTTGATGCTGTTGGTAGCGGCGATAAGATTCATCGGAGAGATAAGCGCCTGCTCGGCGATGTACAAAGCCACATTTGATGGCGGCGGCCTCGAATTTCTGAAAGCTGCGGCGTAGCTTGCGCCTCCACCATTGCACGCTTGTCATGCGGTTGAACAGTTGGGCAAAGTCCTTGAATTTTGGTGGCTCTATTCCACGTTCTTCGGCCATGCGCAACAGTGCCTGGGTGATGGCTTCCGGCGTTTTGTAGCGCTGGGAAAGTTCCCACGCTTTGGTGGCGGCCTTGCGCGCTTCTTCGCGGATTTCATCGTCCAGACTGGAAAAACTCAACCGCCCATCATTGAACATTTCCGCGAGCGGCAGCATGGTTAAGTTGGCTTCCCTACGGCCATTGGCCTTGTGGGTTTCGGCGTAGTCCCTGATGATTCTATGGTGGTACCTGGCGGGGACGGGCTGCAGCTTGCTTGCTACCCATTCGCGGTCTGAATACTCGGAATTTGCCGCCAATAGCTGACGGCGTGTCTCGGGCGCGAGCCTATCGAAAGCCTCGGTGGATTGCTTCTTCATGCGTCTTCCGCTCAGTGAGCGTGCGGCAGGTAGCGGGGCTGGATGGTGAGGAGTAAACCGCTCACTTCCCATATACCCACGGCGAGTTCTTTGGCGTCTTTTTCCGTGAGAATCTGAGCGGCGAATGCTTCTTCGCTAAAGCTCAGTTTCTGGATTTCTGGGTCTATGGAAGCGAGATAGGTTTGGGTGGGTTTGCAGTACAGTAGAAAGTAGGCTGGAAGGGTATCACGGCCGGTTTCGCGGGACGTTTCGCGGCGTTGTTTTCTGTTCATGGTGTCATTTCCTTTGTGGGTTGATGGCGGTTTTCCGCTCTTGTGTGGGTTGGTGGGTGTTAGCGTTTGGGTGGTGTGTCCTTGTGCTTCGCCGTTGCGTAGAGCGCCAGCCCCAGCAAGGCAACGATCACCAGCGCGCCGGTTTTTCCAGCGGCGGCCTTGAGGGGGAACAGGGGAACGGGTGGAATGAGGTTCATGCGTCTTCTCCTTCGGTGTTGGTTTCGAATTCGCCGGGCAGCGAATCGGGTGCGATTTCAATCAGGCCGGCAGCTTCCAAGGCTGGGCGGAAACTCTGGTAAAGCTGGTCGCGTAGCGTTACCGGGTTGCCGTCTGTCTGCTCACGGGTAAAGCTGCTCCAGCCTCCACGTGTGAGCATGAAAACCAGATAACCGGCCGCCATGTTCATGATTGCGTCTTGCAAGGCTTCGGCTGTTTTTTCGTCAAAACCTTCATCTTCGCCAATCCCGAATACACCTTCATTCCGCCCCAGCTTCAAAGCGCCCAAGGCAATCAACTTGTCATCGGTGGTTTCGATAAAGTCCATCGAGCTTTCGATGACGGTGCCGGGTAGGCGGTTGTCGATCGGGAAGAAATACTCAGTGACGATCTGCGCTCCGAGTGAGGGATGTGGGGCTTCTGGAGCTTGCCGCGAAGCTGGTGGGGTGGCGGGGGTAGGTGCTTCGCCTTGTTTCTGAAGGTCAGAATCTTCGAAGACGATTCCATTGTCTTCAAAATAATTGCGTAGCTTGCGCTGATGCTCGGGAACTAGATTGCGCGTCCCGGCGCGGAATTCACTCAGGTACTGTCGGGGTAAACCGACTTCCTTTGCTAGGTCTGCGTAGGTGAGTCCCAGCGTTACTTGGGCTTGGTTGTAATCCTCACGGGTGAGGATTGAGGAGTTTTTGATTGCCATGTCTACATACCGGAAGTTAATTACGATATGAATACTAGCACCTGCATTTGTTTTGTCAACTCTGTTTAGTAATTTTATTGCGATATGTAGACATACGTATTTCTGTAAGCGTGAAAAAAGCCCGGATGATTTTCCGGGCTTTGGGTGGGAGCTAGTTTTGTCAGCGTTTCGGTTTCTTCTCTATGGCCTTTTTTATGCGCTCATTCCTTACTAAATCATTTTTAGGCGTATGTCCAAGCACAAAATCGTTGATATCTGAATTGGCTGTCTCACGAGTCCAATTTTTCATTTGCTCAATCATCGCATAGTCTGACTTTGATAACCTGTCGCTCTCTTTTCCCCGTAAAAGCCAGTTTGGGGACACCCCGAGTGCATCGCACAAGATGCGAAGTTCACGCGCACCTGGCAAGATTTTTCCCGATTCGTATCGAAACAAAGCTGCCCGTGATATGCCTTTCGCCTCCGGGTCGAATTCTTTGCAAACTCGGCTCAAGTCTTCAACGCTCAAGCCGTCTCCGACTTTCGCTCGCTCTAATCTGATACGTTCGGCTATACCTTGCTCGGGGGGAGTGTAAGGCTGTTTATCTTCGTTTTTCATATGGTGTCTGTAGGCGTCAATTTGAGATGGTTTTCCTTGTCAATGTCGCGTCATTCCTTGTCTGACGCGATTTCTCTAAGCGCCGATGATGCCTCTTTATCTTGACTATTTTCAGTCATGGTGAAGGATTTTGAAAGCTTGGATTTTAGAACATAAGCGTTGCCGCTTGCTCATTGTTGACCGAAACAGAGCATTGTTTCTTGTGTGCGTAAAAATTGGTCAGGCAATTCGCCGAAATAATGTACCCCTGATACCCTCCAGAAAAACCGCCATCGCCCGTCCATGTCGATACTTTGCCTTTTACTGCTGGCTGCCCGTTGACGAAGATTATGACTTCACCTGAGACTTCATTCCATTCACCACTAATTTGCATTGGTGCTCCGGCGTAGTTCGCCGGTCTGTAGCCTTGGACTTGAGAGGGTGTTGCGCAGGCAGCGAGTGTGGCGGTTAACAGTAAAGCTGCAATTTTCTTCATTGAACGCCCTTTGGTTTGAATTAGAGAATTACTCAATAGTATCTAAAGCCTAGGTGGATTGCTTCTTCATGTGCCCGCCGCTTGCCCTTGGTTTTCTCATTTTCTGGCCGTCTGCCATATTGTTTTTGCCTGTTTTCCCACTGTCATGAAATCCGAGTAAACCCATGTAATACGTGGGTTTGACAGGTTTTATTACATGATTTCTGTCATGGGTATTTTCTGGCATGGTGAATGATGCGGAGAATTTGCACAACACTGGCCTTGCCAGTCAGTTCACGATACACGATAACGAAAGGAGTGCGACGGCCTACGATGCGCTCGGATGTTCCGGCGGCCCTTCCGGGTCTGCCGGGGGTGGCGATGGGTTCAGCGATCAGTAATTCTGCTGCGTTGAGAATTTCATCTGTCATGCGCCTGGCGGCTTTGGGATTGCGCTCGGCGTAGTAGCTCATTGCCTCGGCGAATTCTGTCAAGGCTGCCGCCGTCCACTCAAGCTGCCTTTTTCGGGCGGCCATGTTGCTGGATGACGGCTTCGATTTCTTTCATGACTTGGGCATGGGGTACTGTTTTTCCTGCGTCGGCTTCGGCGATGCCTTCATTCACCTTGCGAACAAAGTCTTCGTTGAATTCGAAGCCATCCTTCATGACGTAGGGGAGCATTTCCGCCGGCGTGCGGCCTGCGTCTTTCGCCAGCTTCGCCAGCCGCTTTTCCATAGCGGGGGAGAGTTCGGTTTTCATGGTCATATCCTTCTACAATCCAGAATCGCCCCGCGCCGATAGTGGGTAACGGGCTGTGTACGATTTGGCTTTTGTGGAAGTTTAGCGCGCTATGGCCATGATTTCCAGTAGAATGGGCAGAGACTCAAAATCCGCCGGTGGTGACACTGTGGGGGTTCGAGTCCCCCTCCCGGCACCAATTAAATCAGTGGGTTAGTTATTAACTGACTTTATTCTTTGCGCAAAATGTATTTTTTGCTGCAATTTTGCTGCACTTGTACCTATACCGTGTCCCTAAACAAAAACGGAGACAGGACTATGGCTACAATTTTAAAGCGTGGACAGTATCAATACCAAGCGACTATCCGCCGCAAAAACCATCCAAGCCAATCAAAAACATTTGTGACAAAACGTGACGCAGCAGCTTGGGCGCGCGGAATCGAATCAGAAATGGATCTGGGGCGTTATGTTCCCACCAAAGAAGCTGATAACACGCACACTGCGTGAAGCCTTGAAGCGTTATGACATTGAGGTCAGCTTTGATGACGGACATGATCGCCGCATTTTTCCATAATGGGGCTATTTGCGGCAGCTTGAGTGAAGAGCGACTCCACGATAAATAATCAGATATTGCAATGCCTCTATTTTTTGTCTTTATTTAAAAATAAAAACAAAATAGTTTGTTTAATATCAATTGCTTGAATTTGCAATAAATTTATTTTCGATTACTCTAAAGTATTCCTGCTTTCCTGCCGATGACATCCAAAGATTAGCAGAAGATCGCATGTGCATGATGGCGAGCGAAAATTCTTTGCGCGGTAAAATTTTGTCAAAAGGGGAAAGTCATGCGAATTATTCTGGTTACGATTCTGGTCACCTTCTTTGCTTTTTCCGGTTTGGCCAATGCGGCGGATGAACACGTCGCGATATTCAAGGATGTGGCCGGCAGTGTGAAAATAATTCGGAATCATCAAGACATTGTGGCTCTTTCTGGCTCGCAACTGATGAGATCAGATATCGTCGTTACAGCGCCAAATTCTTCAGGGGGCATCGTATTCAAGGATGGCACATTATTAACCCTTGGTTCGTCGAGTGAAGTCAAAATCAATCAGTATGTATTTCAGCCGGAAGAAGCAAAATACGATTTTGCCGTATACCTCAGCAAGGGCTCTGCTATTTACTCATCGGGCAAGATTGACCACATGTCGCCCGAATCCGTGAGTGTAGGTACCCCACGCGCCACAGTCGGCGTGCGTGGCACACGATTCATTGTGCAAGCCGATGCTAAATGAGATTTTCCAGATCGGTTGTTGCGCTTGTCATCACATTTTTTGTGGCAGGTTGTACAGCAGGAACGACATTTATTTTAATGCCTGATGAAACGGGTATGGTTGGCGCCATAACCATCAAGACCAGCAGCGACTTCAGGGTAATAAACCAGGCATACAATCCCGTCCGGATCACGGAAGGGAGTACGAAAATTACGTCGACTCATGCGCTGACCGAAGCGCAAGTCAAGGAGGAGTTCGCTCATCTGATTAACGCCCAGCCTTCACCTCCAGCCAGTTTTGTCATTCATTTTGCGACGGAATCTTCTGCACTCTCGGAAAAATCACGTTTGGCTCTGCCCCGGATCATTGCAAGTATCAAAGCAAGGGCACCGGCGGAGGTTACGATTATTGGGCACACGGATACAACTGGTACGGACAATCTTAATAACAGATTGGCCTATAAAAGAGCCAAGGCCGTTGAAGATGCGATCAAAGACAGCCTTCCCCCAGGTTTGACCCTCAGCATAGAGGCCTACGGTTCCAAAACCTTGCTGATTCCAACTCCGACAAATGTGGATGAGCAGAGAAATCGGGCTGTTGAAATTTTGATTTTATAACGTTAAGGAAACAGCTGTGCATCCGCCCCCGGAGTTTTTTAGTAATGCATCAAAACAGTGGAGCGCATGGATACTGTTGCTGGCGTTTGCTGTGTCGCTTCTCGTAGGCAGTCTGGTTCGCACAGAGACGGGATTTTCAGCGCGCCTAAGTCATTTGTTTCTCGATTCCTACCTGAAATATACGGCGAATGGAGCGGTGGCGCAGAACAGTGTCGTTGTAGATATCGATGACGTCAGCCTTTCTGCCGTCGGTCAATGGCCTTGGCCGCGTTACCGGATTGCTTCTTTGGTGCAAGAAATTGCTGCAGAAAAACCGGCTGCAATTGGTTTGGACATTCTTTTCTCTGAGCCTGACCGAACCTCGTTGAAAAACATCCGCGAATCCTATAAACAGGATTTCGGATTGGATATTTCCTTTGTGGGTACGCCTTCCGGTTTGGCTGACAATGACGGGTATTTAGGGCATGTGCTATCCACAGTTCACCATCTTGTGGGAGCGCGATACTTTTATTTCGATCATATCAACAAAGCTGAAATATCGGCATCTCCTGAATTCAAGTTCAGCGGCAAAACGGATTTGCTGAAACTGCCGGATGCACCGGGAATACTCAATAACACCTATGAAATTTCTTCACGATTAAAATACAGCGGGTTTCTTAATAATCAAGTAGACGGCGATGGCATGCTGCGCAGGGTGCCATTATTGATTCGTCACCGCGGCGTTATTTACCCGCAGCTCGCGCTGGCCACATATATGCGATCCTTAGGTGTTAACTCGGCTGTCATTGAAGAGGATGGGAATGGCCCAGCTATCCGTATTGGAAACCGTGTGATTCCTATTAGCGAAGACGGTTATGCCTTGTTGCATTTTAATGGCAGCCCTTCGCTATACCCCTCTGTTTCAGCTGTAGACGTTCTGAATGGTCATTTCAGTGCGGCACAGTTCAAGGGGAAGACTGTCTTTATCGGGTCTTCAGCGGTGGCACTGAATGATCTGCACAGCACAATAGTCGACCGCAGCTTCCCAGGTCTGAAAATTATGTCTGTCATCGTTGACGATATTGCGAATGATAGTTTTGTCCGCGAACCGGTATGGGGCCATACCGTTCTTTTTGCAACATGCATTGCAATGGGTTTGTTGATCTCCATCATCTTCATTTATTTACGTGAGCCATTGCAGCTATTGCTCGCTACGATAACCCTCATAGCCGTACTTGTATCCATTTCGATTTATCTATTCGCTTCTTTTGGCGTATTCCTGGCGCCCGTCGCCCCATTGCTCGTCGTTATGTTTCTATTTGTCGTTTTTATAATTTCCAAATTCGCGATTGAGAAAAAACAGGGATATGCCTGGTATAAAAAACTCGCCAATGCCCAGCAAGTAACCATGGCGTCGATGGCAGCGGTCGCCGAAACACGCGACCCTGAAACAGGGGCACATATTAAACGCACCCAAAATTACGTGAAATCCATCGCGCTGAGGCTACGTGATACGGGACATTACACTGATATTCTGACAAAGGAATTTATTGATCTCCTGTTTGTTTCTGCACCCTTGCACGATATCGGGAAAGTGGGTGTGCCCGATCACATTCTGTTGAAGCCGGGTCCGCTGACCGCCGCAGAGTTTGAAATAATGAAAAAACATCCAGAATATGGAAAAGATATTATTTACAGCACGGCAGAGAAAATCGAAGGTGATAATTTCCTCGTTATCGCGGGTGAAATCGCCTTTACCCATCACGAGAAATGGGATGGCACGGGATACCCGCGGGGGCTTTCCGGTCAGGATATTCCGCTTGCAGGCCGCATCATGGCAGTGGCCGATGTTTACGATGCCCTGATTAGCCGACGCTGCTACAAACCTGCGTTTACACACGAGGATTCATTCAGGATTTTGCGAGATGCCCGCGGCAAAATTTTCGATCCGGTAGTACTTGATGCGTTTTTCAGCATAGAAACACAGATTGTGGAAATTGCAACGCATTATCAAGATGAAGTTGAGCCAGCAGTGGATATCCATCATGTGGTAGACGAAAAAGAGAGCCTGGTCAGCGCGTCAGCAATTGGCTGAAGCCACTCCTCTGCAAGGAAAACAATTGCTCTTTTCCCAATGTTCTACAGCGCGAGTAAATCCTTGGCTTTCTCGCTCAAGCATTTCCCGGATTTGAAACAGTTTGATACAAATCCGCGTCAACAAAAGACGGATGACTCCCGTTACTAGACTCATCACCAATGCCTTTACCTATTTCAGGCAAGAGCACGCCTGCTGGGCCGAATTGGAATGCGACCCCATCCCCCTCGAGGCGATGGCCTGGTACTGCAATCATTATCAAAGGAATGTTGCATGCGAGAACCATCATCGGGCTGGACCCGCCGCCGGTTTCTGGCGTTGTCCGGCATGGCCGGACTCTCGCTCGCTGCCTGCGCTGCCCGGGTGCCGGCGCGTGGCGATCAGGGGCAGGCTGCTGTGGGTCCGGCGCTGGAGAATGCTGCGCGCGATCATCCCGTTGCCTTGATCAACCGGCTGACCTGGGGTGCGACGCTGGGTGAGCTGAACAGCCTGCGCCAGCGCGGGGCGGGGCGCTATATAAACACCCAGTTACGCCCTGCGGCTGATCCGCCTTTGCCGCCTGAAATCGTTGTGCAGTTGCAGGCCATGACTATCAACCGTACGCCTGTTGCCGAGCTGGTGCGCAGCAGCTTCGAACGCTTGCGCAGCATCCGCATGAGCGAGCTTCCGGCAGACCAGAAGCAGCAGCAACTCAAAGCCGCGCAGCAAGACATCGGCAACCTGGCTCGCGAAGCAGCCGAGCAGCAATTGCTGTATGCGCTGTATTCGCCCAACCAGTTGCAGGAGCAATTGACCTGGTTCTGGATGAACCATTTCTCGGTGTTTCAGTACAAGGGCATGTTGCGGCCCATGATGGGCGACTACTACGCCCGGGTCATCAAACCGCACGCACTGGGGCGCTTCCGCGACTTGTTCCGGGCGTCCGTGTTCAGCCCGCAAATGCTCATCTACCTGGACAACGCCAACAACGCGCGCGGCCATGTCAACGAAAATTACGCGCGCGAGATCATGGAACTGCATACCCTGGGCGTGGGTGCCGGCTACACCCAGCAGGACGTGACCAACCTTGCCCGCGTGCTCACCGGCCTCGGGGTGAAACTGACCGGCCATCCGGAGCAGGCGCGCCCGGCCTTGCGCGCCGACTTGTGGCAGAGCGAGCTGGTGGTGTTCAACCCGATGCGTCACGACCCCGATCCCAAGCGGGTGCTGGGTCATACCTTCCAGGGTCACGGGCTGGACGAAATCAACGCTGTGATCGAACTGCTGGCAGCTCAGCCGGCCACTGCGCGCCATGTCAGCACCCGACTCGCGCAGTATTTCGTTGCCGATACCCCGCCGTCAGCCTTGATCGACCACATGAGCGCAACCTGGCTGCGCACCGATGGCGATATTGCTGCGGTATTGCAGGCGATGTTCACCACGCCGCAGTTCGCGCAGTCGCTCGGCGGCCTGTTCAAGGACCCGACCCACTATGTTGTGTCTGCCGTGCGCCTGGCCTACGAGGGCCGCACCATCCGCAATGCCCAACCGATGGTGAACTGGTTAGCGCGTTTGGGCGAACCGCTCTACGGCCGGCAGACGCCCGACGGTTATCCGCTGGATGCCGCAGCCTGGAGTAGCTCCGGGCAAATGACTGCGCGCTTTGAATTGGCTCGAATCATCGGCAGCGGTCCGGCGGGGCTGTTCAAGACAGACGCCCCCGGCGCGCAACCGGCAGCGGCTTTTCCGCAGTTATCCAATGCGTTTTATTACCAGGCGCTACAGCCTGTTTTATCGCCGGCCACGCGCCAGGCGTTACAGCAAGCCAACAGTCCGCAAGACTGGAACGCGCTGTTATTGTCCTCACCCGAGTTCATGCGCCATTGAGCCCAAGCTGATCAGGAGCCCGTCCATGCATCGTCGCCAATTGCTCAAATTTTTTGCTATCGCACCGCTGGCGGCAGCCAGTGCCCGGCTGTGGGCAGCGCCGCCGCGCAGTGATCAGGCGCCGCGCTTTCTGCTGGTGTTCCTGCGCGGTGGCTATGACGCCGCCAACCTGTTGGTGCCTTATAACAGCGATTTTTATTATGAAAGCCGGCCCCACATCGCGGTGCCCAGGCCGGACAGCGGCGCCGGCGCGGCCATCGCGCTGAACACGGATTGGGCGCTGCACCCGGCACTCACCGATACCTTGTTGCCGCTCTACCGTCAGGGGCAGGCTGCTTTTGTGCCGTTTGCCGGCACGCAGGATATGACGCGCAGCCATTTCGAAACCCAGGACCACATCGAACTCGGCCAGGGCCCCAACCCGCGCGATTTCCGTAACGGTTTTCTCAATCGCCTGGCCAGCGTGCTGGGCAATCGGGCGCAGCCCATGGCCTTCACCGCACAATTACCCTTAAGCCTGAGCGGGCCGGATCGCGTGCCGAATATGGCGATGGTCAATGTCGGTAAAACCGGGCTGAATGCGCATAACAGCGATCTGCTCGCGCAGATGTATCGCGGCACTGAAATGGACGCGACGGTTCGGGAAGGCTTTGCCGTACAAAAGCAGGTGATGGACGACATGCAGAACGCCACCGCCGCAGGCTATGCCGGCGAGATGCTGGCGGCCAGCCGCGGCGCCGCCAACCCGCGCAGCTTTGCTGCCCAGGCGCAACGTATCGGCATGCTGATGCGCAACCAGTTCAATATCGGATTTGTCGATGTCGGCGGCTGGGATACCCATGTGGGCGAGGCGGGGCGCAACGGTGCCGAAGGCCAACTCGCCCAGCGCCTGAGCGAACTCGGCGCCGGGCTGGCAGCCCTGCCGCAAGCCATGGGCCCGGCGTGGAACCAGACTGTGGTCGTGGTGCTGAGCGAATTCGGCCGCACCTTCCGCGAAAACGGCAACCGCGGTACCGATCACGGACACGGCACGGTGTATTGGGTGCTGGGCGGCGCAGTGCGCGGCGGGCGCATCGCCGGTGAGCAGGTGCGGGTCACACAGTCCACCCTCAACCAGGATCGCGACTGGCCGGTGCTGACTGACTACCGCAGCCTGCTGGGCGATATTTTCCGGCGACAGTGGGCCCTCAGCCCAGCGCAAGTGAACACTGTATTCCCAGGCGCGGCGCCGCTTGATTTGCAGCTTGTCTGATCTCGCCGGGTAGGTGTAACGGTCTGCGATTAAAATGCCTTCCAATTCAGGCTGGCAATCCTGCTGAAGCCCGTTTTCAGAAAACCACCTGCTTCGTGCGCGAAGCACGCTGAATAGCGCCACGGCGGCCCGGCGCTGCCGGATAGCTCACTCCCCTGGGAGACAAATTAATTCAAGTATTTGATGCGGCCGGTCGATAAGACATTACCCGCATCACGCAGCTTGGCAGTGGGCACAATTTAATTCAGGCAATACGCTGGCAGTACCGGCAGCGCCGTCAACAAGGTGGAAAACATGAGTTCGGCTCAACAAGAAATCGATGAACGCACAAATCTGGCCGGTTCCAACAAATTTGAATTGCTGCTGTTTAAACTCGGCAGCAGCGCCGGTAGCGATCGATCGGAATTATTCGGCATCAATGTATTCAAGATCCGCGAAATCGTGGCGATGCCAGAGATTACCGTCGTCGCCGGGGCGTCCCCGCATTTGCTCGGCGTGGTGAATCTGCGCGGGCAGGTTATTTCGGTCATTGATCTGCCTGCGATCATGGGGTGCCAGCCCCAGACCGGCCTGAACATCATGCTGGTGACTGAATTTGCGCGCACCACACAAGCATTTGCCGTCGAGTCGGTTGAGGATATCGTGCGGCTGGACTGGGGCCAGGTCCTCTCGGCGGAAGCCAGCGCGGCAGATGGCCTGGTCACCAGCATCGCGCGGCTGGACGGCAATACCGACCGTTCCCGTTTGGCGCAGGTGCTCGACGTGGAGACCATACTGCGCACGCTGACACCGTCCAGCGGATCGGAAGTCAATCCCGAAACAATCGGCCCGAAAATCAATCTCAAACCCGGCACCATTGTCCTCGCCGCCGACGACTCCATCGTCGCGCGCGCCTTGATCGAGCAAGGCCTGGAAGCGATGGGCGTCCATTACATCATGACCAAAACCGGACAGGAAGCCTGGGATCACCTCCAGTCGGTGGCACGTGTGGCCGAAGCCGAAGGCAAGCCCGTGTCCGACAAGATTGCACTGGTGCTGACCGACCTGGAAATGCCGGAAATGGATGGATTTACGCTGACGCGAAACATCAAGCAGGACGTGCGCTTCCGCGGGATTCCGGTAGTCATCCATTCATCGCTAACCGGCAATGCCAATGAAGACCACGTAAGGAATGTCGGGGCAGATGCCTACGTGGCGAAATTCGTGGCGGAGGAATTGGCCGCCACCATGCGTAAAGTGCTCACGCAATTGTAAGGTCGCGACAGTTTGGCGAAGTGAATTGGAGTTGCCGCGGCTCAAGCAAGCGCAGGTCGCACAGTCCACCCTCAACCGGGATCGCGACTGGCCGGTGCTGACTGACTACCGCAGCCTGCGGCACCGTATCTTCCGGCGCCAGTGGGGCCTCGGCCCAGCGCAAGTGAACACGTGGTTCCCGGGCGCGATGCTGGTTGATTTGCAACTTGTCTGATCACACCAGATAGGTGTAACGGCCTGTGATTAAGACCTAGCTTGGCCCAGGCCAGCTAGATTATCGGCCAGCATTCGTTATCGCTGCAAATTCTTATTTCTCAGTGCATCAATAAGTGGACATAACGAATCTATTTCGCCGTCTCCGACTATACGAACCGCACGATCCAAGAGAAGGCGCTGTTCCATCGAGACAGCGTAATTTGGAATGCCGAAGAAGATATAGAGGTAATCGTAGTCATCCATATAAAAATCCAAGTCTCTTAGAAGGGACATGCTCTCTACCTCACCCAGCATACCGCTTACCCATTGATCAAGAGCCTCAAGCCAGAGTCTGAGCTTTTCTTCTGATATGGGTTCGCTAGGGGTAATATTTATGTCATTGGACAAGCCGTACTTGGTAAAGAGCTGTGCACGCTTCTCTCTGAGTAGAACCTCTATCGCGGCTTGCTGCTCATCGATTTCATTATCCGTGAGATTTTCGAAGTAGGTATTTGCCAATGCCTCGTATTCAGCATATAGAGCTTGCGCTTGCAGAAAGCGATATTGGCAGCCAGCTGCAAGCCACTCAAGTTCAATGGATCTGGCTGATAGGAACTGTTCTAGCTTTGAAGCTAAAACCTCGTTTAATACTGATGAGACTGGGGGAAATAACTCGGCGACTTTTAACGCTATAGCCTCAATCCCTTCAACAGACTTGAGCGCCACTAAATCGGCGAGTAGTGGTGAAACAGACCTGACAAAGTCAACATCGATTCCGTGCCATATTGGAACTAACTTCACATTCCCTGCGATATTGGCTCCAAGGAGGGCATCAAGTTCCCGTTGAGGCCATTCTTTGGCAAAGAAATGGCGACTAAGAACAACAATTCCAGCTTCACACTCAGCGAGACCTTTGTCGATTGATCTGCGTAGACTGTCCCCTGGTTTTAATGTGAACTCGTCGTACCAGACATTTAACCCTAGACGCCTTAGTTCTTGGGCGAGGGGCCGCACGAAATCACTCTTGTCTTCACTGGCGTGGCTGACGAATAGGGTATTGCACATGAGTGGTGGTCCAATGTTTGACGTAACCGACATCTGGCGAAGTGTTGAGTGCAAAAGGATGCCCGCTAACTACACTTGCAGGCGATTCGATTACAGAGAGATTATGCATTTCGTGCTTGCCTCTTCGTGTTGCGTTCGTCTTGGCGAGACAGCAAATACCACCACTCAGTACCGTCTTCACGTGAGGTTTTCTTCGCGCCAATCTCGTGCAGAAATTGTCTAATCTCATCGTCACCGTGGCCGCCGATTGGTGCTTTCAGCTCGGAGAAAGAACGATCTGTATAGATGTGGTGACTGAGCATTTCTGTAAGAAAATTCTTGATAATCTCGGTCCCCTTGTTTTGAAGCAGAAACATCTCCTTATTGTGCTTAAGCTGCTTATATTGGAGAAGCAAGTTGAAAAGCCTAGTGCCAATCGAGCCTGTGATAACTCCAGTGAGTGCCCAATCTGCATCAGTCATTCAGAAGTCTCCCATGTTGTGGCACCTTTGCGACCATTGTGCCCGTTCCAAAAAAGCAGGCTTGCTTCAATCGTTAAGTGACATGGAGATTACGGATGCACAGTCTATAGTTCCCCGCCCAATGTAGGCTTTTTTCGTTTTCCCGGCAAATGGTGTCAAGCCTGCAAGCGCATTAGTGAGTACTCGCGAATAATCGAGTCAGCGGCTGAGCATCCCAATAGTTTTTCCTGTACTCCCTCACTTCATTTTCAGAATCTCATCCCACGGCGGTTTCGGCCCGATGCGTTGAGCAAGGTACTCGACCAGGGTACTGACGCGATGCGGTACATAGCGGTTGCTCGGAAAGATGGCGTAGATGCCCGCCTCCGATGTCTGAAATCCGGGCAGCAGGATTTCCAGCTTGCCTTCACGCACCGCTTGTTCGGCCATGAAAGTGGGTGCGCTGGTGATGCAGATGCCGCGGATCGCTGCGGCGAGCAGGGCATCGCCGCTGTTGGCTTTCAGCCGGCCGCTTACCGGGAACCACTGCGTTTTGCCATCGATGATGAAAGGCCAGCTTGAATGCGTGGTGAGCAGATAGCCGGCGCATTCGTGCTGGATCAATTCTCTTGGGTGTTTGGGTTTGACGTGACGCTTCAGGTAATCGGGTGCGGCGAGGATGACGGCGCGGCTGCTGCCGATCTTGCGCGCCACGTCGCCAGGGTCGAGCCGGTCCGAGATGCGGATGCCCAGATCAAAGCCGCCTTCAATCAGGTTGACACGCTGGTCGTTGAACACCAGTTCGACCGATATCGCCGGGTTGGCCGCCATGAAGTCGCCGAACATCGGCATCAATTGCTGAATGCCGAACGAATACGGCAGGGTGATGCGGATATGTCCGCGCGGTGCCTGCTGGTCGTCGGTCAGGCTGGCTTCGGCGGCATCCACCAGGCTCAGGATTTCGCGGCATTTTTCCAGGTAGCTTGCACCCGTTGAAGTGAGGCTCAAGCGCCGCGTGCTGCGCGCCAGCAGCTTGCTGCCCAGGTGCGTTTCGAGCGCCACTACCTGCCGCGTCACGACCGAGCGCGCCACGTTCATCTGTTGCGCCACGGCCGAGAAGCTGCCGAGTTCGACTACCCGGATAAAGAGCCGCATGCTGTCCAGCCTGTCCATGAAACCTCCGTTTCATTGTTGCATCTAGAGCAATGATAATTTGTAAATTGTAGGCTATTTCAACTACAACTACTCGCGTAAAGTACAGCCATCGATCAACTACATACGTTGGGGATTTTGTCCATGAGCCCTCCTGCCACCTATACCCATACTGCAATTGTGCTGCATTGGCTGGTGGCGCTTGCGCTGGTCGCGACATTCGGTGTCGGCCTTTATATGAGCGGGCTGGCGCTGTCGCCTGCCAAGCTCAAAATCTACTCGTGGCACAAATGGGCCGGGGTGACGATTTTTGCGCTGGTGTTGTTCCGGCTGGTCTGGCGTGCGACGCATCGCCCGCCGGCACAGCCTGTCAGCATGCCCGCCTGGCAGCACCGCGCGGCGGAGTTTGCGCACTACCTGCTGTATGCCCTGATGGTGACCGTGCCGCTGAGCGGCTGGCTGATGAGTTCGGCCAAGGGTTTCCAGACGGTGTATTTCGGCGTGCTGCCGTTGCCCGATCTGCTCGCCAAAAACAAGGAGCTGGGCGACGCGCTCACCCTGGTACACAAATGGCTGAACTTCACCCTGGCCGGGCTGGTGGTGGTCCATGTGGGCGCCGCGTTCAAGCATCACTTTTTCGATCGCGACAATGTGCTCGCCCGCATGCTGCCTTTAATCAGGAAACCTTAGGAGATTTGCAATGAATGCCTTGATGAAAAAAATCGGATTATTGGCTGGCATGCTGGCGTTGTGGGCAAGCTGCAGCGCCCAGGCGGTCGAATTCAACCAGCTCCAGACAGACAAGAGCGCGGTGTCGTTTGTGTACAAACAAATGAACGTGCCGATCGAAGGCAGCTTCAAACGCTTTCATGGCCTGATCAGCTTTGACCCGGCGAAGCCTGCATTGGCCCAGGCTGAAATCGACATTGATCTGGCCAGCATCGACGCCGGCTCGGATGAAGCCAACGACGAGGTGGCGGGCAAGCTCTGGTTCAACACCAAGGCATTTCCCGTTGCGCGCTTTGTTGCAACGTCGATCACGCCGCTCGGCAACAATCGCTTCGAGGTGGCGGGCAAGATGAGCATCAAGGGTCGTACGCACGACGAACGGACCGTGGCCACGTTTCAGCCGCAGGGCAGCGGCGGCGTGTTCGCAGGGAGTCTGGTATTGAAGCGCGCCGACTATGGCATCGGAGAGGGCGTGTGGGCCGATTTCGGCACCGTGGCCAACGACATACAAATCAAGTTCCGGCTGGTGGCAGCTGCTACGGCCGTCAGTAAGAAGTAGTAGGACTTCATCTTCCGAAGAGGAGGTTATATGTTTGCAGTAACTACGCTAAAAGACGCTGAGCGCATTGTTCGAATTGTGATGGTTACAATTTTGCTCACAGCAGGAACAAGCAAATTTTTTAGTCATGGTGGCTTCGTCGAGTACTACTCCAAGCTATTCCAGGGAGATCTGAGAATCCAATTGCCACCATTTATTGTGGACACTTATCTACAACTTATCCCATTTATCGAAATCGGTCTTGGTTGTGCCCTCCTCAGCAATCGGTATAAGTGGGTTGCCGTGTATGGCTGGTTTGCATTCATGCTCAGCCTTTTGGTTGGTCACTACATTCTGCAAGAGTGGGCATCTGTAAATCAAATGCTTGATTACTTCTTCTTGGGGTTGCTGTGCTTTGTCTTACCCAACCACCAATCCTGGCTTCGACGAGATGTTGCATGATCAGGTCCAACCCTGGCAATCATTCCACAGAACCTGTGCAACAAAACGCACAGGCCGATTCACAAGTTCAGTTTGTTTAACCATTGTTTACTCAAGGAGAATCACCATGAAAAAACTTGCTATTGCACTGGCTTTTGCTTCACTCAGCACCGTTACATTTGCTGCGCCGGTCACGTTCAATATTGATACCACGCATACTGCGCCGCGTTTCGAGTACAACCACTTCGGCTACTCCAACCAGATACACAGCTTCGACAAGACCAGCGGCAAGATCGTGCTGGATAGCGCAGCGAAAACCGGGTCGGTGGATCTCACCATTGACGCCAAATCGGTGAACACCGGCTATCCCTTGTTCAACGAGCACATCCAGGACAAGGATTTCTTCGATACGGCCGACTACCCGACCATCACGTTCAAATCGACGGGGGTGAAATTCAAGGGCGACAAACCGGTATCGGTGGAAGGCATGCTGACGGTCAAGGGAATCACCAAACCGGTCACGCTGACTGTCACCTCGTTTCAGGAAATGGTGAATCCCATCCTGAAGCGGGATGCGATCGGCGCCAATGCGGTGGCAAAAATCAAACGTTCGGATTTCAACATGGGTAAATACGCGCCGTATGTTTCCGATGACGTGAACCTCATCATCGCAGTCGAGGCGGTGAAAGAGTAAGGGAGTGCAACATTTCCAACGATGCGCCATTGTCGGCCAGGAGGCGGCTCCGGCACATCGAATCGATAAAGGGTGTTGCCGCTATTCCCGCATGTACTACCTTTAAATTCAATCCGCACTTTTAAGGAGATCGTCATGAGCCAATATCAGATAGCCGTTATCGTCGGCAGCCTGCGCAAGGATTCGTTCAATCGCAAGCTGGCGAGCGCCATGGCAAAACTGGCGCCGCCGGAATTTTCGTTCAAGCAATTGCAGATCGGCGATTTGCCGCTCTACAACCAGGACGATGATGCGAATCAGGCTGATACCGTCAAGCGTCTGAAAGCCGAAATCACGGCAGCGCAGGGCATCCTTTTCGTCACGCCTGAATACAACCGTTCCATCTCCGGCGTACTCAAAAATGCAATCGATCATGCCTCACGACCATATGGCCAGAGCGCATGGACGGGAAAACCTGCCGGGATATTGGGTGCCTCAGTCGGCCCGCATGGGACGGCGATGGCTCAACAGCATCTGCGCAATATTCTGGCCTCATTGGACATGCCTGCGTTGGGACAACCCGAAGCTTTTATACATGCCAGAGAAGGTTTATTTGACGAGTCGGGCGATATCGGTGAAGGCAGTAGAAAGCTATTGCAGAACTGGATGGACCGCTATGTTTCCTGGGTAAAAAAGCATACGTCATGACCGGGTAACTCAACAGCGTTGGACTCCGACAAACAGAGTCAAATAAATGGGCGAGGCATGAAATGCAGCCCATTTTCATTGCCGGCGTGCAGGTCACGAGAATAATCGGAACATGCAAATTCCTGGTGGTGAATTGCTTATCCAATCGAGTGGGTAGGCTATGATTCTGACGGCAAGTTTGCCGTACTTGCTTGTGTGCATTCATTCCAGACTGTTTCGTTCACGAAAAGGAAAAGCATGAATATCAGGAGAATAGCAGGCGCTGTTGTCGTTGCATTGTCGGCCATGGCAAGCACATCCACACTGGCGGCCATGCCAGCGATCACAGGAACCCCGGTAGTCGATACCCCCAAGCTGTTGCAGTGGCCGACGGACCAGGGAATCAAAAAACCGAATCTGGATGATCCGACCGCGGACACGCTGTGGGATTTCCATGGCACCCTCGATACCTGCGATGTGGTGTTGTCCACCGAGGGCAACTACCACATGGCGCTACACGACATCTGGCCGAAGTATCTCGCCAGGTTCCAGGCTGATCCCCTTCATAACGCCTTTTACACCACCAGTCCCCCGGTTGTGATCCCCCAGTTGAAAAACGGCGTGGTGCAGTTTGGTAATCTTTATGCCACCTGCATGCCGTCTGTTGCCGTGGCTTCGAAGCGCGTTATCGATAAACTGGTCGCATCCGGCGAAACCGACGGACCTGCCTACCCGATCTATCAGGATCGTGGCGAGGTGATTCTGGTCAAGCACGGCAATCCCAAAAAAATTCATACCGTGTGGGACCTGGGGCGCAAGAATGTGCGTCTCGTTACCCCGAACATCAAGCTGGAGCCCGGCGCATTCAATACCTATGCCGAAGCGATTTACAATATCGCCCGGCTTGACCCGCATCCCCCGAAAGGCTGGACTGCGGAAAGGCTGATCAAGGTCCTGTTCAACGGCGCCAGCCATGATAAGGATAAATGGCTCGAAGGTGCGCGCATCCATCATCGCGACGAGCCCTGGTCAGTTGCCTACGGCAAGGCCGACGCTGCTGTATTCCTATACCACCTTGGCCTGTTTACCAAGCAGACCTTCCCGGATACCTTCGACCTTGTACCGCTGGGCGGGACGGTGGAGAATCCTCAGCCACTTCCGGGGACGAAAGTGGGCGTGCGTGAAGTGGTGGCGCTCAAGGGGAACTGGAATGCCAAACAACTCAAGGCGCGTGATGAATTGACCAACATTTTACGCGGCAGCGAGTTTACCGAAATACTGCAAAAACATGGTCTTTCCCGGCCAGACGGGTTTGTGCCAAACAAAGCGGATTGATGAATACCCCGGCAATGGCCGCCAGGCAATGACAGCGAGGTGTTCCATTGCCGGGGTTGTACGGGAAACCCCCCCCCTCATCTGCGTGGCAAACACCGTTGACAGGCATTCGTCAGCACCGCGTCAGTTGCCGTTCATAACCCCGCAGCATGGGGCATGCAGACTGGAGCCGCTGCACCTCCGCAGGTCCAAAAACCGGGCCTTTCTGAAACTCAATGAAGGGGAGAAGTACCATGGCCTCCAGCCAGAAATCTTTTGTCATGCCTCGCCAATCCGTCCTTGCGCTTGCTTTATGCGCTGCGTTTCAAACAGCTGTGATGCCTGTTGCAGCGGCTTCTGACGATCACCAGACGGCTACGCCGATCAAGCACGTGGTGGTGATTTTCCAGGAAAACGTTTCTTTCGATCACTATTTTGCCACTTACCCGCATGCAGCCAACCCGGCTGGATCGCCGGCTTTTCTGCCGCACCGCGGGACGCCCTCAATCAATGGATTGACGCCGGAGCTGATCAACTACAATCCGAATTCCGTCAAGCCTTTCAGGCTGGATCGCAGCCAGGCGATGACGTGCGATATGGATCACCGCTATACCCAGGAACAGCAGGCTGCTGACGCCGGCCTGATGGACAAATTCGTGCAGAATACCGGCGCGCATTACGGTAATTGCGACCCCTCACAGGTGATGGGATATTACGATGGCAACACGGTGACTGCACTGTGGAACTACGCCCAGCATTTTGCGATGAGCGACAATTCTTTCAGCACGACCTATGGGCCTTCCACGCCGGGTGCGCTGAACCTGGTCGCCGGCCAGACGCATGGCGTGACGCCGACCGATCTTGCCGGGGTGACGGCCAACGGCACGGTGATCAGCGATGCCGATCCGGCGTATGACGATTGTTCCAACCACACCAAGCCGGTGCTGGCGATGAGCGGTACCAACGTGGGCGACTTGCTGAACCACAAGGGCGTGACCTGGGGATGGTTCCAGGGCGGTTTCCGGCCCACGGCAATGAGCAATGGCAAACCGGTGTGCGGCGCGACCAGCCAGAATATCGCCGGGAAAAGCGTGAGCGATTACAGCCCGCACCACGAGCCGTTCCAGTATTACACCTCCACCTCCAATCCTCACCATGTGGCGCCTTCATCGGTGGCGATGATCGGCAAGCAGGACCAGGCCAATCATCAATATGACCTGTCCGATTTCTGGTCGGCGACAGAGTCCCACCACATGCCGGAAGTGAGTTTCCTGAAGGCGAAAATGGCTCAGGATGGCCATGCCGGCTACTCGGACCCGCTGGATGAACAGACTTTCCTGGTTCAAACCCTCAACCGGCTGCAGCGCTTGCCGGAGTGGAAAAATACCGCGGTGATCATTGCTTATGATGATTCCGATGGCTGGTACGACCACGTGATGCCGCCTATCGTCACCCAGTCCAACGACCCGACCTACGATGCACTCACCGGTCCGGGAAGTTGTGGCACGGCTGCTCAGGGTGCGTACCAGGATCGCTGCGGTTATGGTCCGCGCCAGCCGCTCCTGGTGATCTCGCCTTATGCCAAACCCAACTTTGTCGATCACTCGGTTACCGATCAATCCTCGATCCTGCGCTTCATCGAAGACAACTGGAATCTGGGCCGGATCGGTGATGACTCGACCGACGCAAAGGCCGGCTCATTGTCCAGCGTGTTTGATTTCAAGCGGAACCCTGCCAATCGTCTGTTCCTCGATCCTTCCAGCGGACAGCGCGTGCACGTTGATGGCGATGAAGTGAGCGAGAACCATTCCTGAGCATTCAGGTTTTAAATAAAACAGGAAGGTGTTTCCTCTTGCGAGTGGTGCTTTGCACCACTCGTTTTTTTTGTGTACCTGCTGTGCGGCGGGATCCGTATGCGCTGGTACCACAGGTATGGACCAAATCGCCCTGGCAATGGACTAAGCGCTGGCTTCAAACCTTCATCGGCAAAATCACCATCTGCATTCCCTGCAGATGCAGGCGGCGTTGCAGCACGTCGGCGGTCTGGTTGTGGAGCAGGCGCGTGCCCCAGTTGTCGTGCACGAAAATCAGCTTGCTGGCGAAAAACACACAGTTGGAATAATCCGCATGGGTTTGTTGCGCCAGCCGGGTGAGTTCCTGGGCCACATCGCTGCCGTAGGCCAGCCGGGCTTCGGCGGCCAGGCCGTGGTGGTGGCAGAAATTGACAAAATACTGGAGATTTTCGCCGACTTCGTCGCGCAGGTTTTCGAGCGCTCCGGTGCCGCCGTAGCTTTGTGTGTCGACCTCGCCAACGCTCAGAAAAATGAAATTTTTGAAATGATCCGGGAACAGGCGCTGTACCCAGAGCAAGGTGTGCATGCCGCTGCCTTTGCTTTTGCCCACCAGCAGCGCGGCTGTGGGAAGCATGGGATCCAGTGCGGGAGGATTGGGCAGAGGAGCCATTTGCTGCCCGGCAAACAGATTGTCCACCTGTTTGAGTTGGGCGCGGGTTTCGTCATAGTGGCGGCGCACCAGCAGGCAGGCGCCGATCACCATGCTGGTGATGAGCACCGTCATCCAGCCGCCCTGGCTGAATTTTTCGACAATCAGCACGATCAATATTCCACCGGTGACCGACAGCCCGGTGCCGGACAGAGCCAGGCGCCACAGCCATTTCTGCTCCACCCCGCGATTGCGCCACCAGTAGATGCACATGCCGGCCATCGACATTGAAAAAGTCAGGAACACATTGATGCCATACAGCACCACCAGCAGCGTGACGCTGCCGCGCGTCAACAGCAATACGCCGATTGCCGACAATGCCATCAGCATGATGCCATTGCGCGTCACCAGGCGGCTCGACAGATAACTGAACTGGTGCGGTACCCAGCGATCCGCCGCCATGTTGGCGAGCACCGCCGGGCCGCCGAGAAAACCGGTGTTGGCGGCGACAAACAACAGCCCCGCCTCCAATGCCAGGACCACCGGCAGCAGCCAGCGCGCCCAGTCCACGCCGCCTAGTGTCCAGCTGCTCAGGATGTCCTTGAACACCACCGCATTCAGTGTTTCGCCGGGCACATGGTGGACGTCCCACAGCAGGTACAGCATGATGATGCCGCTGGCGGTGAAGGCGAGCGAGACGGCCAGATAAAACATGGTCCACTTGCCGGTGCGCGCACGCGGCTCGGCCAGCGTATTGACGTTGTTGGATACCGCCTCCAGTCCGGTGTAGGTACCGCCGCCGGTGGAGTAGGCCAGCAGCAGATGGGAGATGATGAATGCCCAGCCCATCTGCGTGCTCAGGGTAAAGGTCTCGGTAGTGGTATCGTGCAGCAGCGTCGGCAGGCGGCTGCTGTGGAACATGATGCCGTACACGATCAGCACCAGATGGATGACGACAAAGCCGAGAAAAATCGGCAGCAGGAACTTGATGGATTCCTTCAGCCCGCGCAGATTCAGGATCACCAGAACCAGCACGAATATCAGTCCTGACGCCAGTTTGAAAGGCTGCGCTCCCATTGGCAATAGCGAGAATAAAGCATCGGCGCCGCTCGCCACCGAAATGGCGATGGTGAGTACATAGTCGACAATCAGGGCGGCGCCGGACACCAGCCCGGCATGGGGGCCGATGAGTTTGGTTGCGACCTTGTAGCCGCCACCGCCGCTGGGGAACAGCTCGATAACCTGGTTATACGCAAACGAAATCACGAATACGGTGAGCGCGGTGGCAATCGCCAGATACAAGGCGAGATGGGTATGCTGGCCGAGCGCGAGAAAGGCCTCTTCCGGACCGTAACAGGAGGATGACAGGCCGTCTGCGCCCAGCCCGACCCAGGCGAAGAATGCGATCAGTGCGATGTGCTGGCGCGTCTCGGGTTTCATCGGATCGCGCGGGGCGCCGAGCACCTTATCCCTGAGCAGTTGCAGCGTGGGCATTACCGTGATTTTCCTCGAGAGTTGGAAATGTCCGCGCACTATAACGCTTTGCCGCACCTGAGGGCTAGCGTAGAATAGCCGATGGCGGGCCTCCCCGCATTGCAAGATGGTGAACCTGGTCAGGTCCGGAAGGAAGCAGCCACAGCCATTTATTGCAAGTGCCGGGGGTCGGGCTCGCCACCTTCTAATCCATTTTTCGAATGCTGCATTCACACCAATTGGTGAGGGAAGTGACATGAAGTTGAACCTGACAAAACTTGCGGGTGTCCTGCTGCTGGTTTGTACAGCTTTGCCAGCTCATGCCGTAGATAGCGTGTCGCTTGAGTTGGGCGCAGGCAACCATACCGATATGGGCCGTGTCGGCCTGCAATGGGACTGGAACAAAAAATGGCCGGTGGGCGATGCCTGGGCCGTGTCCGGCTACTGGGATGCGAGCCTCGGCTATTGGCGCGGTGACAGCGGTGTGAGCGGCGCGCGCGATCTATACGACATTGGCTTCACCCCGGTAGTCCGGCTGAGCCAGAACAAGCCCACAGGATGGTACGCCGAAGCTGGAATCGGCGTGCATCTGCTGTCGGAAACCCGAATCAATGACCGCCGCCAATTCGGTACGGCTTTTCAGTTCGGCGATCACATTGGAGCCGGCTACAGATTCGGCGCGCGCGGCGAATACGATCTGGGTTATCGTTTCCAGCATCTGTCGAATGCCGATATCAAAAAACCCAACAACGGGATCAACTTCAACCAGATCCGGTTTGCCTACCACTTTTGATGCGATCTTAAACCAGTGACCCAAGTTCTCGCACGCAAGTGGCGCCCCCGCATATTCGCCGACCTCAAGGGCCAGGAACACGTGGTGCGGGCGCTGAGCAACGCGCTGACCCAGAACCGGCTGCACCACGCCTACCTGTTCACCGGCACGCGCGGCGTCGGCAAGACCACGGTGGCGCGCATTCTTGCCAAATGCCTCAATTGCGAAACCGGCATTACCGCTACGCCATGCGGCCAGTGCTCCGCGTGCACGCAGATCGATAGCGGGCGCTTTGTCGATTTGCTGGAACTGGACGCCGCTTCCAATACCGGCATCGACAACATGCGCGAAGTACTGGACAACGCGCAATATGCCCCCACGGTAGGCCGCTTCAAGGTTTACATCATCGACGAAGTGCACATGCTGTCCAAGGCGGCGTTCAACTCCATGCTGAAAACGCTGGAGGAGCCGCCCGAGCACGTCAAATTCATCCTCGCCACCACCGACCCGCAGAAGATTCCGGTCACCGTGCTGTCGCGCTGCCTGCAATTCAACCTCAAGCAAATGGTGCCGGAAATGGTGCGCGAACATCTTGACAAGGTGCTCGGGCTGGAAGGCCTCCCGTCCGAGCCCGCCGCGTTGCGCCTGATTGCGCGCGCCGCCGGCGGCAGCATGCGCGATGCGCTGTCGCTGCTCGATCAGGCCATCGCCTACGGCAGCGGCAAGGTGCACGAGGATACGGTGCGCAGCATGCTGGGTGCGATCGACCAGCGCTACCTGTTCGGCCTGCTGAATGCGCTGGCCGCGGGCGATGGCGCGGCGCTGCTGGACGAGGCCGATCAAATGGCGGCGCGCAGCATCGCCTTCGACCCGGCCCTGCAGGAATTGGGTGCGCTATTGCATAAAATCGCGCTGGCGCAGACCGTACCCGCAGCACTGCCGGATGATTTGCCTGAGCGTGAAGCCATTCTCGATCTGGCGCAACGCCTCGATGCCGAAACCGTCCAGCTTTACTACCAGATCGCCATTCTCGGGCGGCGCGACCTGGCGCTGGCGCCGGATGAATTTGCCGGCTTTACCATGACGTTGCTGCGCATGCTGGCGTTTATGCCCGCCACGGAACCAGCCCGCATTGCCACGCCTTCCGTCGTGCCCCCCGCAAGCCGCGCTGCGCCCCCCGCTGCGGCGCTGCTGGTTGCACGCGAACCCGCCGCGCCAAAGCTGGCCCCCGCGCCGCCGCTTGGGGCGAGCGCTGAAATGGATGTTTCCGAGCCTGTGCCTGAACCTGCACCTGCTCCCGAACCGGTGCAGGTGGCGCGCGTCGCCTCCATCGCGTTTGACGGTGATTGGGCGGCGTTGGTGACCAGCCTCAAACTGGGCGGTCAGGCGCGCATGCTGGCAGTGCACAGCGAACTCGAATCCTGTGCCGGCGATTGCCTGCAGTTGCGGGTGCCGATTGCCCACAAGCATCTTGCCGAAAAGTCCTATCAGGACAAGCTGCGCGAGGCGATCAGCGCGCATTTCGGCCGCCCCATGCGCCTCCAGGTCAGTCTCGCGGAAGGCGAAGCCAACACGCCGGTGCGCCAGCAAAACGAGGCGCGCGCGGCACGACAGAGCGAGGCTGAGGCCGTCATTGCAGCGGACCCATTTGTACAAGACGTAATGCAGCAATTCGATGCCCGCGTTGTCGAAATTAAATCTATCGCAAAGGAGCAGTGAAATGATGAAAGGTGGTTTGGGCAACATGATGAAGCAGGCCCAGCAAATGCAGGAAAACATGAAAAAAATGCAGGATCAGCTGGCCGATGTTGAAGTCGAAGGCGTGGCCGGTGCGGGCATGGTCAAGGTGCTGATGACCTGTCGCAACGACGTGCGCCGGGTGACCATCGACCCCAGCCTGATGAGCGACGACAAGGACATGCTCGAGGACCTCATCGCTGCCGCGATGAATGATGCAGTGCGCAAGGCGGAAGCGACGACCCAGGAAAAAATGGCGGGGTTTACCTCCGGACTCAACCTGCCACCGGGCTTCAAGCTGCCATTCTGATGTGGTGAATCAAAATCGAATCTGCCACAGAGCGCACCGAGAGCGCAGGGAAAGCTATCTTTAACGAGTAACGGGATGAATGGTTGTGAGTTAAAGATTGTGACTCTGAGACCTCTGTGCTCTCTGTGGCAAAAGAGTTACCCAACTTCCAGCAAGTGTCTATGAAATCCCCCACCAGTCTAGAGCGCCTGATCGAAGCATTGCGCATATTGCCCGGCGTTGGGCCCAAGTCCGCGCAGCGCATGGCCTATCACTTGCTCCAGCGCGACCGCAATGGTGCGCAGCGGCTGGGGCAGGCAATCGATCAGGCCCTGGTCAAGTTGCAGCATTGCGAGAAATGCAATGACCTGACTGAAGGCAGCCTGTGTGCCATCTGCGCCGCACCCAATCGCAATCCCGCCCAACTGGCCGTCGTGGAAATGCCCACCGACGTGTTGATGATGGAGCAGACGCAAAGCTATAGCGGACTGTATTTTGTGCTGATGGGCCGGCTGTCGCCGCTGGATGGCGTGGGGCCGCGCGAAATCCATCTCGACCGATTGATCCGGCGCGCGACCGATGGCGTGGTGACGGAAATCGTCCTGGCCACCAATTTCACCACTGAAGGCGAAGCCACGGCGCACGCCATCGCCGAGTTGCTGCATGCACGCGGCCTCAAGGTGACGCGCATTGCACGCGGCGTGCCGGTTGGGGGTGAGCTGGAGCATGTGGATTCCGGCACGCTGGCGCAGGCGGTGCTGGACCGGCGCGACTGGACTTGAGATCGGGCTGCGGTGACGCAGCACACCGCTCTGCATTACGACCTGCCCGGGATTGATTTCCACCGGATAACACCACGCGATAACGTAGCAGTCGTATCCTGCGTTTGCGGGTAAAATCAGGCTTTTGCCTTACCGGAAATTGTCATGAGCTTCTCTACCCTTACCGCCCTGTCTCCCCTGGATGGCCGCTATGCTGCCAAAGTCGAAGCGCTGCGTGCGCATTTCAGCGAGTTCGGCCTGATCCGCAATCGCGTCAAGGTCGAGATCGAATGGCTCAAGGCGCTGGCTGCCGAATCTGCGCTGAGCGAGGTGCCCGTGTTTTCGTCCGCGACGATCGCAGCACTGGATGCTGTCGCCGCAGGCTTTTCCGAGGCGGATGCCGAGCGCGTCAAGGAAATCGAGCGCACCACCAACCACGATGTCAAGGCAGTGGAATATTTCCTGCGCGAGCGTTTTGCCAGCAATCCAGAAGTGGCGAAGGTGGGCGAGTTCATCCACTTCGCCTGCACCTCCGAGGACATCAATAACCTGTCGCACGCGCTGATGCTCAAGGCGGCGCGCGAGACGGCGCTGTTGCCTGCACTGAATAACGTCACTGCCCGGCTCACCGCGCTGGCGCACGAACACGCCGAACTGCCGATGCTATCGCGGACTCACGGCCAGCCGGCATCGCCCACCACCCTGGGCAAGGAAATGGCCAACGTCGCCTATCGTCTGCAGCGTCAGGTTGAGCAGATTCACAGTGTGCCGATGCTGGGCAAGATCAACGGCGCGGTGGGCAACTACAACGCGCACCTGTCCGCCTATCCCGACTTCGACTGGGAAGGTTTCGCACAGTGCTTCGTGCAAGGGCTGGGCCTGAGCTTCAACCCCTATACCATCCAGATCGAGCCGCACGATTACATGGCCGAGCTGTTCGACGCGGTGAGCCGCGCCAATACCGTGCTGATCGATCTGAACCGCGATGTATGGGGCTATATTTCGGTGGGCTATTTCAAGCAGAAGGTGAAGGCGGGCGAGATCGGTTCCTCCACCATGCCGCACAAGGTCAACCCGATCGACTTCGAAAATGCCGAGGGCAACCTCGGACTGGCCAATGCGCTGCTGCGCCATCTGGCGGAAAAGCTGCCGGTGTCGCGCTGGCAGCGCGACCTCACGGACTCCACCGTGCTGCGCAACATGGGCGTGGCGCTGGGCTACGCGCTGCTCGGTTACGACTCTTGCCTGCGCGGTTTGAACAAGCTGGAAGCCAATCCGCAGCGTCTGGCCGAAGACCTGGATCACAATTGGGAAGTGCTGGCCGAGCCGATCCAGACCGTGATGCGCCGTTACAACGTGCCCAATGCCTATGAACAGCTGAAGGAACTGACACGCGGCAAGTCCGGCATCAACCGCGACAGCCTGCATGTATTCATCAACGCGCTGCCGATCCCCGATGCCGACAAGGCGCGCCTGCTGGCGATGACGCCGGGCACATACATCGGCAAGGCAGTGGAACTGGCGCGGCGCAGCGGTGCTTGAAAATTATTTCATCGCCACGATTTTTACGGCATTGAAAGTAACAGGGAAAAACAGACATGGCTGAATACTCTCTCGACGTGGACGAGCATAATTTCCAGCAAGTCGTCATCGAAGGTTCGAAGAAAGTCCCGGTGATCGTCGACTTCTGGGCGGAATGGTGCGGCCCGTGCCGTGCGCTCAAGCCGGTGCTGGAAAAGCTCGCTGCGGCTTATCAGGGCAGGTTCATCCTGGCCAAGGTCGATTCCGATGAAAACCAGAGACTCGCCGGCAAGTACGGCGTGCGCGGCATTCCCAACGTCAAGGCTTTTGTCGGCGGCGAGATGGTGGACGAGTTCTCGGGAGCCATTCCCGAACCGGCTGTGCGCGAATTCATCGAGCGCCTGCTGCCTTCACCGGCCGATGATGTGCGACTGGAAGCGATGCAGGTATTCGCCGGTGGCGATGCCGCGCGTGCGCTGCAAATGCTCGCTGAGGCGAGCAAGCTCGATGCGCAGAACGAGCGTGTGAGACTGGATGCGGCCGAGGTCATGCTTTCACTGAATGAGCTGGACGAGGTGGGTCGATTGCTCGAATCGCTGTCTGCGCAAACCGCAGGCGAGGCACGTGCCATGCAGTTGATGGCGCGCCTGGAGTTTGCACGTCAGGCGGATCAGGGCGATGATGAGGCCAGCCTGGTTGCTGCAATTACCGCCAGTCCCAAAGACCAGTCAGCGCGTCTCAAGCTGGCCAACTGGCTGGTTGCGCAGCAGCGCTATCAGGAGGCGATGGATGAGTTGCTGGAAATGATGCAGCGCGACAAAACCTGGCAGGATGGCATCGCCCGCAAAACCATGCTGAATATCTTCAGTTTGCTCGGAGGCAGCGGTGATCTGGTCGCTGCCTACCGTCGTAAAATGGCGGCGGCACTCAATTAGCGTTTTTCAGGGGGTCCAGGATGGCCGGTAACCTGCTCGACAAGTTGCATGATCTGGCTGGATTTCTGGAATCGCCGACCAGTCTGGAACACAATCTCGGGCAGCTGGTCAAGCTTGCTGCCGACACGCTGGATGCGACACATTGTTCCATCATGCTGTTAATCGAAGGCGAGGGCGAAGCTTTGCGGCTGCGGGTATGCGCCACGCAGGGCGCGTTGCCGGAGGAGGCGTTTAACCAGACTGTCGGGCGCGGGGAAGGCATTGCCGGACAAGTGGCTGCAAGCGGCAAGTCGTTACTGGTGGAAGATATCGAGCAGTCTATTTTCGCCAGGTGCGCACGCCGTCCGGGAACGGGTGCACGCAGCCTGATGTCCGCACCGCTCAGCGTCAATGGAAAGCTTATCGGGGTCATCAACCTGTCCGAGCCGGACAGCGGCATGCCGTTTACTCAGGACGATCTGGCGCTGCTGGAGATTGTGGCGTTTTTTGTCGGCAAGTCCATCCAGGTGGTGCAGTTGCAGAACCTGCTCAATTCGCGCTTTGCCCAGATCGCAATGGCACAAGAGGCGGAAAAAGCCATTGGAGGAGTGATGCTGTCCACAGCTTACGATCCCGACAAAATGGCAAAAATAGTGGCGAAATCGTTTTTCCGCGAGATGACCCAGGCAGGCTTTGGATCCAGCCAGATTATCCAGGCTGCTTCGGAAATCATCTCGCAGCTATCCAGCAGCCTGCATAAACACAGTAAACGTCTGGATAAATCCTGATTCCGGAAACCGCATTATCCGTGGCGTATCATTTGAGACACTAGCCCAGCACGCTTTGATACAGGCTTCGTTCTGCACCATAACATTCGCATGAAACCGCTTCCAGGCCGTGATGGTCGAGTATCGTAATATCACCCCGGCGATAGCTGATCAGATTTTGCCGATGCAGTGCAGCGGCTGCCTTGGTAATGCCTACACGGCGTACGCCCAGCATATTGGCCATGGTTTCATGGGTTAAATGGAAATGATCGGCGTGAGCACGGTCCCGGGTCATCAGCAACAAACGCGCAAGCCGCTGCTCAACCACATGGAAACGGGTACAGGCGGCCATGCGCGCAAACTGGTTCTTCAATACGTAGGCATAGCATTGCAGCCGTCGATGCAGTGCAGCGCTTTGTTCGAGTTCGCGGGCGAAGGCCGCCCTTGACATGCGAAGTGCGGAACCAGAGCCTTGCACCACGGCATAAAACGATGCCACATCGATGCCTAATATGAGGGGTGTGCCCAGCATGCCTTCGCAACCAACCAATCCGATCTCGAGGTGCGAATGGTCGTCAATGACCATCACCAGAGAAATGTAACTGTCGATAGGGAAATAAACATGCTCGATGGGAGAACCCGGCACATCAAGTTCATCGCCAAATTCCAGATGCACGGATTCGCATCGTGCCAGAAAATGTTCGTGATCCTTGCGGGGCAACTTGGCGAGCAGGTGGTTTTCTGATACAGCAGGTGACATGTAAACGCTCCGGTGACGGCGGGAGATCAGACCCTAAGCACAAGGCGCGTTGAACGCACAATCATGATATCGGATAGAGGCATGCGCAAATCAGCGTGCTTGTATTAATCGTGATGTGCCCCGGTGCAGGCAATTTTCAGCATCAAGATCAATGCTGAATCCACCTGGATGGGCGCATGTCAATCAGCATGGCCTGCTCAGGGAGGCCATGCTTCATTTCATGCGGATTAATTGTTGGCTGGAGCCGGGGGTGGAACAATCACCGTGGTGTTGCCGCCAGTTGCCCCGGTATCTCCGGTGGCACCCGTTGCTCCAGTCGAACCCTTGGCACCAGCATCGCCAGGAGCGCCCTGTGAGCCGGTTGCACCCGAGTCACCGGTTGCACCTGAGTCACCTGTGGCCCCAGTGCCGCCAGTCGCTCCCTGAGGACCGGCAGGACCAGGTACCACAACGGTTGGTCCCGGAGTTTCTGCGGGGGGAGTATTGACGACTACGGGCTGTTTTTCGCAAGCGCTCAGTGCAAAGGCTGCAACAAGTGCGGTGGCTAGCAATGGATATTTCATGATCTTATTACCTCCGAGTTTAGGAAAGTCTGATGATTCCTGTATGCATAAAAATTGAAATCAGTTCTGATGACAATTGCGGTAAGCCAATCAGCACTCGCCTTCTTGGATCGGTCCGTGTAACCCGTAACGGGATAAATAACCGCTACAGATACACTACTCTCTGAAATCGATGCGCCTGAATTGCCCTGCCAGACCGCAGAATAGGCCTATGCGAAGCTCGCTTCTGTGCGTTAGCGAACGTAGCGCCAAATTGCCTGCAAGTTTTGAAAGCCGAAAGCGCAGTTGAGCAGGGTCTTTGGCAAGCTGTGTACGACTTCGCACTGACCTATTGGCCAAATTGATATAAGCTGAAAACAGCTCATTGTATTGGGCGAACAAACAACAGAAACCTTTCCTGCGTCGCCCGGATGTGATCATTGCAGGAGGTGTTTTTTCAATCGAGGTTAAACCCAGATGAAGAAAATAATACTGGAGTCGTTAAAAGCCTGGATAGATCATCGCGCCGCCAGCAAAGGCGCTGCGCTGGCGTTTTACACCCTGTTTTCCATGACGCCCATCCTGATGCTGGCGATCGCCGTGGCCGGATTTTTTTTTGGTATGCAAGCGGCGCAGGGAGAGATCATAGGACAGATACAAGGTCTGGTTGGCCCGAATGGAGCACAGGCGATCCAGGCTTTGCTGGCCGCCGCGCGCGACCCCGTATCGGGATTGATGGCAACGATCGGCGCCGTTGTCCTGCTGGCGATTGGTGCGAGCAGCGTATTTGCCGAATTAAAAGGCAGTCTGGATGAAATATGGGGGATAGTGCGGCCTGGTCATTCAGCTTTTCTCACTCTGCTTAGAACGCGTGTCCTGTCTTTCAGTCTGGTGCTGGTGCTTGCATTCCTGTTGCTCATTTCTCTGGTGTTCAGTGCGGCGATTGCCATGCTGGAGCGTTATGTAGGAACGATGTGGAGCGGTTCCCTGGCCGTTCTCTCGATTGTTTCCTCCATCATTTCGTTTGGCATTATCGCCATTCTGTTCGCGGTCATTTACAAGATGCTCCCGGATGCTCCCCTGTCATGGCGCGACGTATGGATCGGGGCCGTGTTCACGGCATTATTATTCAGCCTGGGAAAATACGTGATCGGCCTGTATCTGGGGAATAGCGCAGTGGCGTCAAGCTTCGGCGCAGCGGGAGCGATGGTCGCCCTGTTGTTGTGGGTTTATTACTCCGCTCAGATTTTTTTCTTCGGCGCCGAGTTTACGCGCCAGTACGCGCTGAGGTATGGCAGCCTTCAGGAGCGCAGGGAGCACCTGTTGGCATAGGCGAAATAAAATCCGGGCAACGCCCCCTATAGTACAAGGCGTGTCTGCCCCTCCATATTGAAAAGCGATCCTGCGCCGCTATGGTTTGCTACACTGACGTGCCACAGCGCCTGATCATGGCAGAATGACTCAATCATAATCAAAACGAGAACCTTCGGAACACGCTTCCGAAAATATGGTTTGGCAAAATAAGCATTGCGCGCCCTGATTATTTTATTTCAAGGGGAAACACCGGGCTTCGATGTTTTTTGAGACTGCCTTTCGGTACACAAGTGTGTATGGATTATTCTGCCGGAATCGGTTTCCTGCGGAACCAAGGGGAGAGATGCATGACTTTACGCTTTTCGCTGCCCAAGCTGTGTCTGCTTATTGGGTTCATCTTGGCGCAACTGGGCATACCCGCTCTGGCAGCAGGGGAGGTATGGGTTTATGGCGTGAAGCCTGGCGACACCCTGATTAGCGTTGCGGCGGCTTATCTGACCCACTCCAATGACTGGCCAAAGTTACAAATTCTCAACAAAATATCCAACCCGAAACGACTCTTGCCGGGTAGCAAATTGCGCCTGCCTCTGGCCTGGTTGAAACGTGAAGCAGCCGTCGCGGAACCCATCTATATACAGGGCAGCGTTACCCGTACACCGCAAAATGGTGTTCCTCAGCCCTTATCCATGGACATGCACCCACAGATGGGCGATACCATTGAAACCGGCGCCGATGCCAGCGTGTCGCTGCGTTTTGTGGACGGCTCGCGTCTGTTACTCACCCCGAATACCCGAATTACCTTGACCGGGATGGTGCTCTTCGGCAAAACGGGGATGGCCCAGACAATCCTTGATCTGCACCGGGGCAGCATCGATACCCGCGTGGCAAAGCAGGAAAAACCTGCTGCGCGTTACGAGATCAAATCGCGACCGCTCAATCTGTCCGTGCGCGGTACCGATTTTCGTGCCCACGTGGATGACACAGACCAGGTCTCCCGCAGCGAGGTGCTGGGGGGAGCTGTGCAAGCCAGCGGTGCACGCAACAAGACGGTTGCAGTGAAAGCCGGGTTTGGTACGCTGGCCGCAGCGGGGGAACCGCCGCATGCGCCAATAACACTGCTGCCGGCACCCGACTTGAGCCGCGTACCGGCTTTGATCGAACGACTGCCACTGCGTATCGATTTGCCCGCCACAGCCGGTGTCGAAAGCTATCATGCCCAGGTGTTTTCGGATCGCTCTTTCAGCAATCTGCTTCTGGATGGCATATTCAAAGGTAAAGCCGCTAAATGGACTGATTTGCTTGACGGACATTATATGTTGCGTGTGCGCGGGATCGATCAAAATGGTCTGGAAGGCCTGAATGCGGATCGCGAATTCGTGCTCAAGGCACGCCCGGAGCCTCCTTTCGTCAGTGCGCCGATGGACGGGCAGAAGTCTTATGGTCCCGAAGCCAAGCTGCGCTGGACCACCTCGATGTCCGCGCAGAGCTATCGTGTGCAGGTATCGGCGAATCCCGATTTTTCCGCGTTGCTGGCGGACGTGCCCGATCTGCGGAAAACGGAATATGGCGTGACACTTGCACCTGGCCAATACTACTGGCGCATCGCCTCCATTGCTGCCGGACAGGATCAGGGGCCATATAGCGACGTGCAGGGATTCACCCAGCGCAAAATACCCGAGAGTCCCAAAATGGACGCGCCGCAAATGAGCGACAAGAGCCTGACGTTTCGCTGGTCCACCGGTGACCAGGGCAGCCAGTATCAGTTGCAACTTGCGCGTGACCCCGAATTCGCCCAGCCGATCTTTGATAAGGTGTTGACCACCAATCAGATCCAGATTGATCGCCCCCAACCCGGCACTTATTATTTGCGCATCAAGACCATCGATGCGGACGGTTTTGCCGGCCCTTTTGGAAGCGTTCAAAAACTTGAAGTTCCAGGATCAAAGTGGTGGATGCTTTTATTGCTGGTACCGCTCGTTCCTTTTGCACTGTAGGGCAGAGGCCGCATCCAGTTGATTACCGTGCCAGCCCGAATTCTCCGCGTCGCTCGACTTTTGTGGGTGCCCCTGGGTGCGCTGGCTCTGGCATGGGCACTGAGCTTCACTCCCTTGTATCATCGGCTGGACGAGTTGACTCTGGACACACAGACAAGGCTGGTGGCGCAAAATCATTATTTCAAGGACGCGCTGGTCATCGATATCGATGACCATTCCTTGCAAGAGATGCAGGCTTATTTCGGAGGATGGCCCTACAAGCGCGATATCTACGCCATGCTCCTCGACTATTTGAACGAGATGGGCGCGCGCACGGTGGCCTTCGATATTGTTTTCGCCGATCCGCGCGAAGGCGACAAGCGGTTGAGCGATGCCATTGCCCGCGCGAGGAATGTCGTGCTTTCAGCCACCGCGCGCAGCGCAGTCGAAGAGGGCGAGCGGCCGGCAGCCCTGGGTGGGCTGGCCTGGAAAGTTCCTGAAGGATTGCGCGCCCAAGCGTGGCCAGCTGTGCAGCTACCCCTCCAGGAATTTACCGGGCCGGTTAAAGAATCAGCCCATGTAGGCGTCGTTTCCGTGATTGCGGATAGTGATGGCATGTTGCGCCGTCTTCCGCTGTTTTATCGGTTCAACGGACAATACTTGCCTGGCTTGCCAGTCGCGGCCTATTTCAGCGCCGGCCCGCAGCCGCGCGTCCAAATCAATCCGGACGGTACGATCCAGGTCGGAACATTCACCTGGCCGACCGACGAGGAGGGTACTGTTCGCCTGTATTACCCGCGCAATAAAAATTCGGTGCTGACTATCCCTTTCGCGCGCGTCGCCAAGGCCATGCTGGGTATGCAAGGACAGGCGCTGGATCCGAATCTGTTTCGCGGCAAGACTGTTTTCGTCGGCAGTACGGCGTTTTATTCCGACACTGTGCACACCCCGGTGGGTAATATGTCCGGTGTCGACATTCTGGCCATCGCCTATGAGTCCCTGGGGCAGCGTCTGATTCTGGCACCGCGCGACTGGCGCTGGACGGGAATGCTGTTGCTGATCGCGCTGCTTCCTTCGCTGCTGTTGTTTTGGCAGCCGCGCCGGCGGGTTCGCGCGGGAACAAAATACAGTCTTGCCGCCGCCGGCATAATCTATTGCAGCCACCTCGCGCTGCTGTATTGGTTTAAACAGGAAAGCGCGCTGTTGCTGCCGCTGCTGGTCGTCCTGATCGCGAACTTGCTGGAGTTGATGCGCGCAGTGCATATTCGCAATGAGGAACAGAAAGCGGAAATTCATGTGCTCGCGAATGATGATCCGCTGACCCGCCTGCCCAACCGTTTTTCCATGCAGATGCAGCTGGCTCATGCCATCGAGCATGCCCGAATACGCCATGGCAGTCTGGCGGTGCTGCTGATGGGATTAAACGAATTAAATGCCATCAATACCGCGCTTGGCCATGAAACCGGCGATCAATTATTGATCGAAGTGGCAGATCGCCTGCGCGCCAGCTTGCCGTCCACCCATATCCTCGCGCGCCTTGGGGGCGGTGAGTTTGTCCTGTGCAGTGCCGACGCATCCTCCGCCCTGCAAGATGCGGATACGATCCTGGCCGCTATCGCCAAACCCTATCATCTGGCCAGGCAGGAACTGCACGTCAGCGCCAACGTGGGTATCAGCCTGTATCCCGACGATGGAAATGATGCTGCAACGCTCGTGAGACAGGCAGATAGCGCCATGCGAAATGCCAGGGCGCAAGGCCGAAACACCTGCAGCAGCTTCACTCCGGATATCGGCCGGGCGGCGGTGGATCGACTTTTGCTCGAGAACCAGTTGCATCAGGCGCTGGATCGCAACGAATTGGTGTTGTTCTACCAGCCGCAAATCGACATGCAATCGGGGCGCATGATTGCTGTCGAAGCCTTGGTGCGCTGGAATCACCCGGTGCATGGTTTGCTGGGTCCTGACCATTTCATACCTTTGGCGGAAAAATCCGAGCTGATACTTCCACTGGGTGAATGGGTGGTGCGCACCGCCTGCCAGCAAATGCATGCATGGCATCTGGCCGGATTGACTCACATCAAACGTGTAGCGGTCAATCTGTCTGCCCTGCAGTTTGAGCAAGCTGCCCTGCCTACGTTTGTCGCCAGCATACTCAAGGAAACGCAGCTCGAAGCAGGCCATCTGGAACTGGAAATCACTGAATCCGTGGCCATGGAAAAACCCGAACGCACCATCAAAATTCTCAACACGCTGCTTGATATGGGGATCAGGCTTGCGCTGGACGATTTCGGTACCGGCTACTCCTCCATGACCTATCTTAAACAGCTTCCCATCACCACCCTCAAAATCGACGCATCCTTTGTCCGCAACATCGAGACGGACCGTTACGACGCGGAAATCTGCACGGCGACCATTTCCCTGGCCCGCAAGCTCGGTTTGAACGTGGTGGCTGAGGGCGTGGAAACACCCGGTCAATTTCGCTTCCTGCGCAATATCGAATGCCACGAAGCCCAGGGATTCCTGATCAGTCACCCGCTGCCGGCTGCAGAGCTGGCGCAGTTTCAGCCGCCGCCCAATCCGGACTGAGCCGAGTTTGGTGCAGGTCAGGGCGCCTGCGTATTTGCTGCCCGGAATTCAGTTCTTGATGGCCGAAAAAACCTTCTTCGCCAGTGCTCCCGTCGCCTCCAGCGGATTCGCGCGGATCGCTTTTTCCTGCTCCGCCATCATCACGAACAAACCGTCCAATGCCTTGCGGGTGACGTAGTCGTTCATGTTGGCGTTGCGCTGATCCACCAGGCCCAACGCTGCGCCTTTTGCAGCAAACTCGTCGTATTTCCGGGCAAGCTGAACTTTCTCCATTGATTTCTCCACGATGGGTTTGAATTTTCCGGCCAGCGCGGTTTCGGTCTTCATGCGGAAGTATTGCGTGGCGGCGTCATTGCCGCCGGTGAGGATGCCCCTGGCGTCGTTGACGCTCATGCTTTTTACCGCACCGACCAGCAGCGTTTTCGCTTCTGGCACGGCGGCTTCAGCGGCGCGATTCATCGAAGTGATCAAGTCGTCGGCGTATTTCCCCATTCCCACTGTCTGCATCAGACCGGCTATTTTTTGCAGGTTTCCCGGCAAAGGGATGCGCACCTTGTCATTTCCAAGGTAGCCGTTTTGTTTTGCCAGTTCGCGTACGGCCGTTTCTGCACCTTGCGTGAGCGCCTGTTTCAGGCTGCCGACCTGATCCTTGTTGCTGATGCCGGCCAAACCAGCGGCCGATGCGGACGAGTTATCCGGGTTCTGGGGCAAGGATTTGCCGAGATTCTGGAGCTGGTCGCTATTGATTATTCCGCCCAAATCAAAGGCATGGGCCGGAGCAGCCCCGAGTACGACGGATGCGGCAAATATACTGTGGATAAAGTGATGTTTCAGCATGATGTCCCCCTCTTTTTTGTATCAGGCATTTTGCACGGCATGGCGATGCCAGATCATTCTATGCCTGTATTGGCCCGGTCATCCAAATGAAAAGGCCAGCTTGTGAGCTGGCCTTTTCATGGATAGCGTCATTTTGTCAGGCTTGTGCAGCCTGCACCGGTATCTCATTGCGCCTGGCGGCGACGCGGTTGTGTTCATCCACATACACCAGTTGCGGCGCGAACTTTTGCAGTTCGATTTCGTTGTAGCTGGCATAGGTGGCGATAATCAGCAGATCGCCGGGGTTGGCCTTGTGCGCGGCGGCGCCGTTGACGGAAATGGTGCCGGAATCGCGCTCGGCGCGAATGGCGTAGGTGGTGAAGCGTTCGCCGTTGGTCACGTTGTAGATGTCGATCTGCTGGTACTCGCGAATATCGGCGGCTTCCAGCAGGGTTTCGTCGATTGCGCACGAGCCTTCATAGTGCAGTTCCGATTGGGTGACTCGCACACGGTGCAACTTGGATTTCAGCATGGTTCTTTGCATGGTCTCGCCCTCGCTCAGGGAACGAATATTAGACCGCCATTATAAACTATAAAGTTTCTGCGCCACCGGCTTCGATATTGTCGATCAGCCGTGTGCTGCCCAGGTGCGCCGCACCGAGTACGACGAAGCGGGTTTCGCCGGGCTCGGGCAGGGTGAGTGCGGGGCTGCGAATGGCGATGTAATCGACGCGCCAGCCATGGACGGCGAGGGTGGCGGTGGCAGCCAGCTCCAGCGCTGTAAAATCCCGCTCTCCGGCCGCCAGCCGGTCGCAAATTGAACTCAAGGTCTGGTACAGGCGCGGCGCCTCGGCGCGCTCCGGCTCGCTCAGGAAGCCATTGCGCGACGACAGCGCCAGGCCATCGGCGGCGCGCACGGTCGCGCCGGCCACAATCGTGACCGGCACATTCAAATCCGCCACCATGCCGCGAATAATCGCCAGCTGCTGATAGTCTTTTTGCCCGAACAGCGCCACACGCGGCTGCACAATGTTGAACAGCTTCATGACGATAGTCGCCACGCCGCGGAAATGCCCGGGGCGGAATGCGCCGCACAGCTCATCGGCCAGGGCGGGTGGCTCGACATGGTAGCTTTGCGGGTGCGGGAAGAGTTCTGGCGCATCGGGTGCGAAAACGACGTCTGCACCGGCCTCGCGTAATAGCTCGCAATCGTGGGTCAGCGTGCGCGGATAACGCGAAAAATCCTCGTTTGCGCCGAATTGCAGCGGATTCACAAAGATGCTGACGGCCACCCGGGCAGCATGTCGGCGCGCCAGTCGTACCAGCGCGAGATGGCCTGCATGCAGGTTGCCCATGGTGGCTACCAGGGCCAGGTCATTGTGTTCGGCGCGCCAACGGCGCATTTCGGGGATCGTGTAGATGGTTTGCATGGGTTTTAAAACCAATTCCGGTTGCCACAGAGATCACCGAGGCCGCCGAGTGAAACCCGGTTTGCGCCGTGACCTCTGCGTCTTCTGTGGCGGTTTTCAGGCCGTCAGAAACAATGTTCCGGCGCCGGGAACTGTCCGCCTTTGACTGCCTGCACATAGGCGCTCACCGCAGCCTGAATGCTGTCCGCACCCGCCATGAAATTTTTCACAAAGCGCGCCGGCTTGCCGGGGGTAATGCCGAGCATGTCGTGCAGAACCAGCACCTGTGCAGAGCAATCCGGGCCGGCGCCGATGCCGATGGTGGGCACATGCAGCGTCTCCGTGATGGATTTGGCGAGCGCGGCCGGGACCGCTTCCATCAGCACCATGCACGCCCCTGCCTGCTCGAGCGCCTGCGCATCGGCACGCAACTGTTGCGCGGCGCTGTCGGTTTTTCCCTGCACTTTGTAACCGCCCAGCGCATTCACCGATTGCGGCAGCAGGCCGATATGCGCGCACACCGGAATACCGCGCGCGCTGAGGAATGCAATGGTTTCGACCATCACTGCGCCGCCTTCGAGTTTGACGCAATGCGCGCCCGCCGCCATCAATGCTGCTGCCGATTGCAGCGCCTGTGCCGGGCTGGCCTGATAGCTGCCGAACGGCAGGTCGGCGATGATGAAGCTATGCGTCGCGCCGCGCGCCACGGCAGCGGTGTGGTAGGCCATGTCCGGCAGGCTTACCGGCAGCGTGGAACCCCGGCCTTGCAGCACCATACCCAGCGAATCGCCGACCAGCAGCATATCCACGCCGGCGGTTTCCAGCAGGGTGGCGAAAGTGGCGTCATAGCAGGTCAGCACGGCGAGCTTTTCGCCCTGGCCTGCGCGCTGCTGCAAAGTGGTCAGCGTTGTTTTCATGGTGCGATTTTATACCGCCCGGTTAAAAAATTCGCGATTGCCGCGCATCGCCTGAATCTGCTGCATGAGCAGCGCGAAGTCCGCGTCGTTTTGCACGAAATTGAGGTGCTCGCAGTTGACGATGAACAGCGGCGCCGCCGTGTAGTTGTAAAAATAGCGCGTGTAGCTCTCGGTCAGGCGGCGCAGATAATCGGTCGAGATATTGCGCTCGTAGTCAATGCCGCGTCCGAACACGCGCGCCTGCAAAACATCCGGCCTGGCCTGCAGGTAGATCACCAGGTCGGGCACCGGCGCCTTGGGCTGGAGTTCATCGTAGATTTTCTGGTACAGGCGAAACTCGTCGTCATCAAGATTCAGACGCGCGAACAGCAAATCCTTGTCCAGTAAAAAATCCGCCACGGTATTGTGGCGAAACAGATCGGATTGCTGCAGATCCTGCACCTGAGCGCTGCGCTGGAACAAAAAAAACAGCTGAGTGGCCAGTGCGTGGCGCTTCGGGTCCTGATAAAAACGCGGCAGGAAGGGGTTTTCACTTGCGCCTTCCAGCAGCACGTCCGCGTGCAAATGGTCTGCGATGCGCCGCGCCAGACTGGTTTTGCCAGCGCCTATCGGGCCTTCAACAGCGATATAGCGATATTTTTCCAGCATTTTTCATGGTCTTTTTTCTGTGCTCTTGTTCTTGCTGATCCAGTTGTCGGCCACCCGCGTCAGGCCATGCCCGCTCACGCCGGGCAGGTAATGGGCGGCGGCCTGCAAGCCGGGGATCACCATGTCCGGCGCGATTTCCAGCAACGGCACCAGCACGAAGGCGCGCTCGTGCATGCGCGGATGCGGCAGCGTCAGCCCGGCATCGTGGCATTGCAGCGCGGCATAGCTCAGTACGTCCAGATCGATCACGCGCGGCGCATTGCGGAAGGTGCGCTCACGTCCGAATGCGTGCTCGATGTTGAGCAGGGCATCGAGCAGCTGGTGCGGTGCGAGGCTGGTTTCGAGCTGCGCCACGGCGTTGATGAAGTCAGGCTGATCGGCATAGCCTACCGCCGCATTCAGATATAACGAGGAGCGCGCCAGCAGGCGGGTGTCGGGCAGGGCGGCGATGGCGTCGAGCGCCGCCAGTACCTGTCCGGCGGGGTCGGACAAATTGCTGCCGAGTGCGACAAAGGCGTGCGCCGGCAGCCTGGCGGGTGTGCAGGAATTCATGCTTCGCCAGCCGGTTCACTGGCGAGCGCCGGCTTCTTGCCGCGTTTGCGGCGGCGCTTGGGCGCGCCCTGGGTCTCGGGCAGCAGCATGGCAGCGCGGGTTTCTTCCGAGGCGTCCTGGAAGGTGGTCCACCAGTCGCCCAGTTCCTGCGCCACTTCGCCGCTCTGCGCGCGCAGCAGTAAAAAATCGTAACCGGCGCGAAAGCGCGGGTGCGGCAACAGGCGGTAGGGGCGGCTGCCAGAACGCTGTTCGAAGCGCGCCTGCATGCTCCAGATTTCTTTCATCGTGCCATCCAGGCGGCGCGGTACGGCCAGCCGTTCGCGCTGGCGGTCGAGTACCGTATCCATTGCTTCGAACAATGCAGGCGCAGGTTTTGTGCCCGCCGCAATACGTGCCTTGTAGTCGCTTTGCAGTTCATGCCAAAGCAGGGTGGCAAACAGGAACGCGGGTGACACCGGTTTGCCCGCCTGCACGCGCAAGTCGGTATTGTGCAGCGCAGCGGTGATAAAGCGCTCGCCTTCAGGTTGCGCCAGGATGGTATCCAGCAATGGCAATATGCCGTGGTGCAGTCCTTCGGCACGCAACTGGTGTACGCCACGCAATGCGTGGCCGGACAACAGCAGCTTGAGCATTTCGTCGAACAGACGCGACGGCGGCACATTTTCCAGCAGGTCGGCCAGTTCCGCCACCGGCGCGCGCGTGGCCTCGTCAATCTTGAAATCCAGCTTGGCTGCGAAGCGAGCCGCACGCAGCATGCGTATCGGGTCCTCCCGATAGCGTGTGGCGGGGTCGCCGATCATGCGCAGGGTCTTGCGTTCGATGTCCGCAACGCCGCCGCGATAGTCCCAGATTTCCTGGCTGGTGGGATCGTAATACAGGGCATTGACAGTGAAATCGCGGCGCTCCGCGTCGTCCTCCTGATTTCCGAACACGTTGTCGCGCACGATGCGGCCGGTTGCATCGGTGGCGCGGTCATCATCGTCTTCCGTCACCAGGCCGTTGGAGCGAAACGTGGAGACTTCGATGGTATCCGCCCCGCACATCACATGCACCAGCCGGAAACGCCGCCCGATAATGCGCGAACGCCGGAACAGCGCATGCACCTGTTCCGGAGTGGCGTTGGTGGCGACGTCGAAATCCTTGGGGGTCCTGCCGAGCAGCAGGTCACGCACCGCGCCGCCGACGATGAATGCCGCAAAGCCGCCCTGTTGCAGGGTATCGGTGACTTTCAGCGCGCACGGCAGGATGCGCTCTCGAGTCAGACCGTGTTGTTCGAGCGGGATTTTTTGCAGGCGGGATTTTTTGGCGGCAGCGGTTTTTTTTGCCAAATACGCGCTGAATCAAGCGTGCGATCATCGAATCGCCGGGGACAGGCCGAAAAGTGGGAAGGTATATAAAATCATGTCAGGTGGGAGTGCGCGGCAATCCAAATTGCGGATTATACACTGAGTCATATGGGCTGAGACCGCGCCGGATCGGAGCTCTGCCTGGTTCGGCGACGCGCACCGGCATGTCCTGCACCGCCTTGACGGGTGCATGCAACAGCCAAATCGGCTAACATCAATGCAGGCAAGCCGTTTGCCAGGCTACGCATGATTCAATTACCGCTTTTTTTAACGCTCAGGAAAACATGTACTCAACTGTAGAACTCGCCGAAATTGCCTTTTATCAGGCTTTTGAGGATGCCAAGGTCGAGGCCATGATGGCTGTCTGGTCAAGCACGGCGGAGATCAGTTGCATTCATCCGACGGGTCCGGTGCTGGTGGGCGTCGATGCGATACGCAAGAGCTGGCAACAGATTTTTGCCGGTGGCAGCGGGGTGACGGTACAGGTCAATGTGCTGCGTGAATACGCCAGCGCTACGCAGGTAGTGCATCTGGTCGAGGAGCTGCTGACCGTGACGGGAAACACGGCGCAACAGGGGCATGTGCTCGCCACGAACGTGTATCAACTGGAGGATGACGGTTGGCGTCTGGTAGCGCATCACGGCACCCCCGCGCCGCATCCCCAGACCACCGGCAAGGCGCCGACCCTGCATTGAAGGGGCAACCGGGGCATTGGGTCGTAGTGTCGCGCCATGTGCCAAGTTTCAACTCAGGCCGTTTTGATATACTGGCAACAATGAATCCGGAAATAAATCCCTCTGCTGCGAAACCGGCTGGCAGTGGTTCATGCGCGACCTGCCGGAATAGATGCCATGCCATACCGTGTCACTGAATATCAGGCACCTGCCTGGTTGCCGGGCGGCGACTTACAAACCATCTACCCCTATTTCTTTGCGCCGGTTGCTCAAATGGACTATCGGCGCGAGCGCTGGGAACTGCCGGATGACGATTTTCTCGACCTCGACTGGATGGACGCGGCCGCGGATGCGCCGCTGGTGGTGTTGTTTCACGGTCTGGAAGGCAACTCGCGCGGGTTTTATGCACTGGCCCTGATGCATGCAGTCAAGCAGCGCGGATGGCGCGGCGTCGTGGTGAATTTTCGCGGCTGTTCGGGCGAACCCAATCGACTCCCGCGCGCCTATTTTGCCGGCGACAGTGCCGAGATCGATTACGTTCTCAAGCGCCTGCAGCTGAAGAACGGCCATGCTGCAGTGTATGCGGCCGGCGTGTCACTGGGAGGAAATGCCCTGCTCAAATGGCTGGGTGAAATGGGCGAAAATGCCATGGCGCTGATCACCCGCGCGGTGGCGATTTCCGCGCCGCTGGATCTTACCGTTGCCGGACATAGCCTGGACAAAGGCATTAACCGCTATACCTACACTGCAAAATTTTTATACACGCTCAAGCAAAAGGCGCTGCAAAAACTCGACGCCTATCCGGCCTTGTATGCACGCGAACAGGTCAAGGCCGTCTCCTCGCTGTACGCCTTCGATGACCTGGTGACGGCGCCGTTGCATGGCTATCAGGGCGCGGACGATTACTGGCGGCGCGCGTCCAGCAAACCGGGCTTGATTCATGTACGCGTGCCTACTTTGCTCATCAACGCGCGTAATGACCCGTTCATGCCAGGCACAGCGCTGCCCGGTGCTGGCGAAGTTTCACCTGCGATTACCCTGGATTTCCCGGCGCAAGGCGGTCATGTAGGATTTCTGCAAGGGCCTTTCCCCGGCAATGTGAATTGGCTACCGCAACGGGCGCTGGGTTTTTTTGAGACCGGCCAATGACGACAACGTCACACAGGTAGAATAGTCTGACCATAACCACACAATTCAGCCGCGTGCGTTCTTATTTTTATTATCAGGAGTTCTCATGACTACATTTCCAAAAGAAATTTTCAAGGCTTACGATATTCGCGGCATCGTCGGTAAAACACTCACCCCGGAGATCGTCGAGGCCATCGGTCACGCGATTGGTTCGGAAGCGGCTGCACGCAGCCAGACCGCTATCTGCATCGGCCGCGACGGACGTTTGTCGGGCCCGGAACTGGCCGCAGCGCTGGCGCGCGGCATACAGAAGGCCGGCATCGACGTGATCGATCTGGGCATGGTGGCCACACCGATGACCTATTTCGCGGCTTACGAGCTCGACACGCATTCCGCCGTGATGGTCACCGGCAGCCACAACCCGCCCGACTACAACGGCTTGAAGATGGTTTTAGGCGGTGAGACCCTGTCCGGCGACACCATCCAGGCGCTGCGACTGCGGCTGGAGAACAACGACCTCGCGCAAGGCAGCGGCCTATACAGCCAGCACGACATTGCACCCGCCTATCTGGATCGCATCGCCGGCGACATCAAGCTGGCACGCCCGATGAAAATCATCGTCGACGCCGGCAATGGTGTGCCCGGCGCGTTCGGCCCGGAACTGTACCGCCGCCTGGGTTGCACGGTGGAGGAGATGTTCTGCGAGGTGGACGGCAACTTTCCCAATCACCATCCCGATCCGTCGCAGCCGAAAAACCTGGTGGACCTGATCGCCCGGCTGAAAACCAGCGACGCGGAAATCGGTCTCGCCTTCGACGGCGACGGCGACCGCCTGGGCGTGGTCACCAAGGACGGCAGCATCATCTTCCCGGATCGCCAACTGATGCTGTTCGCCGATGATGTATTGAGCCGCAACCCGGATGCCGAGATCATTTTCGACGTGAAATCCACGCGCAAGCTGTTCGACTGGATCCGCGCGCGCGGCGGACGTCCGCTGCTGTGGAAAACAGGCCACAGTTTCATCAAGGCCAAAATGAAGGAAACCGGCGCGCTGCTGGCCGGGGAGATGTCCGGTCATATCTTTTTCAAGGAGCGCTGGTACGGCTTCGACGACGGCATGTATGCCGGGGCGCGCCTGCTCGAATACCTGAGCAGGCAGGCTGATATCAACGCCACCCTGCATGGCCTGCCGGACACCGTGAATACCCCGGAACTCAACATCACCATGGCCGAAGGCGAACATTATGTGCTGATGGACAAGCTGCAAAAAAACGCGCGTTTCCCGGATGCCCGCGAAATCATCACCCTGGACGGCTTGCGCGTGGAATACGCCGACGGCTTCGGCCTAGCGCGGCCTTCCAATACCACGCCGGTGATCGTGTTGCGCTTCGAGGCGGATACCCAGGCCGGCATCGAACGCATCCAGGCCGATTTCCGGCGCGTGCTGCACGAGGCCGCACCGGCGCTGGCGTTGCCGTTCTGAGGCGGCCATGGATACGATTCATATCGGCCTGGTTTCCATCTCCGACCGCGCTTCCAGCGGCGTGTACGAAGACAAGGGTATTCCCGCGCTGAAAGAATGGCTGGAAGCCGCATTGCATAACCCATGCAGCTTCGACACCCGGCTGATTCCCGATGAACAGCCGCTGATCGAAGCCACGCTGAAAGAACTGGCCGACCAATGCGCTTGCGCGCTCATTCTCACCACCGGCGGTACCGGCCCGGCGCCGCGCGATGTGACGCCGGAAGCCACGCGCGCTGTAGCGGATAAGGAGCTGCCCGGATTTGGCGAGGCGATGCGCGCAGTGGGCCTGAAATATGTACCCACCGCCATCCTGTCGCGCCAGGTCGGCGTAGTGCGCGGTACCAGCCTGATCCTGAATTTGCCGGGCCAGCCCAAGGCGATCAAGGAAACACTGGATGGCGTGTTTGCGGCCGTGCCCTATTGCGTGGACCTGATCGGCGGGCCTTATATGGAAACCCGGGAAGACGTGATTAAGGCATTTCGGCCGAAGAGTGCGCAAAAACCTTAGCGATTGAATAGCATGGATCACCTGTCGAGGGCGAGTTTAGTGCAAGGGACGGGAACAGGTAGTGAAAAATAATGGTGGTTTGTCCCCGATTTGCACTCGCCAAACGCACGCGACGATATAAGCGGCGCTAAAACAGGATGAAGCACTTGATCCATTGCAGATATTGCGTTTGCGTGCGGATAACTGCAATGCTTGAAGCGGATTTTTCCCCCACTTGATCCAGCAATTTAGGCGCTGTTAACGGTGAAGAAATTTCCATAGTTCGTAGGATAGGCTAAAATAATGCAACACAATGGAATTGTTACAATTTTAATTTTTAAAATAAAAATAGGCAGATATTATTTGACGCAATATCTTGCGTCAAATAATAGCTGCCTACATTACGTTAGCCATTTATGGATTTCACATCACCTAAAGAGAATCGATTTGGTTTTTTAAGAGCCCGTTTTGACACTGATTACAAACGTAAACATTTCGATATCGATTTGTTTTCCTATAGCGGGTCAACTATTAGTCATTACACTGACTTAAATGGGCTATATGGAATAGTCGAATCTGGTGGTTTTTGGTTATCTGATCATAGGTTTTTGAATGATAGTGAGGAATTTGAAAATGGGAGAAAGTTAACAAAGAGCCTTCTGGAAAGGCTCTCAAAAAAACGCCGTTATAGCGAATTTTATGAAATTTTGAGCGGAGCTATCTCGCAAATAGAAAATTATTGCGAACAAGCATATTACGTCTGCTCTTTTTCAAAAAGAGGGGATAGTCTAGATCAATGGAGGTCGTATGCAAGAAATGGTCAAGGTATATCAATTACCTTTGACAATAGTAGAAAATCGCTAAGTCATTTTTTTGCCATGCCAATACTATCAGTTAGCAAAGTAATTTATGAAGATGTTGAAAAGGTGAAAATACTGCTAAGAACAATTAGAAAATATAAATATGAGTACCATTTAGATAAGAAACATGGAAACGATGTTGATGTACAAGCCTGGGTGACTGATCTATCCACATGGCTTGCAATGGAATTTATTCACTTTAAACACCCTGAATATTCTTCTGAGCAGGAAGTAAGGCTTATCGTCGCCACAGACCATTTGCACCATTTTAATGATGTAAAGCATCGCGTCAGTAAAGATAGAATAGTGCCGTACATAAGCTCAAAAGATATATACAACAGTTCATTTGTGGAGCATGTAGGCACTGAATTACTTCCAATCTTAGAGGTTAGGGTCGGACCTACTGTAAATCAAGAGTTGACGGCAAAAAGTATAAAAGAATATCTTGCTAGAAAAGGGTATGCATCGGTTAAAGTCATTCAATCAAACGTTCCATACAGGGGTTAACCCTCCATATATGGACTCCCTCCAAAGCAACGGGGTCAGGTCTTGCAGTGCAACATCCACTCACGTTTTACATCCAGAAAATATGTTAATGCAAGACCTGACCCCGTCGTTTTCGCAAGACCTGACCCCGTCGCTTTACGCTAACGCAGCGATTAAATCAGCTTTTCCTGTCTTCCCAAGCAGCAACCCAAGGCATCACCTCGTATGCCGGCATCGGTTTGGCAAACCAGTATCCTTGGGCTTCGTTGCATTGACACGCCATCAAAATAGCCAGTTCCGCATCGCTTTCGGCCCCTTCCGCAAGCACTTCCATCGATAGATTGTGCGCCAGTGAGGTGATCGCGCGCACGATCGACTCGTTGGCCGGTATGTGGTCGATTCCTTGAACAAAAGACTGATCGATTTTGAGTCGATCAATAGGAAATCGTCTCAGGTAATTCAGGCTGGAGAAGCCTGTGCCGAAGTCGTCGATCGCCAGAAAAATCCCCATACGCTTCAATTCGTTCAGAATGGCTAGCACAGCGCCGACGTTGTGCATCACGATGCTTTCCGTCAGTTCGAGTTCGATATGGCTGGGCGCGATACCGGTTTCGTTCAGAATCGCCCGCACTTGCTCGACGAAATCCGCCTGACGGAACTCGAGGGCGGAAATATTGATGGAGACCCTTAGTGTTGCGTGATGGGCGTCGATCCATTGCCGGCATTGCCGGCAGGCTTCGCGCAGAACCCAGCGTCCGATTTCCACAATCAAACCATTTTCTTCGGCTGTCGGAATGAAATGTACCGGAGACAGCAACCCGTGCTTGGGATGGCGCCAGCGGATCAGCGCCTCCACGCCGACCATCTGGTTTGTAGCCAGACAGATCTGCGGTTGATAATGCAACACAAATTCGTTGTTTCTGAGTGCTGCCCGCAGGTCGCTCTCCAATGACATGCGATCAGGACTGTAAATCGAAAGACCTGGAATATATTCCTGGAAACCATTTCGACCTTTGGTTTTCGCTTCGTACATGGCGGTATCAGCCTTGGCGAAGAGGCCATCGATTTCGGCATCGTCGGACGGAAAGATCGAGGTGCCGACACTGACGGTGACGTATAGCTCCTTGCCCATCACCTGGAACGGCTCTCTCATGGAATCGACAACGCGCTTGGACAGCATGCTGATTGAGCCCGCGTCTTGCGGCGTATCCATCAATATCGCAAACTCATCGCCGCCCAGGCGGCCCACCGTATCGCAATCCCGGGAACAGGATTGCAGGCGCTCGGCCAGGGCGACGAGGAGTAGGTCGCCGAAACGGTGTCCCATAGAATCGTTGATCTGCTTGAAGCGATCCACGTCGATAAACAGCAGTCCGACCAGCGTATCCTTGCGAACCGCTTCCCGGCACGCCTGCGTGAGGCGATCGTTGAACAGCATTCTGTTCGGAATTTTGGTCAACTGATCGTAGTGCGCCAGGTAATATAGCTCGTCCTGTTTGCGATGAGTGATGTCCTGGAGCAGGTCATGCCCATTGGCGATGCCGGCGTATTGTTGGTTCTGGGTCACGATGAATCCGCTCACCATGTGTTGCATTCCGGCATCGATGATGATCTGGGCGACGTCATCGATGCTGCTTGCTGCGTCTACCATGATTGGGGTTTTGCTCTGGTACGTCATCTGCTTTGTGTTCAGGAAATGGACGATGGTTTTATTGCCGTACACTTCCCGGACGTAAGGACGGCTGAAAAATTCCAGAAAAATGTGCCGATCGAGAAGGGTGATCGCCTTGTTCGCGGAATCCACCACCGGCAGGGCATAGAGGCTTTCTTCGTCCAGGAAGCGGCTCACTATGTCCATGCAGATGGTGGTTGTCGCGACCGGCGATACATATCTGAGCAGGCGACGAACAGACGGGCTGTCGGGCAATTCAGAGGCGACGATGTTAGGGTATCGGTCCATTCTTGTTCCGTTCCTCGGTCTTGCTGATTCTTCCGCAACCATGGATGCCAGACTATTTTGATCCAGTGCGGGGTGGTACTTGATTGAGGTCAGGTCATCGAGCATATTGTTCTTTCTTGTAGATTAGGCCATGCCAGATTGGTACGCTTTTACATCTCGTTTGCATAGGTCAAGACGCAATATGCTATGGCTGTATTGCATTCTTATTACTCAGCATGGATGCGCATTGAAAATTGATCAGCCTGCGGCCCCTCGTATGTACCAAACCGAAAGGACCTCTTGTAAATCGTCCACCTGAATTGACTCGACTTTTGCATTTAGCATGGTGAAGCGGCTGGAAGCTTGGCCGTGGGGCAGCAACCTCGCCACCTGCGCTCAGGCGCCTGCGCCGGAGTGGTTGCAGACCGACTGGATCCTGGCGCAATTAGGGCGCCAGCGCAGCCGCGTGATCCGGAAACGCGTGGCGTTCGTGCATGAAGGTGCGCGCTTGCCGAGCGTGTGGTCACAGTTGCAGGGTCAGATTTATCTGGGCTCGGAACCATTCGTGAAAAAGATGCAGATGCAAATCGAAAAGAAACCGGCGCTGGATGAAATCCCGCGTGCGCAGCGGCGCGGGCTGACCCGGCCGCTGGCGGATTTCGAGCGGCGCTACGACCGCAACGCGGCGATGGCGTGCGCGTACCGGTCAGGCCAGCACACCATGGCTGCGATCGCCCGGCACTTCGGCGTCCACTACTCGACGGTGACCAGAATGGTCAGCGCGTATGAAGATTCAGGAAAGCGTTGACGTTTTGGTCACGGTGTTTTGTGAAGAACATGCAAACCCTGTATGGACTGAATAGGTAGATCAACTGTCTCCGGATGCCTGATTCCAATTTGCAATAAAACCGATTACCGCGTTGGCTTCGTCATCGCCCCCTCCTCGCCGCCTTGCTCTCCTTTCTATTGCGAATTGGAATAAGTGCGCTAACGCACAGAACATCGGCCTTCATTCAAGCTAAATTGCAAAAGCTGCTATGCATGATATGAATAACATAAGTAACGGCTCGCGATCTGTATGACACTTTATGACTTGAGGAGAACACTATGTCCCGCATTACCCGTACCCTGGCCGCGCTATCTTGCACAGTCGTTGCAAGTCACGCGCTCGCCGCCGAATTGGATACGCGTTTGTATCTGACGCCGTCGGTCAATTACACCGTTACCGACAGTGACTGGTACCACAAGCAAGGGATCGACAATGATTTCGGTTTTGGTCTGGGAGTTGGTAAAGCAATCAGCCAGAACTGGAATCTGGAACTGAACAGCAACTACGCCGAATACAATATCAAGAACGGGACGGGCACTCTTAAGAACACCGGATTGGGCCTGGATGCGCTGTACATCTTTAACCGTAACGCCAGCTTCTCCCCGTATGCGCTGGTCGGGGTAGGCGGTGTCCAGACACGCGCGCCGGGCATTTCCGAAACCAACTGGGCAGCTAACGCCGGCCTGGGTGCCATGAAGTGGATCAAGGACATTGCCGTGCGCGGTGATGTGCGTTACCGCTACATTCATGACATGGGCGGTGTGAATCCGGGCGACTGGATTGCTACTGTCGGACTGATGATCCCGCTGGGTTCGAAACCGACACCGCCGGCACCGAGACCGGAACCGGCCCCGGAGCCTGTGGCGGCCACCGCTCCTGAGCCAACTCCGGCACCTGCACCTGCTCCGGTCGAGCAGCCGGCCATGGAGCGTCCTGCACCACAGACCAAGATCATCCTGGAAGGAACCAACTTCGATTTCGACAAGGCAACGCTGCGTCCCAGCGGCAAGGCCAAGCTGGATAAAGATGCCGAGATGCTGAAAACCTATCCGGATATCAATGTGGAAATCGCCGGGTATACCGACAGCATCGGCACAGCGAAATACAATATGGGTCTATCCAAGCGGCGTGCCGCGACGGTTAAAAAATATCTGGAAAGCAAAGGTGTTGCCGCCAGCCGTATGACCACCAAAGGTTTCGGTGAAGCCAAGCCGATAGCCAGCAACAAGACGGCTGCGGGTCGTGCAGAAAATCGCCGCGTGGAAATCCTGATCCTCAACTGATTTGTTGCAGATCATTTGAAGCCGGGTGGCGCAAGCTGCCCGGCTTTTTTATTGTCTGGCGCAAGTGCGAACAAGCGCCAGATCACAGCGTTGCCGCCCTGCGCCCCCATAGCCAGACATATTGCGCGCCGGATGTCAGCGCGGTAAACAGCACCAGATAAAACAGCGGCGCCAGCCATGCGGTCAAGGGCAGGAGTGTAGCGGCGTCAGCGATGACCAGTCCGGCCAGTGCGAATTCCAGCAGGGTATGCAGTTTACCCAGCCAGGTGGGCGCGACTTCCAGATGTCCGGCGCGGCGCCGGTAGGCCAGCGCGCCGCCGATGATCACCGCATCGCGCACCACAATCGCGCCGAGCAGCCAGCCCGGCAGCAGCGTCAGCCACACCAGTACCGCCAGCGTGGACAGCAGCATGAGCTTGTCGGCGATGGGGTCGAGGGTGGCGCCCAGCTCGGTGCGCTGGTTCAGAATGCGCGCGAGAAAACCATCCAATGCATCGCTCAATGCGGCCGCGATGAATACCCACAATGCCCAGTCGTAATAGCCGACGGTCAGCAGCCATACCACCACCGGCACCAGGATCAGGCGCAGCAGGGTGATGCTGTTGGGAATATTCAGTTGCCGGGCAATTGGATGCATTGAACCTCCTCAGTGCAATACATTCTCCCACAGTTTTTGCAGGCGCTTAACAGATACCGGCTGCGGGGTTTTCAGTTCCTGCGCGAACAGGGAAATGCGCAGTTCCTCCAGCTGCCAGCGGAATTCGTCCAGCGCGGGGTCGTCGATGGCGGCCTTGCGGTGCTTGTCGAGGCGCGCGCGGTATTGGGCGGTGAGTGCGATGAGTGCAGCGGTGTGGCGCTGGTCGTGTTCCAGCCGTGCAGGCAGCTTGGACAGCCGAACATTGATGCCCTTGAGATAACGCGGCAGATGCTGGAGGCGCGTCCACGGGGTCGTGCTGATAAAGCCCGCGTAGACCAGATGCGACAATTGATCCTGAATGTCCTTCACGACGTGCGGCCACGGCGCCTTGAGCTTGCCCAGAATCTGGGTGTGCTCGTCCAGCACTTGCCCCACCGTGCGGGAGAGGGCATCTGCCACAGTTTTGAGTCGTGCCCGCGCTTTGGACAATTGAGCCTCGAACTGTTTTTGCGTGCGCGGCAATTCGTCATCGCCCAGGCAGGCGCGCTCGGCGATGGCGCGGATGAGTTCCTCGCGCAAGCTGTCGGCATCGCCCAGGCTGCGGTAGGCCAGCGCCAGCCGGGTAAGATCGGGCAGGTTTTTTTCCAGGAATTTGAATTGCTCGGTCAGGGTGAGGCGGAACAGGCGCGTCAGCCCGGCACGGTGTGCGCGTTCTGCCGCCTGGCGCGTATCGAACAGCCGCAGCGCCACGCTGTCCTTGTCGTCGGCGAGGGCAGGGTAGCCGGTAACCGCTTGCCCGGCGCGGTCGAAGCGCAGTTCTTCCGGAACGTCGCCGAATTCCCAGCGCTTGAAACCGGTTTTTTCAAACGTCGTATCCTGCGCGCGGAAGGTCAATTGCGCGGCTTCGCCCAGCTGTTTGCGCAGCGCGATCAGATCGCGTCCGGATGCCAGCTCGCGGCCGTTGCTGTCGATCACACGGAAATTGGCGCGGAGATGTGCGGGCTGCGCATCCGTCCAGTCCGCCGGGCTCACTTTCAACCCGCTGCGCCGGGTTAACGCATCGGCCAGCGCTTCGGTCAGTGCTCGGCTCGGCGTCAGCGTTTCCATCAATGCCGTGACGCTGTCCGGAACCGGCACGAATACACGGCGCAGCTGCTTGGGAAGCGCCTTGACATACCAGGTGAGTTTTTCGCGCAACATGCCCGGCACCAGCCAGTCGAAGTGCCAACCCGGCACGGTATTGAGCAGCGCCAGCGGTATGGTTACCGTCATGCCGTCGAGCGGATGGCCGGGTTCGAAGCGATAGCTCAGCGGTAACGAGATGGCGTCGATGGTGAGTGCCTGCGGAAACCAGTCCGCGGTCACCGACTCCGCACCGTGGCGCATCAGGTCGTCGCGGGAAAGGTACAGCAGACGCGGATTTTCCCGCTCCGCGTCACGCCGCCATTGGTCGAAACCGCTGCCGTTGACGATCCCGGCCGGGATACGCGCATCGAAAAACGCGAACAGGCGCTCCTCGTCGACCAGCACATCCTGGCGTCGCGCCTTGTGCTCCAGCTCGACGATTTCCTCGATGAGTTGGCCGTTGTGGGCGAAGAACGGCGCACGCGTGTCGTACTCTCCCGCCACCAGCGCGCTGCGGATGAAAATGCGGCGGCTCTCCACCGGGTCGATGCTGCCGTAATGCACGCTGCGCCGCGGCACGATGGTCAGGCCGAACAGCTGTACCTGCTCGAAGGCCGATACCTGGGCGGTTTTCCTCTGCCAGTGCGGGTCGAAATAATTGCGTTTCAACAAGTGCGCGGCGACGGATTCCAGCCACTCGGGTTCGATCCTGGCGACGGTGCGGGCATACAGCCGCGTGGTTTCGGTGAGCTCTGCCGCCATCACCCATTTGGGCGATTTTTTCGCCAGTGCGGAACCGGGGTGGATGTGGAACTTGATGCCGCGCGCACCCTGGTAGCCGCCTTCGTCCATTTTCACGCCGATGTTGCCGAGGAAACCAGCCAGCAGCGCCTGATGGATGGCCTCGTATTTGGCGGCTTCTTCGTTGATGCGCAGTCCCATCTCTTTGGCCATGCTGGCAAGCTGGCCGTGTACCTCGCGCCACTCGCGCAGGCGCTGCGGATTGAGGAAGTGCTCACGGCATTCATCAATGAGCTTGCGGTTGGATTTCTTGTGCTTCAAGGCCTCATCGTAAAACTGCCACAGCTTGAGCAGCCCGATGAAATCGGAATGCTCATCGGCAAAGGCTTTGTGGCGGTCGTCGGCGGCGCCGGTTTGCGCCGGCGGGCGCTCGCGCGGGTCCTGCACCGACAGCGCGGCGCAGATCACCAGCGCTTCGGCGAGGCAACCCGACTGTTGCGCGGCGAGCAGCACACGGCCGATTTTGGGGTCGAGCGGGAGCTTGGCCAGCTGTTTGCCGATCGGTGTGAGACGGCGCTGGTCGGTGACCGCGTTGAGCTCTTCCAGCAACTGGTAGCCGTCGGCAATCAGGCGCGGCGCGGGAGCATCCAGAAACGGGAAATCCGCCGCTGCGCCCAGGCGCAATGCAGACATGCGCAGAATCACTCCGGCCAGCGAAGTGCGCAGGATTTCCGGGTCGGTGTACGCCGGGCGCGCGCTGTACTCGAGTTCCGAATACAGCCGGATGCACACCCCGGCCGCCACCCGGCCGCAGCGCCCGGCGCGCTGGTTGGCGGAAGCCTGCGACACCGGTTCGACCTGCAGCTGATCCACCTTGGTGCGCGGCGAATAGCGCAGCAGGCGAACCCAACCGGGGTCGATCACATAGCGGATGCCGGGCACGGTGAGCGAGGTTTCCGCCACATTGGTGGCGAGCACGATGCGGCGCGCGTTGCCGGGATGGAAAATGCGTTGCTGTTCCTGCACCGACAGGCGGGCGAACAGCGGCAGGATTTCGGTATGCGGCGGATGATGCTTGCGCAGCGCTTCAGCGAGGTCGCGGATTTCGCGCTCGCCCGGTAAAAAGATGAGGATGTCGCCTTCACCCAGCCGCGCCAGTTCGTCGGTGGCATCGAGGATGGCCTGGGTCTGGCGCTCTTCGTCGGTGTCGCGGGGCTTGGCGGCGTCGGTCGCGCGCTCCGGCGCTTCGATTGGGCGATAGCGGATTTCCACCGGGTAGGTGCGCCCGGATACCTCGATCACCGGCGCGCCGCCGAAGTGTCTGGAAAAGCGTTCGGCGTCGATGGTGGCCGAGGTAATGATGACTTTCAGCTCGGGGCGGCGTGCCATCAACTGGCGCAGGTAGCCGAGCAGGAAATCGATGTTCAGGCTGCGTTCGTGCGCCTCGTCGATGATGATGGTGTCGTAGGCGCGCAGGTCGCGGTCGCTGCTGGTTTCCGCCAGCAGCATGCCGTCGGTGAGTACCTTGATCACGGTGTCATTGCGCACCTGGTCGGTGAAGCGCACCTTGTAGCCGACGCCTTCGCCCAGGTTCGTACCCAGTTCCTGCGCCAGCCGTGCCGCCACCGTGCGCGCGGCAATGCGGCGCGGCTGCGTGCACGCGATGCGGCCGATCACACCACGTCCGGCTTGCAAACAGATTTTCGGCAACTGTGTGGTTTTGCCCGAACCGGTGGCGCCGCACACGATCACCGCCTGATGGGTGCGGATGGCCGTGGCGATTTCATCGTGGTGCGCCGATACCGGCAGCGCCTCCGGATAGTTTAGGGCGGCCGGCTGCCAGAACCGGGGCGCGACGATGTCAGGCTGCATCACTTGCGGTCTATGTAGTGCTTGTCGTCAAAAGTGGCGACCCAGTGGGGTTTGTACGCCACCAGTACCGTCATGATCATGCCGGTGGTCATCGCCTCCGACCAGGCCATCAACAGATAGTAAGGCAGGTAATTCCCCAGCAGATAATCGAATGGATAGTCTCCCGCCAGCGCCAGGGTCCAGCTTGCGGCAAAGCTCATCACCGCGATGGTGATCCCGGCCCCGAAGAAAGCATTGAAAAAAATATAGATAAAAAAATGATTGGGCAGTTTGCTGTCCACCAGCCGGTAAATCCACCAGCTTACCGTGACCGGCAGCACCACCATGAGCAGGCCGTTCAGCGCAAAAGCTTGCCAGGTGCCGTCCCATGCCGTGGACAGTAATAGCGTCAGCGTCAACGCGAGAATGGCAAACCAGGGACCGAACAACAGAGTGAGCGCCGTGGCGCCCAGCAGATGGAGATTCAATCCGGGCTGGATGCCTGCCCTGATCTGCCAGAACGCCAGCACGGCCACACTTGCCCCCAGCAGCAGATTGAACACCCCGGGTTTTTTGAGCACAGCCCAGGGCGCGGCGAGCAGTGCCCTGGCCAGCACCGCAGCAAATAACAGCAGCGAAACGAGCAGCCAGGAGTGTGGAATCAGGGCATTGGTGAAGTTCATCTGGAGAGATCGGGCGGAGCGAAGTAAACGAGCAATTTTACGCTATACTCGGCTGGGTTAAAATCCTGGAGCACATTATGAAACTCGTTCTGTTCGATCTCGATAACACCCTGCTGGCCGGGGATTCGGACTTCGAGTGGGCGCAATTCCTGATTGAGCAGGGCGTGCTGGACAGTGAGCTGTATGCGGCGCGCAATCATGCGTTTTACGAGCAATACAAGGCGGGCACGCTGGATATCCACGAATTCCTCGATTTCCAGCTAAAGCCGTTATCGCGCCACGCGCGCGCCCAGCTCGACGCCTGGCACGCCGATTACATGCTGCAAAAAATCCTGCCTATCATGACCTCGGCTGCGAAGGCGCTGGTTGAGCGCGAACTGGCCGATGCCGACCTCGTTGCAATCATTACCGCCACCAATAGTTTTGTTACCGCACCCATCGCGCGTGCTTTCGGCATCTCGCATCTGATTGCCACCGAGCCCGAATTGGTTAACGGCGTTTACACTGGTCGCGTGGCAGGCACACCCTGCTTCCGCGAAGGCAAGATTGTGCGTCTGCATGAATGGCTGGCCAGCCTCGGCAAGACCTTGGGCGACTTTGAGCAGAGCTGGTTTTACAGCGATTCGTTGAATGACTTGCCGCTACTCAATCTGGTTACCCATCCGGTGGCGGTGGATCCCGACGACACGCTGCGTGCCCAGGCAGTCAGGCAGGCGTGGCCAGTGCTGAGTTTGCGCAGTTAAAAACCGGATTGCCGTCTGTGTAGGTAGCGAAGTGCTTCAACAGGCAGAAAAGAAAAAGGCCGCCTGATGATAATGGCGGCCCCTTCAGTTTACATCTTGATTTGTGTCCAGCCTTCATGGTCCCGCTTAACGATTTCACCAATGGCGCCCGGAACGACTTTCACCCCGGCGATCAGATCCTTGGGCGACATATGCAGGGCTTTCATGGTATTGCCGCAAGCCACAAATGAAACGCCATAATCAGACAGGCTTTGAACGTGCTCAGCAACCGGAGAGCCCTTGGCCAGCATCTTGATACCCGCACCCCATGCCACCACTTCTACTTGCGCCTTGTCCATTCCGACAACCTGCATGATCTGAGTCGCATTGTTGACAGCATTATGCCAGGTGACCGGGTCTGCACTATTGACCTCGAGCAGCACCTTAAAACCGGCCGCTTTTGCATGTTCGGAAGTCGTGGTTGCCGTGTGCGCAATGGCTGCGCCGCAGGAAAAAACGAGTAATAAGATCATGGAACGAATGAAGTGGCGCACAGGAAACCTCCGATTATTTTTAAAGTAATGAAATGCCCATATCCAAGGATAAGAGCCTGACCAAGCTGCGTTAAAAGGCACTAGATGCCCATGATCCCGATGCTATGGGATAGAGACGGATATATCCCTCCATGCTAGTCTGTGCCGGGTCCACGTCCCTGGCCTTTTGGATCGGTGCTATCAAAAGGGTCGGTCAGCTGTATGGCTTGTGTATTACCCCATGCTTCCAGGTCTGCCACTTCGATGCCCAGCCAAAAAAATGCGCCGACTGAATCTGTGCCGTGACCCCCCACGATTTTCTGGTCGGGCTCCAGCAGAATGTGATGGGAATATTCCAGCGCTTCAGCCTCGTCGCGAAAGACTTTCCATAACACCACGCGCTCTTTTTGCGGATCTTCGGGTAAAGGTCTGGCCTGGGTTAATACTTTTTTAATCTGGACGTCCTGATCTACTTCTTGCATAAAACCTCCTGATTCGCGGAATAAAAATCCAAAAGTAAGATGACTCAATATCTCATTGGTTCCCGCTGTATGGGTGTCGATACAGGCCGATGAGTCTGGTCTGTGCCGGTGGGTGGAGCCCGATGCCATGCCGCGCAGCGCCATTCAATACGGCATGCCAGAGATGAAAAAATCGAAGGGGAGGTAATCGAAGTGTGCTGGCAGTTGTTATGGCGGGTGTAATAAGGACTGGGCCGGGCAACGATCCTGAGGTGGAAGTTGCCCGGCTCTTTCAAGCGATGTTACTTGATTGCGCGGACTTCAAGCTCTTCTTTTGTGGCTTTGATGAAGCCGAACTTGGCGTAGGCATCCTGGGCAGCAGGTGTTCCCAGAAATTTCAGGTATTCCGCAGCTGCCTTGGCATGCGGTGCGTCAGTGACATCGCCGGCAAAGTAATTTACTTCATTTTTCATGCTGTCTTTTTCAGGCAGATTCACAACGCTCACCGGCGCATGGTGCGCAATGGCATTCTGATATTCGGTTGCCCAGACGATGCCCACATCCACCTTGCCGGCGTTGATGCCATCCGGAATTTCACGGTGGTGCACAGCGGTGAAGTAGACATTAGGCGCGCCATAACAGGACTGGCATTCTTTGCCAGCAGAGAGCTTGTCCCACAGGCCATCGTTCTGCAGCACTTTTTTTGCATAAAACTTCATGATCCCCTCGGTGATGGGATTGGGAAGCATGACTTGCAGGTCGGGGCGGCCCAGATCGGCAATGCCCTTGATATTCTTGGGGTTGCCTTTGGCCACCATCAGCACCAGCTGGTTATGCATGTAGGTCACATAATCCTTGCCCTTGCCGGCTTCCTTGAGTTTTTGCATGGAACCCATGTCGACCATGCCGAATACGTCAGGCGTCATGGCATATTCCTTGTCCTTATAAACCCAGCCGCCTTTCAGGACTGCGTTCATTACTTTTCCGGGTGGCATCGTGACTACTCCAACCACATCCTTATGCTGTTTCTGGAAGGCATGGATGACCTCTTCCATGGCAAAGAACTGGTTGCCTGCCAGCCATATATTGAATCCGGTTTTCCCGTCCTTCATCAATTCCAGTGCCTTCTCACCTTTGACGACCTTGCCGTCCGGGTAAAACACTCGCAAATCTTCGTCCTTGTCAGCAGGGATAGGCTCGAGTTTCTGTGCTGCCGGATTCATCTGAGCCGGTTTCTCGGCATCCTCCGGTGCAGCAGACGCAGCGGCGGCGCCCAGACTGAATACGGGGATCACTAAGGTAGCAAGCAATTTGCTTAGTTTCATATTTATAAGCCTCTTGAAGTTTGATTTAGATACACTCGAACTACCCTGAAACAGGGATGTGAAACGCTTGTCTGGCAAATGTCAGGCCGGAGTGACGCAACGCGCTAAATCACACCGTTCCAGACCGTGGGCAAGGGTAGCAGAATTTCAAGAAAGAAATCCACCTACACCTGTTACCGCGCGCGGGAATATTTGCATTGCGTCGGTTGGCTGCCCGGCCTACGCCCCTGGCCTTCTGGATCGTTGCCATCGAAAGGTCGGCCAGCTGTATGGCTTGTGTATTACCCCATGCTTGCATAAAAAACCTCCTCAGGCTGATTTCGGAATGAAACCAGCTGCCGATATGCAGGCCGCATGGCCTCGGCAGTTCCCGTGTATCGCATCAGTGGTGCTGGTACAGGCCAATGAGTTCGGCCTGCATCAGGATGTGCCCCTGCATGGCTTTTTCCAATGCAGCCTTGCCCGGGCGATCGAGATTCGGCAGCGCCTCATCCAGCGCATAGAGCTTGAAAAAGTAGCGATGGCGCCCGATCGGCGGGCACGGACCGCCGTAGCCGGTGCGTTTCCAGTCGTTGCTTCCCTCCAGGGTGCCGGCCGGCAGCGCTGTTATCCATTCAGTAAGGCCGGTGCTGGTCACGGGCAGATTGTAGAGCAGCCAATGTACCCAGGTGCGTTGCGGAGCGGCCGGGTCGGGCGCGTCGGGATCGTCAACGATGAGCACCAGGCTCTTCGCGTTGGCTGGTACGCCGCGCCATGCCAGCGGCGGTGAAGTATCCGAGCCATCGCAGGTGTAGTGTCTGGGGATGGTTCCCTGGTGCGCGAATGCGGTCGAGGTGATGGTCAAGCCCATTTTCGAGTTCCCTTCCGAAGCCAGGCATAGGGATGGTGCTGGCAGCAACGCCAAGGCACACAATGCGGCCATAAATTTTCCATTTTTCATCTGTCCATTCTAGGACATAAAAAACAAGATGAAAAAATGAAGGATTTATCCCGGTTAACTTGCCACCGTGTTTATCTAAAAAAGCGATTTGTCCACGAAAGGCACGAAAAGCACGGAAATATTCCAAGCGGTAGCGCATGGATGCATGGCCTGATCAATGCAATCTTCCTTTCGTGACTTTCGTGTTTTTTGTGGACCAACTGCTTTTCCGGGATTATTCCCCTGGCATGCAATCCGCCCAGTTGTTGGGTGTTTCGTAGATGCGCACCTGTTTCAGGCGCAGGTGGTTGCCATACGTATCCCGGTAGGCGGGATTGAGAATGTCGAAAGCGATTTGCGCAAGATTTTCAACCGTCGGCACCACTTCGAGAATAACGGTTTTGTGGTTCGGCAAACTCGCCAGAAAGTCGCACACCACCTTGTCGCCGCGATATGCCAGGAATGCGTGATCCCACGCGTCCACCAATTGCTCCTTGGCGATGCGTTTGACGTCGGAAAAGTCCATCACCATACCCTGTGCGGATTGTCCTTCGGCTGTAATGATGTCGCCGGACAGCGTGATTTCAATCGCGTAGCGATGCCCGTGCAAATGTTTGCACTGGCTGGTGTGGTTGGGGATACGATGCCCGGCGTCGAATTCCAGGCGGCGGGTGATAAGCATGTGGATGCGGGTCGTGAGCGAATGAAGGGTTGCCAATTATATCTTGCTGGCGTTTTTATTGCCTTGTCGCATAAGCGCACCTGTGCCGAGCGTCAACCAGGCCTCCGTGTTTCCCCCGGCGCACGATGCAGGGCCGGAATTTGACAGGACCAAGCCAAATAAATATTTATCTGCTTGCAGAATAAAACAGGCTGCCTGGCTGTTCATTCCCTTGCAAGACCCTGCACTTCAATTTAAAGGAGAGAAAAATGTACCGTATCGCAAAATATCTGGCCGCTGCCCTGTTTGCCCTGGCCTTTGCAGGCTGCGCCAGCTACCAGCCAGCCATGATGTCGGGGGGCGTGTTAACAGATAGCGCCGGAATGACGCTTTATACTTTCGACAAAGACACCGCCAATAGCGGCAAAAGCGCCTGCTACGGCCCGTGCGCCGCACTGTGGCCACCGGCCGCCGCAACCGGTAGCTTGGGCGGCGACTATTCTGCCATCACCCGCGATGACGGGACCAGGCAGCTGGCTTATAAAGGCAAGCCGGTATACCTGTTCGCCAAGGACCAAAAACCCGGCGACAAGCTGGGTGATAACGTTAAAGACGTGTGGCACGTGATCCGCTAGAAAAGCACGGGTTAAAAATGGCGCTCACTTGAAAAAAGCTCCCATTACGCTTGATCTATTCGACAAGCATTTTGGGAGCCGGCTTTCTTCAGGCCCAGACGAGTGAGGATTAAAGGGGATCGTCGTAATAGGGGCTGGTGCCATAGTAGCTATGGATACCTGTTGCCCAAGTGGTGTCAGCCATATTCGGCCAATGATCCTTATCGAAACCAGGTGCGTCCTTGAGGCGTTCCTTTTCCACGTTCAAAATAAAACGCTTATTCACAGTGTCCAGAGTCAAGGCATTCCAGGGGACCGCAAATAATTTTTCGCCCATACCAAGAAATCCGCCAAATGACAACACGGCATAGGCAATTCTACCGCTGCGCATGTCCAGCATGATTTCCTTGATGTCTCCGAGATCCTCTTCCCTATGGTTATAGACATCTTCGCCTATTAAAGTATCGGCGCCCATCAGGGATGGGCCTGGGCCGGTTGCATCGCCAGATTTATACATGCCATACGTATCGCGATCAAGATAACTCATGAGGGTTTCTCCATTTAAGTAAGAGATCCCAGCATAAGTTCGAAGACGTGTATGGTCTGTTCGATCCCTCACATTGCCTGGAGAAATTTTTTTCCAATCCAAAGAGTCTTATGAAAGCCGGGGCTAGATCATTCTTCTTTTCATGTGTCAGGCTGATGCGACAACCTCTCGTCGAGGAACCGCAGCAGTGCGACGATGACGGTCAGCAGTACCGGCCCGATGATCACGCCGATCATGCCAAATGCCGAGACGCCGCCGATGACGCCGACGAATACGGCGAGTGTCGACACCGGCGCCCGCCTCGAAATCAGCAACGGCCGCACCAGATTGTCGGAGACCGACACGCCCGTGCCCCAGATCAACATGAAGATCGCCCCGTCCCACTGTGAAGTGGCGGCCAGGAAAATGGCCGTCGGCACCCATACGATGGCCGTGCCGCCTACCGGCAGCAGCGCAAAAGCCGCCGCCAGCACGCCGAACACGACGGCTGAGGACAACCCCGCGATAGCGAAGCCGATACCCACGAGGGCGCCCTGGAAGAGGGCGGTCAAGACCTCGCCGTAGACCACGGCACGGGTCGTGTCGCCAACCAGCTTGAGCAACTCGCTCTTGCGCTGCGGTTCCATCGGTACCAGGCGCACCACGCGGCCAAGCATCTGGCGGCCGTCGCGTAGCAGAAAGAACAGCAGGAACAGCATCATGAGGAAGTGGACGAACGTGGTCAGGGCACCGAGCACGAAGTTACCGCCTCTGGCCGCCAGTGACTGCAGCAACATCTGAGCGCCGCTGACCAGCCACGCATCAATTTGTTCGGTTGTAGCGGCGAGGTTATGGCGCAGCCACTCGGCAACGCTGCCGATGAAGGGATTGTGTTCCAGTTGCGCGAGTAGACTGGTGTTGAAGCGCAGCGGCTGTTGTTGCAGGCGCACGGCCAGAGCCGCGACCTGATTCGCGAATGCCGCGCCAAGGCTGAGCAGGGGGCCCGCGAGCAGGACGGGCACCAGCACGGTGATGATTCCCGCCGACAGGTTGGCGCGTCCCTTCAGCTTGCGCATCAGCCAGCTCTGCATCGGCGCCAGCAGGTAAGCGAGACAGATGCTCCAGGCCAGCGCGCCCCAGAAGGGCGCAAGCATGCCGTACAGGGCGAGGGCGCAGAGGGCCGCGACGACGATCACGAAGTCCCTGGTATAGTGGTCCAAGTTTACTCCTTGGGAAACGTTGGGCCAGTTTTGGCGGGATGATTCGACTACCCCGCGCCTGAATCTGCCACGATCCGGTCAGGTAATCGAAGTCCCATGGCGGAACGCGGTTGGACCTTCGTCTGGCCTGAAGTTTAGAACGCGTTTTTCAAGGCAGCTTGGCAGTAACGCATTTAATGCCTGTTATGCCGGAACCTTGTGCAGCGATCGTTTGGCACGCCAATGTTTGGCGTGACGATGGCTCATGGAACCAGGCAGTGCTGGCATTTCCGCTCGAAGAGACGCCGATGGGTACCCAGCTGGGCGTGGCGTTGATCTGGGACCGGGCAGCCGGCGACCAGAATATTGCGGGCCCGATCAGCAATAACGCTCCAATCATCAAGAAGTAAACGTTTCGTATACTCATGCGTAGCCTCCAGTCTGTGGTAGAGCGCGAGTGTGTAGTGCTGCGGCTTCAAGCGCGCCCAACCGACTCGAAGGCAGTACGGCGCAAAGCTGATTGTTATAGTGCCTGCACGCATCATGCCATTGTGTTTTGTTGATATGCAATGGCTTTTATCGCGTGCCGTACGCAAATCGTCACTGAATCGCCCCGCTTTTTCTAGGCACTTCACGCGCCTTAAACTGAGGGCCACCAGGAGGTGTCATGAGCAGGCTGCAGCGTTACACAGAAGAGTTCAAGCATGAAGCAGCCGTCAAACACTTACTGACGTTTGCTTTTACCGAGAGCCCAATTCGCCCGGTCTGCGCCGCGGCCGTGTTTAGCGCCGCGCTACGGTTGGCGCATCACTGGTTGGCGGTTAATGGCAGTTTGGGACAGCGCCGCCCTTGAGCACGTACAGCGTGCCGCAGTAGGGGCACAGCGCTTCGCCTTTGACTTCGATCGGCAGGAACACGCGCGGGTGCGAGTCCCAGGCGATCATGTTCGGCATCGGGCAATGCAGCGGCAGATCGCTGCTGCTGACTTCGATGATGCGCTGGGTGTTTTCGTGTAGCACTTGAGTCATGATGGGTCCCTTAAATGTAGCTGAGCCAGCCGGCGTGTTTCGGGTCTTTGCCGGTCACGCAATCGAAGTACATTTTCTGCAGTTGCGTGGTGATGGGGCCGCGCGAGCCATTGCCGATAGCGCGATTGTCGAGTTCGCGGATCGGCGTGACTTCGGCGGCGGTGCCGGTGAAAAAAGCTTCGTCGGCGCTGTATACCTCGTCGCGGGTGATGCGTTTTTCCACCACTTGCAGGCCGATTTCGCCGGCCAGTTGCACGATGGTGTCGCGCGTGATGCCTTCCAGCGCGCTGGTCAGGTCGGGGGTGATGAGCTTGCCGTTACGCACGATGAATACGTTCTCGCCCGAGCCTTCGGCAACGAAACCGTCCACGTCCAGCAGCAGCGCTTCCTGATAGCCGTCCTGAGCGGCTTCCTGGTGCGCCAGGATGGAGTTCATGTAGTTGCCGTTGGCCTTGGCCTTGCACATGGTGACATTGACGTGGTGGCGTGCAAACGACGACGTCTTCACACGGATGCCGTGCTCCAGCGCTTCTGCGCCCATGTACGCGCCCCAGGTCCAGGCGGCGACGATGACGTGTGTGGACAGGGTCTTGGCGGAAATGCCCATGGCCTCTGCGCCGTAGAACGCCATCGGGCGCAGGTAGGCGGATTCGAGCTTGTTGTCGCGCACCGCGGAGAGCTGGGCAGCAGTGATGGTAGCTTTGTCGAACGGCATTTTCATGCCGAGGATGTGGGCCGAGCGGAACAGGCGGTCGGTGTGCTCCTGCAAGCGGAAAATCGCGGTGCCCTGGTCGGTTTTGTAGGCACGCACGCCTTCGAATACGCCCATGCCGTAATGCAGGGTGTGGGTGAGGACGTGGGTGGTGGCGTCGCGCCAGGGCACCATTTTGCCGTCGTACCAGATAAAACCATCGCGGTCCGCCATTGACATTGCAGCAACTCCAAAGACTTGTAAAAGGGAAATTGTAACCGATTCGGCGCGCTCCGGTTATCCGAAAAGTATGCCCCAGAGCCGCCTGACTGCTGCCGCATGGTCAGCGACCTGCATCGGCTCGATGCGTGCGGTCTGCGCGCTCTGCAGGCGTAACGCATGCTGCAGGCGGCGGAATTCGCGGTAGGCGTTGCGCACTGCCTCAGCGTCGCCGGCCGGAATCAGCTCCAGCTCGGCAGCAAGCCTGAGCAAGGCGAGGTTGCCGCTGTTTCGGGTGAGTTCGGGATGGTGCGCGGCGTGGGCGAGCACCAGGTATTGCACCATGAATTCCACGTCCACGATGCCGCCGGCGTCGTGTTTGAGGTCGAACAGATCGCTGCGATTGGGATGGCCGTCATGCATTTTCCGGCGCATGGCGAGCACGTCTTCGCGCAGTTTGGCGGGGTCGCGCGGCTGGGAGAGGATGTCGCAGCGGATACGCTCGAACGCGGCACCTACGGCGGCGTCGCCCGCCACGTAGCGGGCGCGGGTCAACGCCTGGTGTTCCCAGGTCCAGGCGTGGCCGTGCTGGTATTGGCTGAATGCCTCGACGCTGCTGACCAGCAGGCCGGCCGCGCCGTCCGGGCGCAGACGCAGATCGGTCTCGTAGAGTATGCCGGCGGAGGTGGTGCTGCCCAGCCAGGTGTTGATGCGCTGGGCAAGGCGCGCATAGTGCTCGGCGGCTGCGGGCGCGGGGTCGTCGTAGAGAAACACCAGGTCGAGGTCGGAGGCATAGCCCATCTCGCGCCCGCCCAGCTTGCCGTAGCCGATGACGGCAAAGGCTGGCGTAGCGCGGTGGCGATTGCGCACGCCTGCCCACGCCAGTGGCAGGGTGGCCGACAAAATCAGCGCGGCCAGATCGGAGAGATGGTCGGACAGGGTCTCCAGCGCCAGCACGCCGGCCAGGTCTTGCGCCAGCAGGTGAAAGGTGACGCGCTGACGGAACTGGCGCATGGCGTCCATCTGGCGTTCGGTGTCGCCGCTGTGGGTGTCCATCAGGGTTTGCAGTTCGTCGCCCAGCGCCGGCCAGTCCGGTGCTGCGTAAAGCACGCGGGTGTCGAGCAGTTCGTCCAGCAGCATCGGGTTGCGCGCCAGATACTGCGCCGCCCACGGACTGGCTGCGCACAACGCGGCCACGCGCTGCAGGGTGGCGGGGTATTCCACCAGCAGCGCCAGGTAGGAATCGCGCCGCGCCACGGTTTCCAGCAGATCGAGGATGCGCGCCAGCGTGGCATCGGGCGGGCTGCAACCGGCAGCGACTTCGATCAGCGCCGGCATCAGCGTGTCAAAGCGCGCGCGATTGCTGGCGGGCAAGGTGGTATAGCGGGTGCTGGAGCGGATCTGGCGCAGGCGGTTGCAGACTTCGGAGGGCACGCTGTAGCCAAGCTTGGCCAGGGTCGCCAGCGCATCGGCGTCTTCCAGCGCGCCCTGCCACAGCCCGGCCAGCGGGTGGCTGCCGCCGTCCGCCTGCGGGGCGGCGAATACCTGGTCGAAGTGGCGCGACACTTGGCTGCGATGGGCGTTGAGCGCGGCCAGAAAAGCCGGGTAATTGGCGTACCCCATGCTGGTGGCGATGCGCGTCTGGTCGTCCGGTTGAATCGGCAGCATCTGGGTCTGCGCGTCGTCGAGGTATTGCAGGCGGTGCTCCAGATTGCGCAAAAAAACATAGGCCGCCTGCAACTCGGCCACCACGTTTTCCGGCAACAGGCCGCGCGCCGCCAGCAGGGGCAGCACCGCCAGCAACGAGCGGGTTTGCAGCACGGGCACCCGGCCGCCGCGGATCAACTGGAATACCTGTGCGATAAATTCGATTTCGCGGATGCCGCCCGGCCCCAGTTTGATATTGTCGGCACGGTCGCGGCGGATGACTTCGCGGCGAATCTGCGTGTGCAGTTCGCGCATTGCGGCAAGGGCATTGAAGTCCAGATACTTGCGGAACACGAACGGGCGGATGATCTGGTCGAGCTCCGCCAGCCGGGTGCCGGTCAACGCGCGCCCCTTGATCCACGCGTAGCGTTCCCACTCGCGGCCGTGGGCTACGAGGTAGTCCTCGAATGCGGCATAACTCATCGCCAGCGGCCCGGCGTCGCCCCATGGACGCAGGCGCATGTCCACACGGAACACGAAGCCGTCGGCGGTCAGGTCGGAAATCGCCAGGCCGAGTTTTTTGCCGAGCAGGATGAAAAAATCGTGGTGGGAAATGGGCTTGGCGCCGGTGGTTTCGCCTTGTTCCGGATAGAGGTAGATGAGGTCGATGTCCGACGAGACATTCAGCTCGCGCCCGCCCAGCTTGCCCATCCCCACCACCACCAGTTGCATGTCGCTGCCGTCCGGATTTTTCGGCATGCCGTGTTTCTGCGCCAGCCAGGCGCTGTGGTGGGCGAGGGCGAACCGCAGTGTGGTTTCGGCCAGATCGGTGCAGGTGCCCATGACTTCGGCCAAGTCCGCCAGGCCGCCAAGGTCGCGCACAATCAGCCGCGCCATCACCGCCTGGCGTAGTTTGCGCAGTGCGGTGCTGAGCGCGGCCTCGTCGCCGGGCGCGGCAGCCTGCAACTGCGCCTGCATGGTATCCGCGTCGAATGGTCGATCGAGTCCGCTGGCGAGGCTGTGGACGAATTGCGCATCTGCAGCCAGCAGACGCGTCAAATAATGTGAATGAGAGGCGGCGCGTTCTATCATGTGATGTGCGGGCATGGTGTGCTTCGGGTTAAAATGGTTTTTTATACTGCGTATCAGAATAATTCAGGAGCCCCGCATGGCCAATATCGAATCCATTTTGCAGGAAACACGCATTTTTCCACCTTCTGCTGCATTCCAGGCACAGGCCAACGTCTCGGGCATGGACGGCTACCAGGCCTTGACTGCGCGCGCAGCGGCGGATTACGAGGGCTTCTGGGCGGATATGGCGCGCGCCAGCATCACTTGGAAAAAAGATTTCAGCAAAACCCTGGATGAATCCAATGCGCCATTCTACAAGTGGTTTTACGACGGCGAACTGAATGTTTCCTACAACTGTCTCGACCGCCACCTGCCGGACAAAGCCGGCAAGACCGCGCTGATTTTCGAGGCCGACGACGGCGCGGTGACGCGGGTCACTTATCAGGCACTGTACAACCAGGTGTGCGCGTTCGCCAATGGCCTGAAATCGCGCGGCGTGCAAAAGGGCGACCGTGTCATCATTTATATGCCGATGAGTGTGGAAGCGGTGGTGGCGATGCAGGCCTGCGCGCGCATCGGAGCGATTCATTCGGTGGTGTTCGGCGGTTTTTCCGCCAAGTCGCTGCATGAGCGCATCCGCGATGCCGGCGCCAGGATGGTGGTCACGGCGGATGGCAGTATCCGCGGCGGCAAGACTGTGCCATTGAAATCGGCGGTGGATGCAGCGATAGCGCTGGGCGGTTGCGAATGCGTAGAAGCGGTGGTGGTGTACCGGCGTAGCGGCGACGCTGCCGAATGGAACCCCGCCCGCGACATCTGGTGGCACGATCTGGTGAACGGTATGGCGCAAACCTGCGAGCCGGAATGGGTGGATGCCGAACACCCGCTGTTCATACTCTACACGTCCGGCTCCACCGGTCATCCCAAGGGCGTGCAGCATTCCTCGGGCGGTTATTTGCTGGGCGCGATCCTGTCGATGCAGTGGGTGTTCGACGCCAAGCCGGACACCGATGTGTTCTGGTGTACCGCCGACGTGGGCTGGATTACCGGCCACAGTTACGTGGCATATGGCCCGCTGGCGCTGGGCATGACCGAGGTGATCTTCGAAGGCGTGCCGACCTATCCCGATGCCGGACGCTTCTGGAAAACAATCCAGGATCACAAGGTCACCACGTTTTACACCGCACCCACGGCGATTCGTTCGCTGATCAAGCTGGGCGCGGATTTGCCCAAAAACTACGATCTTTCCAGCCTGCGTCTGCTGGGCACGGTGGGCGAACCGATCAACCCGGAAGCATGGATGTGGTATTACGAGACGGTCGGCCAAAGCCGTTGCCCGGTTACCGACACCTGGTGGCAGACCGAAACCGGCGCGCACATGATCGCGCCGTTACCCGGCGCGGTGGCGACCAAGCCCGGTTCGTGCACCCTGCCGTTGCCCGGCATCATGGCCGATGTGGTGGACGAGCACGGCGGCAGTGTGCCGCTGGGGCAGGGCGGCTATCTGGTGATCAGGCGCCCATTCCCGTCGCAATTGCGGAGCCTGTGGAACGACCCGGAACGCTACAAAAAAGCGTATTTCCCTGAGGAACTGGGCGGCAAGATTTATCTCGCCGGGGATTCCGCCCACCGCGATGCCGACGGCTATTACTGGATCATGGGACGCATCGACGATGTGCTGAACGTGTCCGGCCACCGCCTCGGCACCATGGAAATCGAATCCGCGCTGGTGGCCAATCCGCTAGTGGCGGAAGCCGCCGTGGTGGGCAAGCCGCATGACATCAAAGGCGAAGCAATCGTCGCTTTCGTTGTGCTCAAGGGAGTGCGTGCGTCCGGTGACGAGGCGAAGAAAATCGTCGCGGAACTGCGCGACTGGGTCGGCAAGGAGATCGGTCCCATCGCCAAGCCGGATGAAATCCGCTTCGGCGACAATCTTCCCAAGACCCGCTCCGGCAAGATCATGCGCCGCCTGCTGCGCGCGATCGCCAAGGGCGAGGAAATTACCCAGGACGTGTCCACGCTGGAGAATCCGGCGATTCTGGAACAACTCAAGGAAGCGGTGCGGTGAATTAGCAAGCCTGCAAGTCAGCCGACGTGACGCCAATGGAAAGGACAAATTGAGGACAGTATTTCCCGGAATTGACAGAACCAGCCAAATTTTTCTCGAATCATCCTGTCAATCCTGTCCTGTGGGTTATTTTCTGATGATGGTAGCGACATGACGGTATTGGGTATTTCAGCATGATTGCTTTTAGCCGCCGCTGGATCAGGCGTGGCGTTGACTATGTGTTTCTGCCGCTGGCGTTGCTGTTCGTGGCGCTGGTTTTGCTGTTGCGTTTGTGGATATTGCCCGACATCGACCGCTGGCGTGATGTTATCGCCGCGTCCATCAGTCACAGCGCCGGGCAGCGCGTCACGCTGGGCGAAATCAATGCCAACTGGCAAGGCCTGCATCCGCACCTGCGCATCCGCGACATTCGCGTGTTTGGTGCAGACGGGCGCCCGGCACTGTTTCTGGCCGATGTGCGCGGGGTGCTGTCGTGGACATCGCTGCTGCATGGCGAGCTGCGCCTGGCTTCGCTCACCATGGACGATGTGGCGCTTACCATCCGGCGCGACATGCAGGGCATCCATGTGGCAGGTATTCTGCTCAACCAGTCTGGTTCATCCGGCGGGTTTGGCGACTGGCTGCTGGCGCAGCGTAATATCCAGGTCAATCATGCCACGCTGGCGTGGGACGACGAACGCCGTGGTGCGCCGTATCTGGTGGCACGTGATGTCAACCTGACGTTGCAAAATCGCGGCCATAGGCACCGTTTTCGCTTGACAGCCATCCCCCCCGCACAGCTTGCCCAGCCACTTGATATACGGGGCGATTTCAGCGGGCGCAGCCTGGATGATCTGGCCAGCTGGCATGGTCAGATATATGCCCGTGCGGATCGTACCGATCTCGGCCAGTGGCGCCAGTGGCTGACGCTGCCGTATGCCATCAGCCAGGGTTACGGCGGCCTGCGCGTGTGGCTGGATGTGGCCAGCAAGCAAGTGATTGCCGCAACGGTGGATGCTTCCCTGCGCCAGGTGTCGGTACAGTTCGCGCCGAATTTGCCGGTACTGAAACTGGCGAATATATCGGGGCGCACCATCTGGAAGCGCTTGGGGCTGGCGCAGTCGTTTGCGGTCAAACAGTTGAGTTTACGCACAACGAATTTTGTCTATGTGGCGCCGTTCGACCTCACGCTGAGGCTGGATCCGGCTAAAGCGAACCTGCCGGGCGGCGGCCGTATTGATACGAATAATATACAGCTCGAGCGACTGGCGGCACTGGCACCCTATCTGCCGCTGGATGCAACGCAACGCCAGCGCCTGACAGATTTGCAGCCGCGCGGCCAACTGGAGAAATTCACGCTGGCGTGGCGCGGCAGTGCCGACCATATGCCACTCGATTACCAGGTCAAGGGCCGTTTTACCCGGCTCGGCTGGCAGGCTCAGGGGAGTTTGCCCGGGGCCGCGGGATTGTCCGGAAATATCGATGCAACGCGGAGCTATGGCACGCTGTCGATCAATAGCAGCAATGTGTTGCTGGCACTGCCGCGCGTGCTGCCTGTAGCGGACGTGGCGCTGGCTACCCTGACAGCGCAAATGAACTGGCGCGAGCAAAAGCAGGGGTATCTATTCAAACTCACCGAAGCCACCTTCGCCAATACCGATCTGTCAGGCAGTGCGTTTGGCGAATATCAGTATCAACCGGGGCAGCGGGGAAACATCGATTTGACCGCGCGTCTGAGTCGATTGGATGCGCGTCAGGTTTATCGTTATCTTCCCGTGACAGTGAATGAGCACACGGATCAGTGGTTGCAAACGGCATTGCTGGGTGGGCAGGCTCGCGATATGAGCGTGCGGTTGAAAGGAGATCTTGCACACTTTCCTTTCCGGGGCGGGCGTGATGGTTTATTCGAAGTCGCTGCCAGGATCGAAAATGGGGTGCTGCAATACGCGCCGGATTGGCCCAGGATCGAAGGCATACAGGGGAATCTGCTGTTTCGCGGCGAGCGTATGGAAATCACCTCGAACCAGGCGAACATCTATGGCGTGGCACTCAGCCGGGTAAGCGCAATTGTTCCTGACCTGTTCAATGGAAACCCAATGCTGGAAGTGAACGGGGAGGCGCGCGGGACTACGGACGCGTTCGTGCGCTTTGTCAATACCAGTCCAGTGACAAAATTAATAGACGGCATCACCAACAATATGGGTGCCACCGGCAACAGCCGGTTGCGCCTGAATCTGAAAGTGCCGTTGCACCATGCGCACGATGTCACGGTGGCTGGCGATCTCGCTTTCGACGGCAATACGCTGACCCCTGTCGGCATGCCGCCATTGCAGAATATCCGCGGCCGGCTGCAATTCACCAATACCGGCATTGCGGCGCAAAACATCAGCGTTCAACTGTTGGGCGGGCCCGCTACGATTTCAGCGACCAGCCAGCCGGGTGGGATAACGCGCCTGGTTACCCAAGGCCGCATGAGTGCAGCCGGGCTAAAAAGTTTTCTGACCCCGGCATTGGCAAACCATCTGCGCGGCACGGCGGACTGGCACGCGACGATCAATCTGCGCCATCTTCAGACCGAAGCTGATTTTGAATCAAATCTGGTGGGCATGGCATCGGATTTGCCGCCGCCTTTTGCCAAGACAGCGGCGGAAAGCCAGCCGCTGCGCGTGAAAAAAACCCTGCGCGCAGCGGGTGAATCGCTGCTGTCGATCCATTATGGACAGGTCGCTTCAGCGTTGCTGTTACAAACACTGAAAAACGGCCAACCGGTGTTCGAACGCGGTGCAGTGCGTTTTGGCGGCGAGGCGGCACTCCCGCAGGAGAGCGGGCTATGGATTACAGGCTCGCTGCCCCTGTCTGATCTGGATCGCTGGCGCAATCAGTTCTCGGCGGCTGGAACCGGTGCGGGCGGGTTGCCACCCCTGGCCGGGGTCAATCTCAACTTCAGTACGCTCGACCTGTTTGGTCACCGTTTTCAGGATATCAACATCAATGCACGCAACCAGAGCGGCACGTGGCGGGCCAACGTAGCCGGACAGGGTGTCAATGGCGAGGTGACATGGCAACCCGCAGATGCCGGTGCTGGCCGGCCGCAGGACAAACTCAGTGCGCATTTCAAAACCCTGGACATCCCGGCGGCCCTGCCTGCAGACGGAGTGAAATCCTCACAGAATGGCAGCCTGCCGGCGCTGGATATCCACGTGGATAATTTGCAGTTGCAAAATCGTCCGCTCGGTCAATTACAGGTCACTGCCACGCCGCGGGGTGACGGTCTTGATTTTGAATCCATTCGCCTGTCACACCCGGACAGTACCTTGACCATGCAAGGGGTCTGGAATCCTGACCGCATTCCGCAGACCCAGGCCAAAATTCACCTTGAAGTGAATGATGTGGGCAAGTTTCTCGGACGTTTCGATCATCCTGGCCTGGTCAAGCGCGGCCGGGCAACGCTGGATGGCGAGGGCGAGTGGAACGGCACACCCGCGGATATCGCCATTCCCTCGTTGTCCGGCACGTTTGCATTGAAGGCCAGCAGCGGCCAGTTTGCCAAGGTAGACCCCGGTATTGGCAAGCTGTTAGGAGTGCTCAGCCTGCAGGCATTGCCGCGTCGCATCGGGCTGGATTTCCGGGATGTATTTAGCGACGGGTTCGCCTTCGATGAGATTTCCGGTACCATGAGGTTGAGTCGTGGCGTGGTTTACAGTGACGATTTCCGCATGCAGGGACCCTCTGCCAAGGTGCGCATGAGCGGTATGGTAAATATCAATACCGAGACCCAGCAGTTGCGCGTGGCGGTATCCCCAAAACTGAGCGAAAGCGTGGCGCTGGCAGGTACCCTGATTGGCGGTCCGGTCGTGGGGCTGGGTGCGCTGGCCGTGCAAAAATTGCTGAAGGATCCCTTCGGCCAGGCGGCCACGTTTGAATACAGCGTTACCGGCGCGTGGTCTGATCCGGTGGTCAAGCGGGTTGACCGTGAGGCCAAGGGCGGAGAACCATCGCCTTGAGCCAGATTGAGTGAACTGCCGCGAGGGCGGCAGCATGGAGAGAATAGTGACCGAAAGACACAGTAAATCCACATCCAGTTTTGCCAAACGCAAAAGCCGTACTGCCGTGGCCAAACCGGCACGCGCAACCGCACCCGGCGTCATCCGCATGGCTGCCATCCAGATGGCTTCCGGCCCCAATGTCAGCGCCAATCTGGCGGAAGCCGAACGGCTTGTCGCACTGGCCGCAGCCGGCGGCGCAAAACTGGTGGCGCTGCCCGAGTTTTTCGCCATCATGGGTAACAAGGACACCGATAAGGTTGCCGCTCGCGAGGAGGAGGGCAAGGGCCCGATCCAGAAATTTCTCGCGACTGCCGCGAAAAAACACAAGATCTGGCTGGTAGGCGGTTCCGTGCCGATGGCCTGCGACAACCCCAAAAAAGTTCGCAACAGCTGCATGGTGTACGACGACAAGGGCAAGCTGGTGGCGCGCTACGACAAGATCCACCTGTTCGGCCTCGACCTGGGCGTCGAACACTATCAGGAAGAGAAAACCATCGAAGCCGGTGACCGGATTGTGGTGCTGGATTCGCCATTTGGCCGTATCGGGCTGTCCGTCTGTTATGACCTGCGCTTCCCCGAACTGTATCGCGCCATGCCCGACGTGGACATCATCCTGGTGCCGTCGGCATTTACCGCCACCACCGGCAAGGCGCATTTCGAAACCCTGGTGCGTGCACGTGCCATAGAGAATCTGGCCTACGTCATCGCGCCCGCGCAGGGCGGCTATCATTTGTCCGGCCGCGAGACGCACGGCGACACCATGATCGTCGACCCGTGGGGGGTGGTGCTGGATCGCCTGCCACGCGGCTCGGGCGTGGTCATGGCGGGTATTAATCCAGCCTATCAGGCGAGCCTGAGAAAAAGCCTCCCTGCATTGAAACATCGCACCCTGGATTGCAGTCATATACAGATTCAGGGCAAGGCGGTTAAATAGTAAATGGCTTGAACGCTGGCGCTTCGTCACCATCTAACCCTACTCACTTCACAGGCGTATTCCAAGATGACTTCCACACTCACCGGTGTACTGATCCCCAACCCGGAGACGCTGTTTCAGACCGCGCATGAAACCCTGCTGGTGCCCAACCAGCTCGACGCCAGCCAGCTCGATAGCGTGTTCGGACGGCTTATGGACCATCATGTGGACTACGCCGATCTGTATTTTCAATATACGCGCTCCGAAGGCTGGAGCCTGGAAGAGGGGCAGGTCAAATCCGGCAGCTTCAACATCGAGCAGGGCGTGGGAGTGCGTGCCGTATCCGGCGAGAAGACCGCATTTGCCTATTCCGACGACATCAGCCAGCCGGCCTTGCTCGCCGCCGCGGAAGCCACGCGTGCCATCGCCAAGAGCGGTGCAGTGCGCAAGTCTCATGCGGTGGCGCGTCCTGGCGGCCATGCCCTGTATCAGCCGCTGGATCCGCTCACCACCCTGAAAGATGCAGAAAAAGTCGCGCTGCTGGAAAAGCTGGAGCGCTATGCGCGCGCCATCGACAGCCGCGTTACGCAAGTCATGGCGAGCCTGGCGTCGGAATACGACGTGGTGCTGATTGCGCGCTCCGATGGGCACCAGGCTGCCGACGTGCGTCCGCTGGTGCGGCTGTCGCTACAGGTGATTACCGAGCAGGATGGCCGTCGCGAGCAGGGCTCGGCTGGTGGCGGCGGACGTTTCGGGTATGAGTATTTCAGCGATGCGATGCTGAAAAAATATGCCGAACAGGCGGTGCATCAGGCGCTCACCAATCTGGCTGCCAAGCCAGCCCCGGCGGGCAGCATGACCGTAGTGCTGGGTGCGGGCTGGCCGGGCATTCTGTTGCATGAGGCGATCGGCCACGGCCTGGAAGGCGACTTCAACCGCAAGGGCAGCTCGGCGTTTGCCGGGCGTGTGGGCGAGCGCGTCGCCGCCAGCGGTGTGACGGTGGTCGATGACGGTACCCTGATGAACCGGCGCGGTTCGCTCAATGTGGACGACGAAGGCAATCCCACTCAGTGCACTACGCTGATCGAAAATGGCGTGCTCAAGGGTTATATGCAGGACACGCTCAACGCGCGTCTGATGGGCGTGCCGATTACCGGCAATGCGCGGCGTGAATCCTTTGCCCATATCCCGATGCCGCGCATGACCAACACCTACATGCTCAATGGCGACAAGGATCCGGCCGAGATCATTGCCTCGGTCAAGCACGGCCTGTATGCGGTGAACTTCGGCGGTGGGCAGGTGGACATCACCAGCGGCAAATTCGTGTTTTCCGCGGCCGAAGCCTACATGATCGAGGATGGAAAAATTACCTATCCGGTGAAAGGTGCTACCTTGATAGGCAATGGTCCCGATGTGCTCACGCGCGTTTCCATGATCGGCAACGACATGGCGCTCGACCCAGGTGTCGGTACTTGCGGCAAGGAAGGCCAGAGCGTGCCGGTCGGCGTTGGTCAGCCAACCTTGCGCATTGATGGTTTGACGGTGGGCGGCACCGCCTGACGCGCACAAAGCGTGCACGGATGCACGGGCGTGGTGCGGGGTCCGGATGTTATCACCGTCCGCAGCGCCGGAACTGTGCCGCGAACCCCGGTATGCAAATTGCTGTTACCAGGTTCAGCGTCGTTTTAACCTGACTGTCAAACGCAGTCTGTAAGCTCCCTGCTTAATCGAACGGAGAATATTCATGGCCGAGTCCAAAGCAAAAACCAAAGCATCAGGTAAAACGGCATCCACTGCTGCCGAAACCAAGGTCAAAACCAAAACAAAAACTGCAAAGCCTGCGACCGGCAAATCCGCAGCCAAGGCTGTGGTAGCCGCCAAGCCCAAGGTGGCCAAGGCTAAAACGGCCGCCCCTGTTGAGAAGGCTCCGGCAACCAAGCGTAGTGTGAAGGCACCCATGCTTCCAGTCAGTCCCGAGCAGCGCTATCGCATGATTGCCGAAGCGGCCTACTACATTGCCGAGCGTCGCAGTTTTGCGCCTGGTGATCCGACTGCAGACTGGGCGCAGGCGGAAATGCAGATCGTTGCCCTGCTGAAAAAATAGCCGGCTGTTTTCATCCGATTGACAGATCAAATCGGGGCGGGACGGCTCATCCATCAGCCGGGTTAGGCTACAATCGTGCTTTTATCGAATGGCGTGTAAAGCATGATCCTCATCCTCACTCCCAATACCCGCTCGGACAGTGCTGCTTACCAGCAGCTCATGAGCTATCTGGACAAGTTGCCGGGTATCCAGTATCGCGTACATGAAGAGCAGGGCGCGACGCAACTGCTCACCGAGATTTACCTGATCGGCAGCACCGCCGGGCTGGCAATGGACTACATGCAAAGCCTGCCGGGGGTAGAGCGCGCGGTGCGGGTATCCGAAGAATACCGCGTACTCGGACGCCATCAGGCCAATGACCCGCGCCCCAGCCATTTTGAATACAACGGCGTGCGCTTCGGCCAGGACAACCTCAATGTATTCGCCGGACTGTGCGCGGTGGATAACCGCGAGCACGTCGAACAAATGATGAAGGTACTGCGCGACAATGGCCAGGTCTGCACGCGCATGGGCGCCTACAAGCCGCGCACCAATCCCTATGCGTTCCAGGGGCACGGCAAGGACTGTCTGCCTTACGTATTCGAGCTGGCCGGCAAATACGGCATCAAGGTCATCGCCATGGAGATCACCCATGAGTCGCACATGGCAGAGATTTTCGAGGCGCTGCACCAGACCGGCGACCCCACCGGCGTGATGCTGCAGATCGGCACGCGCAATACGCAAAACTTCGAGCTGCTCAAGATTGTCGGACGCCAGCAGCGCTTCCCGGTGCTGTTGAAGCGCGGTTTCGGCATTACCCTGGACGAATCGCTCAATGCCGCCGAATATCTGGCCAGCGAAGGCAATCGCAAAGTCGTGTTCGGCCTGCGCGGGATGAAAACGAATATGGGCGACCCGCACCGCAACCTGGTGGACTTCGCCCACGTGCCGGTGGTCAAGCGCCTGACCCGCATGCCGGTGTGCATCGACCCTTCTCACTCGGTCGGCACGCGCGCAGCCGGACCGGACGGCATGCTCGACATCACCCATGTCGTGGCGCAAGGCGTCATCGCCGGCGCCAACATGATCCTGGTGGACTTCCATCCGAACCCCGCGTCCGCGCTGGTGGATGGGCCGCAGGCGTTGACACTGCCAGAGCTGCCGTATTTTCTCGAAGACGTGGCGATCGCGCGTGAGGCGTATGAGAAACGCCTGGCGTTGCGGCAAAACTATATGGGGCAGGCTGAATAGCCCTTCATCTTTCGTGCACACGCATGCTATTTGAGCAGGCGGGGTCGCCAGAAGGCAACGGTAATGGCAAAGCGTGTCATAAAACGCTACTGCCCCGTCTTCTCTCCCGAAAACGCCGAATATTGGTCGGTACGTGTCGTCCCCTAACGGCATGCGCGCCGCCGAGGTCAAGCGCCGCCTGCAGGATATACAGAAGGGCGTCTTCCGCACGCTCGTGGGTGACGCCGAACTTGCCGCCTCAGCCAATGCGTCGACAAACTCGCCAAAGTGTTTGTCCAGGCCTCGCGCGGCGCTGTATGGCCCGAATCCCAGCCTTACTGTCAACGGTTAAGACGGGACAGCTAATAAAAACCTGGCCACGCTTCTTTTACGTCATACGCGTTTGAATTTCTGATCTAACGGGTTACCGGACTGCCACAGGCTTGATCCGGCTGGCAGACAATTTGGCGCGATCGCGGGCGATGTCGGTGGTCTCTGCACAGGCTAATGCCACGCCCATGCGCCGTCGTGCAAACGCTTCGGGTTTGCCGAACAATCGAATATCGGAACGCGGTACGGCGAGCGCTTCAGCAATGCCATCAAACGCGATACCGCTGGCCTCCATGCCGCCATAAATCACCGCGGAAGCACCCGGTTCGCGCAGGTGTGTGTCCACCGGCAGGCCGAGGATGGCACGAGCATGCAACTCGAATTCGCTTTGATACTGGCTGCACATGGTCACCATGCCGGTGTCATGCGGGCGCGGCGACACTTCCGAGAACCACACTTGATCGCCTTTGACGAACAATTCCACACCAAAAACACCGCGCCCGCCGAGGCTGTCGGTGATTTTTTTGGCAATCTCCTGCGCGCCTGCCAAGGCTGCCGCAGACATCGCCTGCGGTTGCCAGGATTCGACGTAGTCTCCCTTCACCTGCAGGTGGCCGATCGGCTCGCAGAAACAGGTTTCAACCTGACCCGATGCGCCCACTGCGCGGACCGTGAGCAGGGTGATTTCGTAATCGAAATCAATGAAGCCCTCGACAATCACCCGGCCTTGATCCACGCGCCCGCCGCTGGCGGCAACGTCCCACGCGCTGGTCACGTCAGCCGGGCCGTCCAGTCTGCTTTGACCCTTGCCGGAAGACGACATCACCGGCTTGACGATGCATGGATAGCCGATGCCGGCATCGATCGCCGTTTGCAATTCGGCCACGCTGTTGGCAAAGCAGTAGGGTGATGTGGGCAAGCCTAATTCTTCGGTGGCCAGGCGACGAATGCCTTCACGATTCATGGTGAGCTGGGCGGCGCGTGCAGTGGGAATGACTTCACACAGCCCGCTGCGTTCGATTTCCACCAGCGCATCGGTGGCGATGGCTTCAATTTCCGGCACGACCAGATGAGGACGCTCCTGCTCGATCAGGGTGCGCAAGGCAGCGCGGTCGGTCATGTCGATCACATGCGCCCGGTGTGCGACCTGGTGGCCGGGTGCATTGGCATAACGGTCCACAGCGATGGTTTCCACGCCGAGGCGTTGCAGGGCGATGATGACTTCCTTGCCGAGTTCGCCGCTGCCGAGGAACATGACGCGGGTGGCGGAAGGGGAGAGCGGGGTGCCGAGTTTCATGGTGTGTGCTTTCAGAAAAAACTTTTTGCTGTGGAGATCACGGAGTACATGGAGGAAAACCAGGGTAATCAGCCTGACCGAACAAGATCGCATGGTTTGATTTCGGTTTTCTCGATGTGCGCTGTGACCTCCTGGGCTAACGAATGGGGTTGGTAAATCAGTTCAATTGTACCCGCTCGCCCCAGGGGACTGGCGCTTTGCCCTTGACCAGCCACAGCACCGGGTAGTCGGGTGCGTACTCGGGAAATTCGCCTTCGGCATCGGTGAAATACACCAGCAAATCGGGGCGTAGCTGCTCGGTGGCAACCCATTCAAACAGTGGGCGGAAATCCGTTCCGCCGCCGCCCGCGAAGCCGTCCGGCAACGTGATCGACTCCCATGGCTCAAAGCGCCACGGGCCGGTTTCAGCCAGGCGCTCGTCGCAGGCATGCAGGGTCACCTGGGCGTTGACCTGGCTCTTCAATGCATTGATCTCGGCGGCGAATTCGTGCATCTCGGTATCACTAATCGAACCGCTGGTATCGAGCACGGCAATGAGCTGGATGCGGCGGCTGTACAGGCTGGGCAACAGTGCTGCACCCTCGCGTCGCGACACGCGCTGGAAGCTGTAGTCCTCGCGCGCCGAATTCATCAGGTAGCGCGCCAGCAGCGTGCGCCAGGGCAACCGGGGAGCGATGAGTTCATCGACCAGGCGCAGCCAGGATTCGCCCAAGCGCCCGGCCATGCGCGCCTGTTGTGCGGCCGAGGCCAGATGGCCGCGCCATTGCTGGGCCAGTTCTTCACGCTGGGTAGGTGTCATGTCGTCCATGCCGGGGCCACCGTGCGGACTGGATTTCGCGCGCGGTTGGGGTTGCCCCGGATTGCTGCCGTCGCCGCCGGGGGAGGGCCGGGGCGTGTCCCGGGTTTGTTCTCCGTCACCTTCTTCGGGCTGCCCGTCGCCTTCGCCCTGACTCTCATCTGCACTGTCTGCAGATTCGTGTTGGGTCTGGTCGTTATCTTGCTCGCCGCTATCGTTTTCGGTCTGGTCGAACAGGTGCTTGTCCAGGGTCTGTTCGCTGCTGTCCTCGGGAATCAGCGGGTAGATTTCCTCGGCGGACAGCCCCCGGTATTCGTCATTGGCGAGGATATTGGGCGGCGGTCGCAAGCCTTCCCCCAGTAACAGCAAATTGACTGCGTGGTCGCAGGCGATATTCCAGCGTTGTATCACTCGGTGCGAACGCCGCGCGAAGTGGCCCAAAGCGCAGTGCAGCGCTTCGTGGGCGAGGACGAACTGTGTTTGCGCCAGCGACAGGCGCTCGATGTAGGCCGGATGGTAGTAGAGTGCACGCGCATCGGTGGCGACGCTGTCGCAGGTTTTGGCATCGACCGGCTGTAATGGCAAATGCATCACCAGTGCGCCCAAAAATGGCCGCTCCAGGATCAGCCGGGTGCGAGCGGCGGAGAGCTTGGTGGCGATTTCGTTGGGAGCGGGCATGTCTGGTTCAAACGCCATGCCGGATTCAGCGCATCGGCGACCATTGCAGGTCGTAGAGCATCAGATCGGTGATGGTGTTGGCCCAGTCCTCGAATTCCGGCACCGCAAACAGCGGTTTACCGATCGAGCGGTGCATGTCGGTGACCAGCATTACACCCATTTCGCGCTGCGGGAAGCGCCGCGCATAATCGAGAATATTGCCGAACACACGGTTGGCTTCCAGGGTTTCGCGCGCCAGCACGGCGCGGCGCACCAGCGCGGCCGCCACGCCGTATTGCAGGTCGATGCCTTCCGGCACGTCGGCGGCCCGGCCGGCGAGGATGGCTTCGATGTCGGGCAGGCGCGTCATGTTGTCGATGAAGGTTTTGAACTCCACACCGGCGGCCTGCCCCACGCAGGCTTGCAGCGCATCCAGCATCAGATCGGGCGTGTCGCGGAATTTTTGCAGCGCGCGATGGGCGTACTCCCACGAGCGCGGGCTCGGGAAGGCAACCGGGTTGTGTGCCGGGTTGAAGCTGAACAACAGGTCGGGGCGGAAACGCAGAAAGCCGATCAGGCGTTCGTCCATGCCTGCCGTGTGCGCCCACGCCACCCAGTCGTCCAGATGGGCCTCGACCTCGTAGTGGGTAAAGCGGTTGGCCAGGGGTGCGGGCATTGCGTAGGTCACGCCGCGGTCGCCCTGGCGGTTGCCGGCGGCGAAGATGGCCCAGCCTGCCGGCACGCGGTAATCGCCCAGGCGCCGGTCGAGAATGAGCTGGTAGGCGGCGGCTGACACACTGGGCGGCGCCGAGGTGATTTCGTCCAGAAACAATATCCCCGCTGCGCCGTGGCGATCTGCATCCGGCAGCATGGCAGGGATCGACCACTCGACCAGGTCACCGCTGCGGAACGGGATGCCGCGCAGGTCGGTCGGCTCCATTTGCGACAACCGGATATCGATCAGCGGCACGCTATGAAGTGCGGCGATATGCGCCACCATTTGGGATTTCCCCACCCCGGGCGGCCCCCACAGCATCACCGGCGTGTGATGCCGGGCACTCGCGAATTCACGGTCGAGAATGGTGAGAATGTGGGCTGGGCGCATGGCGTGTCCTAACGGGTTGAAGGGGCGGCTTGGGTTAAGCGGGCGGCGACCAGCGCGGCGTGCATGCGCGCCGGGTTGGTGATTTCAGGTAACACGCGGTAGACCTCAAGCAATTGTTCCGGATTGTGCAACGCGGCGTCCTCAAGCCGCAATCGGGTGGCGCGAGACAGGCCCGGTTGGGTGAGCAGCAGGCTGGCGATCCAGTGGTGATATTCGCGCACCAGTTCGCGCTGGACCGGCTGCGGCCAGCGCTCCCGCACCGGCAATTCGGGGAACACTCCGCTAGCTAACAGGCGTCCGATCCACGCCGGGTCCAGCCGCAAACCGACGTCGAGGCCTTCACCGCTCCCATCCGGGTGACGGCGAAACCATTGTGCGGCCGGCAGCGGACGCGCTGCTTCGTTGATCTGACGCGCCAGCACGTCGCGGTGTTTCACCGGCCAGGCGCGCGGGTCACGTTTGGCGTCGGCTTCCGCCAGGCAATCGGCGCTGAAGCCTGTGTCAGTCAACACAAACGGGTACCAGGTCGGGTCGCCGACCTTATCCGGCGCCGCATGCGCGCGCTGGGTTTTGAGCAGGGCCAGCGGCAAGCTGCGGGCTTTGTCCAGCAGCCAGAGCTCCAGCGTATCCTCGGCTGTGAAAGGCAGCGGCGGATGGTTTTCAAGCGCCGCAATAATAGCCGCCGCGTGCTGGCAACTATTGAGCATGCCCCCTTCGCCCTCGATCCATTCGCCGGACGGCCAGTAGCGGTTGTACGGGTTTTTGCAATGCACCTGCCAGCTGTGCCCGTTGGTGCTGTAGGCCAGCGCACAGCCGATATCGACGACAAACAGCATGCCGCGATAGGGTGAGAGCTGGCGAATGGCGTAATAGTCTGCGTGCACGAAGGTGGCGTGGCGCTATGTATGATTTTTCTGGGACAGGTATAACGATAACAGGTTCCTGTATAAAGCCAAGCTAGCCGCCGCGGACGATTTTTGTTAAGTTCACGGGATATTTATTGGAAAGCCATCATGAAATTTTGCAGTGAATGCGGCAGCGATGTGATCCACACCATCCCCGACGGCGATAATCGTCTCCGTCATGTGTGTCTCCAGTGCAATACGATCCATTACCAGAATCCGAAAATGGTGGTGGGCTGCCTGCCCGAATGGGAAGACAAGATTCTGCTCTGCAAGCGCGCTATCGAGCCGCAATACGGGCTATGGACGCTACCCGCAGGCTTCATGGAGAACAACGAAACCACCCAGCAGGGAGCTTTGCGCGAGACCATGGAAGAGGCGGGCGCCCGCGTCGAGATCGAACACCTGTTCACGCTCTACAACCTGCCTTATATCAGCCAGGTGTACCTGATGTTCCGTGCGCGTTTGCTCGATCTGGATTTCGCTGCGGGCCCGGAAAGCCTGGAAGTCAGGCTATTCAGCGAGGACGAGATTCCCTGGGATCAAATTGCGTTCCGCACCATTGAGCAAACCCTGCGGCTGTATTTTGCCGACCGTCGCAATGGTGCATTCGGCTTTCATATCGGAGATATAGAACGCAGGAATCGTTAATGATGGGGTGGCAGTAATTACGCAAACGGGAAGACAGCAGTGTGAATTGGCCGCGACGTTTTTGGACAAGGAAAAGCATCAACCACTGATCGCTCTTATTCATGCATTGATTGCGCATTGCCTGACTGGCCCCGAGGGGAGAACGGATGGAAAAAACGTTATCTTTTTTTCTCCGCTTTTTTTGGAGAGATACATAGCCGAGTCGGCCTGCCCAAGCAGGTCTTCGGCAGAGATGCATTCACCTTCCGTACCGGAAAATATGGCAATCCCTACGCTTGCGGAAACCCCATATTCCCGAGAATCGTGAATTGCCTGATGCTCCGCTGAAGTATTGTTTCTGTGTGCGTCCGAAGAAATTCTCGTCGCTTCGACTTCAGTAATGATCGTCTCAGCAAGGATGGACGCATCCGAAGGCATTTTCAGACCTTCTGCCAGGACGATAAATTCATCGCCCCCCAGACGGATAAACGTGTCGCCTTTCCTGAGTCGTTCCCCCACCTTTTTTGCAATACTCTGGAGCAAGCGATCACCCGCTGCATGTCCGGCTTCGTCATTGACCTCCTTGAAGCCATCCAGATCCAGGTAGATGAGCGCCATAGATTGCCGGTGTCTAGTGGTGCGCGCCATGGCGGCATCCACTCGCATTAGCAGTTCGCGCCTGTTCAACAGGCCGGTCAGCGGGTCATGCGAGACGATGTGGGCGAGCTCTTTTTGCGTATCCTCGAGCGTCTTGATTAACTTCGCCACGTAAGGAGGAATCAAATTCAAGCCAATAATCACTCCGACGCCGACCGTCCACATCTCGCGCCAATAAGATGAAAATATAATCACACTGGTGAATCCTAGCGTGCCTATCAGGTTGGACAAATACATGTACTGCCTGCCGAACCGGATGCCGTTTCCAATAGAAACCCATAGGGCAACAAAATGGAAATAGGAAGCTGATTCACCTCCCAGGATGGCAATTCCGGCAACAAAGGATTGATCGGCGAATATCGCAAAAACCTTCCTTGGGTGATGGTGTGCGTCAGGCTGCAATCTGATCCAGAAACATTGTCCGACGGCAAACACATAATAAACCGCCATCAGGATTAGCCCAGGCCGATGGATAGTATGTTGGAAGGAATTGATGAACAGCATTAACAAAAAAATGCTGCTGGTCATTATCAGGCGGACCGACGACTGGGTGCGCTCATGATTATTCATTGTCGCACCTGATCCGGGTTTTTTATTCAGCATGACGAATTACCGAAAAGGAAACTAATTTCAGGATGTGTTGCGCAAGTATTCGAATATTTGGCAGTTATCCTGATATTTTTTCAATTTCAACATGTCTCGTTAAGCACGTTGACCTGCTCCAGGCTGCTCATTTCGATATGGCATCGTGTCAGGATGTTGAAATTCAGCAACAGCCAGTCGTCGCTGCGACCCTGCTCATGGGTGATGCGGACTCTGTAAATATAATTGCCGTCCAGCATGTCGTAAATCTGCGTGGGGGCGATGCTCATATCGCCGACTACCAGTGCGCTGCTGAATCTGCGCCCATCCTGTTCAGGCAGAAAAATACAGCGTATTGGCACACAATCCACAGGCGGACTGGTCAAACTGAAAATGCTTTCCGACATCAGATGATCGACACCATGCAAGGCCACCATTCTGGGCGCTGAGCCGAGCCGTTCTGCACCCAGCTTGATCGGATGGTCGAGTTGCGTATCGATCCAGCGTACCGCGGCAAGCACCGGAGGGTGCGTTTTTGTCCCGGTACGCAGACTGATCAATGCGCCATGGTCGGGAATGACGAGGGGGGTGCCATAGTGAGTCAAGCCATAGCCGTCTTCACCTTCATCCTGCATGATCCACGGCTCGAATTGAGCAGGGAAAGCAGCGTCCGCACCGCTCAGGGATTGCAGTACATGCTCGAATCCGCATACCACAAGGGCCGACGTGTTCTGCTCGAGGCGTGGTGCATGACGTTGCGGGCCGCTGCGATTGAGAATGGCGCGGATGTCATCCAGTAAACCGGGCACATCGGCTTCATTTTTGATGCCGTCGAGCGAACTCGGCGGAGGATTGATCAATTGCGCGCGGGTGATTTCCAGCGCGGTCAGCACGCCTTGCATCGACCAGTAACGTAGCGCGTTGCCTTCCACTGGTTGCTGGCCGATATGGCACAGCGGCGCATAGCCAGCCAAATCGAGCCAGTGCGTATGGACTTGCCTGTCGAGTTGCTGCGAGGGTTGTAACTGACGGCACCAGGTTTGGATCCAGTATGCCGCCAACTCGATTTTCCAGGGGCATAGACCGACAGGATTGATCAGGTTGAGCAGCAGAATGTGAGCATAGATATGGACGCAGCTGGCTTCGGTGTTGTTGCCGAGTTTCAGGCTGCGCTCGGCAAAGCCATTGCATTCGGCAATGGCGTAAAGCGCATGCACATTGCGCCAGGCATCCGACGTGGGTGTTTCATAGCGCAAGTAACGCCACTGGATCAGCTTGCCCTGATAGTGCAAGGCGAGCAGTGTAATTGTGGGCAGTTGCTGCGCCAGAACGGGTTGGTTGCGGGTGGCGGCCTTGACGAAACTCTGGTATGCCAGTGCAAGTTGCCAGTAAAAAGCAAAGATTTCCTGCCACAGCGATTTTCCCGCGTAGCGGAAAGCTGTCTGATTTTTCAGATATTGCGTCACCATGCCTTCTTGCAGCGCGCTGCCGGCATGGCGCAGTGCCGTCAAGATGTGAAGTCTGCGCTCATCCAGGTCGTCGCCGGACAGATTGAACTGATTGAGTGCCTCCACCACCATTTGGTGGGCTTCGTATTCATGATGAAACTGCAGTTGTTCCACCCAGCGCCGCGTGCTGTGCAGGGTCGCGAAAGGCGAACGCACCTGGCGAGATCCTGGCAAGCATTTTTGGAATATTTTTATAATTGAGCTCATTGCGATGCGGCTAAGGGGTTATTTCCCGTAATTCAGCACGATATATGCCAGCCAGCGAGTTACCGGCAAGGCGGGGAAAAGCTTGTATGCAGGGCGTTGGGTGTTGCGGAGACGTAATGGGTAGGCGAAACCCGGACACTGATGTCAGGATGCTGACATCAGTCCATGTCGCGTCAGGCGATCAATCCGAAAACCGGATCGGGTTTGCCGATGTGATAGCCCTGGGCGTAATCGACGCCGTAATCGCGCAACAACTGGACGATCTCGGCGTTCTCGACAAATTCGGCCACGGTCTTTTTGCCAAAGCCGTGTGCTGCCTGTACCAGGGTTTTGACGAACAACTGGTCGTCGGTACTGGTAGCGAGATTGCGGATGAAGGAGCCGTCGATCTTGACGTACTCGACCGGAAGCTGCTTCAGATAATCGAACGAGGCAAATCCTACGCCGAAATCATCCAGACTGAATGCGCAACCCAGTGCGATGACTTTTTCCATCAACACGCGTGCCGAGGCCATGTCTTCCACGGCAGCCGTTTCGGTGATCTCGAAGATCAGGCCTGCCGGGTTGATGCCCGAACTGTTCAGCTCGTCCTGCAGCAGTTCGAGCCAGCGCGGATTGCTGAAACTGCGCCCGGAAAGATTGACAGACAGTTTGATATCGGGGGTCTTGAGCTGCAATTCGGCCAGCGCGGCGATCGCTTTGTGCAGTACCAGCCGATCAATGCCCCGGATCAGGCCGGTGGTTTCGGCGACGCCGATAAACTCGATCGGCATGAACAGGTCGCCGGCCGGGTTGTGCATGCGTACCAGCGCTTCGTAATGACTCACCTGGTTGTCGGATAATGAAAGTATGGGCTGGAAATAAAGTTCGAACTGATCGTCGGCCAGCGCTTGCTCGATTTTGTCCACCCAGTACACCCGATTGAGCACACGCTCCATCAGGCCTTCGTCCGGGGCATACAGATGCAAGTTGCCACGACCGCTCTCCTTGGCGCGGAACAGTGCCAGATCGGCATTGGCCAGCAGTTCCTGGGCGACCGTACCGTGTTCGGGAAACAGGGTGATGCCGATACACGCAGAAACCTTGTGGCTGAGCGGCACTTCCGCCAGCGTGATCATGGATAAACTGTGCTGGATGTGGCGCGCCAACTGTATGGCGTGCTGGGCATCGAGATGATTGAAGAATACGCCAAAATCATCGCCCCCCAGTCTGCCGATCAACGCAGGGGTGGGAAGCAGACCCTGCAACTGGCTCGCTACGGCATGCAACACCTGATCTGCTGCGGTGTGTCCGGCCGTATCGTTGAGCGACTTGAACTCATCCAGATCAAGATAAATCAGCGCTCCGTTGAATTGTGTTTCGGTGTGCGAGAGAATTTCCTGCAGCATTTCCTGGAAGCGATGGCGATTGTATAAGCCGGTTAACGGGTCGTATTCGGTCAGGTAGCTGGCTTGTTTTTCGACGCGATGCAGTTCTGTGATATCCAGGCCCACCGATAAAATTGCTGCATCATCGGGGTTTTCCGCACCGAGCGATGAGTGAATCCAGACCACATCGCGCGATTCGCCATTCTTGCAGCGTAGCGCGGTTTCCTGGCGCAAACTGGCCCCATCCGAATGCAGCAGCGCCGACAGTTCACGGTTGGCGTCCATTGCCTGTTTGGGCTGGCTGAAATAATCCGTCAGTTTGGCGCCGCGCAATTCCCTGTAGTCGAAGCCGGTCAATGCCAGCATGTAGGCGTTCGCCATCAGGATGCGGCCCTGGCTATCCTGGGTGACGATGATCATTTGAGCGGTATCCAGCAGCCCGGAGACAAAGTCGCGTTCACGCGACAGCTGCCGCACCAAATTGTCGAGCTCAGTGCTATGGGAATGATTTTTTTCCTGTAGAGCTTCCAGCCGGTCCGCCAGATCCAGCGCACTGGCGTTCAGCGTGTCGAGTTCATCGTGCAAGAGATTCCGGCGCCGAGTTTTTTCCAAACGGGAGCGCACTACTTCGAATTCTCCGCGACCTAGCAAAGGCAGGGCTTCCGCGGTGCGCTTCAGGTGACGCATCGGGATCCATAACAGCACCAGAAGCATCAGTTCCGAGATGATCAATCCGACCATGCCGATGCCCGCGCTTTGCCATGCCACCGCGTGCAGGTGCTTGAGATCCTGGGTACGGTCAAAGATTACCGCCATGGAAGGATTGCCGATGCTGGCGCCAATAATGATCGGCACCGGCAGAATTTCGTATTGTCGATCCCGGTACGATACGCTGATGCGCTGATTGACCCGGATGTCGCGTGGCTGGATGCTCTGCAGTATCTCAATGCTTTGCAGGCCGCCGGATGCGGCCAGTACCCGGCGGTTGAGAGCAGGTACCTGGGGTTGCCTGGAACTGGCCGGCAGGCCGCTGATGTTGGGCGCGAGTACGGCCAGGGCCATGTCGCTGCTGGCGATACGCTGGAATGACAGCACCGCATCAACAAACGAGGCGGCCACGGCGACGGCGGCGACGGAGTATCCATTGTCGAGCACCGGTATGATGAAATAGTAAAGGCAGGAGGTCGTACATGCCAACAGACGTTGTGGATGTTCATCGGCTATAACCTGTCTGACCTGCGCTGATAAAGCGGCCTCATCCACTTGCGTGGAGTTTTCTTTCCAGCTGGCGAACAACTGCCCGTCGGGTTTGAAAAACAGCACCTGTTCCAGGCCGCTGTTGAAGTGCAATGCGTCCCAGTAGCGCTGATAGTAGAGCTGTAGCGCCGTTTTATCGCCATTGACAACAGCGCCGTGGACATCGCTCAGATTGGGGATCAGGTTGGCGGACATCTCCAGTTGGGTACCCAGCTGGGTAATGACTTCTGCAGCGAAACGCCGGCTTTGCGCCTCACTTGCCTTGTGAGCCAGTTCAAACTGGGCACGCTGACCGTTGTAATTAATGTATGACAGCGAAGCATTTACCGCGAGCAATACCAGACTGAGCGGTATGATGATTTTCCACCTGAGGCTGAAAAAACGCCTGGATCTGCTGGCTGGAATGGCCATCGTTCAGAAGCGGTAAGCCGCCTGGAATAGCCACATATTCCAGTGGCGTGAAGTGGCAGCAGGATTGGGATTGTCGCTGTAGGTCAACCAGGCAGTGCCATCCACATGGTGAAATTCGCCACGCAGCAGCCAGTTGTTGCCGAGCTCGTAACTCAGGCCGGCGGTCAGATCCTTGGCAAAGCGGCTATGGGCGGGCACGCCGGTCAAGGCGCTGAATGCCTGGCCATCCTTGTCGTTGTTATCCCTGTAGGTGACGTCATAGCGCGCCAGGGCCGACCATCTGGTTGTGAGCCGATAAGTTCCCTGAACATAGTAACTGCTGCCAGTTGCAGCGCGATTCAGGAAGAAGGCGCCAAAATTCTGGGCATTAATATGGTTTTGCGCGTATTCGCTGGTGAACACCCAGTTTTCGGCATTGTATTGCCCGGACAGCACCCAGGTGTCAAAGTGAATATTGCCTGCCCGCAGGGCATCTGGGGCTCCTGGCTGGTAATGCGCGCGCATGCTGACCCCGGTCAATGCCAGTTTGAAATGACCATTGCCTGGTTCCAGAAGAATCCGTCCGATATAGGAAATATCACTTTTAATCTTTCCGGGCCTATCTTTTCCCAGAAAGGTGCCTTCGGTTTCTCTATCGGAGGTGTCCGGTCTGGTCACGCCGAACTGATAGCTGAGGTTGCCGATAGGTAATACACTTTCACCATAAACTGCCATCCCCGGCGCAGACAGCACGAAGTTGCGGATGCGATCCAGATAGATGGATTGTGGCAGCAGGATACTGGGACGGGTAAACGCCACATCACGGGTTTCATTGTACAGGCCGTAAGGGTTTTTGATCTTGCCCAGATACAAGCCGAAGCGCGTATTCTCGCTGGCGTGAATGGTGTAATCCGCGGTTGCATAGTCGATACGCGGCGAGCCATTGTCGGTTTCACCTGCACGGCGCGCAACGGCCTGGGCCGATAACTGCAGGCTGGGATTGAGGCGCCAGGAAATATTCGCGCCCAACTCAGTAAAATCAAGGCTGGCTTTGTTTTCGGTATTGCCGAAAAAGTTGTTGTGGTCCGTACTGATAACAGACTGGCTGGCGAATCCATGCACCTGAACTCCCTCGGGCAGGCTGTCTGCATTGGCGTTCATTTCGTGGCCGGCAAGCGCCAAAGCCACCACCAGTATTTTTATGTAGGTTCGATTCATGATTATTCCGCCGAGAAGGTTCTGACCGGATTGCTCACCGAAAGAGTACGCACCCGGTCGCCCGGTTTCACCTTCCGCACATAACCCAGCGCACCGGGCGTGCTGGCAACTTTTTTGAGCATTTCCTCTTCCGAGCCCACCTCCGTGGGCGCTTGTCCGGTACCTGAATAAATCTGCCGGTCCCAGGTCTGGCGTAGTTGATAGGGGTAAATGTCCAGTGCTTCCTTACAAAAAGTCCGATGCAGCGGATTATCGTCAGGCAGCACGAATACCCTGACTGGCTGGCCGTCCGGCCATTGCAGCAGTTTCATTGCGAACATGGCGCGCACAGCGTTTTGCGATGCAGCGGAGATCGTGACGCTCGGGTTCACAATAATCGTCACGGCCCATGTTTTGACTCCGAAAAACAGACAGGAATACAGCAATGCATGCGCCATGGTGTGAGCAGCGCGAATCATGAAAGCACGAGAGGAATGCATGTAAATTTTTTTGTCATCAGCGGGAGTCTGCTGGTGATTCAACCCTGATTCATTATGGAAAATTATGGCAAATGATAACAATGTATTCAGCCTCGCACACCATGTCTATCGGGTATTCCCGATTTTGATGCTGGCGCAGCCAGTATTCCTGCTGGCTAATCTGTTCGCCCACGGCTAAAATGTGACCCGCATCGCAAGCTAAGCATGAAACAAGGAAGCGTGGCAGAGTGGTCGATTGCACCGGTCTTGAAAACCGGCAAGGGGCAACCCTTCGTGAGTTCGAATCTCACCGCTTCCGCCAATACAACATCCGAAATCGCCCTCACGCCCTACCGGTACTTTTCTTCTCCATAGTTGGCCTATTGATCCGGCCAGAATATGCTTGAATTCGCTCGGCGTCTTTCTTGCCGCACTCGCAAGTTTCGCTGACCAATCAGGGTTCAAACTTCACCTGGCCGGATCCATGGTAGGCGTTTATATTGGCAGCGGCGTGCACGGTTCGCGCATGGGTTATTGACGCAGTATCACACCAGCCGATTGATCCACGAGCCGGTCGACGCTGCCAGATGACGCACAGCTAAACCGGGGGTGTTGAATGAGGCGAGGTGTAACGTTATAGGCCGACGCCCGCAGACATTGAATGTTGCAGAAGTACTAACACCAGTCTTTTAATAAGCAACACAACAGAAGATGCCCGGCACCTGCTGTTGTGTTGAGTTTTGAATATGACAAGAGAGGGAGGAATCCCTCCAGCGCCTAGCACGCAGACCTCCCTAAGCTCCGGTCGGCTGAAATAAGAGCTTTCGGGAAGCCCTCGGTTAGCTAGCCCTGACGCAGGAGGGTATTAAAATTTGAGACTCGCGATAAGTGACACTTGATTTGACGAGTAACTGCTGTCATTCCATTTATAGTCGTAGAGTCCCTTGACCGTCCATGAATTCTTGTCGCAATTGCATGATAGAAATGTCATTCCTGCACCGACATTGTACAACTCCCGATCCTGCTGTATCCCTTGCACATTAAACGTTCCACCACCACCCGTGAAGGCCGCGTTTTGCGCCATCGTCGTCGAGTTGAAATCATGCAACCATTTGACGTGTACCTCCGGAGAATAGGTGCGATTTCCGGATTGTATGACACGTTCAACCTTCACTCCCAAACCTGATTGAATGAAATTGTAATCCTGGCTATCCACACGCAGATTCACGGCGCCGGCACCGCTTTCCGTATAGCCATCTACATGGATACGGGACGCTTGCAATGAAGCGAGCGGCGTAACGGTGACCTGCTGGTCTAAGTAAAAATGTTTTCCTGCCGAGACGAGAGCGGTGTACTGCTGCCCATTGTAGTCAGCGCTCGCTCTGCGATTCACACCCGGAAATACAATCTGGCGTGATCCATCATAACGATCCATCCCGGCCGTCAAAGCACCCTGGACAACCCACGGACCCGGCGTGTAATTAAGATAGCCCGTTACCTGATAAGAATCGATCTTGGTCTGAACTGTGGGATTGTTTCCGTTAATGGTGCTGTTCGCATAGCCACCACCAAAACCAATGCGGGTATCGTTGTTCAGGGGCTTGTCATAGGCCAGCACCAGCCCCAAGGCCTTGGTATCGTATCCGTTAATGTTATTGACCTCGCCCTGGCGGCCTAAACTACCATAGCCCTTCGCCCACCAGTTGCTGCTTTGCTCGTTCACTTTACACCGGTGCGTTGTTTTCGGCGCACTTGATTTATTGGGCTCACAGGTAGTGTCGCAGCATGTGTTTTGTACGTCGTCCATGCGCGCCCCCAACATGTCTTCAAACAGTCGTGTGGCCTGCCCTGCAACCCACGGCGCTGCCAGATTCGCACTGCTCGGGGCAAGCTGTGCCAGCGCATTATTGATGGATGCTGTATTGGGTAGCACTGCAATTGCGTCCTGTATGGTCCGCAAATCGGAACCAACCGGTGCATTCACATCCAATATTGGCGCGACTGCCAAAGCGCCAGACGCGGTGACAAGCGTCGCCAAGGGCGCGACCCCTGTCAGCTGAATGTCTACGTTGCCAAGGGTCGTCGGCAGGCCGGAAAAAGTGTAACGCGGGCTATTATTGATAACGTTTACCGGAGCGCCATTGGTGCCAGACGGCGCGGAAACAATCCTGTAAGTAGTTCCGTTTGTCAGTGCGCCGGTAACGGTTGTAATCACGGTAACGCCGCCGGCATTGATGGCCGAGTTACCGGTCGCGACAATGTTGCCGAACACAGCATTGCTGGCAAACGTGGTCGAAATCGTGCCGCCGGCGTTAGTGGTTAAGGCCCCATTGATGTTCAGGGTATTCGCGCCCAGGTTGAACCCTAGCGCTTGCACTGCGCCGATCACCGAGGCATTGCCGCCGACCACATTGACTTGCTTCAGCCCGCTTGCGCCACCGATAGCACCGATCACGCTGCTGCCGCCATTGAGGGTCAAAGTACCCGTATTCGCGGTATTGGTCGTGATGGCGCTATTGAATAGCTGACCCGCACCGACATTAATAAAGCCATCACCGGCAAAAATGGTGCTGGCCGCTACGATGCCTGGATTGACGCTACCATTGAAATTGACAGTTCCGGTCCCGCTGACGTTGAAGGTTGTTGTAAAAACATTCCCGTTAAAGTTTACCGTTGTCGCATTTGCACCCGCCGTGATGGCGTTGAATCGATTCAAGCTAGTACCAGTGAACCCTGTGACCGTCGAGTTGCCCAGGAACAGGATGCTGGCCAAATTGTTACCGTCGTTCGTAATGCCGCCACCGACATCGTTAAGCGCATTAATGTTGATATCCGGGTTGATGGTCAACAGTGCAGCACCCGTCGTGTCGATACCGGTTGCCTGCCCAACGCTATCGCCTGGAGCGGCACCGAAGATATAGGGCAAAGCGACTGTTTGGCGGGCCGAGCTGACCGGCGCCCACGCGGCGAGGGCAGCCGCAATGGCTGTATATATTAAAGTAGTTTTCATAAAATTCCTGGAAAGTAAATCTAGACGTATTACGTTAAGCTTCAAAACGGCTTTCCAGTCCTTGGGTGCGAAGAGAATCGCTGGAAACTACCGATACAAATGCCATTTCATTGTGGGAATTGCCTGCAAAATGAATAGCAAATAATAGGAAAGTCATTGAGAATATTGACTTTTCCGTATTATTTGTCCAAGTATACACGAGCTGGCTCAAAAACTATGTGCGGTAGGATACGTAACTAGTTGAAATTAATATATTTTAAATATAATTAATTGCCTTCATGCCTCCACTGGAATTTGCCGTTCGGTAATCCTGCTAGCCGCATCAGCTTTACAACCGGCCGCGCGCATAGCGCCATGCTCCTTGGCAGCCAGAAAATGGAGGGCGAACAGAAAGTGCGTCTAGCCATACAAAAAGGCTGAAGCGATGGTTTTCTTGACGAACTTTGAGCGCCGGAAACACTGATCGGCTTGATGGGGGACAGCTAGAGAGGAGCTTGTGGTTTTCTGCCCCATATCGGGCGGGGCGAGTGCGCGCTTTATTAAGCATGGTGGAAATTATTCAGATTAACCGAATATGCGAATGAACTAATTTATATTCCCTCATACTAATTGTGCGTGTCCGGATAAGTTCTCGGGCACTGTCCATCCAGCCGCATCAATCGCCTGACCCCAACCAGGTTTACAGCGGTTCACCTAATCAACCACGAGCAAGGAAAAATCATGCGCAACAACAAGCGGCCCATCGCCCTGGCCCTCGCAGGCCTTTTAATCCTGTCTTTGCAGGGCATTTCAACGACGGCTTTTGCAGAGACCAGCGATAGCGGGGCGAACAACGCCAAGCCGCCATTGCAGATCACCCACCAGACCGGACTTAAGGTTGCCATTCAGGTCAATTATGCGGATACCGTTCCCAATGGTGTCAGCAAGCAGGTGCTGGCGGCCAAAAATCTCTACGATCAATATACCGCCCTCGGCATGAAACCCGGCAAGGATTATGAAATCGTGATGGTGTTCCGGGGCGACGGTGCGCAGTTTCTGCTGACCGACGAGGCCTACGACCAGAAAGTGAAACAGCCACACCCCAAAGGCAATCCCAATCTGGCGATACTGGATGCGCTCAACAAGGGCGGCGTAAAAATGGAGGAGTGCGCCGTAGCGATGAAATTGAAAGGCTACACGCCCCATGACATTCTCCCCTATGGCCGTATCGTTGCATCCGGCATCGGCGCCATGATCGATCTGGAAAAATCCGGCTACCTCTCCATAACGCCGTAACGCGTGCCGCTGAACCCACCGAGGGCTTTCCGGCAGCCACGATGGGTTCAGCGGATGGACCTCCTGTAAGCCTGAATCCGGTTTCCCCGGTATGCGTCCTGGGCGATTCGCTCAGCATAAGAAAAAACTGATCGTTGCTCGTCACTCTGGAATGACGCTCAACCAATAAGATCACACCGATCAAAAAACTGCAGGCTACCGACTAAAGCGGTAGTCATCCGCCGCATACAGCTGCCATCCGCCATTCCCGTCGAGTTCCAGCACCTGCGGGTGATATTTCAGAATGGAGGGGCGATGGCCGACGCTGATCAGTGTGGTGGCGCTGCCTGCCAACTGCCGATACAGACTGTCCTCATTGGCGATATCCAGGGCGCTGGTCGCTTCATCGAGAATGGCGTAGCGGGGTGCGGCGAGCAGCACGCGGGCAAAGGCCACCCGCTGTTGCTCGCCCACTGACAGTACCTTTGCCCAGTCCAGCTCGGCATCCAGGCCACCCAGCCGGGCAGCGATATCAGGCAGGTTGACGCGATCCAGCAACTGCAGCAGTTCCTCATCGGTTATTTCGCTATCCTGCAGCGGATACAACAGCTGGCTGCGCAGGCTGCCCAGCAGCATGTAGGGCTGTTGCGGCAGAAACATCATTTCCCTGGTATCCGGCCGGATGATGCAACCGCTTCCGGAGTGCCACAGACCGGCTATGGCGCGCAACAACGAACTTTTACCGCAGCCGCTGGCACCCACGATCATCACCCCCTCGCCCGGATCGATCGCCAGGGTAAGGTTGCTGATCAGGGTTCGCTCATGATTCGGCGTCTGCAGGGTGAGGTTTTCGATGACCAGACGGGAATCCTGCACCAAAGCAATGTGATTCCCGGCCTGCGGCGGTGCGGTATCCTTTTCGGTGAGGAAGCTGGCGAAGCTGCTGAGACGATCTATCCCTGCGGCAAATCTGCTGAAGCTTTCGAAGTTATCCACGATGATCGTCAGCGCGCTCAATATCGCCGCAAAAGCCCCGGCCGCCTGAATCGCGCGTCCGACTTCCAACTCCCCGGAAAGCACCCGCCCGGCAATGATGGCGCTGGGCAAAATGATGGTCATGAAGCTGTAGCCGTACTGGAACAGGTTCAGGTTCAGTTGAGCCCGGATGAGTTTGTTGTAATTGCTGAAGGCTTCATTGAAACGTTGGCCGACCTGCCGTGACTCCTGTGCCTCGCCGCGATAAAAGGCAATGGCTTCGGCGTTTTCGCGAACGCGCACCAGGCTGAAGCGGAAATTGGCTTCGCGTTTGAGTTGGTAGAAATTGAGCCCGATCAGGACTTTGCCAAACACCAGCAGCGTGATTGCCGTGCCGGCAATCGCATAAATGATCAGAAAAAAGACCAGTTCTGTGGAAATCGACCAGAGCACGCCGCTGAAAGCCATGAGATCCAGCAGTGCGCCGATCAGCACCAGCAAAAAATAGAGGGATCTCTGGGTAAAGGTATTGATGTCTTCGGCAATACGCTGATCCGGGTTGTCGATCTCGGCGTTGGCATTCAGTTCGTAATAAGCCTGATTGCTGAAATAGCTGCCCAGAAAATGTCGGGTCAGCCAGCGCCGCCAGTAAATACCGAGCTTGTCCCGCACATAGTAGTAAAACGCATAAATCGGCACGGCCACGACCAGGATGACGAGACACTCTTTGATGGCAGTCCAGAACCTGTCCGCATTCTTTACCGCCAGCGCCGAGGTGAATTCCCCGGTCAACTGGTTGAACAGCACCGCGAATCCCGTCTGCCCCAATAACAGCACCACCAGCAGGACAAGCAGCCCCCTGGCTTGCCATTTCTCTTCCCCGGACCAGTAGGGAGCAGCTATTGCCCTGAAGCGCCGCCATAGATGACGATCAAAGCGGATCATGCGCGGGAAGCCAGCAGCATGGCCTTCTGTGAGGGATTTTTGTTTGTCGTTCTCAAACACCTTGGCGTTCCTTGCTTTTTCGACTTCGAATGGGCGGAGTGCGGGTCTCCGATTTTTTTACTTGTTTGAAAGTCTGAAACGGGTCGCGCAGAGTCATTCAATCACAAAACTCGATTTAGTCCTGTGTTTAGATGTGCATGATGACGGCATCATGATCGGCGTGCCGGGCTGATTTTCGATTTCAGGCAGCATCATGCTGCGCTATTTGCACTTGGTCATTGAACCGCCTCAGATATAACCGATCAGAGAATAACGTATTCAATACCAGGAAAGACAAACGGAAGCGCGCGCAAAATCGCGGCTTTACAACTTATCTCCCGCAGCACCATTCGCTAGTCCAAAACTGGGGCCGAGCAGATGATCCCAGGCAGTTTATCGACAAGTGGCGACACGGAGACCACGCATCGCAATGCGTGCAGCCCGCAAAGGTTTACCGCGATATATCGCCACACCTGAAATGCCCACAAGACGCTGGATGCGGCCGTCGCCCGGGCTTACGGCTGGAACGACTACACCCCGGCAATGACCGATGAGGAAATCCTGCGCCGCCTGCTCGCGCTCAACTTGTCCCGAGCGTAGAAATTACCGCGTAAGCGCCTGAAACCCGCTGCGATGATACAATTGCGTACATCCTCTGGGCCTGCAAGCGCCGTGCGTTTGCGGGGACATTTCTGATAACAGTTTTCAAGCGGCTGCGAGCCCAGGCACGGCGGACATGGCCGCGCCATCTATCATCGTGGATACCCAGAACAAGCCTCTGACACCTGCTGATCATTCGCGCGACGCCGCTGGCATGACTTATGTCTATCCGGTAGTGTCGCGCCGCGCCGGCGGGGTATCGGTGGGCATCAATCTCAACCCCAACAATGCCTGCAACTGGCGCTGCATTTACTGCCAGGTGCCGGGGCTCACGCGCGGCGCGGCGCCGGAAATCGACCTGGCGCTGCTCGAACGCGAGCTGGCCGGTTTTCTGCAACAACTGCTGCAGGGCGACTTCATGGCAACGCGCGTGCCGGAGAGTGCGCGGCGCATGAACGATATCGCCTTGTCCGGCAATGGCGAGCCGACCAGCGCCAAAGCCTTTGTCGAGGTGATAGAGCTGATCGGCCGGGTGATGGCGCGTTTCGACCTCACGGGTAAAATCAAGCTGGTCCTCATCACCAATGGCAGCCTGCTGGACAAGGCCTACGTACAAGCGGGGCTGCAACAGATGCGTGCGCTCAACGGCGAAGTCTGGTTCAAGCTGGACAGCGCCATGCGCGAAGGCTTGCGCCGCATCAATCACGCCGAACTCAGCCCGGAGCGGGTGTTTGCCAACCTGCAGACTGCCGCCGGCTTGTGTGCCACCTGGCTGCAAACCTGTATGTTTGCGATCGATGGCGCTGCGCCGCCGGAGGCGGAACAGCAGGCTTATCTGGATTTTGTGCGCCGCATCGTAAGCGCAGGCGTGCCTGTGCAGGGCGTGCTGTTGTACGGCTTGGCGCGGCCCTCGCAGCAACCCGAAGCGCCGCGTTTGTCGGCATTGCCGGCAGACTGGATGGAAGCGTTTGCGGAAAAAATCCGCGCGTGCGGGCTGGCCGTGAAAGTGAGTCTCTGATGATTTACGGTATCGGCACGGATATGGTGGCGGTGGCGCGCATGGCGCGGCTTTTGGCGCGCCACGGCGAGCGTGCGGTACAGCGTATCCTGGCGCCGCAAGAATGGGCGGAATTTGCGCGCAAATCCGACGGCGCGCGCTTTCTCGCCAAACGCTTCGCCGCCAAGGAGGCGCTGGCCAAGGCAGCCGGTACCGGCCTGCGCAGCCCGGTAGCGTTAAGCAATATCCGCGTGCAACATACCCCGCTGGGGCAACCCGAACTGGCGTTTGCAGCAGAGCTGCAAACCTGGCTGGCTGAACGGGGCGTGGCGCGCGCGCATCTTTCCATCAGCGACGAATCCGATTACGTTATAGCCTTTGTGATACTGGAAACCACACCATGAGCCTGGGTCCCATCATGCTCGACGTGCCCGGCGTGGCACTCAGCGACGACGACCGCCGCCGCCTTGCGCATCCGCTGGTGGGCGGCGTGATCCTGTTTGCGCGCAATTATCAGTCCCCCGCGCAACTGCTTGCACTGACAGCCGAAATCCACGCGCTGCGCACCCCGCATCTGCTCATCGCAGTGGATCACGAAGGCGGGCGGGTGCAGCGTTTCCGCGAGGGCTTCACGGTGCTGCCGCCGATGCGCGAACTGGGACGGATCTGGGATCGGCATCCCGCCGAAGCGCGGCGGCTGGCGCGCGAATGCGGCTATGTACTGGCTGCCGAGTTGCGCGCGCACGGCGTGGATTTGAGCTTCACGCCGGTGCTGGATCTGGATTACGGCGCATCCGGCGTGATCGGCGACCGCGCCTTTCACAGCGATGCGGATGCCGTCGCGGATCTCGCGCATCAGCTCATGCTCGGCCTCAGGGACGCGGGGATGGGCAGCGTCGGCAAGCACTTCCCCGGCCATGGTTTCGTGCGCGCCGATTCACATCTGGAAATCCCGGTGGACGAACGCAGTTATGCCGACATCGAGCAGGCCGATCTGGTGCCGTTCCGCCGTATGGCAGGTTATGGCATGACCGGCGTGATGCCGGCCCATGTGATCTACCCGGCCGTGGACAGCCGCCCGGCCGGATTTTCTCCGCACTGGCTGAAGCAGATATTGCGCAGCGAGCTGGGCTTTGACGGAGTGATTTTCAGTGACGATCTTTCCATGGAAGGCGCCAGCGTGGCGGGCAGCATTGTCGAACGCGCCGCCGCCGCGCTCGAAGCGGGCTGCGACATGGCGCTGGTGTGCAACAACTGCGCGGCTGCCGATGAAGTGCTGGCTAATCTGGACTGGCGCATGCCGCCCACCAGCATCGCCCGCATCGCGCGCCTGCACGGCAAACCGCATCCACCCGGCATGACGGAATTACGCGAGCAGACACGTTACGCTGCCGCCGTTCACGCCATCGCCGGTATCGGGCATGGCAGCGCAGATTTATGGGAAACCGACGGGAGTAATACTTGTGGCAAAGGCTGAAGACACGCATCAGGATCACGATCACGACCACGCGCACCATGGACACGACCATCACCACCATGGCCACGGTGGTGTGGGCATCGCGTTCTGGCTGACCCTGGGATTTGCCGCAGTGGAGGCGGGCGGAGGATGGTGGTCGGGCTCGCTGGCCCTGATCTCCGATGCCGGGCACATGCTGATCGACTCGTTGGCGCTGGGGCTGGCGGCGTTTGCCGGCTGGCTGGCGCAGCGCCCGGCATCGTATCGGCATTCCTACGGCCTGGTGCGTGCCGAGGTGGTGGCTGCGCTGGCCAACAGCGTGCTCATGCTGGCGTTGATGGTGGGTATCGTGTGGGAAGCCATCGCGCGCCTGCAAGCGCCGCAGCCGGTGCAGGGCGGGGCTGTGATGGTGATCGCCGCCATCGGGCTGGCGGTGAATATTTTTGTCGCCTATCACTTGTCGCGCGGCGAACAGACCCTGAATGTGCGCGCCGCGCTGCTGCACGTGCTGGGCGACATGCTGGGCTCGGTGGCGGCGCTGGCTGCGGGTGCGGTGATTTATTTCACCGGCTGGCTGCCGATCGATGCGCTGCTGTCGCTGTTCGTGGTGGCGCTGATCCTGGTTTCCAGCATTCGCCTGCTCCGGGAGGCGCTGCATATTCTGATGGAAGGCGTGCCGCAAAATCTCGACCTGCCCGAAGTAGGATTGGCGATGGCGCAGACAGCCGGGGTGAACTCGGTGCACGACCTGCATATCTGGACGCTGGCCTCGGGCAAGGTTGCGCTGTCGGCACATCTGGAAATTCCCGCCATGCAGGACTGGCCGGATATTCTCCACAACACACGGCAAATGCTGCACACGCGCTTTGATATCGACCACGTGACCCTGCAGCCGGAACTGCCTGCCGCCGGGCTCGAACAGGTGGGCATTCCGTTTTATCCGCGCCACCATCATTGATGACGTCCTTTGATCTGGGCTGCCGTGCCTGCCCGCGTCTGGCCGGTTTTCTCGACGAGGTGCGCGTGGCGCATCCGGCTTATCATGCGCGCCCGGTTGCGCCGTTTGGCGATGCCGCACCCTGGCTGTTGATCGTCGGTCTGGCTCCCGGCATGCACGGCGCCAACCGCAGCGGCCGGCCGTTTACCGGCGACCACGCCGGGATATTGCTCTACGAAACCCTGCATGCCTACGGTTTCGCCAGCCAGCCCACCTCAGTGAGTACTGACGACGGCTTGCAATTGCACGGCTGCCGCATCACCAACGCGGTCAAGTGCCTGCCGCCGGCCAACAAGCCGGAAACCGCCGAGATTCGCCAGTGCAATCGTTATCTGGCGCACGAAATTGCCGCACTGCCTAGCGATCTGGCCATCCTTGCATTGGGCAGCGTCGCGCATGCCGCCGTGCTCATGGCGCTGGGGCTGAAAGCCAAATCCCACGCGTTCGGCCATGGCGCGGTGCATGTACTGGACGATGGCCGCACGCTTTACGACAGCTACCATTGCAGCCGTTACAATACCAATACGCGCCGCCTGACGCCGGACATGTTCCGCGCCGTGTTTGCGCGTATCTGTGCTGACAAGGAGGGATGAGCCATGCCTTATGTGAATATCCGCATCGCAGGCAGTTTGAGCCGCGAACAGAAGCAGAAAATCGCCGAAGAAATCACCGGTACGCTGGAGCGCGTGGCGGGTAAGCCTGCCTCGTACACTTATATTGCCTTCGATGAATTGCCGGAAGAAAACTGGGCAATCGCGGGCAAATTGCTGGATGAAGACTGAAAGTTTCGACAGCAAGGCATTTCTCGCCACGTTGCCCGGATTACCCGGCGTGTATCGCATGCTCGGGCAGGATGGCGAAGTGCTGTATGTGGGCAAGGCGCGCGACCTGAAAAAACGCGTGGCCTCGTATTTCCAGAAGACCGACCAGAGTCCGCGCATCCGTCTGATGGTGGCGAAAATCGCCAGCGTGGAGATCACCATCACGCGCTCCGAATCCGAAGCGCTGGTGCTGGAAAACAACCTGATCAAGGCGCTATCGCCGCGTTACAACATCCTGTTCCGCGACGACAAGTCCTATCCCTATCTCATGCTCAGCGGCCACCGCTATCCGCGCCTGGCCTATTTCCGCGGCACGCCGCAGCGCCAGGACCGGTGCTTCGGCCCGTTTCCCAATTCTTATGCGGTGCGCAACAGCATCCAGATTCTGCAAAAGGTGTTCCGCCTGCGCACCTGCGAGGACAGCGTATTCAATCATCGCTCGCGCCCCTGCCTGCTGCACCAGATCAAGCGCTGCACTGCGCCGTGCGTGGATTTGATCAGCGCCGAGGACTACGCCGCCGACGTGAAGAATGCCGCGCTGTTTCTGGAGGGCAAGGAAAACGAGGTATTGCAGTCAATCACCGAAAAAATGCAGCAGTCTGCGGATGCCATGCGCTATGAAGAAGCGGCGTTGTATCGTGACCAGATCAAGAGCCTCACCGCAGTGCGCGAAAAGCAGTTTGTAGCCAGCCAGAGTCAGGCGGATGCGGACGTAGTGGCCGTGGTGGCCGAGCAGGGTCTGCTATGTGTTAACCTGCTGATGATACGCGGCGGGCGGCATCTGGGTGACAAGACCCTGTTCCCGCAAAATGCCCAGGACGTTGTCCCCAAAGAAGCCATGGAAGCCTTTCTCTCCCAGCATTATCTCAATCGTGCCATTCCACCGCAGATCATCGTTTCCGAACCGGTTGATGCTGAGGCGCTGGCGGCGGTTTTCAGCGAGCAGGCCGGGCGCAAGGTCAGCATCCAGGTCAACCCCATCGGCGAACGCCGCAGCTGGCTGGCCATGACGCAAGGCAATGCGCGCATCGCCATCACCCGCCAGGTCGCGCAAAAAGCCACGCAAGAGGCGCGTCTCACCGCGCTGCAGGAAGCGCTTGTCCTGCCTAATTTGCAGCGCATCGAGTGTTTCGATATCAGCCATACCATGGGCGAGGCGACGGTGGCGTCGTGCGTGGTATACGACAAGGGCGCGATGCAGAATGGCGAGTACCGGCGCTACAACATCAGCGGGATCACTCCCGGCGACGACTATGCGGCGATGCGCGATGTGCTGACCCGGCGCTACACCAAAATCCAGCAGACCGAGGCCAGGCGCCCCGACCTGATCCTGATCGACGGCGGCGCCGGCCAGCTCAATATCGCCAGCGAGGTCATGGCTGAACTCGGCATCACCGACATCGAGTTGATCGGTGTCGCCAAAGGGGTCGAGCGCAAGGCCGGCATGGAGCAGCTCATCAGCATCGATGGCCGCGCCACGCGCCTGCCCGGCGACCACCCCGGCCTGCACCTGATCCAGCAAATCCGCGACGAGGCGCACCGTTTTGCGATTACCGGCCACCGCGCGCGGCGCGGCAAGGCACGCACCCACTCGGCGCTGGAAGACATTGGCGGCATCGGCCCGAAACGCCGGCAAAAGCTGCTGGAGAATTTCGGCGGCCTGCGCGGCCTGCAAAATGCAGGGGTGGAAGAGATCGCGCAGATCGAGGGAATCAGCCGCGCGCTGGCTGAAAAGATATACCGTGAATTACACTAGCCCGATATCTCACTAAAATTTACGCCATGCCACTCAACCTGCCCAACCTGCTCACCTGGCTGCGCATCATCATGATTCCGCTGGTCGTCGCCGTGTTCTATCTGCCGGACGGCTGGCTCACTCCGCATCAAATAAACCTGATTGCCGCTGGCATGTTTGGCATCGCCGCCATTACCGACTGGCTGGACGGCTATCTGGCGCGCATCCTCAACCAGACCTCCGCCTTCGGCGCCTTTCTCGACCCGGTGGCCGACAAACTGATGGTCGCTGCCGCACTGATCGTGCTGGTGAAGCTGGGGCGCGTGGATGCGCTCATCGCGCTCATCATCATCGGTCGTGAAATCACCATCTCCGCGTTGCGCGAATGGATGGCCAGCATCGGCGCACGCGGCAGCGTGGCGGTATCGATGATCGGCAAACTCAAAACCGTGGCGCAAATGGTCGCCATCCTGTTGCTGCTGTTCCATGAAACTTTCCTGGGTCTGGATACCCAGCAAATTGGCACCTGGCTGATCTGGCTGGCCGCCGTGCTCACGCTGTGGTCTATGGCTTACTACCTGCGCCAGGCGGTGCCGGAAGTGATCAGGCACGGGCGGTAAGACAAGGTCCGTGCTGCGCTGACCTTGCGCAGACAGGTCAGTAGATTCTTGATCTTCCCGAACCCAAAGCCGAAAAATAAACCACCCGTAAATTGCGGCATTGGCGAGCACGATGAAACCGGCTAGCCAGAATTGAATATTGCTTGTGAGTCCTGCGGGATAAATGGTGGGCAGGAAATAGTGCTCAATGAAGCTGTCCGTAGCCGGTGCTACGCTCCGCTGCCACCCCGCACCATATGGGGCAGGGTGGCATTCTCTGATTACGCGGCGGCGCGCGCTTTTTCCCTGAACTGGATGAGCACTTTGGTGTAGCCGTCGATCCGTTCATCGAACTTCTTGTACGCCTCCGGCGCCTGATCGATCTGGATGCGATGGCTGACGATTTTGCTCGGCTTGGCGCGGTTGGCGATGATCAGGTCGCGCAGATACTCGTTGTATTGCTTGACCGGGCATTGGCCCATGCCGATGGTGACCGCCTTGTCGAAGAGTTCGGCCAGCGGGAGCGGGAAGATGCCATGCTTCGCCTGCTCGCTTTCCGCGCCCGGATCCGGGGCAATGTAAACGCCCACAATGCCGACATGACCGGCCGGGTTGACGAGCCGGATCATGTTGTCCAGCACCTGCATCGGCTTCTCGCGGTCATAGTCCTTGTCGTCACGGGCCTGGTAGCCCACCGTATCAATCACGCACTCCACGCCCTTGAGTTTTTCCTCGCCCGGACGCAGCCGTTGCTGCAGCGGCGCCGCCGCCTGCCGGCGCTGGAATATCTGCTCCACCGGATCGCCGTCGCGTGCGTTGATCGGCGTGGCGCCCAGTTCCTGCGCCTTTTTCAGCCGTTCGGGAATGAAATCGACGACGTAAATTTCCGACGCGCCCTTGATAGACGCGCTCAGCGCCGCCATCAACCCCACCGGGCCGGCCCCGAAAATGGCCACGCTCCGGCCCGGACCGACTTGGGCGAGTTCGGTCGCGTAATAGCCGGTGGGGAAGACATCCGCCAGCAGGATGAAATCCTCCTCCCATTGATCGAAAGGCTGGCCCGGCAGTTTCAGGCAGTTGAAATCCGCGTTCGGCACCATGACATACTCCGCCTGGCCGTCCTTGTAAGGGCCCATGCCGGCATAGCCGTAGGCTGCGTGGGCTTTCTGTTCATTCATCGTGAGGCACATGTTGGTATAGCCGCGATGGCAGTTGTAACATTAACCGCAGGCGATATTGAAGGGCAGCACCACGCGGTCTCCCTTCCGGATGCTGGTGACTGCCTCGCCTACCTCCTCGATGACGCCCATGATCTCGTGACCCACCATGTGCCCCGCATCGAGCGCGGTGCGGCCTTCATACATATGCAGATCGCTGCCGCAAATGGCCGTGGTCGTCACCCGCAGTACCGCATCCTTCGGACCGGCGACCGCGGGGCGCTGCTGTTCGGAAACCTTCATGCTGCGTACGCCTTCATACATGACAGCTTTCATGATCATCTCCTTTCGCTTCGTCGATAGGATAAATTCCGACACGGCGGCCACGAACTTGTTCCCCGACCAATTGAACCCGGCGCCATTGCTTGATATTGCCCGGTCATATTGCTGCAACAGACCGCCAGTAGTCTTTGCGGCTGACGAAATGAATGGGCGGAAATGGCATGAATCGAAGAGGTTTTCTCAAAGGGCTGGGAACGACGGGAGCTGTTGCATGGCTGGTTTCCGGGCGTTCTGCGGCCGCGGATATCCTGAATGGCTACAGCAATCCGGTCAGTTTTGTGGACCCCCTGCTTTATGACCAGGAATTCCAGGTCGATCCGGCCATTGCGCCCAATCGCATTTTCAGCCTGAGCGTCAGCAGCGGCGATCCGCGCCCCCATGGGATCGTGTTGTGGACACGGGTGGATCCCGCTGCGATCGATCCGGCTGCGCCCGGATCGGTTGCTTTCGAGATCGCCAGCGATGCCGGGTTCCTGTCGGGCAGCGTTGTCATCCGCGGGCGCGCGTCGCTCAACGGTGCCCACGACTACACCGTCAAGCTGCCGATCCAGCACAGGAAACTTGAGCCATTGCGGACTTACTATTACCGCTTCATCTACAACCAGTGCGCGAGCCGCGTGGGACGCTTCAAGACCCTGCCGGAAGCCGGCGCCAGCCTGGAACGGATCAGGTTCGCCTTCATCTCCTGTCAGGATTATTCCAATGGCTACTACACAGCCCTGGCACATCTGGCGAAGGAAGACGCGGATTTTGTCGTGTTCCTGGGCGACTATATCTACGAGACCGTGGCCGATCCCAGCTTTCAGAACGCGCAGGTGCGTTCCGTGCCGCCTTTGCCGAGCGGCGGCAGCGCGGCCGCCGGGCTGGAGGATTACCGGCACCTGTACCGGGTATACAAGACCGATCCCAACCTGCAGGCGGTGCACGAGCGTTTCACCTTCATCCAGCTCTGGGACGACCATGAATTCGCCAACGATTGTTACCAGGATTACCACCCTGACAACAACCCCAATCCCGACGCGCCCACCCCGACGCTGAGGCAGGCAGCCAGCCAGGCGTGGGTGGAGTACGGCGTGGCGGACGTACCCTTCGATCCGGCGGCAGCGCCGCTGGACTCGGTGCAGGTTTACCGCACCTTCCGGTTCGGCAACCTCATGGATCTGGTGGCAACCGATGAGCGGCTGTACCGCGACGGGCCGCCCTGCGGTGACGCGACCAGCCAGCGCTACCTCACCCAGCGTTGCGCCGCAGCTGAGAACGCGACGCGCACCATGCTCGGCGGCACCCAGCGCGACTGGTTCCTGGACACCGTGCGCAACAGTACGGCGACCTGGAAATTCTGGGCCAACGAAGTCACTGCCATGCAGATGAAGGTCGGGCCGGTTTTCGTGACGCTGGACCAATGGGACGGCTATCCGGCGGAGCGAGCCAGGCTTCTGTCCAATATCGGTTTTTATGGAGTAAAAAATTTTGTCGCCATCACCGGCGACATTCATAGCTTCATCGCCGGCTATCTGAAGCCGAACTTCGACGACGCCTCGGAGCCCGTGGGCGTGGAACTGGTGGTAGGGTCGATCAGTTCCGCCAATTTTAGCGAGCTTGCCCTGTCCCAGGTTCCACTTTCCAGCGCGCCTCTCCCTGTCCCTATCCCCACGCCACCCGGGGTAGGCGTGGAAGGCCTGCTGATTGCGGGGAACCCGCACATGAAATTCTTCAACTCATCGACCCATGGCTATTGCCTGATGGATGTCGAACAGGGTGGGGTTACCTGTACCATGAAGGCGGTGACCACCATCCGCCAGCCGCAGGCGGAACTTTATACGCTGAAGACCTTCCTGATTAAAAGGGACAGTGTGGAACTGATCACGGTGTAGAGTAAGGTTGCGCAAGCGTCAAATCCGCAATGGCTTGTGTGCCGAAGGCGTGTAAGCCATTAATCACATGCCATCTCGACGGTAAAATCGGATTTGATTGACCCTGGATCGAATCCGCCCTAAAGTTTCATATCCCATAAGCCTGAGTACAAACGCGGCTCGCCTGCCAGGAGTTGGTGTGACCACAGCGTTAAATAAGCTTGCAGTCGATACCCAAAGCCGCGGTCTGATTCTGTTGACTCTGTGCCTGGGAGTCTTGATGGTCCAGGTGGATACATCGGTGGTCAATCTGGCGGTGCATGCCATTGGCGTGGCCCTGCATGCACCGCTGACATCGCTGCAATGGGTGGTGGACGGCTACAACCTGACCTACGCCGTATTGCTGATGTCGGGCGGAATTTTGGCTGACTTGTTCGGCCGCCGGCGCATGCTCATGGTGGGAGCGGCTGTTTTCACAATCGGTACACTCCTGTGCGGGCTGGCGCCGAGTACCGGCGTGCTGATCGGCGGCCGGGTCATTGCAGGAACCGGCGCGGCGTTGTTACTGCCCGGCACGCTTGCCCTCATTCGAGTCATCTGGGTCGAACCGCAGCAACGCGCCCATGCGATAGGTATCTGGGCAGGCACGAACGGAGCCGCCCTGGCTATCGGTCCCACGCTGGGCGGCTTGCTGATCAAGCTGGCCACCTGGCGTAGCGTGTTCCTGCTGATCGCCCCGATTGGTCTGGCGGTGCTATGGCTGGCACCGCGCGTGATTCCAGAATCCTCTGATCCACATGGCCGGCACATTGATCTGCCCGGGCAGATTTTTGCCGGGCTGGCATTGGCAGGATTGTCCATGGCGGTGATCGAGCATGGATATATTGCAAGTATCAGTGCTGTAGCGTGCGGGCTGTGCCTGCTGTTGTTTCTGTTCGTCGAAAATCGTGCGGGACAGGCTGCGATGATGCCGCTGCAATTGTTCCGCAACCGAAGGTTCGGTGGCGCTATCGCTGTCGCAGCAGCCATGACCTTCGGTATGTACGGCGTGCTGTTTCTATTGCCGATGGTCTGGCAGATGTCTGGCACCCTGAGTGTTTCCTGGGCAGGTGTTGCATTGCTGCCCATGTCCCTGGCATTTATCGCGCTATCTCACAAATCAGGCGCCTGGAGCGGCCGTTTCGGATCGCGCCGCATGATGGCCGGCGGCATGGCCCTGATCGGCTGCGGGATAGGGACTCTGTCCTTTACCCAGGCAGGCCGGCCACTTGGAATAGCGGTGGTTGGGCTACTGTTGACCGGAATAGGCATGGCGTTGAATACCGGCCCGGTTCTGGCAGCCGCGGTGGCCGCCGTGGAATCATCTCGCGCCGGTACTGCCGCCGCGCTGGTGAACACTGCCAGGATGGTGGGTGCGACCCTGGGTGTGGCGGTGCTTGGTGCCATTTATGCGGCAGGCGGTGATGCGGTATCCGGTTTCATGGCCGCCATGCGAATCGGCGCAGCAGTAGTACTTGCGGGCGCAGGAATCGCTGCGTTGACGAGCGCTGGATGAGTTTTTGTCCCGAGGGAAACGGGGTGGCCAACTTATAGCCTGTGAGCATCCACAACTGGCCGCCCAATTCAGATGCATTGCCGTTCTGCTTGTTTATGGATACATTCAAGGCCGCTAACGAAGGCTTTTTCCTCAGCGCATTTGTCAATATGAACTAAATGACATTACCGTTCCCTAAATGGGGAGCGCTTTTCAAAGCAATCGCAATGGGCAGCGGAAAAAATCGCCAGCTTCCTGATCGTCATCAATCAAAAAGGAATGAAATTGAAATTATCATTGAAACAAACAGCCTTGTTTGGAATAGTACTGGGCCTTTCCACCAGCGTATTCGCGGCCGAATATCCCAAGGTCATTCAGACCGCCGTTAATCAGGGCGTCAAGGTTGCAAAATCTTTCCCTGCCGCTTCGGGTATGACAGGCTGGGTTCTTTCCCGCGAGGGACAATACTCCATTGTATTCACTACGCCGGACAATAAAACCCTGGTGGCGGGTTTGATGATCAGCGAGAGCGGCGCCAATCTGTCGCAGGAATATGCCGAGAAATATATCCCGAAACCGGATTTTTCGGCTGTCTTCAAGGATCTGGAAAAAACCACGATGATCGTGGAAGGCGCCAAGGCGCCTAAAGGCATCCTGTATGCGTTCTTCGATCCAAACTGTCCGTTTTGCCATATGACCTGGAAAGCGCTGCAGCCGTATGAGGCGGCTGGTTTGCAAGTCCGCTGGGTGCCGGTTGCATACCTCGCGCCGACCAGTCTGCCCAAAGCGATAGAAATGCTGGCCTCGGCGAATCCGACCGCAGCATTCCGCGCGAATGAACAGAATTTCGGCAAGGAAAAAAATCCTCCGGCAAAATACACGGCCAGCGCTTATCCCGAGATTGCCAAGAAACTGGAAAAAAATGCCGAGTTGATGCAAAAATTCGGTTTTAACGGTACGCCAGGTATCGTGTGGAAAGACAAGAGTGGCAAGATAATGGTCAAGAATGGCATGCCTAAATTGTCGGAATTGCCAGCCATGACAGGTTTGCCTGAACAGAAAATTGATGACCCGGAACTGACCAGATTCCGTTAAGTGAACTTCAGGGCAGGGCCGGGTTGCCCTGCCCGTCCGATCTGGCTGAACAAACGATGCGTGTCGTCCTTAAACTTGTCACGCTTTGTCGCGATTGCCGGGCGATTGAAACGGCCGGCAATGCACAAATCCGGCTAGAGGATTCAGGATATGAAAGCAAGCACGCCGCTCGTTGAATTGGAGGATGAGTCCGCGCCCGTTTCCAAGGGATTGCTCCGGCATAATCCCAAGTCCTTCCTGAAACTGATTCTCATCGGATTTGTTCTGGTGGCCCTGCCGCTTATCATCGCCCTCATCAATAGCGCTTTATCTATTGATAAACTGGCCGAGCAGAGCCGCAAAGCGGTTTACCAGGCAGCACAGATCGCGCATGGCAGCCGCGTCCTGCTGGATGAAATCTCCACCATGGAACGTAGTGTGCGACAAACGCTGATCCTCGGCGATGCATCCTTGCTGGAGGGTTATTTCCAGGCGCATGCGAAATTCGTGAGTACGGCGATGAGTCTCTCTGCATTGTCTTTGCGCCCGGATCAGAAACAGGTGCTGGACCGACTCACAGCTTCCGAATCAGCCATTTTTCAGCAGGTATCTTCGGCGCGCCGATCATCACAGGGCTTGCAGGAAATCGTCAGTGATTTTGTGCCATTGCTGGATACGGCACGCGCTTTCTCGTCTAGCGGTTATGCGTTGATTGAGCACGAAGTGACTGCAATGCAGGACATGGCCTGGCATGCACGATCGATTGTGGTATGGCAACTGCTTGCGCTGGTCCCGTTTGCTATTCTGCTGGCGCTCGGTTTTTCGGTATTGATTGCGCGTCCGATTCGACAGATCGATGCCGCCATCAGGACCATGGGAGAGGGTGAACTTTCCAAAGCCGTGAGCGTGGAAGGTCCGCAGGATTTAAGGTACCTTGGGCAAAGGCTGGACTGGATGCGCCGCCGCCTGCTGGAAGTGGAAGAGCAGAAGACCCGCTTTCTGCGCCATGTTTCGCATGAACTCAAGACACCGCTCACGGCCATGCGCGAGGGCGCTGATTTGCTGGTGGAAGGGGTGGCTGGAGAGTTGAGCGTGAAGCAGCGCCAGATCGCAAATATTCTTTACACCAACAGTATACAATTGCAAAAACGCATCGAGGATTTGCTTAATTACAGCGCGCTTCAAAACGGACAAAACGGGCTTGTAAAATGCTCGGCGGCATTGAAAAAAATTGTAGAGGATGTGTTGCAGGATCAGAAACTCGCAATCATGAACAAAAACCTGCAGGTTGAACTGACATGCTCTGACCTGGTGGTTGAATGTGACAAACAAAAAATTGGCATTATTGTGGATAATCTCGTGTCGAATGCGGTGAAGTTTTCTCCTCCAGGAGGGCATATTAAAATCAATGTGAGGCGGGTTCGCGAGTCGGTTTGGCTGGAGGTTGCGGATTCGGGTCCAGGCGTGGCGGAAGCAGATCATGCGAAGGTATTCGAGCCTTTTTATCAGGGGCGCAAGGCGCCGGATATGCATGTCCAGGGAACCGGTCTTGGGTTATCCATCGCCCGCGAATATGCGCGTACGCACGGAGGGGAGATCGAGCTTTTGAAACAAGATGGCGCTGGTGCCTGTTTTCGTTTGTTGTTACCGATCGGTAATTCGGAAGGCGCACATGTCTGACATTCTGCAACGATTCTGGATTTTCCCCGTTATTATGTCGGTGTCCCTTGCAGCATGTACAAACTTGCCGACAAACCCTTCGCATCTTTCAGCTACGGGGTGGTCGCCTTCCTTGCTCGTGACCAGTCATGTGGAAGAGTTGATGCTGTATTACGATTTTTTGCGTAAACAGCCAGCGCCGGAACTGATTAAAGAATATGACAAAGCGCGGCAGGGTCTGGCGCAATCCAAAACGGATGTAAATCGAGTGCGGGTAGCGTTACTTCTTTCGATGCCTAATACGCCATTCCACGATACGGCAGCCGCGCTTGGTTTGCTCAACGAAGTGAGCAAAGAAACCAAAGCGCCTTCACCAAGCTTGCGTGGTCTGGCAAACATGATGGCGATGATGCTCGCAGAACAGCAACGTGCCAATAATAATGCAGATGATCTGTCGCAAAAACTGAAAGATGAGCAGAAACGGGTCGATGCATTGCAAGGACAGGTTGATGGCATCAAGAATATGGAAAAAAATCTTATCCGCCGGGATAGGCGCGGAATTACTATAAAACCATGATTGAATCCAAACTAAAAATCCTGGTTGTCGATGACGATGCCGATCTGCTGGAGTTGCTCTCGATTCGGTTGGCTGCTGCCGGTTATGAAGTGGAGACGGTGCAAAATGCCGAGTCAGCACTCAATCGTCTGGATGTGTCGCGCCCGCAACTGGTGATCACCGATATGCAGATGGGCGGTATGGACGGCATGGCTTTGTTTGAGCACATTCATCGTACTACACCCACCTTGCCGGTCATTATCCTGACCGCACATGGCACGATTCCAGATGCGGTTGCAGCCACGCAGCGTGGTGTTTTCGGTTATCTGGCCAAGCCTTTCGACAGTAAGACCCTGTTGGCCCAGATTGCCCAGGCGCTCAGAATTTCACCCGGCATCACGCCTCAGATTGAAACGCCCCAGGCACTGTGGCGCGCCGGCATCATTACGCAAAGTGCAGCGATGGAAGATCTTCTCACCAAGGCGCAGCTCGTTGCAGAGGGTGATGCAAGTGTGCTGATACACGGAGAGAGCGGTACCGGCAAGGAATTGTTCGCCCACGCCATTCATTACGCGGGAAAACGCGCCAATCGACCTTTTGTGGCGGTCAATTGCGCAGCTATCCCGGAACAGTTGCTGGAGTCGGAACTGTTCGGGCATGTGAAGGGGGCTTTTACAGGGGCCGTACGCGATCATAAAGGGCTGTTCCAGATCGCTGAAGGAGGCACGCTGTTCCTCGACGAGATCGGCGATATGCCGCTGCTGCTGCAGGTAAAATTGTTGCGCGTGCTGCAGGAAAAGCAGATACGACCGGTGGGTTCTGCGCAGACAGTCGCGGTGGATGTGCGCATTATTTCTGCGACCCATCGTGATCTCAGGGCAGAGGTGGCGACCAGCAACTTCCGCGAGGATCTCTATTACCGGCTAAATGTAGTGTCGTTAACCATTCCGTCCCTGTCGGAGCGGCGCGAGGACATTCCTTTGCTGGCGAACCATTTTCTTGCCTCGCTGACCAAAAAATACGAAAAGAATATCAATGGTTTCGCACCCGAGGCGATGGAGATGCTGGTCAGCGCATCCTGGCCGGGCAATGTGCGCCAGCTGATGAATATCGTCGAGCAATGCGTGGTTCTGTCTACCACGCCGCTTATTTCCTCTGTGCTGGTATATGACGCCATGCATAAGGAAGAAGAGCAGCTGGTTTCGTTCGAAGAAGCGCGCAAGCGCTTCGAAAGAGAATATCTGGTACGAGTGTTGAAAATCACTTCCGGCAATGTGACGCAGGCGGCTCGCCTATCCAAACGCAATCGTACCGAGTTCTATAAATTGCTGCAGCGACATCAACTTGATGCCGCGACTTTTAAACTGTCATAAATCCTTTTCCCCGTCACCGTTCGGCGACAAGATGTATTCCAATATTTTTCAATAAGTTAGCATGCTGCTGCCATATCCATGTTGCTGGAAGGCGACACAAACCTGTTCCTCACCCCTTTTTTTATAAGTAACTCACTGTTATTAATCGATAATTCAGTATGGCATAACAATTGCTCATTTTTGTAGACAGCAATATTGCTGCGTACTTTAAGGAGCGACAGATGAGTTATCGAGCATTAAATTTGCAAAATAAGGCAGTCCAGGCATTCGCATTGGGAACCGCATTGGTTGTTTTCGGAATGGCCCATAGTCATGCTGCCCCAGCCAGCAAAACTGAAGTTTCTCCAGCCATGTCGTTGTTTGACACAAACCATGACAGTTTCGTCAGCCCTAAAGAAGCCTCGGCACAGGGCATGCCTGCACAGGTATTCAAAGAGGCTGATGCCAACCACGACGGAAAACTGAGCCCTGACGAGTTGGCCAATGCCATGGCGACCGCAAGCGTACCGTCGGCCGACGCACCGACCATGCCATCTCCAGGAACTCCAAAGTACTAAACAACAAATAGCATTACTGCGAGGTACGCCCAAAGTCGACTTGAATGATTAGTTCTGATTGAGTTGGTTGGGTTTTGCTTCGTTTTCTTTAGGGCGGCAGAAAATTTGGGTTGTTGCTTATCTGGAATGATCGGTCAGCTACCCGTGGTGAGGAACAAATAAAACAAGGAATCAATTCATGGAATACCCCACATTCACTCTTAAAAAGAGACCCTGCTTAAGCTTTGAATACCCCACATTCACTCTTAAAAAGAGACCCTGCTTAAGCTTTCTGGTTGGAATGGCTCTTACTTTTGGGGTTGCCACCGCATCCCACGGGACACCACTGTCCCAGCCCGGAGATTCCACATTCAAAAAATATGATACCAATCGGGATGGTTTGATCAGCAAGGAGGAAGCTGCTGAACACAAAATGTCCAGCAAGGCATTTGAAGAGGCGGATACCAATGGCGACGGAAAATTGAACAAAAGCGAGTTTGTCAAAGCAGAGTCAATAAATGAGCGCGTCCAGGTAGCGAAATATGTGGATGACAGCGTGATCACTGCAAAAGTGAAAGCGGGTCTACTCAAACATTCACTTCTGAAAGGTTTGCAGATACATGTCGAAACCTACAAAGGAGCGGTACAACTGAGCGGGTTTATTGACAATGACAAGCAAGTTGCGGCGGCCGGGAAAATCGCTGCCGGCGTAGAAGGAGTTACGAAAGTCATCAATAATTTGATTCCCAAAAATAATGATTAAGCAGCGCGGGTTTCGGTCGCTCATGATCAAGGGCTGCTTAGAAACGTTTGCAATGCCGGGCGGCTTGGACCGGGTTTTGTTTAATAGCTAGAGGATACGATTCATGAAGATGCAACACCGCGCACGCTCCTTCCATTCACAAATCCAGGTATTGAAGGCTGTTGATGACCGGATTATCACAGCCAATATACAACGTGCATTGAAGCAGCTCCTGTCTATGGGTCAGGCATTTATCCATGTGGAAACTTTTGCGGGAGGGGTGGAGTTGACCGGATGGGTCCGCAAAGCCGTACAGGAACAGCTGGCTGTGGTTCTGGCAACAGAGGTACAGGGTGTTTCCTACGTTGTAAATAACCTCAGTGTGCGTGGTTAGATTATGCGGCGGTATTTCGTGTAATGGTGTAACTGCGGGGTTTCTGTGTCATCGCCTCGAGGGAAGGCGTTCGGAATGAACTTATCAAAAAGAAATTTATATCCCATATTGTTGATATCCGGAATCGCGCTTACGATTTTCAGTCTTCTCGGATTTGCGGCAATCTGCGGCTGGATTCCTTTTCTGGCCCTCCACGAAAAATCCTCTATGTCTATCGGCACGCATACTGCAGCACCCCAGCGTCCGATCGCTGCCAAGTAAATTAGCGTCCAGTTGTCCCCTACTACCGGGAAAAAAGCATGCGGTCCCGGCTATTTTCTTTTTTTCACCGCACTTCTCCAGTGCATTCCTTGTCCCCGTAAAAAAATGCTTATAACCAGTTGTTTCCGGTACTCCGGGATTTTTTCCTGATAATGAGCAGCGCAAGCAAAAAAATAATCAAATGTTAGTTATTCAAGGATAAAAAATAACAAATGATAAGTGCACCACACTGGATTGTCGCGCACCAATGCGGGCATGAAAGGGTATGAAAAATGCTGGGTTGATATTATTCTGTTGTCTAATGCATTGAAATGCAATATTATTTGTGTTTAGCATGCATGTTGCTAAAGACCTCCTGAAAGCTCTGATCTTTTGTTAGGGCTGACATTTTAGTGAGGTGAATACATGAATAAAGTTGCTGATTTAGAGAGTTCGTCAAAGTGGTCGCATAACCGCTGGTGGCAGCTGGTTTTCGGGCTGGTTGCGATGATGTCCATTTCGAGTTCACAGTATGTCTGGACCCTGTTTGTGAAACCCTTGCAATCTTCGCTTGATACCAGCCTTGCAGCCGTGCAGGTTACCTTTTCGATTTTTGTTGTTTTGCAGACCTGGCTTTCGCCCCTGCAAGGCTTCTTGATACAAAAGTTTGGGCCCAGATTGCTGATTTCAATAGGTGCGATATTGACGGGCGGCAGTTGGGTGCTGGCTGCAGCGGCCCATGATCTGGCCGGGTTATATCTTTCCTACGGTGTGATGGGTGGGTTGGGAACAGGGATTATCTATGTGGGCATTGTCGGTTTGATGGTGCAATGGTTTCCGGACAAGCGAGGTCTTGCAACAGGGCTGGTGGCGGCGGGCTATGGCTTCGGAGCGATATTGACGACTTTCCCCATCGCCTCGATGATCAAAAGTGCGGGCTATGCACACGCCCTGACGGTATTTGGCATGATTCTCGGCCTGGTAGGGTTGGTGGTTGCGCAGGGCTTGCGTCGTGCGCCGAAATCCTCGGAGTTGCCGGCCTTGGTTATCAACGCTTCCAGTCCGGCCATTTCCCAGAGTACGCGCCATTACACTTCGAAAGAGATGCTGAAAACCCCCGTCTTCTGGCTGTTGTTCGTAATGATGGCCATGATGTCTACCGGCGGCCTGATGGTCATCTCCCAGATGGGGGCGTTTGCCAAGGATTTCGGGGTCAGCGACGTGCTGGTGTTCGGTTTGGCGGCGCTGCCTTTGGCGTTGTCGATTGATCGATTTACCAATGGGTTGACGCGCCCATTTTTCGGGTGGGTCTCCGATCATATTGGCAGGGAAAACACCATGGCCGTTGCGTTTATGCTGGAAGCCATTGCGATCGTAATGATGCTTGCCTTTAGAGAGAATGCGTTGGCGTTTGTGCTGCTGTCGGGTGTCGTGTTCTTCGGCTGGGGTGAGATATTCTCGTTGTTCCCCTCTACCTTGACGGATATTTTCGGTACCGGCAATGCGACCACCAACTATGGATTTTTGTATATGGCTCAAGGCGTTGGCGCTATTCTCGGGGCTCCGGTCGCCGCCTTGCTTCATGAAGCCACACACAGTTGGGTACCCATCTTTGGCATTGTTACGGTAATGGATGTGGCGACAGCCTTGCTTGCATTTTTCGTGCTCAAGTCGTGGCGCAAACGTATGGTTACTGCCGAGCATGCTGAAATGGCTCCAGCGTTAGCCTGAACGCCTTTTTCCTTGACGGAAGAATCTTGAATATCGGAGATACATTGAGTCACTGCATTCCATGAGAAATATATCGAGAGCTGGTACGGCAATGGCTGTCGCCCCTCATTTTCTGGCATCCAGGGCGGCCATCGACGTACTCAAGGAAGGCGGTGACGCCATAGAGGCAATGGTAGCTGCGGCTGCCACCATTGCGATGGTGTACCCCCATATGACGGGACTCGGGGGAGATGCATTTTGGCTGATTCATGAGCCGGGGCAGGAGCCGGTCGGCATCGATGCATGCGGTGGTGCGGCTGCGCGAGCGAACCTATCGTTTTATGCCGGACGGGGTCTGGATACCATTCCGGTGCGCGGGCCGTTGGCGGCCAATACTGTCGCAGGCACCGTGTCAGGCTGGGAATGCGCGCTGGCGTTGAGCAAACGGCGCTGGAACGGGCGCATGCCCTTATCCCGGCTGTTTGCCGAAGCTATCCGCTACGGGGAGCAGGGTGTGCCTGTCACCGGCAGTCAAATGCGCAGCACCCGGACCAAGCAAGCGGAGCTGGAAAGCCAGCCTGGTTTCCGCGAACATTTTCTGATGGATGGGGAAACGCCTCAGGAAGGCAGTCTGTTTTTCCAGGCCAAAATGGCAGCGACTCTGCGCCATCTGGCTCGCGCCGGTCTGGACGATTTCTATCGCGGTGAACTTGCGCAGACCATTGCGGCAGATCTGGCGGCATGCGGCAGCCCTCTCGCCCTGGCCGATCTGAATGGCTATCGAGCTGAGCTGACCCAGCCTTTGGCGTTGGAACACAGCCTGGGCACGCTCTACAATCTGCCTCCGCCCACCCAGGGTGCAGTATCGCTGATGATCCTCGGGATTCTGGACCGGATGGGACTGAACCAAATGGAGCCGGACAGTGCCGACTACGTGCATTGCGTTGTGGAGGCCACCAAGCAGGCGTTTATAGTCCGCGATGCATATATTACTGACCCCAGGGATATGCGCATCGACGCGCAAGATTGTTTGAAGCCTGAATTTTTAAACCCTTTGGCGAAAGCCATCACTCTGGACCAGGCGCTGCCGTGGGGAAATGGCCGCGGCCCTGGCGATACGGTATGGATGGGTGTGGTGGATGGTCAGGGGCGGGCCGTGAGTTTCATCCAGAGTATCTATCATGAGTTCGGAAGCGGTATGGTGCTTGAACAGAGTGGCCTTAATTGGCAAAACCGGGGATGCAGCTTTTCCTTGCAAGAAGGCGCCCTGAATGAACTCAAGCCGGGGCGCAAACCCTTTCACACCCTGAATCCGGCTTTGGCACGACTGCATGACGGGCGCGTGATGGTGTACGGCACCATGGGTGGAGACGGTCAGCCGCAAACCCAGGCAGCCGTATTCACCCGTGCAATGGTCTATGGGCAGGGATTGCAGCAGGCGGTGAATGCACCGCGCTGGTTACTTGGCCGTACCTGGGGACGACCCTCGGACAGCTTGAAACTCGAGGCGCGCTTTAGTGGAGAGGTGGTCGAATCCTTGCGCCGACGCGGTCACCAGATCGAGATATTGCAGGATTTCGACGAAGCCATGGGGCATGCTGGCGCGATCGTTTGGCACCCAGGTGGCGCGCTGGAAGGCGCGTCAGACCCGCGCAGCGACGGTGGAGTAGCCAGCTTCTAGATGTCAGGGGCCCTGGAATTCGAGGAGCGTTTTGTGTGTATTGATGAAAGTGGAGAAGCTGTATGTCGTTTATCGTTTTTTACCTTGGTCTCGGGGTGGTCGCTGGCCTGTTGGGCGGGATGCTTGGAGTGGGTGGAGGCATCGTGGTGGTGCCCGCGCTGATCTGGATCTTCAAGCAGGAGGGGGTGCAGCCTGATGTGCTGACGCACCTGGCGATCGGCACCTCCCTGGCGGGTATTATTTTTACGTCTTTATCAGCAATCCGGGCGCAGCAAAAACGCGGTGCGATAGACTGGACGGTAGTACGCATGCTGGTCCCCGCCACGCTGATCGGTGGCTTGGTGAGTGGTTATCTGGCCGGGTTCATTCCAGCTGGGACACTCAAAATGATATTTTCAGTATTCCTGATGTTCGTGTCGCTGCAATTGCTGGCCAAATGGCAACCCGCTGCGCACTGGACGCTACCCGGCCCCAAAGGACTCTGGGGCGTTGGCCTGGGAATAGGATCGTTGTCCGCCATGATGGGAATTGGCGGCGGCACGATTTCCGTGCCGTTTTTGCATGCCTGCAATGTCGAGATGAAACGCGCCATCGCCATTTCCACCACGCTGGGTTTTCCCATCGCGTTGTTCGGAGCGGCGGGTTTCGTTCTGTCGGGGTGGCATCATCCGGGTTTGCCTGCCTGGAGTCTCGGCTATATTGATTTGCCGGCACTGCTTGCGGTAGGTGTTACTTCAATCATTGTGGCGCCCCTGGGCGTAAGGCTGGCACACCATCTGCCGGTGGCAAGGCTGAAACGGGCTTTCGGTATACTATTGCTCGTGGTTGCACTGCAAATGCTGTTCGGTGGATAAGTTTTAAAGGAAAGCCGTGACCGAGCTGGACCAAACAATATTGCGGATATTAATCGACGACGGGCGCAGAAGCTTCGCTGATATTGCCCGTGAGCTGGGAATTTCCAGAGTGCATGTACGCGACCGCGTACAAAAGATGATCACGGATGGTGTGATCGAGAAATTTACCCTGATCGTTAATCCGGAAAAAATCGGTAGTAGCGTTTCGGCGTTTTTTGATGTGGAAGTTGATCCTCAAGGGATTGAAGCGGTTGCGGAAGACCTCGCCCGCCAGCCGGAAGTACGCAGTCTGTACATCATGAGCGATATGGCGAGCCTGCATATCCATACCTTGACAGAGGACAGCAAAGCCCTTGAAGACTTCGCCCACCGTAATCTTTTTGCCCGCAAACACGTCGTGAAGGTCAACTGCAAAACACTGCTTACGCGGCTCAAGAACCGCCGGGGCGGTCCTCGTATTTAGTGACTTGGCGTTAGCATTAGGCGGTGCGCCCTACCTGCAGTTGTACTGGAGAGGGGCAGGTAAGGGCTGTGTAACGGGTTAACCTTGGCGGCGGCCCGCCGAGTTTTTGGCGAGCACGGAAGCCGGATATGTTTGAGTGGGGCCGGAAACGTTTTCCTGATGAGCTTCCGGTTTTTCCTCAATGGTAATTTCCGGTACTTTAACCAGGCTGGCCTGCGGCGTTGAGAGTGTTGCCACATCTCCCGAGAGAACACCGCCTTCCTCTATCTTCAGCGCACCATAGCGGATCTGACCGGTAACTTTCCCGGTGGCATAAATCACCAGCCGCTTGCGGGCCGTGAGTTCACCTTCAAAATGACCACGCACTTCGGCGACGTCGATCTCCGCGGTGCCGGAAAAAACGCCACCTTCGGCGATGCGGATATCGCGGCTATTCATGGAAGCTTCCACGCGGCCTTCCACAACCAGAATTTCACAATCGGTGATTTCTGAACCTTTCAGCTTGATGTTGGGCCCTACGATGAGTTTGTTGCCTTCTTCATGCGATGCAGGTTTTGCGCTCGCAGAAGTTTCGAGTGGTTTGGGCGTACTATCCAATGGCTTTGGCGTATCCAATAATGAATTATTCATGCTGTGGTGAGTGGGCTTGACGTGGGTTGGCTGCATGAAATTCTTGAGCATAATGGATCGTCCTCTCGAAGGAATTGAGTCGCGGAAAGTGGCTACGGTAAAAATGCCGCCGTAGATTTGAGTCCGTATGCAAAATATGCGCCATTTATAAAATATCTAGAATAAACAGCTGGATAACTTAAAAGCGGGTGATAGAACGTTGCCAGAAGGGTGGATTTTGTCGCCGCTGAGCGACGGTAAATTCAGCTATTTTTATTTAATATTAACTAAATCAAAGTGATGCCTGTTTTTTTCCTGTCGCTAACCGACGACGATGTGTGATGTTTTCGATAGAGTCTTGAATAATCCCTATGCCCCATACCCGATCAACTCCAAAAAGCAGTCTGGCCACCCTCAAGGGCCTGTTGCCTTTTCTGGTGCCCTATAAACGGGAGTTTCTCGTGGCCGGCATTGCACTGCTGGTTGCAGCCGGTGCCACACTTGCCATTCCGTATGCGTTCAAGCAGATGATAGATCTCGGCTTTGGAGCAGCCGGCGCAAAAAGCATCCAGCATGTGAATACCTATTTCCTCGCGCTGTTCGGAGTGGCCTGCATTCTCGCCGTAGCCACGGCGGCGCGTTTTTACATGGTGTCGTGGTTGGGTGAACGCGTGACTGCCGATATCCGCAGTGCGGTATACAGGCACGTCGTAAGTCAAAGCCCGCAGTTTTTTGAAACGACGCAGAGTGGCGAGGTATTGTCACGTCTGACCACTGATACCACGCTGATTCAGGCAGTGGTCGGCACCAGCATTTCCATGGCCCTGCGCAACGCCTTGCTTTTCGTCGGTGGTCTGGCGATGCTGTTCGTTACCAGCGTCAAACTGTCGTCCATCATTATTGTGCTGCTGGCTGTCGTGGTGCTGCCGATCGTTATTTTTGGCCGGCGTGTGCGCAAGCTGTCGCGCGACTCGCAAGACCGCATTGCCGATGCGTCAGCAATGGCAGGCGAAATTCTCAACGCGATGCCAACGGTACAGGCATTCACTCATGAGGCCATGGAATCCAGCCGCTTCAGCAGCTTGGTTGAAAATGCTTTCAACACCGCGATGCGGCGCATTCGTGCGCGCGCCATGCTGACTTTGCTGGCGATCTTGCTGGTGTTTGGTGCCATCGTGTTCGTGCTGTGGCTGGGTGCGCACGCAGTGATCGACGGCCAGATGAGCGGCGGAGAACTGGGGCAGTTTATCCTCTATGCCGCGATCGTGGCGGGTGCCATCGGGGCTCTCTCGGAGGTGCTGGGTGAAGCGCAGCGAGCGGCAGGTGCGACCGAACGATTGCTGGAATTAATGGCAGCGCATTCGCCGATCCAGCCTCCCGCGCTGCCGCAGAAATTGCCGCCGCGCTCTCACAATGGCGCTGCACTGATGCTGCAGGAGGTCACTTTCCACTACCCCTCGCGGCCACTCACTGCATCCTTGAGTCACTTGTCGCTAGCCATCCAGCCGGGCGAGACCGTGGCGGTTGTCGGCCCGTCCGGCGCGGGCAAGACCACGCTGTTCCAGTTGTTGTTGCGTTTTTATGATCCGCAACACGGATTGATCACTCTGGATGGCGTGGATATCAGACAGCTCGATTTGCATGACCTGCGCGCAGCCATCGGCATTGTGCCGCAGGATACGGTAATTTTTTCTGCCAATGCGCTGGAGAATATCCGTTATGGCCGCATCGAAGCCAGCGATGCCGAAGTGATTGCAGCCGCCAAAATGGCTGCAGCGCATGAATTCATCGAGAAACTTCCGCAAGGATATCAATCCTTTCTTGGCGAACGTGGCGTACGCCTGTCGGGCGGGCAGCGCCAGCGTATCGCCATCGCCCGCGCATTGCTCAAAAATCCGCCGCTATTGTTGCTGGACGAGGCGACCAGTGCGCTGGATGCCGAATCCGAGCGTCTGGTGCAAAGCGCGCTGGAGGCGGCATTGATTGGTCGTACCACGCTCATCATTGCGCACCGCCTGGCGACAGTGCAACGTGCCGACCGGATTATCGTGATGGAAAATGGTGAAATTGTGGAGACAGGTACGCATGCGTCGCTGATTGCGCTGGGTGGCGTATATGCCAATCTTGCGGCACTGCAATTCCATGCCTTCAGTTAAGCCATATGCGCGTTGCCGAGAATGTTGCTGACGTGCTAGAATTACGCCCTTGGTGTGCATGGTGCGCATCAAAATTCGCACAGTCGTCAATAGCTTAGGGTGCCCCATGCGGGGTGTTGGGCGACGGCTGGAGGCTTAACCCTAAAGGAAAATCTATGTCCATTACCATGCGTCAAATGCTGGAGGCCGGTGTTCACTTCGGCCATCAAACCCGTTTCTGGAACCCGAAGATGGCACCGTACATCTTCGGTCATCGCAACAAAATCCACATCGTCAACCTTGAAAAAAGCTTGCCGATGTTCGAGGATGCGCTGAAATTCGTGCGCAAATTGTCCGCCAACAAGGGTACTGTGCTGTTTGTCGGTACCAAGCGCTCAGCGCGCGAAATTGTGCGCGAAGAAGCTGAGCGCGCCGGTATGCCCTATGTGGATCACCGCTGGCTGGGTGGCATGCTGACCAATTTCAAAACCGTCAAGCAATCCGTCAAGCGTCTGAAGGATCTGGAGGCCATGCTGGGCGATGTCAATTCCAAGCTGACCAAGAAAGAAGTCCTGGTGCTGCAGCGCGAATTTGACAAGCTGGATCGCAGCCTAGGCGGCATCAAGGAGATGAGCGCGCTGCCCGATGCGCTGTTGGTGATCGACGTGGGTTACCAGAAAGGTGCTGTGACCGAAGCCAACAAGCTGGGGATCCCCGTCATCGGCGTGGTGGATACAAACAATAGTCCTCTGGGTGTGGATTACATCATCCCCGGTAATGACGACTCCAACCGTGCGATTCGCCTGTATGCCCGCGGCATGGCTGATGCGGTGCTGGAAGGCCGGAGCCAGGTGATCAGCGACATTCTGGGTGAAGGCGAAGAATTTGTTGAGGTGGAGGCCTCCGGAGAAGCTGCAGCGCAATAAGCTGGCCTTTCTGGAAAAAAGGGGGCGTACGCCCCTTTTTTTGTAATAAGTTTTTGAATTTTGAATTAAGAACCCAAGGAGTAAGGCATGGCTGAAATTACTGCAAGCATGGTCAAGGATCTGCGTGAGCGCACCGGCTTGGGCATGATGGAATGCAAAAAAGCATTGACTGAAACCGATGGCGATATGAGTGCTGCCGAAGATCTGCTGCGCATCAAGAGCGGTGCCAAGGCCAGCAAGGCCGCGGGAAGGATAGCGGCGGAGGGTGTGATCGGTTCTTTTGTCAGCGCTGATGGAAAAACCGGTGCGCTGGTAGAGATCAATTGTGAAACCGATTTCGTCGCCAAAAACGAGGATTTTCTGGCATTTGCTACAGCGGTTGCACAACTGGCGGCGCAAAGCGGCATTACCGATGCGGCCGCACTGTCCGAGATGTCCCTGCCTGCCGGTGGCAGCGTCCAGGAAGCGCGTCAGGCCCTGATCATGAAACTGGGCGAAAATCTCAGCATTCGCCGCGCCGCATACTACACTACGGCAGGTCGTTTGGCTGTTTACCTGCATGGTTCCAGAATCGGCGTGATGGTGGATCTGGATGGTGATGAGACATTGGGTAAAGATATTGCCATGCACATCGCAGCGAGCAAGCCGATCTGCGTATCCAAAGACCAGGTGTCCGCCGACTTGCTGGAAAAAGAGCGCGAAATCTACACTGCGCAGGCAGCCGACTCAGGCAAGCCCGCCGATATCGTCTCTAAAATGGTGGAAGGCCGTATCAGCAAGTATCTGGCCGAAGTGACCCTGCTGGGTCAGCCGTTCGTGAAAAATCCCGATCAGACCGTGGAAAAGCTGCTGGCCGAGAAAAAGGCCAAGGTGAACGGTTTCACCATGTTTGTAGTGGGTGAAGGCATCGAGAAAAAAGTGGTGGACTACGCTGCTGAAGTGGCCGCAGCCGCCAAGGTTTAACGCCATGAGCGCCCCGGTGTACAAGCGCATCCTGCTGAAGCTGTCGGGCGAAGCCCTGATGGGTGACGACAGCTATGGCATCAACCGTGACACCATTGCCCGCATTGTGGGAGAGGTCAAGTCGGTGGTGGATATGGGCGTGCAAGTGGCTGTGGTGATCGGCGGCGGAAATATTTTTCGCGGTGTGGCCCCGGGCGCTGCGGGCATGGATCGTGCGACAGCCGACTATATGGGGATGCTGGCCACGGTGATGAACGCGCTGGCATTGCAGGATGCGTTCCGGCGCGTGGGTGTACCCAGCCGGGTGCAATCAGCGCTCAATATCGAGCAAGTTGCCGAGCCTTATATTCGCGGCAAGGCACTGCGTTATCTGGAAGAAGGCACGGTAGTGATTTTCGGTGCCGGCACCGGCAACCCGTTTTTCACCACCGATACTGCTGCAGCCTTGCGCGGCATGGAAATGAACGCGGATATCGTGGTCAAAGCTACCAAGGTCGATGGCGTATATAGCGCTGACCCGAAAAAGGATCCGGCTGCCACACGCTATCAGCGGCTGAGTTTTGACGAGGCGATCCAGAAAGACCTGAAGGTAATGGATGCCACGGCGTTCACCCTGTGCCGTGACCAGAATATGCCATTGGCAGTATTGAGTATTTTCAAAACCGGTGCGCTGGCGCGTTTTGTGACGGGGGAAGACGAAGGAACGCTGGTTCTGGCGCAGTGTTAACAGGAGTTATTCATGATTGCAGACGTCAAAAAAACCGCTGAACAAAAAATGGTCAAGAGCCTGGAATCGCTTAAGACCGATCTGGGCAAGGTGCGTACCGGCCGCGCGCATACCGGCATACTTGACCATGTCATGGTGGATTACTATGGCAACCCGACCGCAATCAACCAGGTTTCCAATATCACCCTGATGGATGCGCGTACCATTGCCGTGCAGCCGTGGGAAGGCAAGATGGTCGGTGCGGTGGAGAAGGCAATCCGTGATGCCGACCTGGGGTTGAACCCATCCAGCCAGGGCAATCTGATCCGTGTGCCGATGCCTGCGCTCACTGAAGAGCGTCGCCGTGACCTGATCAAGCTGGTGAAAACCGAAGGCGAAAACGCCAAGGTGGCAATGCGCAATGTGCGCCGCGACGCCAATGCCCAACTCAAGGATCTTCTCAAGGACAAAGCTATCAGCGAGGACGATGAGCGTCGCGCGCAGGAAGATATCCAGAAACTCACCGACAAATACATTGCCGAGATCGACAAGGCGCTGGTCGCCAAAGAAGCCGACCTGATGGCGGTCTAGGCCTTAACTCAGTGGGTATTTTTACCAGCTCGACCAAGGACATTCCGCAGGCACCTGCGGTACCGCGGCACATTGCCATCATTATGGACGGCAATGGGCGTTGGGCGAAAAAGCGTTTCCTGCCACGCATCGCCGGGCACAAGCGCGGTGTGGAAACCGTGCGCGACGTGATCAAGGCATGCGGCGACCGCGGCGTGGAATACCTTACCCTGTTTGCATTCAGCTCGGAAAACTGGCGTCGTCCGCAGGAAGAAGTGTCCATGCTTATGGATTTGTTCGCCCTGGCACTGGAGCGGGAAATCACCAAGCTGCACAAGAATGGCGCGCGCTTGCGCGTTGTGGGCGACCTTGCGCGCTTTGGTCCCAAGCTGGTCAAACTCATCCACGAAGCCGAACACCTCACTTGCAACAATACCCGCCTCACACTGACCATTGCGGCCAATTATGGCGGGCGCTGGGACATCATGCAGGCAATGAATGCGATGCTGGAAAAACATCCCGAACTGGCAGGCAGGCACATATCCGAAGCGGATCTCGCACCGCACCTGGCCATGCACTACGCGCCCGAGCCGGATCTGTTCATCCGCACCGGCGGCGAGCAGCGCATCAGCAATTTCCTGCTATGGCAACTGGCTTACTCCGAGTTGTATTTCACCCCAACCTTGTGGCCGGATTTCAATGCCGCTGCACTGGATCAGGCTATTGCTTCCTACAGTAACCGCGAACGCCGTTTTGGCCGCACCAGCGAACAGTTGGTCGAGCATGCTAAGTAAGCGCTGGGCAACAGCCCTGAGCTTGCTGGCGGGTTTTCTGGCATGCCTGTTTTTGTTGCCACAATCCTGGTGGGCACTGGTGATGGCAGTGCCGCTGATATTTGGGGCGCGTGAATGGGCACGCCTGTCCGGATTTTCTGCGTTCACTGCAAATGGCTACGCACTGGGCAGCGTTGCGATGGCGGTACTGATTTACAGATGGGGTGGGCCTTACCATGCGCAGATTTATCTGGCAGCAACGGCATTCTGGCTGGTCGTCGCCCCGCTTTGGCTGGCATTCGGCTGGCGCTTGCAGCAGCCTTTATTGCGCGTATTGAGCGGCTGGCTGGTGCTGTTGCCGTTGTGGCTGGCGCTGCTGGATTTGCGTGCCTACAGCGCTCTCGGCTTGTTATTGCTAATGGGTGTTGTGTGGATTGCCGATAGTGCTGCATATTTCACTGGCAAGCGTTTCGGCCGGCGCAAACTGGCAGCGCAAATCAGCCCCGGCAAAACCTGGGAAGGTGCTGTCGGCGCGTGGTTGGCGGTGACGGTTTATACCTTGATTATCCTGGGTGTGGCAGCTGCATGGGGGCGGGTGCAATCGCCAGCGGGGTGGTTGTTGCCATCGGCGTTATTTGTCTGGCTGGTATTTTATTTGAGCGTACTGGGCGATCTGTTCGAGTCCTGGATCAAGCGTCTGGCCGGCGCCAAGGACAGCGGCAACTTGCTGCCCGGGCATGGCGGCATGCTGGACCGTATCGATGCGCTGACCTCCGCTTTGCCGGTATCGGCGCTGATACTGTTACACGGCCAGTTACTGACACGGGCGTTGATATGAGCGTACGTTATCTCACCATACTCGGCGCGACTGGCACGATCGGGGTCAACACCCTGGACGTGGTTGCACGTCACCCGGGCCGTTTCAATGTGGTGGCGCTGTCCGGCAATCACCAGTTAGACAAGCTTGCCGAGCAGTGCCTGGTGCATTCTCCGCGCTATGCCGTGGTGCTGGATGCGGCCAGCGCTGCACGTCTGCGCGAAATACTCAAAGCAATGGGTAGTACGACCGAAGTATTATGGGGCATAGCTGCACTGGAGCAGATTGCCGCGTTACCCGAAGTGGATACAGTGATGGCGGCAATCGTCGGTGCCGCAGGTTTGCGTCCGGCGCTGGCAGCAGCCCAAGCCGGCAAGCGCATCCTGCTTGCCAACAAGGAAACCCTGGTGATGGCTGGCAGCCTGTTCATGCAGGCAGTGGCTGCAGGCGGTGCCGAATTGATACCGATCGACAGCGAGCACAACGCAATTTTCCAGTCGCTGCCGCGTCATTTTTGCGGCGACCTTGCAGCCTGCGGTGTGCGCCGTATTCTGCTCACCGCTTCGGGCGGTCCGTTCCGTACCACACCGCTCAATGAGCTGGCACACGTCACGCCGGCGCAGGCCTGTGCGCACCCCAACTGGGTAATGGGCAAAAAGATATCGGTGGATTCCGCCACCATGATGAACAAGGGTCTGGAAGTGATCGAGGCGCACTGGCTGTTCAACGCCACGCCCGCACAGATCCAGGTGGTCATCCACCCGCAAAGCGTGATTCATTCAATGGTCGATTATCTGGATGGCTCGGTCATCGCACAACTCGGCAACCCCGACATGCGCACTCCCATTGCCTATGCGCTGGGTTTCCCGGAGCGTATCGACGCGGGCGTATCGGCGCTCGACCTGTTCGGGCGCGGGCTCACCTTTGAACCCCCGGACTACGCACGCTTCCCCTGTCTTAAACTGGCCTTTGACGCGCTGGCCAGTGGCGGCATGTTGCCTGCCGTATTGAATGCCGCCAATGAATCAGCGGTGGCAGCATTTCTGGCCGGGCATGCATCCTATATGACCATACCCGCAGCGATTGAATATGCATTGTCGCGTGCATCAGGCGGAGAGCCGGGCAGCATGGATGATCTGGTGCAGGCCGATCTGCAGGCGCGTGCCGATGCGGATTTCTTCCTCGAAACGCAACAGGCGCGAGCGTAGATCATGACACTGTTAACGACCTTGCTGGCATTTGCGGTGGCACTGGGAATACTTATTGTCGTGCATGAATTCGGCCACTATACAGCGGCGCGACTGGTGGGCGTGAAAGTGTTGCGATTCTCGGTTGGCTTCGGCAAGCCATTGCTGTCGCGGCGTTGGGGAAAAGACCGCACCGAATGGGCCATTGCCGGCTTCCCGTTGGGCGGATATGTAAAAATGCTGGACGAACGCGAAGGCCCCGTGCCGGAAGCCGATCGGCATCGCAGTTTCAACCGGCAAAGCGTGGGCGCGCGCATGTTGATCCTGGTCGCCGGACCACTGGCAAACCTGTTGCTGGCGGTGTTGCTGTATTGGGGCTTATTCATGCATGGCGTGCCTGGCCTCAAGCCGATCATTGCGCAGCCGCCTGCTGCGAGTGCTGCAGCGCGTGCCGGACTCGATAGCGGTGACGAGATCAGCGCAATCGATGGAGAACCGGTGGCCAGCTGGGCCGATTTGCAATGGGCGCTACTGCGTGAGCTGCCTTCGCAGCAACCACTTGATATTGCTTTGCAGGGCGGCGGTACACGCATGCTGGATGCGGCAGGCGTGTCGGTGGATGGCGAATCCGATATTGCAGCCAAACTGGGTCTCCGCTTGTTTGAACCAGCGCTCCCGGCGGTGATTGGGCAGGTGCTGCCCGATAGCGTGGGCGCGCGTGCCGGGTTGCGGGTGGGCGACCGTATTGTGGCAATGGATGGGATGAAGATCAACGAGTGGTCGGACCTGGTTAAATCGATTCGTGATCGGCCCGGTAAAGCGGTCACCTTGCAGGTGGAGCGCGCCAGTCCGGCAGGTCTGGTCGACATCCGGCTGGTGCCGCAACGCGCGGATGAAGCCGGTGTGGTGGTGGGCAAGGTAGGCATTGGTCCCAAGGTGGACCCGGCGGTATTTGATACCATGCTTACCAAAACGCGCTATGGCGTAGCGACAGCATTCACCAAGGCGTTTGTCAAAACCTGGGAGACGGCGGTGTTCAGCTTGCAGATGATGGGGCGCATGGTGACTGGCGAAGTATCATGGCGCAACCTGTCCGGTCCCATTACCATCGCCGATTATGCGGGACAGTCGGCGCGCACCGGTCCGGCGGCATTTGTGACTTTTCTGGCGCTGGTGAGTATCAGTCTGGGTGTGCTCAATCTGTTGCCCATCCCGTTATTGGATGGGGGGCATTTGATGTATCATATCGCGGAGCTTATCAAAGGCAGTCCGGTCTCCGAGCGCGTAATGGAAATCGGCCAGCAAATTGGCATGGCGCTGTTGCTCACCCTCATGATTTTTGCCTTTTATAACGATATTTCCCGTTTGTTTACAGGCTGACCCTAATGCAAATCAAACTTGTGGCTGCACTCCTTACAAGTCTGTGGGCGGTATCCGCCCACGCAATGGATAATTTTGTAGTGAAGGATATCCGCGTTGAAGGAATCCAGCGCACCGAGGCGGGTACGGTATTCAGTTATTTGCCGGTGAAAGTCGGCGATACGATGGATGACGAAAAGGCTTCGGCCGCGATCAAGGCGCTATTTGCCACCGGTTTTTTCAAGGATGTGCGGCTGGAACAGCAGGGCAATGTATTGATTGTGGTGGTGGAGGAACGTCCGGCCATTTCCAAAGTTGAGCTGATCGGCAACAAGGAATTTTCCAAGGAGCAGCTCACTACCGGCCTGAAGCAGGCGGGCCTGACGGAAGGTCGCATTTTCGATAAATCGATACTGGATCGTGCCGTACAGGAAATTAAACGGCTGTATTTCAGCAAAGGCAAATACGCGGTACAAATCGAGACGACGGTCACACCGCAGGAGCGCAACCGGGTATCGATCACTTTCAATATCCAGGATGGCGAGGCCGCCAAAATCAGGCAGATCAATATTGTTGGCAACCATGCGTTCAAGGAAAAACAGCTGCTGGATGAGCTGAGCGAGAAAACTCCCGGATGGTTTAGCTGGTATACCAAGAACGATCAATACTCCAAGCAGAAACTGGCAGCCGACCTGGAAAAGCTCAAGTCGTTTTACCTGAATCGCGGCTACCTGGAATTCAATGTGGATTCCACCCAGGTGTCGATCACCCCGGACAAGAAAGACATTTACATCACCATCAATATCACCGAGGGTGCAAAATACACCGTATCCAGCGTCAAGCTGACGGGAGAGACCGTCGTTCCCCCGGCAGAACTGGAAAAGCTGATTACAGTGAAACCAGGCGAAGTATTTTCGCGCGAAAAACTTACCGAAACTGCTAAAAAAATTGGCGATCGGCTGGGGAATGACGGGTATGCATTTGCCAACGTCAATGCAGTGCCAGACGTGGACAAGGAGAAACATCAGGTCGCATTCACTTTCTACGTGGACAGCGGCCGGCGCGTGTACATCAATCGCATCAATGTCACCGGCAATACCCGTACCAAGGACGAAGTGGTGCGGCGCGAATTCCGCCAGATGGAAGGCGCCTGGTATGCAGCCGATAAAATCAAGCGCTCGCGCGAACGGGTGGAACGGCTTGGCTATTTCAACGATGTCAACCTCACCACACCTGCGGTGGCGGGCACCACCGATCAAGTCGATATTGACCTGGGTGTGACGGAAAAAGCGACCGGCAGCATCATGGTCGGGGCGGGTTTCTCGTCCTCGGAAGGCCTGATCCTGTCGGGCTCGATCGCGCAAAATAACCTGTTCGGTACTGGTAACCAATTGTCCCTGCAGGTCAACAGCGGCAAGATCAACAAGGTCTATTCGGTTTCCTATACCAATCCCTACTTCACTCCGGATGGCTTAAGTCTGGGTTACGACCTGTACCGGCGTGACATCAACACCACCTCGCTCAGCAGCGTAGCCACGTATCAGAATTCCACCAAGGGGGTAGGGGTGCGACTGGGCATTCCGCTGAACGAAAAAGACAGTATCAACCTGGGGTTGGCCTACGAGCGCTTCGACCTGACGGTGGATACCAACAGCCCCAAGCAGTATCAGGATTTCGTCAAGCAGTTTGGCAGCAGCAACGATACAGTGCGCGCTGATCTGGGATGGGCGCGCGACAGTCGCGACAGTCTGACTTACCCGACCGAAGGTATGTTGCAGCGCGTCTACGGCGAGGTGGGCATACCGCCGGGCAGTCTCGAGTATTACAAGCTGTCCTATCAACAGCAATGGTTCAAGCCATTGAGCAAGAATTTTACCCTGATGCTGAATGGCGAAATCGGCTTTGGCAATGGCTATTCAGGCAAGCCGCTGCCGTTCTTCAAGAATTTCTATGCGGGTGGCGTGAGTTCGGTGCGTGGTTACGATACTTCCACATTGGGGCCTAAGCTGAACGACCCGATTAACGGTGTGGTCGCAGCAGGTGGCAATAAGCGCGTGGTGGGTAATGCCGAGTTGTTTTTCCCCATGCCCGGCCTGAAGGATGACAAATCGGTGCGCATGAGCACGTTTGTGGATGCAGGCTCGACGTGGGGGCCGGATGATTATCTGGGGCGTTATTCCAGTTTCAGTTTCAAGGATATGCGTTATTCCACCGGTATTGCATTGAGCTGGATTTCTCCGGTCGGGCCACTGAAGTTCAGTCTGGCAAAGCCACTCAATCCCAAGCCGGATGACAGGACGCAGGTGTTCCAGTTTACCTTGGGCACGGTGTTTTAAGGAGCGAGCAGTGAATAAGGTTTTGGCAGCAATTATATTGAGCGCAGGGTTGATGACTGCCGGGGTAGCGTCAGCCGATATCAAAATCGGATTTGTGAATACCGAGCGCGTGTTCCGCGAAGCGCCGATTGCCCTGCAGGCGCAAAAAAAACTGGAAAAGGAATTTGCCCCGCGCGAAGCCGAATTGCAAAAAATGGCCAAGCAGGCACGCGACCTGCAGGCTCAGCTGGAAAAGGATGGAGCAATCCAATCCGACACGGATCGCCGCAACAAGGAACGTGATCTGGCCAACCTGAACCGCGATTACCAGCGTACCCTGCGCGAATTTCGCGAAGATCTCAATGTACGTCGCAATGAAGAGCTGTCCAAGGTGCAGGACCGCGCCCGTAAAGCCATTCATGCCTACGGTGAGGCTGAGAAGTATGATGTCATACTCGAAGAAGCTGTCTATTTCAGCCCGAAAATCGACATCACTGACAAAATTATTCGCGCTCTGAGCGACAAGTAATCCTGAAGGGCGCCCTATGCCGGACGTGTCTTACACATTGGCAGAAATTGTCAGGCGCCTTGGCGGCGAAGTGCTTGGAGATGCGCAAACCCGCGTTAGCCAGGTTGCCACGTTGCGCAGTGCCCGGCCCGACCAGATCAGCTTTCTCTCCAATCTGAAATACCGCAGCCAGCTGGCTGAATCGGCAGCGGGTGCGTTCATACTGGGGCGCGATGCGGCCGAGGCCAGTAACAGGCCACGCATTATTGCCGACAACCCATACACGTATTTCGCCCGGGTTTCCGCGCTGTTCAATCCACCACCTGAAGCCGTGCCGGGGGTACACCCATCGGCGGTGGTTCACCCCACCGCGCATATCGCAGATGACGCCTGTATTGGCGCCAATGCGGTGGTGGAGCAGGGGACGAAAATCGGCGCCGGCAGCATTATCGGCGCTGGCAGCGTGGTCGGCGCAGATTGTGTTATCGGTAAGGGCTGTTTGCTGTACGCCAATGTCAGCGTGTATCACGGATGCCTGATAGGGGATCGCGTTATTTTGCATTCCGGCTGCGTAATCGGCTCCGATGGTTTCGGCCTGGCACCCGATGGCGGTCGCTGGTTGAAAATACCGCAGATCGGCCGGGTGATCATTGGCAATGATGTGGAGATCGGTGCCAATACCACGGTGGATCGGGGCGCGCTCGACGATACGGTGATCGAGGAGGGCGTCAAACTCGACAATCAGATTCAGGTCGCGCATAACGTGCGCATTGGTGCGCACACCGCGATAGCTGCCTGTACCGGAATTGCCGGCAGTGCCAAAATCGGTGCGCACTGCACCATCGGCGGAGCGGCAATGATTTTTGGGCATATCGAGATCGCCGATGGAGTGAACATTTCCACCAATACCCTGATTACCAAATCACTGACCCAACCTGGCACCTATACTTCTGCGCTGCCCTTTTCGGAACATGGCGAATGGCTGAAAAATGCAGTGCAGATGCGTCACCTCGACAGCATGGCCAAACGTATCCGCGAGCTGGAAAAAAAGCTGGGCGAACTGGAGAAAAACCGACATGAGTAGCATGGACATCAACGAAATCATGGCATATTTGCCTCACCGTTTCCCGTTTCTGTTGGTGGACCGGGTGATTTCTCTGGAGCCCGGGAAAAGCATCGTGGCGCTCAAAAACGTGAGCATGAACGAGCCATTTTTCCCGGGACATTTCCCCAAACATCCAGTCATGCCTGGCGTGCTGATTCTCGAGGCACTGGCCCAGGCGGCAGCGCTGCTGTCATTCAAGACGGTTGCAGATGCGCCCGATGGTGACGCGGTGGTGTATTTTGCCGGTATCGACGCCGCGCGTTTCAAAAAGCCGGTGATGCCTGGCGACCAGCTCATGCTGCATGCGGAAATCCTGCGCAATCTCAAGGGCATCTGGAAATATGCGACCTACGCCGAAGTGGACGGCCAGCGCGTGGCGGAAGCCGAGATGATGGCGACGTTACGCTGAAACAGATGATTCACCCCAGCGCAATCATTCATCCCGGCGCGCAGCTTGGCGCCCATGTCAGTATCGGCCCCTACGCCGTGATCGGCGAGCACGTGGTCATCGGCGACGGCACCACGGTGGGCGCGCATACGGTCATTAACGGGCATACCCTTATCGGCCGCGATAATCATATTTTCCAGTTCAACTCCCTGGGAGAAATTCCGCAGGACAAGAAATATGCGGGAGAACCGACCCGGCTGGAAATCGGTGACCGCAATACCATACGCGAATTCTGCACTTTCAATCTGGGCACTGCGCAGGACACCGGCGTGACGCGTGTCGGCAACGACAACTGGATCATGGCCTATGTCCATCTCGCTCACGACTGCCAGGTGGGCAACCATACGATTTTTGCCAATAACGCTTCCCTGGCGGGACATGTGACGGTGGGAGATCATGCCATCCTGGGCGGTTTTACCGGCGTGCACCAATTCTGCAAAATTGGCGCCCACGTCATGACGGGAATTTCCAGCGTGGTATTCAAGGATATTCCCCCTTACATCATGGCCGCGGGACAGCCTGCCGCACCGTACGGCATCAATGTCGAGGGCCTGCGGCGGCGCGGCTTTTCGCCCGAGTCGCTGGCCGGGCTCAAGCGTGCCTACAAAACCTTGTATCGCGAGGGGCTGACTTTCAGCGAGGCACAACAGCGTCTTGCCGAACAGGCGCAAGAAGTAGCGGAAGTCCAGTTGCTGGTGGATTTTCTCGGCCAGGCCGATCGCGGCATTATTCGCTGACATGGCGGCAGCAGCACGACCGCCCCGGATTGGTATCGTCGCGGGTGAAGCCTCGGGTGATCTGCTCGGCAGCCACCTGATCACCGCCCTGAAGGCGCATCGCCCGGATATCGAATTTGTCGGTATCGCCGGACCAAAAATGATTGCGGCAGGGGCGCGCAGCCTGTTCCCGATGGAAAAGCTGTCGGTGAATGGCTACGTTGAGGTACTGCGCCACCTGCCGGAAATCCTCGGCATCCGGCGCAAACTCAGGCGCGCTTTGCTGGAAGATCCACCCGACTTGTTCATCGGCATCGACGCGCCCGATTTCAACCTCGCTCTCGAGGCCCGCCTCAAGGCGCGCGGCATTCCCACGCTGCATTATGTGAGTCCGTCAATTTGGGCATGGCGCGGCGAGCGCATCAAGAAAATTGCACGTGCTGTCACCCACATGCTGGTGGTGTTCCCGTTTGAAGAAGCGATATATCGCAAGGCAGGTATCCCGGTCAGCTACGTCGGACACCCGCTGGCCGATATGCTGCCCGATAACCCGGACCGTGACGAAATGCGCGAACGTCTTAAACTCCCGAACCAGCAGCCGATTGTGGCGATGTTGCCGGGCAGCCGCGCCGGCGAATTGGCGCATCATGCGCAACTGTTTGTGGACACCGCACGCCTGATCCATGCACAGCATCCGGAAGTCTGTTTTTTGGTGCCGCTGCTGAGCCGCGCAACCCGTAATATCTTTGAGAGCGCCCTGGGCAGTAACGACATCATGCTGCCTGTCCGTATTATGATCGGCCATGCCGATTACGCAATGACGGCGGCGGATGTCGTACTGGTTGCATCCGGCACTGCGACGCTGGAAGCGGCGCTGCTCAAACGCCCCATGGTCATTACCTATCGCGTGCCCAAACTGACTGCTTATCTCATGCGCCGTAAGGCCTATCTGCCCTGGGTCGGGTTGCCCAATATCCTCGCCAATCGCGATGTGGTGCCTGAGCTTGTGCAGGAAAATGCCACCCCTGAAAAACTCGCGGCCGCCGTGCTGGACTTGCTGGCTGACCGGGATAAGTGCCATGTCATGGAAACCGAGTTCGCCGCGCAGCACGCAGTCCTCAAATGCAATACCGCCGAGCGCATGGCTGAAGCGGTGCTGCCCTACCTGGAGCACAGATGAACAAAACCTTGCTGGTGTGCGGCGTGGATGAAGCCGGACGAGGACCGCTGGCCGGAGCGGTATTTGCCGCTGCGGTCATTCTTGATCCGGCGCATCCGATCGACGGCCTCGATGATTCAAAAAAACTTTCTGCGCGTCGCCGCGAATCGCTCGAAATTCTAATTCGGGAACATGCGCTGGCCTGGGCAGTGGCACAGGCCAGCGCCGCCGAGATTGACCAAATTAATATTTTGCAGGCCACGCTCCTGGCCATGAAACGCGCGGTGGAGGCATTGCAGGTGCTGCCTGCAGAGGTGCTGGTGGACGGCCTGCATTGCCCGAAGATACTGATACCCGCGCGTGCCATTGTCAAAGGCGACGCTTCGGAGCCAGCCATTTCAGCTGCGTCGATTCTCGCTAAAACAGCGCGTGACCGCGACTTGATGCGCTTGCATAAAATTTACCCGGAATACGGTTTTGACCGCCATAAAGGCTATCCAACCCGTGATCATCTGGCGGCCCTGACGCAACATGGCATCACGATCGAGCATCGTAGAAGTTATGCGCCAGTGCGGCGCTGCATATTGGCCGCACAATCCAGACAATTTCCGGAATAGCTGACAAGCGCGGCCGCTTGTGTGTAGGCTGTGCGGATTGTTTTTTTAATCAAGGAGAACTGCCATGATATTTGCCAAATTTTTGCACGTGCTCGGCTTCACCATCTGGGTCGGCGGTATGTTTTTTGCCTATATGGCGCTACGTCCTGTGGCCGCAACGAGGCTCGAGCCGCCGCAGCGTTTGTCGCTGTGGGAAGGTGTATTCTGCAAATTCTTTCCCTGGGTATGGCTGTGCGTCGCCACCATACTTGCCAGCGGCCTTTACATGATGGCGCAGCTTGGCAAACCACCCATGTATGTATCCGCCATGTTCGGCCTGGGAATCATCATGATGATGCTATTCGCGCATGTCTTCTTTGCACCGTTCAAACGTCTTAAGCGCGCAGTCGCCGCGCAGGACTGGCAGGCCGGTGGAGCCGCGCTGGGACAGATACGCATGCTGGTTGGAATTAATTTAAGCCTGGGGCTGGTAACGATAGTCGTGGGTACGCTTGGCGCGCTGCTGGTTAGCTAGGATCAGATTGATTCATAGCCTGGCTTCTTTTCCCCATAAATGCTGCATGCTGAAACGGACGTTCGCCTGGCTCGGGTACACTGCCTCGCGGATGGCGAAAAGCTCTTTTGCGGTATCACGCTGAATCGGAAAAGCCAGCGGCGCGCCGCGTGGCCCGACCAATGCATGTACTACCGGTGCCGATGCCTGCTTGCCCTTGTGGGTGACCACGCCGATCTCGCCATTTTGCAGGCGCACATAGGTACCCGGTGGGTAGGTTCCGAGTTCATGGATAAAATAAGGCGCCAGGTGTGTGTCTATGGTTTTGCTTTCCTCGACGAACAATCCGCGTAATGCGGCGGGCGGGAGCAAAGCTTGCCGATAGGTGCGGCCGGTTACGCGCGCGCAATAACGGTCAGCCAGTGAAATGATCTTGGCGTTCTGTGAAATTTCCTGGCCTTTCAGGCCGTGAGGATAGCCGCTGCCGTCCTCGTTTTCGTGATGTTGCAACACGTAAGTTAACCAGTCTGGATGGTCGATTCCAGCCTGCTTCAGCAACTGCACCCCTTCTTCCGGATGCTTTTTGATAAACTCGATTTCCTTCTCGGTCAAGGGCCCTTGCTTGTCCTGAAAATGGTCATGCTGGCGTATCATTCCTATGTTCATTGTCAGAGCGGCTGCGACAATGATGAGAACCTCGTCCGGACTTTTTTTCATTACCTGAGCAACCAGCAGGGACACCAGGGCCGTATCCATCGAATGGCGTCCGGCATAGCTGCTCACGCTCTGGTTGAGCAAAATACAGGCAATGGCAATATCGGGATTCAGATTGGTGGCATAGATCACCGTTTTGGCAACTTCGAGAATCTTGGCTTGCGCATCAGCCTCTGCATGCAAGCCAAACAGCAGTCCCTCAAGCCGTTTGTGCGCCAGGTTGATAAAGCGTAATACGGACGGCAGTTCCCGAACCTGTGCGGCAGCTTGCGGTGTCTCGGTTGACTTGTGTGGCAGATCAATAAACATCCCACGTGCTACCAGTGATTCAAGCAGATGGTTGTTATCTATGACGTGACCACGGCTGAGCAGTAAATGCCCGGCCGTGTCGTAAACATCCCACTGCAAAGGTTCGCCCAGAACCATGTCCTGCATACTGATACGCCGTTTATTCACGGTGACCTCCTGTTGCTTTGCGGTGGCGTGTTTTAAGCATGATCCTCATTTGAATGTTGGGACACGCTGTTATGGTAGCAAAATTACAGCCGTTTGCTCTCCTGGCAGATAAGGAAACGCGCGGGGCAGGGGAAGGCTTCCCCAGACGCGGCATAGCCAGGTTGATGTGGCAGTACGATTGGCCATCCCCCAGCGCGGCAAGATTCCGGTTGAACATGGGAAACGCGCCTGGACAAGACCGGGCTTGTGGCAAATCCGGTTCGTCAGTAGCCTGTTTGTGAACTGCGCGGCAGTTCGCCGACTTCACCGAAAAAGCTCCACAGCAGATGGGCGACGACCTCTGGAGCGATCACGGTATGGCGATTGTTGGTTTCCTGAAGACGGGCACGCAGATCCTTGCGCAATTGGGCATTACCGGTCAGATCGAAAATGATATCGACCTTCTCGCCCAGATCGATGACTTCCAGCGCATCGCGAAAAACCGGAATTTTGCTGTGCACGAAACCCATGGCTACCGGAGATTCCAGATCTCTCGAGGCAACTGCGACAATTTCCACATTGGCGTGTTCTTCCTGAATCTTTTCCAGGAAATTTTCTGCGAAAATTTCTCCGACGCTGCCTAAACCGAGTAATGCGACTCTGACTTTATTGCTCATGGGGTAGATCTCCTTGGTGTTATGAATTTATCGCCTGACGATACCGTAATGACACTAAGCTAGCAAGGATGCTTCAATCACGCGTGCAAGGGAGTCTGCTTCGGTTTCAGGCATAAACAATTCGCGGCGGCTCGCGCATTGTTTTTGCAGCAACGCCAGCCACGCCGGGTCGCACTCGGCACGGTGCAGCAATGCCGCGAGCGCGGCGGTGTCTGCCGGTGCGTAGTAACCGGCATATTGCTCGCCCAGCATGCCGATGTTGCCGGAAATGGCCGAAGCGATGACCGGAGTGCCCGCAGCGACGGCCTCGCAGATGACATTCGCGCCGCCTTCCATGTGCGAGCTGATGACCATGACCGGCGCGCGCGCCAGATAGCGCAGGACGACACCGTGGGGGCGCTCGCCCAGCCAGCGGTAGCGCGGTTCGACGCGCATCCAGTACTGCGCCTCGGCGACCATTGCCTGATCCAGTGCCTGCCCCATTTGCGTAATGCGGATGCCGCTGTCCGCAGGCAGCCGGTGCAGGGCCTGGGCGGCGCGAAACGGATCTTTTTCCGTGCGCAGATGGCCGGCTATGCACACCTCGAAACTGCGATGGAGCGGTGGCCTGCGCGCCAGGCTGGGCGCCGACTGATATACCACATGCGCGCGGGTGCGGAGTGCCGGCGCCAGTTCGTCCAGCCCCTTGTCCTGCAGCACGATAATGCGCGTAGCCAGCGCGAGCGAGCGTTGCGCGTCGGCGTCAAAGCGGATGTCGCGATAAAGGTCTGTTCCGGTCAGTGCCAGTACCAGCGGGCATTGCGGGTAGGCCGTGGCAAACCTGGCAACGGAATCGGCGCTACGGCGGGCGTGCAACGCCAGCATCAGATCGGCGGGCCGTCCATTCCAGCTGATTTCCAGCGTGACCTGATGACCGCGCTGGCGCAGCATGGCAGCCCAGCGTAACGCAGTGTGACGGTTACCCAGACGGCTACCGGGTTGGGCTGGAGTAATGAGGGCTATTTTCATTTTTGCCTATGATACCTTGGGCTACAATACCGGCTACATTCTCGCCACGCGCTGACGCGACATGACAGAAACCATTTCCTCGCCGCAAAACCCGCGTTTCAAGCATATAAAAAAGCTCGCCGAATCAGCCGCTACGCGTTGTGAATACGGCCAAACCCTGCTCGATGGCGAGCATTTGCTGACCGCGGCGCTGGAGGCCGGAATCCGTCCCGCGCTGTTAGTCACAACACCCGCTGCATCCGCCCACCCTTTGCTGGCGCGCTGCGCAGAAGCGGAACAACTGATATTTTCGCAGAGTTTGTTCAATGCATTGTCGCCAGTAAAAACCCCAACCGGCATTCTCGCACTGATCGATATTCCGCAACCGTGGTCGCCCATCAAGACGGATTTCTGCGTGCTGCTGGAAGCCATCCAGGACCCCGGCAACCTCGGCGCCATGTTGCGCAGCGCGGCGGCGGCGGGGGTAGACGCGGTGTATCTCTCCTCTGCTTGTGCCGATGCCTGGTCCCCCAAGGTGCTGCGCGGCGGCATGGGCGCGCACTTTGCGACCCCCATTATCGCAAATGCCGACCTGCCGGCTGTAGCACAGGCTTTTCCCGGTGCAGTATGCGCTGCCACGCTGGGTGCGGCGCACAGTCTGTATCAAACCGATTTGCGCGGCGCGGTGGCATTTGCAGTGGGCAATGAAGGCGCCGGACTGTCCGCTGAACTGCGTGCCGCAGCGGGCGTAGAATTCACCATCCCCATGCCGGGCCGGATGGAGTCCCTTAACGCGGCTGCCGCACTGGTGGTATGCCTGTTCGAGCGGGTGCGGCAGGCAGGGTAGGGACCAGGCTGCTGCGCCCGATGCAGAACCAACACACAGGGTATTGTCCGGGCTACACTGGAGCCGCATGTAGCAGACTTTTGAGGATAGAGCATGAACCAGCCTTATATTATTGATTTCACCCAGCTCAAGCTGACCGATATTCCCCGCGTGGGCGGCAAAAATGCCTCACTGGGCGAAATGATCGGTAATCTGTCCAGTGCTGGCGTCAACGTGCCGGGGGGCTTTGCCACCACCGCGCAGGCATTTCGTGATTTTCTTGATTTCAATAATCTGACTGTTCGCATCAGCGAGGCCTTGAGCAAGCTCGACGTGGCGGATGTGACGCAGCTCGCGGTGACTGGCAAGGAAATTCGTGACTGGGTGGCGCAGAGCCCGTTGCAGCCGGATCTGGAAGCGGCCATCCGCGCTGCCTGCGCGGAACAGGGCGATGTGCCGGTGGCGGTGCGTTCTTCCGCCACTGCCGAAGATCTGCCCAATGCCTCGTTTGCCGGACAGCAGGAAACCTATCTCAACATCCAGGGTGTGGATAATATTCTCGCCGCCATCCGCCTGGTGTTTGCTTCCTTGTATAACGACCGCGCCATCTCCTATCGCGTGCATCAGGATTTCGAGCATGACCATGTAGCGCTGTCCGCCGGGGTGCAGCGCATGGTGCGTTCAGATCTGGCGTGTTCCGGCGTGATGTTCACCCTGGATACCGAATCCGGCTTCGACGGCGTGGTGTTCATCACCGCCGCCTACGGGTTGGGAGAAACCGTGGTGCAGGGCCAGGTCAACCCGGACGAATATTACGTGCACAAGCCCACTCGCGCGGTAATCCGGCGCACGCTGGGTAGCAAGGCGGTCAAAATGATCTTCGGCGCGAGTCAGGATGCGGCCAATGCCACACAGGTGGTCGAAGTGCCGGAAACCGAACGGCGCTGTTTTGCGCTGACGGACAGCGATGTTGTGGCGCTTGCGGACCAGGCCATTGCCATCGAGCAGCACTATGGCCGCCCGATGGATATCGAATGGGCTAAAGATGGTGTAACCGGCGAGCTGTTTATCGTGCAGGCGCGCCCGGAAACCGTTAAGGCGCGTGCCGGCACCACGCAAACACGTTTCGCGCTGAAACAGCATTCGCGCATTCTTGCTCAGGGGCGCGCCATCGGCGGCCGCATCGGTCAGGGCGTGGTGCGCAATATCGCCAGCCCGACTGAAATGGCACGCGTGCAAAAGGGTGACGTGCTGGTCACGGATATGACCGACCCGGACTGGGAGCCGGTGATGAGAGTGGCATCGGCCATTGTCACCAATCGCGGCGGGCGCACTTGCCATGCGGCGATTATTGCGCGCGAACTTGGCATCCCGGCAGTGGTGGGAGCGGGCGATGCAACCGATTGTCTGCGGGATGGCGCCGAGGTGACCGTGTCCTGCGCCGAGGGTGATACCGGTTTCGTGTACGAAGGGCGGCTGGAAGTGGAAATCACCGAAGTCACCCTAGGGAATCTGGCCGAGCCGCCGGTCAAAATCATGATGAACGTGGGCAACCCCGAGCGCGCCTTCGACGCCAGCCAGCTACCCAACCACGGTGTCGGCCTGGCGCGGCTGGAGTTCATTATCAATAACCAGATCGGCATCCATCCGCGCGCCGCGCTGGACTATCCCAACGTGCCGGACGATGTCCGCGCCATATTGGAGGACAAGAGTGCGGGTTACGGCGATCCGGTGAATTTCTATGTGGAAAAACTCGCCGAGGGCGTGGCTACGCTGGGCGCCGCGTTCTGGCCCAAGCCTGTGATCGTGCGCCTGTCCGATTTCAAATCGAATGAATACGCCAATCTACCCGGCGGCCGTGCTTACGAGCCGGACGAAGAGAACCCCATGCTCGGCCTGCGCGGCGCCGCGCGCTATGTCTCGCCACTGTTCCGCGATGCCTTTGCGCTGGAATGCCGCGCCGTGAAAAAAGTGCGCGAAACCATGGGGCTGACCAACGTGGAATTGATGATCCCGTTCGTGCGCACCGTGGACGAAGCCCGCGCCGTGGTCGAAGCGCTGGCGCACAACGGCCTCAAGCGCGGAGAGCGGGGCCTGCGCCTGATCATGATGTGCGAGGTGCCCTCCAACGTGATTCTGGCGCACGACTTCCTGCAATACTTCGACGGCTACTCCATCGGCTCCAACGACCTGACCCAGCTTACCCTGGGGATCGACCGCGACTCATCCCTGGTCGCCGCCAGCTTCGACGAACGCAATCCGGCAGTGAAAGCGCTGCTCTCGCAAGCCATCAGCGCCTGCAAGCAGGCCGGCAAATACGTCGGCATCTGCGGTCAGGGGCCGTCCGACCATCCCGATCTGGCCGACTGGCTGGTCGCGCAGGGGATCGATTCCCTGTCACTGAATCCGGATACGGTGCTGGAGACCTGGGAAAGGTTGGGGCGGAGCTGAGCCTGGGGTGCTTTGGTATCTAAGTATGCCGCAGCCTGGATAATGGGCTCGCTTCCAGGGTGGTTCCATATTCTTGGTGCGTGGAGTGTGATTACTTAGCTTCGCAATTGTTCGAGCGTCCGCTTTACGCTAAAATTCAGCATTACCTGCGCCGTAAATCAACATGACCCGTTATATCTTCGTTACTGGCGGTGTGGTTTCTTCCCTGGGCAAGGGAATCGCCGCCGCCTCTCTCGCCGCCATTCTTGAATCGCGCGGCATGCAAGTCACCATGATGAAGCTGGACCCATACATCAATGTGGATCCCGGCACCATGAGCCCGTTCCAGCACGGGGAGGTGTTCGTCACCGAGGACGGGGCGGAAACCGACCTCGATCTCGGCCACTACGAGCGCTTTACCCATGCGCATATGAGCAAGCGCAACAACTTCACTACCGGCCAGATCTACGAATCGGTGATCAAGAAGGAGCGGCGCGGCGAGTACCTGGGTGGCACGGTGCAGGTCATTCCGCATATTACCGACGAGATCAAGCTGCATATCCGCAACGGCGCAGCGGGGGCCGAGGTGGCGATTGTCGAGATCGGCGGTACCGTGGGCGACATCGAGTCGCTGCCCTTCCTGGAGGCGATCCGCCAGATGGGTTTGCAAGAGGGGCGCAACAATACCTGCTACATCCACCTCACGCTGGTGCCGTATCTGGGCAAGGCGGGCGAGGTAAAGACCAAACCCACCCAGCACTCGGTGAAAGAGTTGCGCGAGATCGGTATCCAGCCGGACGTGGTGCTGTGCCGCGGCGACCGCCCGTTGCCCGACGAGGAACGCCGCAAGATTGCGCTGTTTACCAACCTGGAACCGGGTGCGGTGGTTTCCGTGCACGACGTGGACAGCATTTATAAAATTCCTGAAATGCTGCGCGAGCAGGGCATGGACGAGATTGTCTGCCGCAAATTTGGCATTACGCCGCCGCCCGCTGATCTGTCCATGTGGAACGGACTGGTGGAGGCGCTGGAGCATCCGCAGCATGAGATCGATATCGCCATGGTGGGCAAGTACGTGGGGCTGACCGAGTCGTACAAATCACTGTCCGAGGCGCTGATCCATGCTGGGATTCATACCCGCACCCATATCAATATCCACTACCTGGATTCCGAGCAGATCGAGAAGGACGGTATCGGTTGCCTGACCGGCATGGATGCCATCCTGGTGCCGGGCGGTTTCGGCAAACGCGGTGTCGAGGGCAAGATTGCCGCGATCCAGTATGCACGTGAAAACAAGGTGCCGTACCTGGGCATCTGTCTCGGCATGCAGCTTGCCGTGATTGAATATGCGCGTCACAAGGCGGGTATGACGGACGCGCACAGCACCGAATTCGAACCGGCCACCACGCATCCCATCGTGGCGCTGATTTCAGAATGGAGAGACGCCGCCGGGCAGGTGGAAACCCGCAGCGCGAATTCCAATCTGGGTGGCACCATGCGTCTGGGCGGCCAGGTTTGCAAGCTCGATGCCAACTCGCTGGCGCGCAGCGTATATGGCAGCGACGAGATTACTGAACGCCACCGCCACCGCTATGAGGTCAATAACGCGCTGCTGCCGCAATTGCAACAGGCCGGACTTAAGGTGAGCGGGTTGTCTGCCAGCGATGGTCTATGCGAAATGGTGGAATTGCCCGATCACCCCTGGTTCATCGGCTGTCAGTTTCATCCGGAATTTACCTCTACACCGCGTGCCGGACATCCGCTGTTCAAGGCGTTTGTCGAGGCGGCGCTTACCCATCAGCAATCTGCAGCAGGAAAGTACGCTGCAGCAGGAGAAACAGTATGAAACTGTGCGGATTTGAAGCGGGGCTGGATCAACCGCTGTTCCTGATCGCCGGCCCGTGCGTGGTGGAATCGCGCCAGATGGCGATGGATACCGCCGGGGCGTTGAAAGAAATTTGCGCCGAGCTGGGCGTGCCGTTCATCTACAAGTCTTCCTACGACAAGGCCAACCGCAGTTCCGGCGTGTCGTTCCGCGGGCCGGGCATGGGCGCCGGGCTGCAGATACTGGCCGATGTGAAAAAGGAAATCGGCGTGCCGGTGCTGACCGATGTCCACAGCATCGAGGAAATCAGCGAAGTGGCAGCGGTGGTGGATGTGTTGCAAACGCCCGCTTTCCTGTGCCGCCAGACCGATTTCATCCACGCCGTGGCGTGCGCGGGCAAGCCGGTGAATATCAAGAAGGGGCAGTTCCTTGCCCCCTGGGACATGAAGAACGTGGTGGACAAGGCGCGTGCCGCCAACGGCGGGCAGGACAACATCATGGTGTGCGAGCGCGGCGTGTCGTTCGGCTACAACAACCTGGTGTCGGATATGCGCTCGTTGATGGTGATGCGCGAAACCGGCTGCCCGGTGGTGTTCGATGCCACGCACTCGGTGCAACTGCCGGGCGGGCAGGGCAATGTTTCCGGCGGCCAGCGTGAATTCGTGCCGGTGCTGGCGCGTGCAGCGGTGGCGGCGGGGGTGGCCGGTGTGTTTGCGGAAACGCATCCCGATCCGGCCAAGGCGCTGTCCGACGGACCCAATGCCTGGCCGCTGGGATTGATGAAAGAATTGCTGTACACGCTGAAAGAAATGGATGCGCTAGTGAAACAGCGCGGATTTATTGAAAACAAAGTGAAATAGGTTGCGCATAGCGTAGCCGTTGATTGGACAGGGAAAATAAATGAGTGCAATTGTTGATGTCATCGCCCGCGAGATTCTGGATTCGCGCGGCAACCCCACTGTAGAAGCCGATGTGTTGCTGGAATCGGGCGTAATGGGACGCGCTGCCGTGCCGTCCGGCGCATCCACCGGCAGTCGCGAAGCGATCGAGCTGCGCGACGGCGATGCCCAGCGCTACCTGGGCAAGGGCGTATTGCGCGCAGTGGAAAACGTCAATACCGAAATCTGCGAGGCCATCATCGGTCTGGATGTGGAAGAACAGCATTTCATCGACCGCACCATGATCGAGCTGGACGGTACGGAAACCAAGTCGCGCCTCGGAGCCAATGCAATCCTGGCCGTGTCGATGGCGGTGGCGCGTGCGGCGGCGGAAGAATCCGGACTGCCGCTGTATCGCTATCTGGGTGGCGCGGGCCCGATGCAGTTGCCGGTGCCGATGATGAATATCATCAACGGCGGCGCGCACGCCAACAACAATATCGACATGCAGGAATTCATGATCATTCCGCTCGGCGCGCCCAGCTTCCGCGAAGCGCTGCGCTATGGCGCAGAAGTGTTTCATGCGCTGAAAAAACTGCTGGATGGGCTGGGCATGACCACGACCGTCGGCGACGAAGGCGGCTTTGCGCCCAACCTGGAATCCAACGAAGCTGCATTGAAACTCATCGTGCAGGCGATTGAAAAAGCCGGTTACGTGCCGGGTACCGACATTGCCATCGGGCTCGATTGTGCCGCCAGCGAGTTCTACAAAGACGGCAGATACCACCTCGAATCCGAAGGGCTGCAACTCTCTTCCGAACAATTCACCGACTACCTGGCGAGCTGGTGCGACAAGTATCCCATTATCAGTATCGAAGACGGCATGGCCGAGGATGACTGGGCGGGTTGGGCAGTGCTGAGCGTACGGCTGAAAAAATCCATCCAGCTGGTGGGCGACGATTTGTTCGTCACGAATGCCAAAATACTGAGCGAGGGTATCCGCCAGGGGATCGCCAATTCCATCCTGATCAAGGTCAACCAGATCGGCACATTGTCCGAAACATTTGATGCGATCGAGACTGCCAAGCGTGCCGGATACACTTCGGTGATTTCGCACCGTTCCGGCGAGACCGAGGACACCACGATCGCCGATCTCGCAGTGGCAACCAATGCATTGCAAATCAAGACCGGTTCCCTGTCACGTTCCGACCGCATGGCCAAATATAATCAATTGCTGCGTATCGAAGAAGAACTGGGTGATGCAGCGCGCTATCCGGGCCGGTCCGCTTTTTATCAGATCGGCAATTGATCTAATTGCGCCAAATGCGCTGGATGACTTGGATTCTGGTATCTTTGCTGCTGTCCTTGCAGTACCCGCTCTGGTTTGGCAAAGGCGGCTGGTTGCAGGTGTGGGATACAGGCCGTCAGGTCGCCGAGCAAAAACAGGTCAATGCCAACCTGACCGCACGCAATTTGGCGATGGATGCCGAAGTGCGCGACTTGAAGCACGGTCTGGATGCGATTGCCGAGCGGGCGCGCAACGAACTGGGGATGATCCGTAATGACGAAGTTTTTTTTCAGGTATTGAAACCGGGACAGGCACAAACGGCGGTGCCGGCCCAAAACGGGAATAATAAACAGCAGTCACTTCCAGGTGGCGCGGGAGACGGAAAGCAAAGATGAATCCATTGCAAATCAGTCTGATTGCCGTCGCAATCGTAGTGGTCGTAGCGATTGTCCTTTACAACTGGTTTCAGGAAAGAAAATACCGCAAACAGTCGCGCGAGATGTTTGAGTCTCAGCAAGATGTTTTACTGGACGGGCAACCAGGAACCGAATCCGATGCAGCGCGCATCGAACCCTATCTGGATGAACCGGGATATGCGGAACGATTCGTGCCAGACTCTCCCCGGATGTATGAGCAGACAGAGCCAGTTGCAACTACCGGCACAAACTCATCAACAATCAATTATCAGGCGGATGTTTCCGCGCTCCACGAGCCGCAGCCGGCGCATGCCATGCCGGTTCAAGCAAGGATGGCATCGCAGCCGGAATCCGCGCCCCCCGCAATCGAGCTGCCGCCACCTCCAACCGATACGGAGATTGATTTCGAGATCCGGCTGCAAACCACGGATGCGATTCCTGGTTCCGCGATGACTGAGCAGATCGAGCGCAGCCGTATTAGCGGCAAGCATCTGTACTGGTTTGGCTATAACCATCTTGCCGGAGACTGGGAGGAAATCGCCAGCTGGCGCGAAGATGCCTATTCGGAGATCGTGATCGCCCTGCAACTGGCCGACCGCAATGGCGCTGTCAGCGAAGACCATCTGGTGCAGCTGTGCACTTTGGCGCGGCAGCTGGCCAGCCGTTTCAATGGTATAGCAGAATGCCCCGACATTCCCTCTGCATTGCAGCGGGCCAGCGAACTCGATTTGTTCTGCGTGGATGTGGATGTGCTGATCGGCCTGAATGTGGTGAGCCGTGACAATGAAGTGTTTTCGGGCAACAGGATCAGCGAACTGGCGCAACGTGCAAACATGGTGCTGGCGGTAGACGGTGTTTACCAATGCCGCAATGCTGCCAATGAGGTGATTTACTCATTGTGCAACCACGAATCCGCGCCATTTACGGCAAATGCAAACGCGCCGTTTTCCACCCATGGCGTCACCCTACTGTTCGATTTGCCGCGCGTGGCCAATGGGCTGGCGGCATTCGACCGCATGACCGAATTGGCACACCAGATCAGCGAGCAGTTGGGTGGTCAATTAGTGGATGACAATATCCGCCCCCTCACCCAGGCGGGTATCGACAAAATCCGTATGCAAATCGACCAAATCTACAAACGCATGCAGGCGCGCGGTATTGCTGGTGGCAGCAAGCGGGCGCTGCGCTTATTTGACTGATGCCTGTTCCCACCGAGATTGCCGTGCGCGCACGTCAGTTGCGCGAGCAGATCGAGTACCACAATTACCGTTACTACGCGCTTGACGCACCCGTTATTCCCGATGCTAAATTTGACCGCTTGTTGCGTGAATTGCAAGCATTGGAAACCCAATATCCGGAGCTGGTGACAGCGGATTCCCCCACTCAGCGCGTAGGTGCAGCACCGGTTGCGGCATTTTCCAAAATCACTCACCGTGTGCCGATGTTGTCGCTGAATAATGCGTTTAACGATGCCGAGATCGAGGCTTTTGATCGCCGTTGCCGCGAGTCGACCGGGCTGTCGCAAATCGAATACGCTGTTGAACCCAAGTTTGATGGCCTGGCGATTACACTGAGTTACGCACATGGCCGTTTTGTGCAGGGAGCTACGCGCGGGGATGGTTACACCGGCGAGGATGTCACGGCTAACCTGCGCACAATTCGTGCGATTCCGATGCAACTGGGCATCAAACAGCCGCCAGCTTTGCTCGAAGTACGCGGCGAAGTACTGATGCTCAAAGCGGACTTTGCTGCGTTGAATGCCACCCAACGTGAACGCGGAGACAAGGAATTTGCCAATCCGCGCAACGCCGCCGCAGGTTCATTGCGTCAGCTCGACCCTCGCATCACTGCCAGCCGTCGTCTGCACTTTTTCGCTTATGGCATTGGCGCCGCAGATGGCTGGATTAGCCCCCCGACCCACGCCGAAATAATGAATCAGCTGCTGGATATGCATCTGCCTATCGCCAGACAGCGTGACGTAGTGCAGGGCGTGTCCGGCCTGCTGGATTTCTACCGCCAGATTGAAAGTGCCCGTACCCAGTTGCCCTACGACATTGACGGCGTGGTATATAAAGTCAACGATCTCGCCTTGCAGGAGCAGCTTGGCTTTGTCGCGCGTGCACCCCGGTTTGCCATTGCACACAAATTTCCGGCACAGGAAGAGCTGACCCAGGTGATGGGAATCGACGTGCAGGTCGGTCGTACCGGTGCGTTAACGCCGGTGGCGCGGCTCGCTCCCGTATTTGTCGGCGGCGTGACGGTGACCAACGCAACGCTGCATAATGAGGATGAAATCCGCCGCAAGGATGTGCGCATCGGTGACTGGGTGAATGTGCGTCGCGCCGGGGACGTGATCCCGGAAATCGTGTCCGTGATCGTGTCGCGCCGTCCGCCCGACGCACGCGAATTCGTCATGCCCACCGCCTGCCCGGTATGCGGTTCGCATGTGGTGCGCTTGCCGGATGAGGCAGTGGCACGCTGCAGCGGTGGCTTGTATTGCCCGGCGCAGCGCAAGCAGGCACTATGGCATTTTGCCAGCCGCAGGGCGATGGATATCGACGGACTGGGCGAAAAACTGGTCGACCAATTGGTGGATATGGGATTGGTCAATAGCCCGGCCGATCTGTACCGGCTGGGGATGGTGAAACTGGCCAATCTGGATCGCATGGCGGACAAATCCGCAGCCAATCTGCTGGCCGCCATCGAGGCCAGCAAGCACACGACTTTGGCACGTTTTATCTATGCACTGGGCATCCGCAATGTGGGTGAACAGACCGCCAAGGATTTGGCGCGCTACTTCGGCAATCTGGATGCGCTGATGAATGCCGATATGGACAACCTGCAACATGTACCCGATGTGGGACCGGTGGTGGCACAATCGGTTGCCCAGTTCTTCGCAGAGCCGCATAACCGCACTGTGATCGATATGCTACGCGCTAGCGGGGTGGTTTGGCCGGAAGACGAGCCGGGCATGTCCATCCAAACCAGCGCAATTGCCGGCAAGACTTTCGTGCTCACCGGTACCTTGCCCAATCTGAGCCGCGAAGATGCCAAGGAAAAGATTGAGTCGCAGGGTGGTAAAGTGAGCGGTAGCGTGTCGAAAAAAACCGACTATGTGGTGGCTGGCGTTGATCCCGGTAGCAAATATATCAAAGCGCAAGAACTCGGCGTCAAAATTCTCGATGAGGGCGAATTACTGGAATTATTGAGCAGTTTAAAATGAATTTTGTAACCACTATGGAGCCAGCATGACTAACACGATTACCAAAGCGGTTTTTCCGGTTGCAGGCATGGGCACACGATTTTTGCCTGCTACCAAGGCCAGTCCCAAGGAAATGCTGCCCATTGTAGACAAGCCATTGATTCAATACGCAGTGGAAGAGGCTGTCGCAGCCGGAATTACCGACCTGATCTTTATTACAGGGCGCAGCAAGCGTGCCATCCCGGACCACTTCGACAAGGCCTATGAGCTGGAAGCCGAGCTGGAAGCGCATGGCAAGACCAAATTGCTGGAATTGGTGCGCGGCATACTTCCGTCACACGTGAATTGCATTTACATTCGCCAGTCTGAGGCGCTGGGCCTCGGACACGCGGTACTGTGCGCAAAACCGGTGGTGCAAAACGAGCCTTTTGCCGTGATCCTTGCCGATGACCTGATCGATGGCGAGCCGCCAGTAATGAAGCAGATGGTGGATCTATACGACTATTATCAATGCTCATTGCTGGGGGTTCAGAATGTTGCCCGTGAAGAAACCAGCCAGTACGGGATCGTGGCGGCAACGCCGCTCTCCAATGGTTTGCACAAGGTAAGCTCGATTGTGGAGAAGCCCCGTCCGGAGGATGCACCTTCCACTTTAGGCGTAGTGGGGCGTTACATTCTTACTGCACGCATCTTCCATCACATCGAGAATATCCAGCCGGGGGCCGGCGGCGAGATCCAGCTTACCGACGCGATTGCCAGCTTGTTGCAGGAACAGCAGGTTCAAGCCTACGAGTTTAAAGGGGTGCGTTACGATTGCGGCAGCAAGCTGGGCTATCTGAAAGCCACGGTGGAATATGCATTGAAGCATGATGAGGTGAGCAAGGAATTCCACACCTACCTGCTGTCAAAATATTGTTCTGCATCTGAAAAATAAGCCATTGAGACAATCCGCAGCTTATCATCTCTCGCCTGGCGCCAAAGCAGGCTTGGCGCTGGCGGACTGTTGAGCGGCGCCGGAAAAATGCCAACGGATAATACGCCAAAGCCTACTTAAGATAGTTTATTTTTGGTCGTTAACCGGGGGGCAGCATCAGTTCAGGGATGCGTGGATTGATTCGTCATGGGCAATAGATGGGTGCGGTTTTTTTCTATTTTGTCCCAACAGATCACCGTTTGAATTCGAAGTTCGTAACGGAATCCCTTCACTTGTTAATGCTCACGTATTGGGTATGGAAGATGGGCGCGATGTTCCTGATTAGAGTCGGCTTCTGGCTGCCTGGTAGTGAGAACCAGGCGCATAAGTCTGAATAGCACATTGTCAAAAAGGTATCCCAAATAATGCGGAAAATGTTTTTTGTTGCAACATTGCTACTCTCTTTTAACCTGCAGGCAGCAGAAAGACTGATGTTTGGGATCAATCCCGGCACAGCGGCAGGCAAGGAAGATCAATGGATGTTAAGGGATTCATTCCAGCCGCTTGCTGACTATATCGGCAAGGCAGCCGGGGTTCCGGTGCGCACCGATATTACGCAAAATTTCAAGTCTATCGATGAGCACTCCGGCAAAGGTCGATATGACTTGTTGCTGGCGCCGACGAATGTGATTGGCCGGGCGCTTCTGGATGCCGGTTTTATTCCGGTAGCAAAATTCAAGGATCTGCACGCGACTTTGCTAGTCAGTGAGCAAAGCCCATATAAAACCGTAGCTTCGCTGAGAAATTCGCGAATTGGCATGCTAAGCCGTGCAACGCTTATGGGAGCGCTGTCTGCGGATTTATTGAATAAGCAGGGATTGTTACTGAGCAAGGACTTCCAGCGGGTTCAGGAAATAAGGTTTCAGGATACCCTCGTTTCGCTGTTACTAAAAAATTCCGTGGATGTGATCGCCATTTCGCACGAGGCAGCCACAAAGGCATTAAGGGATAATCCTGGAAAGCTGCGGATTTTGGCTAATACCGATCCGGTTCCTGGCTTTGCGATCGCTTTGTCAAAAGACATGCCACAGGCACAGGCGAAAAAAATTACCGAGGCATTGTTGAGCATGGGTGACAACGCGAGTGGCAAAGCGGCACTCTCTGTTGCCTCGGCGGGTGGGAGTGTGGGTGTTACCAGGCTCTTCAAAGCAAATAGTGCTGAATATGCAAAAGTGATGGCACTGATTAGCGCATCGCAAAAGCTTTACCCGCCGCCGGAAAATAACTGACGCAGGCGAAATTATATACAATCATAAGGTTAACACGGAAGTCAGGCATTATTTAAGCTGAACGGCCCCAGCATTTCCGTGTCGGCTTATAAGGAACAAACACCCGCGATAGGCGGGTGTTTGTTTTTAGCAGGCCCGGATGACCTCGCTATACATGATGTTGTGTGCGGCCAGAGTTGGCGGCGAATGGTCCGACAAAGTTGATGAAAAGCTAACACGTAACAGATCCGGAACGTACGATCCGGTTAGAGCAATTCGGCTGAATATCGACAGCTAATCAGGTATACGGACGTTTACGCAGCAGCCTGATCATAAGAATCGATAAATGGCATGCTTACTGCTCGTATTAGAGGTGTGACTTGGATTTGGTAATGGATACTCGTTACCGGATCTGTGCTGCATACTGATTGAGCAGCAAAAAAATACGTGGATATCAAAAGCGCACGCTAAGACTATAAGTGCTCAATATTACAAGGAGATTAAAAATGAAGGCAAAGCGTTTCATATTTATGGCGGCACTGTTGCTGTTACCCTTTAACCTGCACGCAGCAGACCGGCTGATGTTTGGCATCAATCCCGGCGCTTACGGCAGTGAGGATCAATGGGTGTTAAGGGATTCATTCCAGCCGCTGGCCGACTATATCGGCAAAGCTGCGGGGAGTCAGGTGCGCACCGACATCACGCAAAGCTTCAAGACGATCGATGCGCATGCAGGCAAGGGCCGCTATGACTTGTTGATGGGACCCACCAATGTGATTGCGGAGGCTTATAAGGTCTCAGGGTTCTATCCGGTTGCGAAGTTCAAGGATCTTGCTTCGGTTCTGCTGGTCAGGGAGCCAAGCCCATACAAAACCATCGCGTCACTTAAAGGTTCGCGAATTGGTATGGTGAGCCGTAAAACGTTGATAGGTCAGTTGGCAGCCCATTTGCTGCAGAGCCAGGGGGTCATGCTGAATCGTGATTTCAAGCAAGTACAGGAAATAAACTTTCAGGACACACTGGTTTCGCTGTTGCTGGAAAACTCGGTCGATGTGGTTTCAGTGGGACCGAAAGTGGCAGGAGAAGCATTGAAGGCGCATCCAGGAAAGCTGCGGGTATTGGCTAAAGCCGATCCTGTCCCGGGTTTTGCGATCTCTCTGGCACGTGACATGCCACCAGAACAAGCGAAAAAAATTACTGAGGCCCTGGTGACAATAGGCGATAACGCCAGCGGCAAGGCTGCACTGGCCGCCATCACGGTGGGCGGGGGCGCGGGAAATACCCATCTAACCAAGACCAGCAGCGCGGAATACGTCAAGGCAATGGAATTGATAGGCGCGGCGAAAAATCTTTACCCTGCCCAGACAAAGTGATCAGTCGCTTTACCATGATCAGCCAATTGCCCGCAAATTCCTGATCAAGTCGTTCCTGTCTTCCTCCGGACGGTTCGGCTTTTTGATGTCTGGTTAGATGTTGTTAAATGGCTCGCTGATTCAGTATTTTTCGCGCTTCCAGCATCACTTCCGAAGCGGTGAGGCCCACCGGACCGATGCCTTGCAGCAGCAGGGCATCCGCTGCCGCCCCATGCAGATAGGCGGCGAGTTGCAGTGCGGCGAAAGGCTCCAGACCCTGCGCCAGCAGAGCGGCCACCATGCCCGTTAGTACATCCCCCATCCCTGCGCTACTCAAGCCAGGATTGCCCGTAGTGTTGATACGCCATTCTTTGCCCGGTCCGGTGCAAATGCTGCCTGCACCCTTGAGTACCACCCAGGCGCAATATTTTTCGGCCAGTTGCAAGGCGGCAGCGGGACGATCGCGCTGGATAGTTTGAGTATCACAGGCCAGCAGTCGTGCAGCTTCGCCAGGATGAGGCGTGAGCAGCGTCGGGCCGGTGCGGGCGAGCGTCAAGTTTTTCAAGGCTGGCGATGCGGCAAGCAGATTGAGGGCATCGGCATCCAATACCAGAATCGCCGGATTTTTCAGCGCGTTTTCCAGCAGTTGTCGCGCCTGTTCTGATTGCCCCAAACCGGGGCCGACAGCCAGCACCGTTAACGCTGTGTCGAGCAACTGGGAAGGATCAAGCAGCATGATTTCAGGTTGCATGAAGTCCAGGGTGATACCGCTGCTCAGGCTTGCGGCGTAGGTTTTGCCTGCCCCCAGATGAAGTGCGGCACGCGCTGCCAGCAACACTGCCCCGGTCATGCCCGGCGCACCACCCAGGATGCCGACGCTGCCGAAGTTGCCTTTGTTGCTGTCGAGCGGACGCGGCGGCAGGGCGTCGAGGATGGCTTTGCTGATCAGTTGGTCTGTATGGGGTTTCATGACGAACTCGGTTGGGGTTGGGATGTCTATACTGAAAGCGTAGCATCATGATGTGATACTGAGGAGAGCGAAATGAAAATGCCAAGAAATGTGAATCCCGGCGGCGGCGAAATTCTGTCCTGCGTGGAAGACGCAGGATGCGAGATTACCAGTTGCGAAGTATGCATGCAGGAGATACCCGTTTCCGCTGCCCTGAATGAAGAGGGCGCGGATTATATCCATCACTTCTGCGGGCTGGATTGCCTGGAAAGCTGGCGGCGTAAAGCTCGGCAGGAGTTTCCTCCAAACACAGCTGCCTGAACCCGCCCCGGAGAGTGGGGAGGACGTCCGATTTCGGGTAAAATTCGCTTTTATCCGATGCCCGATTCGCACCATGTCCGAACTGCATAAATTGCGCGGCGGCGCCGCGCTTTCCCGTTTTCGTCTCGACAAGCTATCCAAAGCGCTGCCCGATTACGACTGTATCCAATCCGAATTCTGGCATTTCGCGGAAGTGTCGGCTACGCTGGACGCCGTCGAGAAAGCCAGGCTGGATTCCATCCTCACCTACGGTACGCCATTGCCCGACCAGACGGAGGGGAAGTTGTTGCTGGTTATACCGCGCCCCGGCACCATTTCGCCGTGGTCCTCCAAGGCGATCGACATCATTCGCCACTGCGGACTGGAAAAAATCTCCCGGATTGAACGCGGCACTGCCTATCATTTCAGCCGCCGTGACGGCGCGGTGCTGACTGCAGAAGACCAGGCGCGGATTGCGCCGTATATCCATGACCGCATGACTGAAGCCGTATTCGGCAGTCTGGACGATGCCCACATGCTGTTCCGCCATCTTCCGCCCAAGCCGTTGACCACAGTGGATATTCTCGGTGCAGGCCGCGCGGCGCTGGTGCGCGCCAACAGCGAGATGGGACTGGCATTGTCGGCGGATGAAATCGACTATCTGTTGGGCAATTTCACCCGTATCGGGCGCAACCCGACCGATGTCGAGCTGACCATGTTCGCCCAGGCCAATTCAGAGCACTGCCGCCACAAGATTTTCAATGCTGCCTGGGTGATTGACGGCGAGGCGCAGCCGCACACGCTGTTCGGCATGATTCGCGAAACCCACGCGCGCCATCCGCAAGGAACCGTGGTGGCGTATTCGGATAATTCCTCGGTGATCGAAGGCGCTGACGTGGCGCGCTTTCATCCGGCGGAAAATGGTCGCTATGTATATCGCGAGGCGCGTACGCACATCCTGATGAAGGTGGAAACGCACAATCACCCCACCGCCATTTCGCCTTTCCCCGGCGCGGCAACAGGCTCGGGCGGCGAGATTCGCGACGAGGGCGCCACCGGCACCGGTTCCAAGCCCAAGGCGGGGTTGTGCGGGTTCTCGGTGTCCAACCTGAACATCCCGGGGGGCCACCAGCCCTGGGAAACCTATCAAGGCAGCAAGGGTGGTTACGGCAAGCCCGACCGCATCGCCTCCGCGTTGCAAATCATGATCGACGGCCCGCTCGGCGCAGCAGCGTTCAACAATGAATTCGGCCGGCCCAATCTGGCGGGTTATTTCCGCACTTTCGAAGAAGAATGCGCAGGCGAGATGCGCGGCTACCACAAGCCCATCATGCTGGCAGGCGGGGTGGGCAACATCGACGCCGCCCACTGCTTCAAAAAGCAGTTCGCCGCCGGCACGCTGCTGATTCATCTGGGCGGACCTGGCATGCTCATCGGTCTGGGCGGCGGCGCGGCGTCCAGCATGGATACCGGCACCAATGCCGAAAACCTGGATTTCGACTCGGTACAGCGCGGCAATCCGGAAATGCAGCGCCGCGCCCAGGAAGTGATCGACCGCTGCTGGCAACTGGGCGACGCCAATCCGATTCTGTCCATCCACGACGTGGGTGCCGGCGGCGTTTCCAACGCCATGCCGGAGCTGGTGGACGGCGCCGGCCGCGGCGCACGCTTTCAATTGCGCGATATTCCGCTGGAAGAATCGGGCATGGCGCCGCGTGAAATCTGGTCGAACGAATCACAGGAACGCTATGTGCTGGCCATTGCGCCGGAAAGCCTCGACGCTTTCCGCGCGTTATGCGAACGCGAGCGCTGCCCGTTCGCCGTGATCGGCGTGGCGACCGAGGATCGTCATCTGAGGGTGGAAGACAGTCTGCTGAGCGCCATGCCGGTGGATATGGATATGTCCGTGCTGCTCGGCAAGCCGCCACGCATGACCCGCGACGTGCAGCGCGTCGTTCGCAGCCTGCCGGCGTTGAACACCGATGGCATCGATCTGGCGGAGGCTGCGCTGCGCGTGTTGCGCCTGCCCAGCGTGGCATCCAAGCTATTCCTGATCACCATCGGTGACCGCAGCGTGGGCGGCTACACTGCGCGCGACCAGTTGGTCGGCCCCTGGCAGGTACCGGTTGCGGACGTGGCGGTGACTACCATGGGCTACGCCACCGAACGCGGCGAGGCCTTTGCCGTGGGCGAGCGCACCCCGCTGGCGCTGATCGATGCCGCCGCTTCCGGGCGCATGGCGGTAGGCGAGGCGCTGACCAACCTGGCCGCCGCGCGTGTGGAAAAAATCGGCGCTGTGAAGCTTTCGGCCAACTGGATGGCAGCAGCCGGTTTTCCCGGCGAAGATGCTGCGCTATACGACACGGTCAAGGCGGTGGGGCTGGAGCTGTGTCCCGCATTGGGCATCAGCATCCCGGTGGGCAAGGATTCGTTGTCCATGCGCAGCGTGTGGGAGTCTGACGGCGCGCAGAAATCCGTCGCCGCGCCATTGTCGCTGATCATTTCCGCTTTTGCGCCCTGCCCCGATGTGCGGGCCACACTTACGCCGCAGCTGCGTACCGATCAGGGCGATACCGACCTCATCCTGATCGACCTCGGCTGCGGCCGCAATCGGCTGGGTGGCTCAGCGCTCGCGCAGGCCTACAAACAAGTGGGTGAGCGTTGCCCGGACCTTGATCAACCGGGCCAGTTCAAGGCGTTTTTCGAAACCGTGCAGGCGCTCAATGCCGCCGGCCGCGTGCTGGCCTACCATGACCGCTCCGATGGCGGCCTATGGGCGGCACTGTGCGAAATGGCCTTCGCTGGCCACTGCGGCATCACTGTGGACGCGGACGAACTGTGCCAGGATCGCTTCCGTGTGCAAGTTGAAGAAGAAGGCATGGATGAAGACGAAGAAGTGATCACCGAGCAAACCGGATACAGTCCGCGCGTGTTCGGTGTGCTGTTCAACGAGGAGCTCGGCGCAGTGTTGCAGGTGAAACGCGAGCATACCGCCGAGGTCATGCAGACCTTCATAGCTGCCGGGCTGCGCTCCGAGTTCCACATCATCGGCAGCACCAATGATCGCGACCGTGTGGAAATCGTGCGCAATGAAAAAACCATGCTTGCTTTCAGCCGCGCGGAATTGCAGCGCGCCTGGAGCGAAACCAGCTACCAGATCCAGCGCCTGCGCGACAATCCGGCTTGTGCAGAGAGCGAATATGCGCAACTGCTGGACGGGGCTAATCCGGGTTTGTCGGCAAAGCTGAGCTTCGACCTCAACGACAACATCGCCGCGCCTTTCATCGGCGCCAGCAAACCGCGCATCGCCATCCTGCGCGAGCAGGGCGTCAACGGCGAAGTGGAAATGGCCGCCGCTTTCGACCGCGCCGGCTTCGAGGCGGTGGACGTGCACATGAGTGACATTATCGCCGGGCGTGTGACGCTGACTGAGTTCCGCGGCTTCGCCGCGTGCGGCGGTTTTTCCTACGGCGACGTGCTGGGTGCCGGCGAGGGCTGGGCCAAATCCATTCTGTTCAATCCGCGTGCACGCGATCAGTTCGAAGCATTTTTCAGGCGCGACGACAGCTTCGCGCTGGGCGTGTGCAATGGCTGCCAGATGATGAGTAATCTCAAGTCCATCATTCCCGGCGCCGAATTCTGGCCGAAATTTACCCGCAACCAGTCCGAGCAGTTCGAGGCGCGTTTCGTCATGGTCGAAGTGCCGAACAGTCCCTCCATCCTGTTCGACGGCATGGCCGGCAGCCGCATGCCGGTGGTGGTCTCCCACGGCGAAGGTTATGCCGACTTCAGCCAGGGCGGCGACCCGGCGCAGGTGATCGGTGCGCTGCGCTACGTGGACAACCACGGTCGTGTGACGGAGACCTATCCGGCGAACCCGAACGGCTCGCCCGGCGGCCTGACCGGCGTGACCACTGCCGATGGTCGCTTCACCCTGTTGATGCCGCATCCGGAACGGGTGTTCCGCACCGTACAGCATTCCTGGCATCCGGACGACTGGCGCGAAGACGGTCCGTGGCTGCGGATGTTCCGCAATGCGCGCAAATGGGTTGGATAAGCATGACTGACACCACCAAAACCATCCCCATCAAACGCTATAGCGCCGAGGAACTTGCCGCGCGCGACCGCGAAATGGCGCTCGACGATACGCGCTGGTACAGCGAAGAGGAACTTGACGAACTCGAAGAACGCAGCCCGCTGCTGGCGACGCGCATTGCCCAGCGTCAGGCACGTCTGGAAAAGTTGCGCCCCTACCAGGCCAGCGGTGCAGCCCCGCCGCTCACCGAGGCCGCGCTGGTGCAAGTTCTGGAAGAAGCCCGCGCCATCCTGCTGCGCGACGGCGGTGATCTGGAACTGGTGGAAATCAGTGGCACCGTTGTCCGGGTGCGGCTCAAGGGTGCCTGCGTGGGGTGCCCCAATTCCATGCTGGATCTGAAAAACGTGGTGGAGAAAATCGTGCGGCGCACTTTTCCGCAAGTCACCGAAGTGCAGAATACCTATTGAGTTCTATTTTGCCGGTTCCCGGGCCTGTCCGGGAATCCTACCCTTATTCCGAACACTTATTTTTTTGGTTCGGACGACTTGCAAATCTTGTTGAGCTGGGCAGTGCTGCACTGAAAGTAGCAGGTTAGCGCGCTGCTCACTGCACCGAACAGCCAGAACAGAAAAAAACCAAGCGAATAAGCACCGAGCCGAGTTGTGAACAGAGGGGCGTTCTGATAGATCAGTGCGATCGGGTCCAGCAGCGTGAACAGGACAATATCCATTACCCCCGCCGCGATGAACGACGGCCACAACACCTGGATTATGCGTTGCATGCTTTCCTCCTTCGATTGTGTGTTTTTTGCTGTGAGAGTGTGGCGGCGGCAGGTATTTATTTTCCCCTGGATTTTTTTATGAACCACCAGGTGAACCAGCCTAGCATGCCGATCGCAAAAACCACGGTGAACAGGCTCATTAGCCCGGTACGCGTGGTGAGCAGCAGGTTCAGCAATGTAGTCATGTGATTCTCCCGTCTAGTTGAGATTGTTTGTCTGGATTTTGGCAGGGCGTCTATTGTCCAGGGTGAGCGTCCTGGTGTGGGGTTGCCACCACACCCCAGTCAGGCGCCATTCACGCTGGGGTGGCTCCAGGATCAGCCGCCAGCGTCCATTGCCCAGACTTGGCATGGCGCCAATATAGCTGCCATTGCCCGCTGTATTCAAGGTGATGACGTGGTCGTGCCCGGGCTGAGTGGGGTGCAGGATGGAGAGTCGTAACATATTGGGCAGCGGCGAGAGCGTGCCGGCCAGTGTCAGGTGCAACGTGCGCGCATCCGCGCTGGTGTGCAAGGTGGCACCCAGGTCCAGTGCGATTGCTGCTGTATCGCGATGCAGGGTCTGGTTAATCGCCATGCCTTCCTTATAGTAGTCGTCTGCTACCAGGCCGTCGTTGCTTACCACTGCGTACCAGGCGGTGATGAAACCCGCCACCACCGCTGTCAGCGGCAGTATCATCAGCAGCCACGGCCAGGGCTCGCGGTACCAGGGTTGTTTGTCAGTGGCGTGCATGGCGTAACTCCTAGCGATTAAGAAAGGTGGATCTGACGGTTTTCGTCAGTTCCGGGTTATCCAGCGACTGGATTTTGAATTCCACCGGACTTGAACGTGCGCGGATTTCGCTCGGGTCTATCTGGACATGCACCACGGCGTCATGGGTTCCCAGCGCAGCAACTTCCGCCAGGGAGCTTGCATCCCCCAGTTTGATGCCCGGCAGGCCCGTGACTGAAATGGCGTAGCGGTGGGGTTTGTTTTCCATGTTGATGATCTGCAGACGGTAGACGTTTTCGATATGGCCGTCGGCGGTTTCGCGGGCGGCAATGCGGTCACGGATTGCATCCACGCGCAGCGGCACCCGGTTGATCAGCGCCATACCCAGTGTGGCGACAATGGCCAGCAGCAGTACGCTATAAATCAGGGTGCGCGGACGCAATACATGGGCAAGAATGCTTCTGTCTGGGTACTTGCCCTTGATCACGTTTTCCGTGGTGTAGCGGATCAGGCCGCGCGGATAGCCCATTTTCGCCATCACCTGATCGCAACCGTCGATGCAGGCGGCGCAGCCGATGCATTCGTATTGCAAGCCATTGCGGATGTCGATGTCGGTGGGGCATACCTGCACACAGATGCTGCAGTCCACGCAGTCGCCCAGCCCGGCGGCATGGCGGTCAGTGGATTTGGAACGCGCGCCGCGCGGTTCGCCGCGCGAGGAGTCGTAAGTGACGGTCAGGGTGTCCGAGTCGAACATGACGCTCTGGAAGCGCGCGTAGGGGCACATGTACTTGCATACCTGTTCGCGCATGAAGCCGGCGTTGCCGTAGGTGGCGAAGCCATAGAAAAAAATCCAGAAGGCCTCCCAGGGGCCCAATGCCCAATGCGCAAAGGATACCGCCAGCTCCTTGATGGGCGTGAAGTAACCCACAAAGGTGAAGCCAGTCCACAACGCCAGTATCAGCCAAGCGCTGTGTTTGGCAGTTTTCTTGCCGATTTTTTCGATGTTCCAGGCTTGCCTGTCCAGCTTCATTTGCTTGAGGCGATCGCCTTCAATCTTGCGTTCTATCCACAGAAACAGTTCAGTGTAGACCGTCTGCGGGCAGGCAAAGCCGCACCACAGGCGTCCGGCGACGGCGGTGAACAGGAACAGCAAGAATGCCGCAATGACCAGCAGTCCGGTGAGGTAGATGAAATCCTGAGGCCAGAACACCAGTCCCAGAATGTAGAACTTGCGTTGTGCCAGGTCGAACAGGATCGCCTGACGCCCGTCCCAGGACAGCCAGGGCAGGCCATAGTAAAGCAGTTGCGTGAACAGCACCAAAGCCACACGCCAGCTGGCGAACCAGCCGGAAACCGCACGCGGATAGATCTTTTGTTTGACGGCGTAGAGCGTCTGCTCCATCTCGGTGGAGGGTGCGATGTTGACGACTTTTTTTTGTCCTGCTTCGGCCACGCCCGGGTTCCTTTGTTGTTGGTAAGCGGGTGGGGCGCCGCGTCTGTGCAGGCCCCTCCGGTTCAGCGCCTACTTGCCCTGCGATAATCCATACACATAGGCCGCCAGCAGATGCACCTTGGCTGGGCCCAGCTTGTCCAGTTGTGCCGGCATGTGGCCGTTACGGCCCTTGGTGATGGTTTCGATGATGGTGGCTTCGGAGCCGCCATAGAGCCACACCTTGTCGGTCAGGTTGGGCGCGCCCATGGCTTGCGTGCCTTTGCCGTCCGCCTGGTGGCAGGCGGCGCAGTAGGTAGCAAACTTGTCGCGCCCGGCCGCGGCCAGCGTCGCGTCATGTTTGCTCTCGGACAGGGACAGCACGTAATTGGCGACTTGCTTCGTGCCCTGCACGCCCAGGGCCGCACCCAGCGCCGGCATCACGCCGGCACGGCCATTGGTGATACTGGCCTGGATGGTTTCCGGGTCGCCGCCATAGAGCCAGTCATGATCGGTCAGATTGGGAAAGCCCCTGGCGCCGGCCGCATCCGAACCATGGCATTGCGAACAGTAGGTCAGGAATAGGCGTTGGCCCATTTCGCGTGCTTGCGGGTCGGCCGCGACCACCTTCAGGTCCTGCTTCAGGTATTTGTCAAAAATCGGGCCGTATTGCGCGTTGGCCTTGGTCTGTTCCTGCTGCCATTGGCCCGTGGCACTCCAGTCCAGCATACCCTTGTAGCTGCCCAGCCCCGGATACAGCGCCAGGTACACCACGCCGAACACGATGGTCAGGTAAAACAGCCACAGCCACCAGCGCGGCAACGGATTGTTGAGTTCCTGCAAATCGCCGTCCCAGGCTTTTTCAATCAGTTCGGCCTTTTCGCCGGAGGCGAGTCTGCGCGTGGTCTGAGTCTTGAGAAACAACGCCACCCAGACCATGCTGATGACGGTGATGCCGGCGATGTAGAGGCTCCAGAAACTGCTGACAAAATCGCTCATGTTATTTCTCCTTAAGCCGGGCGCGATTTCTCGGGCGCCCCGGACCGGGTTAGTCGTGTTTGGGCGGGATGCGCGAAGGGGTATCTTCTTCCTCGAAGGGCAGATTCGCGGCGGCGTCGAAATCCTTTTTGCGCCGCCCGCTCCATGCCCACAGCACAATGGCTACAAAGATCACGAAAAAGACCACTGTGACGATGGCTCCGATAGTCCCTGCCATGCTTATCTCGTTTCCTTGAGTGAAGTGCCGAGTATTTGCAGGTAGGCAATCAGTGCGTCCAGCTCGGTCTTGCCCTGCAATTCATTTTTGGCGGCGGCGATATCCGCGTCGGTATAGGGCACACCCTCAATGCGCAGTACCTTCATCTTGGTCTCGATGTCGCTGGCATCTGCCGGTTTTTTTGCCAGCCACGGGTAAGACGGCATGTTGGATTCAGGTACCACGTCCTGTGGATGGTTCAGGTGGGTACGGTGCCAGTCATCCGAATAGCGGCCGCCTACCCGTGCCAGGTCCGGCCCGGTGCGCTTGGAGCCGTACAGGAAAGGATGGTCGTATACCGATTCTCCGGCTACCGAGTAGTGCCCGTAGCGCTCGGTTTCCGCGCGGAACGGACGAATCATCTGCGAGTGGCAGCCGACGCAGCCTTCGCGGATGTAGATGTCGCGCCCGCTCAGCTGCAGCGCAGTGTAGGGCATCATGCCCGCCACTGGCTGGGTGGTGGATTTCTGGAAAAACAGCGGCACGATCTGTACCAGGCCACCGATGCTCACCACCAGGAGGGTGAGCATGATGAACAGGCCGGTATTCTTTTCGATCTTCTGGTGAAATGATTCCATCATTGTTCTCCTGTTATCCGTTCAAGCGTGTACGGCCTGGGGTATCTGCGCTTCCACTATCCTGCCGGCGGATACCGTTCTCCATACGTTGTAGGCCATGATCAACATGCCGCTAAAGAACATCAGGCCGCCCAGCAGCCGGATGGTGTAGAACGGATACATTGCGTTCAGCACCTGGGCGAAACTGTAGGTCAGCGTGCCGTCCGGGTTGGAGGCGCGCCACATCAAGCCTTGCGCTACCCCGGCAATCCACATCGCGGCGATGTAGAACACCACGCCAATGGTGGCTACCCAGAAGTGCAGCGTGATCAGTTTGACGCTGTACATTTCTTCGCGCCCGAACAGGCGCGGGATCAGGTAGTACATGGAACCGATGGTAATCATCGCCACCCAGCCGAGTGCGCCGGAATGCACGTGGCCGATGGTCCACTCGGTATAGTGGGACAGGGCGTTCACGGTCTTGATCGACATCATCGGTCCTTCGAAGGTGGACATGCCGTAGAACGACAGCGCCGTCACCAGAAACTTCAGGATCGGATCGGTGCGCAATTTATGCCAGGCACCGGACAGGGTCATGATGCCGTTCATCATGCCGCCCCAACTCGGTGCCAGCAGCATCAGCGAGAACACCATGCCGAGGGATTGTGTCCAGTCGGGGAGCACGGTGTATTGCAGATGGTGCGGGCCCGCCCACATGTAGATGAAGTTGAGCGACCAGAAGTGCACGACCGACAGGCGGTAGGAAAAAATCGGGCGCCCGGCCTGTTTGGGAATGAAGTAATACATCATGCCGAGGAAGGCAGTGGTGAGGAAAAACCCCACCGCATTATGGCCGTACCACCACTGCACCATGGCGTCCTGGACACCGGAATAAACATAGTAGGATTTGGTCAGGGACACCGGGATCTCGGCGCTGTTGACGATGTGCAGAATGGCAATGGTCAGAATGTAGGCGCCGAAAAACCAGTTGGATACATAAATGTACTTGGTGCGGCGTTTGATGATGGTGCCGAAGAACACCACCGCGTAGGCCACCCACACCAGGGTAATGAGAATGTCGATCGGCCATTCCAGTTCTGCGTATTCATGCGAGGTGGTATAGCCCAGCGGGAGCGTGATGGCCGCCGCCACGATTACCGCCTGCCAGCCCCAGAACGTGAAAGCGGCGAGCTTCTCTGCGTAGAGCCGCACCTGGCAGGTGCGCTGCACAATGTAGTAGGACGTGGCAAACAGCGCGGTACCGCCAAAGGCAAAAATCACTGCATTGGTATGCAGTGGCCTTAACCGTCCGTAACTCAGCCACGGTACGCCAAAGTTCAGTTCCGGCCAGATCAGCTGGGAGGCGATGATGACGCCTACCAGCATGCCGACTATGCCCCAGACGATGGTCATGATGGCGAACTGACGGATGACCTTGTAGTTGTAGGTTGTTGTTTCCATGCTGTGCCTCTCCTTTGTTTGTCACAAGCAAAATTACACGTCATTGATTGACTGGTGCTGCCTAACTAAACCCTTGTTCGTCTGATGATTTTTTACCTGGAGGTTTGTCGTCATCCATCAGAATCCGGTGCGCGGGCCCTTCCATATCCTCGAACTGGCCTGCTTTCACCGCCCATAAAAATGCCGCTGCGATGAATACAACCAGGATCACGCTGAGTGGAATCAGCAGGAACAGAATGTCCATGTCAGGGTCCTTCCAGCGCGGGCACAGCCACTGCCGTGCCCGTTTCGGTGACGGTATGAACTGGCGCGCCATTGTCGCCAGCACCAAGTCGCATGCGGCTCAGGCGCAGTGCGTTGAGCACCACCAGCAGCGAAGAAAGCGACATGCCAATACCCGCCATCCACGGTGTGACAAACCCCAGCGCCGCGGCAGGAATGGCGGCCAGGTTGTAGATCACTGCCCACGCCAGGTTCTGCCGGATGATCGCGGTGGTGCGCCGGGCCAGCGCCATCGCATCCGCCAGACGTTCCAGCTGGCCGTTCATCATCACCATATCGGCGCTGGCCTGAGCTACATCCGAACCCTGCCCCATGGCGATGGAAACTTGAGCCGCGGCGAGCACTGGTGCATCGTTCACGCCGTCGCCGACCATGGCGACAATCTGACCGCGGCTTTGCAGTGCGCGCATGCGTGCAAGCTTGTCCTCTGGCATAAGCTGCCCGGCATAATGTTCGATGCCCAGTTGATTGGCCACATGCGCCACGGTGGCGTTGCCGTCGCCGGATAGCAGGCTGACTTCCATCCCCATTTTTTTCAGACGCGCCACCGCCCGCACGGCGTCCGGACGCAACTGATCGCCCAGCAGAAATATGCTTAGCCAGCCCTGTTCGTCGCCCAGCGCAACCATGGTCTGGCTATCCCGCAACTCGAGATGGGGCGGTAGTGGCCGGCCATGCAATTGCGCCACAAAATCCGGGCGGCCCAGGCGCAGATGACGCCCTTCAACGATGCCCTCCAGCCCGTAGCCCGGCACATTGGTAATGGAGTGGCCGGGCAGCGTGGGCGCGGCTGGATCATGCAGGGCATGTGCGATGGGATGTTCGGAAACGCTCTCCAGGGTGGAAGCCAGGGCGCGGCAGCGCGCCGCCGAGGTTTCGCCCAAGGGCAGGGTGTCGAGCAGGGTGAGCCTGCCGTAGGTGAGGGTGCCGGTCTTGTCGAACACGACGTGGGTGACACGCGCCAGCGTTTCCAGCGCGTGGCCGCGTGTGGCGAGCAGTCCCATGCCGGTGAGACGCCCGGCTGCGGCGGTAAGGGCGGCCGGGGTGGCCAGACCGAGCGCGCAAGGGCAGCTCACCACCAGTACCGAAACCGTGATCCAGAACGCCCGTGCCGGCTCCACCCAGTACCAGCCCAGCGCAACGCCTGTGGCCAGCAGCAGCAAGGCGAGCACGAACCATGCGGCGAACCGGTCCGCCAGCCGGGCGATGCGGGGCTTTTCTGCCTGGGCGCGGTCGAGCAGACGCAGAATGCCGGACAGCACGGTGTCGGCGCCGGTTTTTTCTACGCGCATGACCAGGGGGCCGGTCACGTTGATGGCGCCACCCACCAGGCGATCGCCCGCTACCTTGGTCAGCGCACGCGCTTCGCCGGTGAGCAGGGACTCGTCCGCCGCGCTGCTGCCAGCGAGCACAATGCCATCCGCCGGAATCGCTTCGCCGGGTTTCACCAGCAAGGTGTCGCCTGCGGCCAACCGGGTGACCGGCACGCTTTGCGTTTCCTGTTGTGCCGGATAATCCAGATATCGGTTGGCAACGGCGGGAATCAGCTTGGCCAGGGTTTCCAGCGCCGCTGCCGATTTGCGCCGCGCGCCCATTTCCAGATAGCGTCCGCTGAGCAGGAAAAACACGAACATGGTGATCGAATCGAAATACACCTCGCCGGAATGGGTTAGTATCACCCAAACGCTGGCTGCAAACGCGGCGCCCACGCCCAGCGCCACCGGCACATCCATACCCAGGCTGCGGCGCTTGAGGTCGCGCCATGCACCCAGGAAAAATGGCCACGCCGAGTAAAACACCACCGGCAGGGTGAGCATCAGGCTGGCCCAGCGCATCAACGCCTGGATGTCCCAGGTCATGCTGCCGGGATCAGCCAGATAAGCCGGGATGGCATACATCATGACCTGCATCATGCCCAGTCCGGCAATCGCCAGTCTGCGCTGGGCGGCCGCACGTTCGCGCCTGAACACGTCCTCCTGGCGATCGGCATCGAATGGGTAGGCGGCATAGCCGATGTCGCGGACGGCATGCAGAATGTCGGAGAGCTGGATACGGCTGTTGTCCCAGCGCACCCGCGCCCGGTGCGTGGCGAAATTGATCTCTACCGCGACTACACCGGGTAACTGCGCGATATGGCGCTCGTTCAGCCAGATGCAGGCGGCGCACACAATACCCTCCAGAATCAGCGCGGCCTCGCGCAGGTCACCTTCGCCTGGCCTGACGAAGGACTGCTGGATTTCCGGCAGATCATAGAGCCGCAGTTGTTGCAGGATTTCGTCGGCGGCCGGCGCTGCAGCGGTGGAGGGCAGGCTGGTGCGGTGGCGATAGTAGGCGGCGTTGCCGCTGCTCACGATCATCCGTGCGACCGCCTGGCAGCCATGGCAGCAGGTATTGCAACGGGCATCCGGAAGATCGACCGGATAATGCGCACCGGGCGGCAACGGGTTGCCGCAGTGGAAACAGCTGGGCATATCGTGACTGCCGTTACCCAATGGCATGGCTGCCGCCCTCTGGCTGGGTCAGTTGACTAGAAGCGCCAGCCGTAACCGACACCGATGATTACCGGATTGATGTCCAGATCGGTGACGTACGCGCCTGCGGTCGTTTTTACCTTGGTGCTGATATAGATTTTTTTCACATCCAGGTTGATATAGCTGTTGTCGGTAACGGCAATGTCCACGCCGGCTTGCAATGCGCCGCCAAAACTGTTCCTGTCTACATCCAGACCGGTCAGGTCCACGTTATAGAAACGTGTGTAATTGACGCCCGCACCCACGTAAGGCCTGATTTTGCTGTCCGGGGAAAAATGCCACTGCAGGGTCAGTGTGGGTGGGAGGTGATTGACTTTGCCGAGGCTGACGCCATTGAGCGTTACTTTATGGCGCGCGGTTCCCAGAATCAGTTCGGTGGCGAGATGTTTGCTGAAGAAATAGGTGAAATCCAGTTCCGGAACTATCTGGGAATCCACGTCTACCCCAGCCACCGGTGATGAATGGGCGGAAGGATCTATCTGGATAGCGCGAACCCTTACCAGCCAGTTACCGTCCGCAGCCTGGGCGAAATGGGTGACCGATGCGGTAGCGAAGGCAAGTATCAGTGCGGTGCGTTTCATGGTGCCTCTCCTGAGTTGAGGGTTATGGTCATGGATACTTAAAATTCCGTTTATTAACAAATCAGAATATTTTGTATCTGTGTTTAACCATACTACTGACATGGTTAAATTGTCAACGCATTGTAAGATTGTTGTCAATGAATGAATTGACGAACAAGCTGGGAGGCAATGTGAAACAGGTGTTGCGTGCTGTAGTAAATGTATGCAGCAGGATAGAATTCACTCATGTTGACCTGGCTTAGTGACGATGAGGATTTTCCGGCCGTATGCAAGGCGCTGCGTGACCCGGACGGGTTATTGGCTGCGGGGGGCGTCCTGTCCCCGGCGCGTCTGGTGGATGCTTATTCGCGCGGCATTTTCCCCTGGTACAACCCCGGTGATCCCATTCTATGGTGGAGTCCGGACCCGCGCATGGTGCTGTTTCCGCAGGAGCTGGTGGTGCAGCGTTCGCTCGCCAAGGTGCTGCGCAAGCGCCACTATGAGATTCGTGTGGATACCGTTTTTGCAGAAGTGATTGCAGGATGTTCCAAACCGCGCGCGGGGCAGAGCGGTACCTGGATCAGTGCGGAAATGATCGCCGCGTATACGCGCCTGCACCAGATGGGTGTGGCGCACAGCATCGAGACCTGGATTGACGGCAGGCTGGCGGGCGGTTTGTACGGCATTGCGCTGGGACGGGCATTTTACGGTGAATCCATGTTCACGCTGGTGCCGGATGCTTCGAAAATCGCTTTTGTACATCTGGTGCGCCAATTACAACGCTGGGACTTTGGAGTGATCGATTGCCAGATGAACACGCCGCATCTGGCGCGCTTTGGCGCACGCGAAATTCCCCGTGCAGATTTTCTCGCGCAGCTGAATAACTTGATAAACTTGCCGGCAGTGCTCACTCCCTGGCGCTTCGACCATGACCTTATTGAATGACCTGCCGTTCGCGCGGTTGCAGTTTTACCTGACTTCGCCGTATCCGTGCAGTTACCTGGCGGAGCAAACGGCGCGTTCGCAAGTCGTGACGCCTGCGCATCTGGTGGATGACATGGCATACAGCCAGTTGATTCAATCCGGCTTCCGGCGCAGCGGCTTGTTCACCTACCGTCCGCAATGCGCCAGCTGCCAGGCATGCATACCGGTGCGCGTGGTAGTAAATGAATTCACCCCGAGCCGTACCCAGCGCCGTACCGGCAAGCGCAATGCGGATCTGGTGGCGGAGCCGCGGCGCCCGTTTTTTGATGCTGAGCACTACAAGTTGTACCAACGTTACCAGGCATCTCGGCATGCGGGCGGCGGCATGGATCACGACGACCGCGACCAGTACGCGCACTTTTTGCTGCAAAGCAACGTGGATACTTATCTGGTGGAATTCCGTGAAGCCGGGGTGTTGCGCATGGTCAGCGTGATTGATCAGGTCGAGGACGGGCTGTCTGCCGTTTACACGTTTTTTGATCCGGATCTGTCACAGCGCAGCCTTGGTGTATATAGCGTATTGTGGCAAATCGAACTGGCGCGCAACCTCGGCCTGCCCTATGTATATCTGGGCTACTGGATCGAAGCCAGCCGCAAGATGGCCTACAAGAGCCAATACCAACCATTGCAAGGATTGATCGATGCCGAATGGCGTATCTTCTTACCGGCGCAAACTTGAACCGCTGTGCGCGAAAATCGGCCGTGCCCGTGTCGATCAGGTGGTGCACGCGTTCTATGCCAAGCTGCGGACGGACCCGGTGTTGCATGGATATTTTGACGGCATCACCGATCTTTCTGAGCATGAGGCGCTCATCGCTGATTTCTGGTGGGTAGCGATGGGCGGCATAGTGGCGCAGCCGCGACAGTTCGACATGCTGGGCCGGCACCGGACGCTGGGTCTGACGCCAGTAGTTTTCGAACGTTGGCTGGCATTGTTTGGCGATACCCTGGCCATATACTTGCCCCCGGATCTCGCCGCTCAATGGCTGCAAATGGCCGCTGGCATCGGCGCCAATCTTCAAAATCAAATGCCAAAATAAATGGAAAAAAGCGTCTGGCTTGTGCGGATAGTCCTGGTCCTGGCTGGCCTGGCGCTGGTGACGGCATGGCTGCTTTATCGTGGCAACCAGAACAACCTGGTGGCCGAATCACAGGTGAATACAACCTATCGTGCCCTGTATTACAGCGAACATCTCTGGTCGCAACTGCAGCAGGCCGAGGTTGATCATGCAGCATATCTGAACGATGCCAGCGCACAAACGCTCAACCGGTATCAGCAGGATATTCGAGAAGCAGAAAGCGAGCTCAGAGAGCTTGGCCTGTTGATGCACACCACTCCGGAAGGCTATGGCCAGATTATTCAGCTGCGCCAGCATGTATGGTCATATATTTCCGAGCTGCATGCATTTCCCGGCACAGCCGATGCCAGGCCGCTAGCCCAGGCGCAGACGGATGCAGGGCAAACACAGAGGGTCAATATAGCGCGTGATCTGAGGTCATTCCAGAGCGTGCAGCGATTGCGGCTCCAGCAATTTCAGGAACAGCGCAACCGGTCGCGACGCGTGTTGTTGATGACAATACAGATCAATGCTTTGTTAGTGCTGGCCACGCTGCTCTCCATAGCATATCTGATCCGGGTGCATGCAGTTCGCCGCCGTCAAAGCCAGGCCGAGCTGGAGCGGATCATCAGTACCAGTACCGAGCAACTGCGCAGCGAAGTACTCCGGCATCAAGCCGCACGTGAGACGCTGCAGGCCAGTGAAGTGAAGTTTCGTACACTGACTGAAACCACGGCTGCGGCGATTTTTATCTATCAGGGCGATTACATTGTTTATGCAAACCCGGAAGCCGAGAGAATCAGCGGTTACAGCGCGGCGGAATTACGCAATATGCCGTCCTGGCAGCTGGTGCATCCGGATTATCGGGAATTGGTGCATGCGCGTGCTGAGGCCAGAATGTCCGGGCAAGAGGTGCCAAGTCGCTATGAATTTCCGATCCAGACTCGCACCGGTGAAACCCGCTGGCTGGATTTCACTGCCGGAGTGATTGTTTATGAAGGCAGGCAGGCCGGTCTGGGCACCGCCTACGATATTACAGAACGCAAACAGCAGGAAGCCGCACTTGCCCATCTGGCCACGCATGACAGCCTGACTGATCTCCCCAATCAGGTACTGGCAGTGGATCGTTTGCGTTCCGCTCTCAACGAGGCCGAACGCCGCCACCGTCTGGTCGGCGTGGTACAACTCAATCTCAAACGTTTCAAGGCGGTCAATGACAATCTCGGTCACGCGGGGGGGAATCAGGTATTGCAGCAGGTTGCGCAGCGCCTGAAGCCGCTGATCCATGGCGAAGACACCCTGGCGCGACCGGATAGCGACAAGTTTCTGGTTATCCTGTCCAATCTGATTTATCCAGGCGAGGCTGCGCGCAGAGTTCAGCAGCTGATCGAAACGTTCCAGAGCCCGTTCAATGTAGAGGGTAGAGAAGTCTTTATCAAGGCCTGTGCCGGCGTGACTTTCTATCCGTCCGACGGTAGCGATGCCGAAAGTCTGTTGCGCAACGCGGCCACCGCGCTCAATCGGGGCAGTAGCAATGACAGTGAATGCATCAGCTATTACAGCTCGGGCATGTTCGAGCAGGCATCGCACCGCTTGATGCTGGAGGCTTCCCTGCATCGCGCCCTGGAACGTCATGAACTGGTGTTGCACTACCAGCCAAAATACCGGCTCGATGACGGTGAAATCAGCTCGGTCGAATCGCTGTTACGCTGGCAGCATCCTGAATATGGCATGATTTCGCCCAAGGACTTTATTGCCATGGCGGAGGAGGTGGGGCTGATCGTACCCGTGGGCGAATGGGCGATCACCGCTGCCTGTGCCCAGGCTGTAGCATGGCGCGACGCGGGTTTGCCGCTGACGGTGGCAGTCAATTTGTCGGCGCTGCATTTTTCCAGCAAAGGCCTGGTCGCGCACGTGCGCCAGACGCTGGCCGCGAGTGGTTTGCCAGCGAATTTTCTGGAACTTGAAATCACGGAAACAGCGCTGATCGGCGATATGGGCAGCTCCATTGCCAAACTTAACGAACTGAGCGCGCTGGGTGTACGGCTTGCGCTGGATGATTTCGGCACGGGTTATTCCAGTTTTAGCTATTTGCGCCACTTGCCTATTAACAGCCTGAAAATAGATCGCAGTTTTGTGACCGATATCGTCGAGAATGTGCAAAGCTCGGCCATCGTGTCCGCCATCATCGGCCTGGCGCATGGCCTCGGCCTGGAAGTGGTGGCAGAGGGTGTGGAAACTGCGGCGCAACGCATTAAACTGGAGCAACTCGGATGCGACCTGGTCCAGGGCTACCTGATCAGCCGTGCGCTGCCCGAGGACGAGTTGAGGGGGGTGCTTGCAGCCGCCAAGTGAGCAGTTGGGTGGTCAAATACCTGCGGCATGCGATGGAGGCAGGTTCTGCCTGTTTCTGCCGGAATTGCAGGATAATACGGGTTTGCGCGCATCCCTAGGGCTTGTTTCGCAAGTATCCATACATTGTCTAATTCAATCTATTTAACCTGCTACGCTAAATTACCATGCGCCAATACCTTGATCTGATGCGCCACGTGCTGGAGCACGGCACTCAAAAATCCGACCGCACCGGCACCGGTACCCTTTCCGTTTTCGGCCACCAGATGCGCTTCGATCTAAGCCAGGGTTTTCCGCTGGTGACGACCAAGAAATGCCATTTGCGCTCCATCATCCACGAGTTGTTGTGGTTCCTGCAGGGCGACACCAATATCCGTTACCTGAAGCAAAACGGCGTCAAAATCTGGGACGAATGGGCCGACGAGAACGGTGACCTGGGTCCGGTTTATGGACACCAGTGGCGCAACTGGCCCAAGCCAGACGGCGGGCATATCGACCAGATTGCGCGCGTGCTGCATGACCTCAAACACAACCCGGATTCGCGCCGCATTATCGTGTCTGCGTGGAACGTCGCCGACCTCGACAAAATGGCGCTGGCACCCTGCCACGCTTTTTTCCAGTTCTATGTTGCCGACGGAAAATTAAGCTGCCAGCTTTATCAGCGCAGCGCCGACATCTTCCTCGGTGTGCCGTTCAACATCGCCAGCTACGCACTGCTTACCATGATGCTGGCGCAGGTGAGCGGCCTCAAACCTGGCGATTTCGTGCATGCCCTGGGCGATGCGCATCTGTATTCGAACCACCTCGATCAAGCCCGCGAGCAACTCACGCGCGAACCGCGTCCGTTACCCACCATGCAGATGAATCCCGCAGTCACCGACTTGTTTGCCTTCAAGTTTGAAGATTTCGAACTGCAAAGCTACGACCCGCATCCGGCGATCAAAGCACCGGTGGCGGTGTAAGAAAGATTCTGATGACGCTGTTACCCGTCTGGGCCGAGCAAATCAAATACCTGGTAGGTATTTTCGCCATTCTGAATCCTCTCGGCGCCATCCCGATTTATCTCAGCCTGACCGCGGACCGGCGCTCCAAGGAAATGCACCGCACTGCCGCCAAAGCCGCCATCGCCGTGGCGGTGATCCTGATTCTCGCTGTGTGGGTAGGAGATTCTTTGCTGTCGTTTTTCGGCATCGGCCTGCCGGCGTTTCGTATCGCAGGCGGACTGCTGGTATTGCTGATTGCGATCGCCATGTTTCACGCTCGAACCAGTCCTGCGCGGCAGACCGATGCCGAACAAACCGAAGCCGAATCCAAGAATGACATCGCCGTGGTGCCGCTGGCGATTCCGCTGTTGGCGGGTCCGGGAGCCATCAGCCTGGCCATTGTTGACGCCCATCAGGCGGGGAGCTGGCCCGAAAAGCTGGTGTTCAGCCTGGGTATCGTTGCGGTCGGGGTGATCGTCTGGCTGGTATTGCGTTTGGCCGAACCGATCGGCGCACGCCTCGGTACAGCCGGCCTCAACATCGCCACGCGCGTGATGGGGCTGATACTCGCCGCGATGGCGGTACAGTTCATGGCAGACGGTTTATTGGCGCTGTTTCCGGGTCTGTCGCGTTAAGGGTCTAAAAACTCATCCTAAAAACCGCAATTCAAGCCACAGAGATCACAGAGCAACACAGAGCAACACAGAGCTGAAGCGGGTTCCACATATTTTTCCCGGTTCACCTGATGGATGAAGTCAATATTTACGGCAAGCAATTGTTTTTGCGAGTTGGGCGACGCATCGTCCATCCGTGCGAACCCCATGGCCTCTGTGAACTCTGTGTTCTCTGTGGCTGACTGATTTTTTCAGGTTCATATTTCATCGCCACGGCAATGTGGCGGAAAAAATTTCTTGCTGACATATAAATCATAGGCGGCGCGATGAATTTTTCCACGCCCGGCTTTGGGCCCAACTATGAATTTTTAATGGAGCTTTTAAGGCGTTATGGCTGTGACGGGGCTTGCGCCTGTTGAACTGCTTTGAGAATTTGCGTTAAATCGCCGGAAGCCAGCGACGGCGGCTGCGGACCCTCGATTTTGACCTGGGTCCAGTCCACCACCGACCCGGTTCCCCATGACACCACCGAAGCCAGTACAAACACCAGCATGCCGCGCGTCATGCCCTTGCCGATTTCCATGTCATCCAGGTAACGGTTAAGCCACCAGGCGGCGATGATGAAGGCGATGGTAGAAATAATCAGGTTCAGCATGGTCGTTGCTTGATCGTCATGAGTGCTTATCTTGAGGCTGAATTTTATATATTACGGTTCTTCCGCGCAGTTCTTTACTGCCGCAGGCTGGATATAATGCCCGAAACCAGGAGAAAACATGCTGCATCCCAAGCCCCGCATTGCGCTCATCGCCGCGCTGGCGAAAAATCGTGTTATCGGCATTCACAATACGCTGCCGTGGCGTTTGCCGGAAGAACTCAAGCATTTCAAGGCGCTCACCATGGGGCACCATATCTTGATGGGACGCAAGACCTTTGAATCCATCGGGCGCCCCCTGCCGGGGCGCACCACAGTGATCATTTCGCACACCGCTTACAGTGCGCCCGCAGGTTGCCTGGTAGCGAACTCCATCCCGGAAGCCGTGGCCGCCTGTGCGGGTGATCCCGAAGTATTCTTTATCGGTGGTGCGCAACTTTACGAACAGGCATTACCCCTGGCGGACCGGCTTTATCTGACCGAAATTCACGCCGAATTTGCCGGCGATGCCTGGTTTCCCCAATTCGAGCGCACCGATTGGGAAGAGTTCAGCCGTGATCCGCGCTACGATGAGGCCAGCGCGCTAAACTATGATTTTGTGGTGTACCAACGTAAGGGGATGTCAAAATGAAAGCAATCAAAGTACTGGTGATTTTTGTGTTCAGCATGGTGCTGGGGGCAAGCGCGGCGTGGGCGGGGCAGACGGAACTGACCTGGTATGGCCATTCCGCATTCAAGATCACCACGCCGAGCGGCAAAGTGCTGCTGATTGATCCGTGGATTACCAATCCCGCGAATAAAAACGGCAAAGCCGATCTGGCGGGGCTTACGCATGTTGACCTGATCCTGATCAGTCACGGCCATTTCGATCATGTCGGCGATGCGGTGGCGATTGCCAAAAAAACCCGCGCGCATCTGGTCAGCACGTTTGATCTGGGCAATGCGCTGGTCACCTACGGCGGATTCCCCAAAGCGCAGGCGGGCATGGATACCGAGGGTAATTTCGGCGGCGAACTCACCCTGCTCGGAGGCGATGTGAAAGTTGCTTTCATTCCGGCCATCCACAGCTCCACCGTGATGGATGAAAACGGCAAGGATATCCACGGGGGCGGCAATCCGGGCGGATTCCTGATCAGCATCAAGAACGGTCCGGTGATCTATCACACCGGCGACACCGATGTATTCAACGACATGACGCTCATCCCGCGCTTTCACAAAGTGGACGTGATGCTGGCGTGCATTGGCGGCCATTTCACCATGGGGCCGGACCGCGCCGCGCTGGCAACCAAAATGGTTGCGCCGCTGATGGTCGTGCCTATGCACTACGGCACCTTCCCGGTACTGGACGGCACACCGGCCGAATTCAGGGCGGCACTGACCAAACAGGGTGTGAAAGCCAAACTGGAAGTAATGCAGCCGGATGAAATGATCAAGCTCTGAGGTATACCTATTTGGCAACGGGCGGGCTCATCGCCCCGTTGCTATCGAAAGTCCCCTCGATTATCCGGAAGTCACTTCTTGTGCGCGTGCGTCTGGGTGCGGCTTTTCCCCGCTTTTTTCAATGAAATCGCAACAGCCTGTTTGACCGCTTTTTGTTTGCTGGCGGGGTGGCTGTTGCCGATTTTCCCGTCTTTTTCCCACTCATGAACCAGGGTTTTAACATTGCTGCTGACGGTTGCTTTGCTCGTTCCTTTTTTTAACGGCATGATGTTTCTCCAGTCTGTGAAATCAAAAATAAATAACCAGATTACCGGCCCTTCGCGCCAGATCGTTTTCTGACCAGAAAGCATGATTGGTCAACCTTTATCCGGGAGAACCAATGATTATCTATTTTCGACCTCTGAATTTACATATACCGTGCGCTTCCGTACATCCAAAGTTCTGGGAATGAGCCAATATTAAAATTATTAGCGGGGATGAGAGGGGCTTCAATAGCGGCGTATTCTTGATCTGCAACATTCAATGCGCTTTCCGTCTACGCAATTGTTGCGTAATGTCCAGTCACCTGGGTTGTGCAAATTCAGAAAACCCTCTGCATGACTTGAAATCCTGGAGGAACTCTTTTCCACTCATGATTCCTGTCTCGATAGACCCTAACGCCCCGTTGTTCATCGTGCTGAATGTCGGCTCCGGTAACCATGACACTGCAAAAACACGCACCATAATCGAAGAGATTTTGACGCATGCGGGCCGCGAGCATCATATCAGCATGGTCGAAGACCCCGCACGGCTGCACGATCTCGCCCACGAGACGGTCGAGAAAGCCCAATCCAGGGGAGGCGTAGTCGTTGCGGCGGGTGGCGATGGGACCCTCAATGCAGTTGCCCAGGCAACGCTGCCCAGCGGTTGTCCGTTCGGCGTGCTGCCGCAAGGCACCTTCAACTATTTCAGCCGTACTCACGGAATTCCATCCGACACGGCTGAAGCCACGCGGCTGTTGCTCACCGCCCGGGCTCACCCGGTACAGGTAGGTCTGGTCAATGATCGGGTGTTTCTGGTCAATGCCAGTATGGGCTTGTACCCACAATTGCTTGAAAATCGTGAGGCCTACAAGCAGCAATTCGGACGCAGCCGTCTGGTGGCGTTCTGGGCGGGATTCATCTCTCTGTTGCGCGAACACCGGCAATTGCGCCTGCGTATCGAATATCGCGGCGAAACGCGAGTGGTGCGCACCCCGACATTGTTCGTAGGTAATAACCGGCTGCAATTGGAACAGATAGGCATCCCTCAGGCATATTTGCTGGAGCAAGGCCAGCTCGCCGCCATATCCTTGCGGCCAGTAGGAACCCTGGCCATGCTGTGGCTGCTGATACGTGGCGCTTTCGGGCAGCTCGGCGAGGCCGACAGCGTTTCCCACTTCGCTTTCAGACATATCAGCGTCACCCCAGCGCTGCCCTATGGTAGCCGCCGCGTGAAAATTGCGACGGATGGCGAGATCGTATGGCTGCAGGCACCGATCGAATTTCGTGTCGCTCCCGAGTTTTTGTATTTACTCAAGCCTGAACCAGATTTGTCTGTGAGTAAGCAGTCATGACAGTGCTGCTACAAATATCCGATACGCATTTCGGCACCGAGCAGGCGCCAGTAGTCGAGGCATTGGTGCGGCTTGCCCACGAGCAGGCGCCGGATCTGGTGGTGCTGTCGGGTGATATCACCCAGCGTGCGCGACGCAAACAGTTTCGAGCAGCGCGCGCATTTGTCGATCGATTGGGAGTGGCCGTGACCCTCGCCATTCCCGGCAACCACGATATTCCCCTTTTTGATATGGCAGCTCGCTTGTTTTACCCGTATGCGAATTACAGCACAGAGTTCGGGACCGATCTGGAACCGGTATTCGAATCGGATCAGTTACTCGTTATCGCCCTGAACACGACGCGTTTTTATCGCCACACGGATGGCGAAGTGTCCACTGAACAGATTGAGCGTGTGGCGCAACGGCTTGAACAGGCGGCCCCAAGCCAGTTGCGCATTGTCGTCACCCATCAACCGGTTGCCGTAACACGCGCGCAGGATGAAACCAATCTTCTCCATGGGCGCTTGGAAGCCATACCCAGATGGGCCCAGGCAGGCGCTGATATCATCCTCGGCGGCCATATCCATCTGCCCTACGTGCTGGCATTGCATGAGCGGTTTGCTGACTTAGCGCGCAAGGTATGGGCAATTCAGGCAGGCACCGCCGTTTCATCACGGGTGCGACATGAAGTGGGTAACTCGGTGAACCTGATTCGCTACAACAAGCAGGGGGATCAGCATCGTAGTGCTGTGATTGAACGATGGGACTACCTGACGACCGAAAAAAAATTTCGAGCGGTAGAGATAAAAAACCTGGATATCGATTCATCGACTAATTCTGCGTGACGCAATTCGGGCAGAATCTCCCTCCGTCGCAGGATAAGGTTGCAATAATCTTCCATGTCTGACCTCAACCAAAATGAGGGCCATGATGGTCTGTCGGCTAACCATAGCGTCTTAAATAATGCCGCATAATCCGCGCAGCACCGCCCGACCGCAGCAAGCAGACCGCTCAATGTGGCGAAGAACCGGTTGTGCGTGCAGCGACCTTTACGGAGCCGGATTGGCTCAGCTTGGGTCTGGGCTCGCGCAGCCGGAAGCCCGTCTGTCCAGAGACGAGCTGGCATGGCGCACCCCAAAAACAACACCGTAACGCAGGCACAGGTGTACGGAAAGCATCTTGCCGTCCCACAGGTGGCCGGCACTTGCGCGGAAGACGGCGCGCTAGCTCACCCCTTCGCGGCGCTTTCATCGCGGACGGGATGATATTGGCAGCATATGTGTCATACCGTACAGATAATCTCTGATGCTGCATGCAAACTGTGTTTGCGAATAACTCGCAATGTAAGTCGTGTGTACGACAAAAAGGAGAACTGATATGAATATGACCCTGGTTTGTAAAAAAGCATTTTGCAAAACATTGATGGCTGCGAGTATTGCAGGCATGGTCGGCGCCGGTACAGTCAATGCGGTCGCCAGCGATAAGCCGATGCCGCAAGCGCATAGCGACGGTATGGGCGCAGCCATATCCGATACGGTCATTACCGCAAAGGTGAAAGCCAAGTTGATGGGTGAAAGTGGCCTGAAGAAGTCTGAAATTGATGTCACTACCACCAATGGCGTGGTGACACTGAATGGGTCGGCAAGTAATTCGGATGCCAAGGCTTTGGCTGAAGAAAAGGCAAAGTCGGTTGAAGGTGTGAAAAGTGTCGACAACGCCCTGAAAACACCAGGCAGCAGCAATGCCGTGCGCAAGACGAAGCGCGTCGTTTCGGACAGCTGGATTACCACCAAGGTGAAGTCCGGGATACTTGCCAACAGTTTGACCAAAGGCTTCGATGTAAGCGTGAAAACGAGTCACGGAGTGGTGATGCTCAAAGGCACTTTGGCAAACGAGGCAGCGGTCGAACACGTCAAGTCCATTGCGCAAAAGGTGGATGGCGTGAAGAGTGTGGATACCTCGGAGCTCAAAGTCGCAGGTAAATAAGCCGCTACCCGCCCCGTTGCAATGGGCAGCCTGGATTATGTGTCGCCATTTGCTTCATTTGGCGGCCGGGGATTCTCGACGAATTCCTGGCCGCGGATTCGAAGAAAGCGGAAAGTAAAAAATTCGGGCTCGGGTCTTTTATTTACGCATGCCGAGCTAATTGGTGCATCTATGTAGCGTGTATCACCTGAACATGGCTCGCCGGAGGTAGCTCGGCAGCTAGTCTCCTTCTCTTGTTTGTCCGAGAAAATCTAACCCAAAAGCCAGCCACCCCAATGCGCAGCCCCTTCGGCACACCTTCTCAGACGAAGCGCCACAGAAGGGAATTTCAAAGCATGATGCGCCACGCAGATTGCATGGGCTGGCTTCCGTCAGTGATGCCTGCTTGCGAACCTGTGAAGCGTTGGCAAAACGGTCAGGGCTGAATCTGAACGTAACCTTGCTGCACCAGCTCGATCAGGCGTGCCACCGCTCCCGCGTTCACCTTCACGCCTGGCAACAGGTCATCGTTTATCCAGTGGTGCGCTTTCATCGACATGGCGCATTCCTCCATCTGAACGCCCTGTTTCAGCAATTCGGCGATCGCTTTTTTATAGGGGTTGCCGGTGGTGGCGTGGCGGTAGGCGTTGTAGGCCTTGTCGTTGAGGGTCATGTAGGCGGCGTCGCCGTGAAAGACGCCGATGATCTTGCCCTTTGTACCGTCCTTCACGTAGCGCTCGGCCAGCAGCTGCATGTAATGGATGCCGACCGGCATGTCGCCGGCAAAGGCGAGGTGGTCCATGTTGAATACCGCATTGGCCTGTTTCAGCGTGATGGGGATGTCCACGTGCTGCGTCGGTTGCGTCATCATGTCATCCGATCTGGCAGCGCATGATGGACGATGGCTTTTTTCTGTGGACCGATTTCCTGAGCATGTTTACCTCGTGCAGTGAACCATTGCCAGATCGGGAGGCATAAAGCCTCGATGAGGGGCTGCGGATATCCGCAGCCCCTGCCGCAGAAACCTTTCGGGCGCTTAGTCCGGCTAACTATACATTAGGACAAGGGGTGGCGGCCGAAGTTTCGTAAGCGGCCATCCAGGGTTTGAGCCACCCGCTTTTGCCGATGCTTGTTTAGTTCCGGGGGTGCTGTGTTATAGTTTTTTCAATCCTAATTATTATAAAAACCCAACAGCCCGTGACAGAACATCTTCTAGAAGGCAAAAGCCTCGAGTGGCTTCTGGAATCCGCCACCGATGCAATGATTATCACCGACCGGGAAGGCCTGATCATTCTCGCCAACCCTCCGGTCGAGCGGCTGTTCGGCTATCCGCGCCAGGAGCTGATTGGAAAGCCGATGGAAATCCTGCTGCCGGAACGCTTCCGCCACGCACACGGTTCCCAGCGCACGGGTTATTTCACCCAGCCGCGCGCGCGTGGCATGGGCACAGGAATGGATCTTCTCGGCCAGCGCAAGGATGGCAGCGAGTTCCCGGTGGACGTGAGCCTCTCCCCGCTCAAGACCGAGCAGGGGCTGCTGGTGATGGCGACGATTCACGACATCACGCGCCGCAGGAAGGCCGAAGAGGCCCTGCGCGAGAGCGACGCACGCATGCGGGCCATCTTCGACATTGCTGTGGACGGCATCGTCACCATTGACGAACGCGGCATCATCGAGCGTTTTAATGCCGCCGCCGAGCGCATGTTCGGCTACAGCGAAGCCGAGGTGGCCGGTAGCAATGTTTCCATGCTGATGCCCTCGCCCTACCGCGAAGCGCACGACGGTTACCTCGCCCACTACCTGCAGACCGGCGAGAAAAAAATCATTGGCATCGGCCGCGAGGTGGTAGGGCTGCGCAAGGACGGTACGACCTTCCCGATGGATCTGGCGGTGGGTGAAACGCGCCTGGGCGAACGCCGCATGTTCGCCGGCACCGTGCGCGACATCAGCGAGCGCAAGCGCGCGGAAGAGCAACGGGCGCTCCTGGTACATGAACTGGAAAGTGCCAACGAAGAGCTCAAAAACTTCGCCTATGTCGTCTCCCACGACCTCAAGGCGCCGCTGCGCGCCATCGGTTCGCTGGCGGACTGGCTTTCCGCCGATTACGCCGACAAGTTCGACGCCGAGGGCAGGGAACACATGCGTCTTCTGGTCAGCCGCGTGCGCCGCATGGACAGCCTGATCGATGGCATCCTGCTGTACTCGCGTGTGGGCCGGGTCAAGGAAACCGCCCTGCCGGTGGATCTCGACAGGCTGGTGCACGAAGTGATCGACCTGCTCGCGCCTCCGCCGAACATCGCGGTGACCATCGAAAACCCGCTACCCACCATCGTGATTGAACCGACCCGCATCCAGCAGGTATTCCAGAACCTGCTTTCCAATGCCATCAAATACCTGGACAAACCCGACGGCAAAATCCGCCTCGGCTGCGCCGCCGAGGGCAGCGAATGGAAGTTCAGCGTGGCCGACAACGGTCCGGGAATTGAAGAGCGGCATTTTGAGCGTATCTTTCAATTGTTCCAGACGCTCACCCCGCGCGACAAGATGGAAAGCACCGGCGTCGGCCTTTCCCTGGTCAAGAAGATCGTGGAGATGTACGGCGGCCGGGTCTGGCTCGAATCCAGGATGGGGGAAGGCAGCACCTTTTTCATCACCCTGCCGCGAACTAAAACAGGTATTCGTTCAAGCAAAGGAAAAACTTAATCATGAGATTCGCTAATCAATCCATCCTGCTGGTGGAAGACGACGAAGTGGACGCCATGACGGTGAAACGCGCGCTGAAGGATCTGCATGTCACCAACCCCCTGGTGCTCCGGGAAAACGGCGAGGAGGCGCTGGCCTACCTGCGCGATCCGAACAACGAAAAGCCCTGCCTGATTCTGCTCGATCTCAACATGCCGGTCATGGGCGGCATCGAGTTTCTGCAGGTGGACAAGCACGACGATGCGCTGAAGGCCATCCCGGTGATAGTGCTGACCACCTCGCAGGAACAGCAGGACAAGGTGGCGAGCTTCAACCTGGGGGTCGCCGGTTACATGGCCAAGCCAGTGGCCTATCAGCAGTTCGTGGAGGTCATGCGCACCATCAATGCCTATTGGACCATCAGCGAGATTCCGCAATGAGCAAACCGCAGATCCGCGTGCTCGTGGTCGAAGACGATGCAGTGGACCGCATGGCCTGCCGCCGCGCGCTCGCACGGGACGCTGACTTCGAATTCGTTATCGCCGAGGCCGAAACAGGCGGGGAGGGGTTGCGGCTCGCCCACGGCCAGAAACCGGACTGCGTGCTGCTCGACTTCCATCTGCCCGACATGAACGGCCTGGAGTTTCTGGCCGAACTGCGAAACGACCTGGGTGAAATTCCGGTGCCGGTGATGATGCTGACCGGCGCCGACACCGCATCGGTCGCCGTCGAAGCCATGAAGCGCGGTGCGCAGGACTATCTGGTCAAGGATGTGAAGCGTCAATATCTGGAGTTGTTGCCCGCCGTCATCCAGCGCGTGCTGCGCGAGCGGCGGGTGCTGCAGGAGAAGCAGCACGCCGAGAACAAGCTGGCTCAGGCCGAAGCGAAGTACCGTTCCCTGGTAGAGCAGATTCCCGCCATCACCTATACCGCCGCGCTGGATGTACCCGGCAAGCTGCTCTATGTGAGCCCGCAGCTCGAGGCACTGGGTTATTTACCGGAGGAATGGGTCGCTGAAGTCGGCGCTCTGCGCAGCCATGTGCATCCCGATGACCAATTACGGGCAGTGGAGGAATTCGACCGCGTACGCGCCACCGGCAGGCCGCTGCGCTGCGAATACCGCCTGCTTGCCCGCAATGGCGCCATCGTATGGTTTCGCGACGAAGCCAGTGTGGTGCGTGACGAAGCAGGAAATCCGCTGTTTCTGCAAGGCATTCTGGTGGACATCAGCGAAAGCAAGCGGGTGGAGAAGGAACTCAAGGAACATCGCTACCGTCTCGAAGAACTCGTGGAAAAGCGCACCAACGCGCTTACCAGGGCGAATGAGCACTTGCGCAAGGATGTCATCGAACTCAGAAGGGCGGAAGAGGCGCTGTTTCAGGAAAAAGAACGCGCCCAGGTCACCCTCGAATCCATCGGCGATGCCGTCATCACCACCGATGCCGCCGGCAGGATCGAATACCTGAATCCGGTTGCGGCACAGCTTACCGGCTGGAGCTCCGCAGAAGCGCAAGGTCTGCCGCTGCAGCAAGTGTTCAACATCATCAACGAAACCACCCGGGAACCGGCGGAAAGTCCGGTGGCACGCTGCCTGCGCGAAGGACACGCCGTCGGCCTGGCCAACCACAGCATTCTGGTGCGCCGCGACGGCAGCGAACTCGCCGTCGCCGATACGGCCTCGCCTATCCACGACCGGCACGGGAAAACCACCGGCGTCGTGATGGTGTTCCACAATGTTACCCAGGAACGCAAGCTGGCCCAGCAACTATCCTACCAAGCAACCCATGACGCGCTTACCGGCCTGATCAACCGGCGCGACTTCGAACAGCGTCTGGAACGCGCCCTGGCAAATGCACGTGCGGATGGCGCCGAGCACGCCCTGTGCTATCTCGACCTGGACCGTTTCAAGGTGATCAACGATACCTGCGGCCACGCCGCAGGCGACCAGCTGTTGCGCCAGCTGAGCGCCATGCTGCTGGATCAGATGCGCAGCCGGGATACACTCGCCCGCCTCGGCGGCGACGAATTCGGCCTGCTGCTGGAGCACTGCCATCCCGAGCAGGCAATGCGCATTGCCGAAGAGTTGCTGCAAGCAGTGCAGCAGTTCAAATTCGTATGGGAAGGCAAAGTTCACAGTATCGGGGCCAGTATCGGCGTGGTTCCGGTCACGGCCGCGAGCGAGAGCCTGTCCGCCGTGCTGCGCGCAGCCGATGCGGCTTGCTACACCGCAAAAGGAAACGGGCGCAACCGCGTCTATGTTTACCAGATCGATGAAGTCGAGCTGGCCCAACGCAACAGTGAAATGCAATGGGTGGCGCGTATCACCCAGGCTCTGGAAGAAGACCGGTTCGGGTTGTTCTGTCAGCCGATTGCTGAGCTTGTCCCCCATGCCGGGGAGCGCGCCCATTACGAAATTCTGCTGCGCATGCTGGAGCCAGACGGCCGGGTAATCGCGCCGGACGCATTCCTGGCCGCCGCCGAACGCTATAACCTGATGCCTGCCATCGACCGCTGGGTAGTGCGCCGCGTCATTTCCTGGCTGGCCGCGCAGCCTCCGGAAAGCGAGCAGCGGGCCGCCATCTATTCGATCAACCTGAGCGGCGCTTCGCTGGCCGACCACGCCATGCTGGACTTCATCCGGGAGCAACTGATCCTGAATCAGGTTCCGGGGAACATGCTGGGTTTTGAAATTTCCGAGGCAACAGCCATTGCCAATCTGACCCAGGCTGCCCATTTCTTCCAGGAGATAAGAAATCTGGGCTGCCGGACCACGCTCGACAATTTTGGCAGCGCCATGTTCTCCATTGCCAGCCTGAACGTGCTGCAGATGGATTACCTCAAGATCGACGGCAATTTCGTCAAGGACATCGCGCAGGATCGCATTGCGCAGGCGCTGGTGGATGCCATCAACCAGGTGGCACACGAAATGTCGGCCAGGACCGTGGCCGGATGGACGGAAAGCCCGGCCAGCCTGGACGCCCTGGAGGAGATTGGCGTGGACCATGCCCAGGGCTACGTCATCTGCAGACCGCGGCCCTTGGCAGAATTGGGGGAGGAACAGGAACTTTCCTCCCCCCAATAATAATTTCCGCGCTTCACAGTCAAACGGGGCAACGAGACGCTGCCACCGCAGCGATTTTCTTGATCACGGCTTGAAATCAAATACCCATCGGCAAAAGCGCCGTCCGCATCCCCGGCAGAAGAAGGCGGCGAGGCCTGCGCAAACACGCTGCCAACCTGTACCGCCCGAACAGCTGCGTAACTCAAGCCGTACAGCCTCGAATTTCTTCCTGCTCTCTCAACCGAAGCGACCCAACCGGATCATTCGGCCTGCACATTCCACATCACCATACTGTTCGCCTGTGCGCTATCCATGTCATCCCCCTGTCACTTCGGAGGAATAGGGTAACTGGCGGAACGCGTCCGGTTTTCTGATCGATATGTGCCGCGCTCCTGAAACTTACCGATTTTTCGATACTGACGGGGAGGTCATCATGATGTCTGGAAAAAACTTATTACGCATGTTGAACATTGGGGTTTGCGCGGGTGCTCTGCTCGCTGCAAACATGGCTGCCGCGGACGCGAACAGCGGCGAGCACGATCGCCACGATGGCCGTTTCGAATTCGCGCTATGGGGCGACATGCCGTATGCCAAGAATGGTGATGATCCTAAGATACCGGCTTTGATCCACAGCATGAATTCGGCGCATCTCGCATTCACCATCTTTGATGGCGACACGAAGGACGGAAGCTCGATTTGCACCGATGAGCTGATCGGTGAGCAGGCGATCGAGCGCTTCAACCAGATCAAGGCGCCGACTGTGTATGTTCCCGGCGACAATGAATGGACCGATTGCCACCGCGTGAATAATGGCGGTTATAACGCACTGGAACGGCTCGATTTCATTCGCCGCACGCTGTTCAATGTGGAACAGAGCTTCGGCCAGCACAAGATGGCCTTGGAGCACCAGGGCAGCGTTACCGCGCCCTACAGTGAAAACACGCGCTGGTTGCATAAAGGCGTGGTATTCGTGGGGCTGAATATTCCCGGCAGCAACAATAACAAGGTCAACGACGGTGATTGCCTGAGCTCGAAAAGCGTCCGCACCCAGGCCGACTGCGATGCCGATAACGCCGAATACGCCGATCGCAATGCACACAATATCGCATGGCTGAAGGAATCGTTCCAGATCGCAAAGCAGCGTCATGCCGCCGGGGTGATGGTCGTCATGCAAGCCGATCCGGGCTTCGATCTGCCGGAGACGGAAACGGTGAATGAACGATTGCTGCCAGGCTATAACGGTTACACCGCGTTCCTGAACGCCCTGGCCGCAGAGACCCAGGCTTTCAATGGACAGGTGGTGCTGGTGCACGGCGATACGCATTTCTTCAAAATCGACAAGCCGCTGTTCAGCCAGGCCAATATGCTGAAGAATTTCACCCGCGTTGAGACTTTCGGCAGTCCTAACGTGCATTGGGTGAAAGTGACGGTAGATCCATCCAGCAAGAACGTATTCCACTTCGATCCGGTTATTGTTCCCGGCAACTAGATATTCATCTTTAACAGCGCCTGCGGCCGCTTTACGCGGGCGCAGGCGCTGCCCTTTGCATATACCTGGCTTTAACAAGATGGGTATTGAGCGGACTCGTCTGATTTCAATCCGTTTCGATTGGATGTACGCTGAGGCTTCCATGTTGCGTAGATACAGTACGCGGCTGTTGGGTGCACTCTGTTTTCCGGGGAGAAGATAATGGCCGTAAACATCAAGGTTTCTGTCTATACCAACAGCGACGATGCGTTCGTTGCATGGGCGCCCAGCGCATTTATTCCAGGGTGCCGCGGCTTCCTGCTGGAGCGGGCGAGCAAGACACGAGCAAGCGAAAAAGTGGTGCAGGTCGAAAACCGCCTGGGATTCAAAAAAGACAAGCCCAAATCGGGCGATCATGAACCCTCGAGCAAGTGGCCGTTTCAGCGCTTCAACTGGACGGATCATGCGGTCAATGTGGGTAACGAAGTGCGCTACCGGGTGACCGCGATGATCGACGATGGCAGCGGCCGCCCTTACAAAAAAGGCGTCGCGAGCAACTGGACGCCCTGGGCAACACTCACCCCGGATGCGGGCGGCGGATTCTCGTGTTACTTCAACCGCGGCCTGGTGCTGTCGCAATTTGTCGCGCGTTATCTGAAGGACAAGAAACTGACGCCGGCAGCGTTCAAGGCCCAGCTCAAGAAAAATGTCGATCCGAAATTCCGCGCGTTCCTTGCCGGCGATCTGGGTGCCAGGCTTCTCGATATTCTAAGCCATGCAAAAGACGGTGATTCCCAGCTCCACGCGGCGTTGTATGAGCTGGGGGACGCGCAGCTTGAAGATGCCATGATCGCGCTCAAGTCGCACCTGCATCTGATCCTCGCCAATGGTTCGGACAAATCCGGCGATGGCAACCAGGCGGCGCGCCAACACCTGAACGATGGCGGGATTCCCACCATCAACCGCTTGCTCAAGTCCAAGGGGCTGGGCCACAACAAGTTTGCGGTGCTGTCGGACGCGAAAGGGCCCCGGGCAGTGTGGACCGGGAGCACCAATTGGAGCACGACCGGCCTGTGTACGCAGATCAACAATGCGCTGCTCATCGAGCACAAGGGTATTGCCAAACTGTACCGCCAGCAATGGGACAGGCTGCAGGCCGCGTCCCCTCCCGAACTCGATCCGGCCGGATTTCCCGCAACGCTGGTCGATGCCAACGACACGCCCCACACGCTCCCGGTCGGCAAGGCGCAGACGACGGTCTGGTTCACGCGTACCTCCGACGGCCGCGACATGGATGCGCTGCGCGAACTCATCTCCTCGGCCAAAGATTCAATCCTGTTCCTGATGTTCTCGCCGGGGAAACAGGGGCTGCACACCCTCATCGGCAAGCGCGCCAACGAGAAGGATATGTACGTGCGCGGCGTGGTCAGCACGCTGGGCAACGAGGCGGGCGACAGCGACAAAAACGTGCTGGACGTCCGGCTGTTGAGCAGCGACAGGAAGTTCGCCCCCGACCGCTATACCATTGTGCAGCCGCAAGGGGTCGATACAGCGCTCGGCCCATGGCTGGCAGAAGTCACCCGCAAGAATTTCCTGTCCCAGGTCGGCCACGCGATCGTGCATTCCAAGGTGCTGGTGATCGATCCGCTGTCGGATAATCCGGTGGTCGTGACGGGAAGCCACAACTTCTCCGCGCCGGCGAGTGAAAAGAATGACGAAAATCTGGTGATCGTACGTGGCCAGAAGAAACTCGCCCGCGCCTATGCCGCCTATGTCATGTCGGTGTATCAGCACTATCGCTACCGCTCGTACATCCGCGAAATGCGGGCACAGGGCAAGATACCCTGGAGCTACCTGGATGACGACGACCAGTGGCTGAAGGACGAGCTGAAATCCAAGGCGCTGGAAATCGGCTACTGGGCCTGATATCAAAGGCAAAATCCAGATAACCACGGAGCACATGGAGTAAAAAAACGGCTCGAGATCGCCTGTATTGACCTGTCAGCCAATGGCTTAACTGCCCCACGATTGTCATCCTGCGCGGGCTGCGTGGTTTAGAATTCGGTTTTTCAAATAGACTCCGCCGGCATTCCGGATGTGCCATCAATCATGAACAGAAACGCCTTGCTGGCCGCCGGACTGACATCCCTGATGTGGGGCCTCACCGGAATTTTCGTGCGGCTGCTGCCTTCCCTGCCGGCGCTGACGGTCACCGCGGGCCGGCTCCTGATCGCGCTGCTCGTGGTGGTTCCCGTTCTTGGGCTGTCGCGCAGCAGCCGCCGGAGTTTCCGGTCGGCCCTGCGGCATCCCGCCGCCTATGTGCTGGCGCTGCTCCTGGCAGGCTATTACCTGCTGGCAACGGCAGCTTTTCAAATGGTGCCGGTGGCAGAGGTCGCGTTGCTGCTGAGCACGCCACCACTTTTCGTACTGGCTTTGCGGCGCGTGCGGGGCGACATTCCGGGTCGTGCTGAAATTGCCGGCGCGGTGCTGGCCGTTGCCGGAATAACCTTGGTTCTGGTTCCAGGAATATCCTTCGCCGACGCGGCGCCGCTTCGTCATCTGATCGGAAACGCGCTGGCGCTGAGTGCAGCGGGGTTGACTGCGCTGTATGCCTACCGATACCGGATTCTGGTCGAGCGCGGCTGCGCGCCGGATATCATCGGCGTATCTTTGCTGACTTTCGCTGCGGGGAGCGCCATCCTGGTGCTCATGGCGGGTCTGGCGTCGGGGCCAGCCGGGCTGGATACGCTGGATGGCACATCCGTGCTGGTGTTCCTCGGCCTCGGTGTGCTTTCCACGGCGATCCCGACAATCGGTTTCGCGCTTGCGTCTAAGCGCCTGCCTGCGGTGGTGACGGCAACGATTTCACTGTTCATTCCGTTGTTCGCGGGGATATTCGCTTTCCTGATACTCGGCGAAAGGCTGTCACCCCTGTTCATTCCGGGAGGCATGCTGGTATTGGGCGGGATTGCCATGATTTTGCGCCAACGCCGGGATAGCGCGAATGACTGATCGCATGATCAGGTGCTAAAAAGTCCCCTCAAAGAATGCTACCCTTCAAACTGGATTGTGCGGCGCGAAAGATGTTCGTCGTCCAGTGTTCTTCGGTTCGTTCCTGATGATTTCAATATGAGTTCTTTCTATGCAAACCATCACTAGTGTTACGACCCTCGCGCATGTCATTCAACTGGCTGTCGGGCCGGTCTTTCTGTTGAGTGGTATTGGCGCGATTCTGGCTGTACTTACCAACCGGCTTGCGCGCGTGGTGGATCGCTTTCGGACGTTGAACAACTCGAAAGATGAAGAGCGGGCCGTGCATGAAAAAGAAATGGCGACGCTGCTGAACAGGGCACGATGGATACATTGGGCAATCAGTTTGTGCACCGTGTCAGCTCTGCTCATCTGTATCGTGATTGCGGCACTTTTTGTCGGATCGGTGATGAATCTTGATCCCTCCAACATGATCTCCGTGCTGTTTATCTTGACGATGCTGGTGCTGATTTCCGGTCTGTTGTGTTTCCTGCGCGAGATATTTCTGGCGACGGGGCTCATCGAGAAGTACGGAAAATAGCTGCGCGGATTCCGGAAGAAATGGGCTGACGCCTGGCTACAGGCTGGGCAATTGCTCCAGCGCTGCGTGCAGTTCCAGCCAGCGTTCTTCGCCAGTCTCGATGGTTTGTGTGAGTTCGCCCTGGCGCTTGAGCAGGTCCTGCAGCAGCGCACGCTGGCTGGCTTCGTATAATTCCGTATCGGTCAGACGCTGGTCCAGCTGTGCTTTTTCGCTTTGCCAGCCGTCCAGTTTCTGTTCCAGTTGTTCCAGTTCCTTCACCAGCGGGCGGCGCTTGGCCAGCACTGCCTGGCGGTCGGCCTGCGTGGCGGCACGCTGCTCTCGGCGCACGGCTTTTTCCGGGCTGGCACTGGCAGCGGATTGCTGGATGCGCTGCTGGTTGAGCCAGTCGCGGTAGTCGTCGAGGTCACCGTCGAAAGCCGGTGCGCCGCCGTCCGCTACCAGCAGGAAACGGTCGCAGGTGGCGCGCAGCAGGGAGCGGTCGTGCGACACCAGCACCACGCCGCCGTCGAATTCCTGCAAGGCGAGATTGAGCGCGTGGCGCATTTCCATGTCGAGGTGGTTGGTGGGCTCATCGAGCAGAAGCAGATTGGGGCGCTGCCAGATCAGCAGCGCCAGCGCCAGACGCGATTTCTCGCCGCCGGAGAAGGGTCCGCACGGCGCTTGCGCCATGTCGCCGCGAAAATCGAAGCCGCCGAGAAAATCGCGCAATTCCTGCTCGCGTGTTTGCGGAGCCAGGCGCAGCATGTGCTGGATGGGCGATTCATCCGGACGCAACTGCTCCAGCTGGTGCTGGGCGAAGTAGCCGATGGCCAGCCCCTTGCCCTCGCTGCGCGTGCCGGTCAGCGGTTTGATCTCCCCCGCCAGCAGTTTGATTAGGGTGGATTTGCCCGCGCCGTTGCGCCCCAGCAGGCCGATGCGTTCGCCCGGGCGCAGGGTGAGTTCGATGTTGGACAAGATCGGCTGATTGCCATAACCCACGCTTGTTTCGCGCAAATCCAGCAGCGGATCGGGTGCGCTGGCCGGCTCGCGGAAGCGGAAGGTGAACGGCGAATCGACGTGCGCGGCGGTCACGTCTTCCATCCGCGCCAGCGCCTTGATGCGGCTTTGCGCCTGGCGTGCCTTGGTGGCCTTGGCGCGGAAACGCTCGACGAAGCTTTCCAGGTGCGCGCGTTCGCGTTGCTGTTTTTCAAACAGGGATTGCTGCACTGCCAGCTGGGCGGCGCGCTGGCGCTCGAAATCCGAATAGCCGCCGGCGTAGAGCTTGAGCACGCGGTTTTCGATATGGATGATATGAGTGACCACGGCGTCTAGAAAATCGCGGTCGTGCGAGATCAGCAACAGCGTGCCTGGGTAGCTGTTGAGCCAGCCTTCCAGCCAGATCACTGCGTCCAGATCGAGGTGGTTGGTGGGCTCGTCCAGCAACAGCAGGTCGGAGCGGCTCATCAGTGCCTGCGCCAGATTCAGGCGCACGCGCCAGCCGCCGGAAAACGCCGCCACCGGCTTGGCGAAGTCCGCGTCGGTAAAGCCCAGGCCGTGCAGCAGTTCGGCGGCACGGGCGCGCGCGCCATAACCGTCGATCTCGCTCAAACGCCCATGCAGCTCGCCCACGCGATGACCGTCATCTGCAGCGCTGGCGGCGGCCAGATCGCGCTCCACCTGACGCAGTACCGTATCGCCGTCGAGCGCGAATTCCAGCGCAGCCTGATCCAGCGCCGGGGTCTCCTGCGCCACGTGCGCGATCACCCAGCCGGGCGGCATGAACAGGTCGCCGGCTTCTGCATGCAACTCCCCCAGCAACAGCGCGAACAGGCTGGATTTGCCCGAGCCGTTGGCGCCGGTCAGGCCGATTTTCTGGCCGGGGTGGATTTGCACGCTGGCGTCTTCGATCAGGACTTTGGCGGCGCGGGCGAGAGTGAGTTGACGCAGGCTGATCACGATTTTTCAGGCAACAAGGCAAAGGCGGCATTGTACGGGGTGGAGGGCAGGGCGTCATTACGGATCAAATCGGGATGGCGCATCCATCTGGTGGCACAATGGCACGATGATGAATTTGCTGCAAAACTTCCATGATGCGCGCGTGCGCGACCTTGTTTGGGTGATGGCCGCGCCGGGCCTGATGAATGAATCTGTCGCAGCGGATTTCGGCGTGGCTGACGCAGAGTGCCGGGATGCCCTGGCGCTGGCGATGCCGCAGTTGCTTGAACTGGATCGCCACCCCGCACCGTTGCATGACTGGATCGCTGCACGTAGCTCACACCGTCTGGGCCGCTATTTTGAAGCTCTGCTGGAATACTGGATTAGCCACCTCATGGGCGGGCAACTTGTCGCTGCCAATCTGCCGGTCAAAACCGGCGATATTGTCATCGGCGAATACGATTTTCTGTGGCGCGATGCGGCGGGTGTGCTCAACCACTGGGAAGCATCGGTAAAATTTTACTTGCAGGTGGATGTCGCTGCGGGACTGGCCGGGTATGTGGGAACCTTTACCCGTGACCGGCTTGATTTGAAGTTCGGCCACCTGCGCGACAGGCAACTCAAGCTTGCCGCAACGCCTGCGGGTCTGGCGGCCTTGCCTGATGCCGAAGAGTCAGTCAGCGCTCACGCACTGCTCAAGGGCTGGTTGTTTTACCCGTACGGGGAGGCGATTGTTGCTGCCGAGGAAGTGTCCGTGCAGCATTTATCCGGCTGGTGGCTGCGTTGGGGCGAGACGCCGTTCACTCCACCATCCGGATTGCTTTGGAAGGCATTACCCCGGCTGGAATGGCTTTCCCCGGCCATGAGTCCAAATCCGGAGGGGTTGCAAGCCGGGGCAGATTTCAGCGCAGCACTGGCGACACATTTCGCCATGGACGATGCACCGTTGCTGGTGGCGGGCCTGGCCGCGACTGGCAATCACTGGCAGGAAGTGACGCGAGGCTTCGTCGTGCCCCAGAACTGGAATCTGCGTAATGCCTGACAAGGCAGGCAAGCCGTTTCTTGCCTGGACAGGCTTTTGCGCACCGGCGTCGCCAGCAACTAGCCACCCATGCCGCCGCCCGGGAAGTACCCCATTTTTTGCCGGTCCTCTTCGGTGCATGCGTCATCGAGGCACAAAAAAGTTGTACCGTCATCCTCCGAAATGCTGGCAAGATTCAGATCAGGTTCTTCAAAGTCGGCAGCTTCCATGAAGATGAAGTGATACGCATCAGCCACGTTCAGTTCCAACAGACCGTCGTGGCTATCTGCATATTCATGCCAGCGATCTTCGCTTCCGCCCGGAATCTCGGGGCCATATTTTTGAGCCTGGTCGTCTTTCCAGGCGATGATCACGGGATCATTCAGCATGTCATAAGCTTGATTGACTGCCTGCCGCCGTGCTTCTGAAAAATCGATGGATGATTTATTTGCTTGTATTGCGATCGTTTCCATATTCCGCTCCTTGTGAAGTTAAATATTAATTGCGTGTGACTATTCTCAGGTATGAGAAACCAGCTTCGTATCAAACGCGAAGAAGCGTTTCGATACGTGGCTTGTAACGGGGCCGTCAAATACGTTTGACTGCCAGCCGGGCAAACCATGAGTCAGACCAATTTATCCTGGATGACAGAACTGGTCTGTGTGGTGGCGCACATGACGGGAAGTGGATGTTTGGTACGGTTGCGTACAGAAGCGTATTGATTTCTGGCGTAGTGTGATGGCGGGTGACGGTAAAAAAACCGCAGGTAAATTACAGGAGTAAGACCATGCTGAAGCTGGCTATTATATTTTTCCTCATCTCCCTCATTGCAGGTTTTTTCGGCTTTACCAATATTGCTGCCGGAGCAAAGGGCATAGCAAAAATTCTGTTCTTTGTTGCATTGACCATTTTCCTGGTAGTCCTGGTGTTCGGTGTCTTGCTTGGCGTAATGGTTTTCTAAAGGAGCTGGACGCATCCATCCTGGATGGAAATAGATTGAGCGGGAGACAGGGCTTCCTTCGCGAATGGAAGGAAGCCCCATGCCGGGAGCTATCCAATCAAGCTGTTCAACGCGTGCTTGTTAAGGCGCCGGGTTGGGATAGCGGGTATGAATAGCCTGAATTTTCTCGAGTAACCCGGCATCCAATGCAACTTCAACGCTATCCAGATTTTGCTGAAGCTGCTCCATCGTGGTAGCGCCGATAATGGTGCTGGTTACAAACCAGCGGCTGCGCACGAAAGCCAGTGCCAGGGTGGTCGGGTGCATGTGCTCTTGCCTGGCCAGTTCGACATAGGCCGCCACTGCTTCCGGCACCATGGGCTTGTTGTAGCGCTGGCCGAAGCCGGGGAACCTGGTCATGCGCCCGGCGTCAGCCCCGCTTATATATTTGCCGGTCAGCGTGCCGAAGCCAAGCGGGCTGTATGCCAGCAATCCCAGCTGTTCGCGATGGCAGGTTTCCGCAAGGCCGAATTCGAAGGTCCGGTTGAGCAGGTTGTAGGCGTTCTGGATCGACACCACGCGTGGCAATCCCGCCTCTTCCGCCGCGCGGGTGAACTGGCACACGCCCCACGGCGTCTCGTTGCTCAGGCCGACATGGCGGATCTTGCCGGCCTGGATCAGGTCTGCGAACGCGCCGAGTTGTTCGACAATCGGAGTGGTCTCGCGCTCTGCTCCGGGATCGTATTCACTCTGGCCGAAAGTGGGCACATTGCGGTCCGGCCAATGAATTTGGTACAGATCAATGTAATCGGTTTTCAGACGAGTCAGACTGGTATCAATCGCGGCCCTGATCTGTTTCGGGGTAATGCGCGGGCCGCCGCGTACCCATTCGAAGCCGCGCCCCGGTCCGGTAATCTTGGTCGCGATAATGAGTTTGTCGCGTGACTGTTTGCTGAGCCAGCGCCCGACATAGTCCTCGGTGCGGCCCTGAGTCTCGGCACGCGGCGGCACCGGGTACATCTCTGCCACATCGATAAAATTCACGCCGTGTGCGACCGCGTAGTCGAGCTGCCGGGCGGCATCTTCAGGGCTGTTCTGTTCGCCAAAAGTCATCGTGCCGAGGGTGATTTCGGACACCTTCAGATCGCTGTTGCCAAGTTGCCGATAGTTCATGCTGGGTTCCTTGTTTTACGTAGCAGATCGACGCGGATCGGTTGCTTGAAATCGAAACCTTGCGGAGTCATGTGGCGCATGAATGCGGTGCGAACCGTGTCATATAATTCCGGGGAGAGTTGGTGATGGGTATGCGTGACTTTCAGGATTTGCTCCTCGAACTGGCCAAAATCATCGAAGTGTCCGGGGGTGCTGAAGAAGGTCTGGCTGACGAGTTCCAGTTCGGCGCCGTCGACGGCGCGCTGAATAGCGGCAAACGCCGCTTCCCGTACTGTTTTTTCGTCATGGAACAGACGCAGGATGTCATTGAATTCCCCCGCGTAGACCGGTTCGGACAGGTAGGCTAGACCACCCGGTTTCAACACCCGCCGAATTCCCGCCAGCGCCTGATCCATCTGCTCAACGGGCACATGATGCAGGGATTTGAACATGAGGACGATGTCAAAACTGGCGTCTTCCGCAGGAATCGCCTGGGCGCCGCCGAGGCCAAATCTGACATTGGGCAGGTCACCAATCTGCATGTTCCTGGCGTGCTGGATTTCATCCACCTCCAGTGCAGTGATCGACGCTACCTGGCCCCGCTGGGCGATAGCGCGTGTCTTTTCCGCCTTGCCGCAACCCAGTTCGAGAACGCGTGCGCCATTGAGAGGCAACAGGCTTTTAACGATTTCATATTCGTCGCAGACCTTGTCTGCCGAGGAATCCGAAATGCTCATGGGTGGTGAAATATGTTGCGCTAATGTCGAGTTCATTGAATTGCCCTCTGCCGGTTGTATGGTTGGGTCGATGCTGGAAGAACAGGCTCCCGCATTTGAGCCGTTTTCAGATATTGCCCTGCTGGGCAATGATGCTCGGACACGCCAGAGCGCACAATGTTCAGCACCGGATGGAATTATTGCCAGAGCACCGATTATCCTGAAAAAATCAGTTAGCCACAGAGAACACAGAGCTCACAGAGAGGCTCATGCCGCCCGCTGTTGCTTGAGTAGATAAGTCATCCATGTAATCCGACCCGCGATCAGAAACACCAGCATACCCACTGCCAAAGCAACCGGAGACCAGGACAGCATCGGTGAAAATAGTCCCGCGACCAGGGCGTTCAGCATGGTCTGCACAAATCCCTGCAGCGAAGCTACCAGACCGCGATTGAGCGGGAACAAATCCAGCGCCAGCAAGGTGATGCTGGGCATTGCCAGCGACATGCCGGTGCTGTACAGGGTAATTGGCAGTACTGCCCACGGCAACGAGAGGGTGGCTGTCAGGTTGTAGGCGAGATTGATGCCTGCGGCAGTGAAGAGCAGCAAATAGGCATATTTCACCGTGGTGTGAGGAGAGACATGACCGGCCAGCCTGCCGGACAGGAATGCGCCCAGAATCACCCCGGAAATGGCTGGAATAAACAGCCACGCAAACTGGTTCTCGCCCAGCTTCAGGTGTTGCAGGACAAATACGGGCGCCGACGCGATATACAGGAAGAAGCCGGCAAAATGCAGCGCCACCGTGCCCGATAGCAGTAAAAACACCGGATTGGTAAATACCATGAGGTAATTGCGGGCCAGAGGTCGAGGCGAAAACAATTGACGCCCGACCGCAGGCAGTGTTTCCGGTAGATAAAGCCAGCTCAGTGCAAACAGCAACACCCCCAGCAGTGCCATGAAAACGAAAATCGAATGCCAGCCGAACCCGGTTTGCAGCCAGCCTCCGATCACCGGAGCCACGGCAGGAGAAATACCGAAAATCATGGTGACCTGCGACATCAGGCGCTGCGCCTCATGACCCGCATAGAGGTCGCGGATAATCGCTCGACCTACCATCATCCCAGCCCCGGCGGACAGGCCCTGCATGCCCCGAAAGAACAGCAGGTGATTGATGTCGTAAGAAAACACGCAGCCGATAGAGGCCAGTACAAACGCCACCAGCGACACCAGAATCACCGGCCGGCGCCCGAATGCATCCGACAGCGCGCCATGCAGCAGCATCATCAGTGCAAACGCCAGCAGATACACGCTCAAGGTCTGCTGCAGTTGAACCGGCGTGGCATGCAGGCTTTCCCCCATATCCGGAAATGAGGGCATGTATGTATCAATCGAAAACGGCCCCAGCGTCGCCAGCCCGGCGAGCAGAACGGTGAGCGCGAAACGATGATGTTTGGGGTGTGCCGTCACGCGAGCGGGATCAATGTGCGCGTTCCTGCACCAGGATCCATGGAGCAACCACTACTGCCCACAATAGGGGATTGCGCTTTTGCCAATCGGCGGCGGTTTCGTCATCCAGCTTGAGCACTGTTCCTGCCGTCATCCATTCCTGCACCGCGACCAAGTCGTCGCAGGCAATGTGAGCGGCGACATCCACCAGATCGAGATGGCTGCTCACATGAACGAGAGCGCCTTTGGCGAAAAAAACTTGCAACTCCGTCCACGCTATTTGAGCAGTTTCGGTATTGAGTTGGGCGCGCTTCAGGTCGAGTTGGTTGGGCATGGGAAATGATGGTTGAAGTGTGTCTGTGTATCGATGGCGATTTTACCTTGCTCAATCTGTAACATGAATAGGTGAATGAGTAAGCTGACAATGAGATCTCTTCCATGGCCTGATTTTTGCTGGTTTATTGATACCCTGGAACAGGATGGCGCGGATGCAACCCCTTCCAATTCATTTCGAGCGCTTTTGAATTGTCCGGATGCATACGAATATTCGACGCATTTGACGAAGTTTCCATTGAATAAAAATTTGAAGGAAATATTTCAAGTAGGGATATACCGATATTGAAATGCCTGATTGGGGCTGAATTCATTATAACTATCTGGGCATGATGTGAAAAAAATTCCTTTTGGGCTTAGAGCAAAGCTGATGCTGGTGGTAGTCATAGGGCTCCTGGTCGGGGTCAGTACGCTCGGCTTTTTTAAGTTGGAACAGGATCGTCAGAGCATCTATCGAGAAGCAAATGGTTCTGGTCAAGAACGTATTGCGTTGATCGCAAAAGCACTTTCCAATCTGCTGGCAGGCTACGATTACACCAATATGGAATCGCTCGCCAGCAGTATTGTCGCGGCCCCGGATGTATTGATACTCCGGATCACGAATCGGAATGGAAAGGTCGCCGTCGAACGCACAAATAAAAATCTCGACCGGGACGGTCGCAGTATGTCTTTTGCGGCACCCGTTGTTTTTGGGAACGAAGTATTGGGCAACGTAGAGATGCTGGTTTCAACGAATAAACTCGAGGCCGCCATCCATGACTCTTTCCAGGGAATTCTGCTGTGGATTGGCTGGGTGATATTGTTTCTTGGCGTGCTTATCTATTTTGCAGTGTCGCTGGTCATCCTCACACCCATCGCGAAAATCAGAAATATGATGCAGGACATTGTCGCGAACCCGGACGGTGAACTTCAAATAATGAAAGTATCGGGAAATGATGAGCTGGCTGACCTGGTCAATATTTTTAACAAGGTGCAAACATCCTTGTATATGCATCAGCAAAAATTAAAAGCACAGGTGCAGATTGCCGATGAAAATCTGACCAGGGCAAATCTTGAACTTACTTTTCGTTCCAAAGAACTTGAACAAATGGTGGCGCTGTCACAGCAGCTTGCCACCACCGATAGTTTGACTGGGTTGCATAATCGACGGTTTCTCGATGAGAACCTGAGTACTGTTTTTGCGCAAGCAAGAAGACATGCGGACAGCCTTTGTCTGATTTTACTGGACGTAGATTTCTTCAAACAGATTAATGATAAATATGGTCACGCTTCGGGGGATGTAGTGCTAAGGACACTGGGCAATCTGATCCGCTGGAGTACCCGTGACAGCGACATCAGCGCCCGCATGGGCGGTGATGAATTTGCCTTTATTCTCCCCAGAACATCGGTCCATCAAGGAATGGTGCTTGCGAAGAATCTGCTGGAAAAAACTCGGCAGCACGCTTTTGTGATTCCCGGAGAAAAAATCATACAGATAACGTTAAGTTTCGGCGTAGCGGAACTGACTGAAGATATTCCCAGTTTGGAAGCATTATACGGTGCCGCAGATAAAGCTTTGTATGCGAGCAAGCACATGGGTCGTAACCAGGTGACCGGGATCTATAACAACGAGTTTGTTTGACGCTAGGCGAGGAGGTGTCCAGATGTTCAAAGCTAAATTACTTCTGACGTTGTCACTTATATTGATGTCTCTGCAAGCGAATGCTCAGGACATTACCATCGGTACAGTCGCCATGGATGCGCCGGTGGAAATGATAAAACGCATGACGCCGCTAGCTGAATACCTGGCGCAGCAGACAGGGTATCGGATGCAATTTCGCCCTGCACCGAATCTCGATTCAGCCGTAGCGGATTTGGGCAGTGGTAAGGTGCAAATAGCGTATATGACGCCTATCGCTTATATCATGGCGCATGAAAAACACCAGGCTATACCTTTGGTAACACCGCTCACCCACGGTAAATCTACCTTTAACCTCGTTGTGGTTGTACCGAAAGACAGTCCTGTCAAAAAACTCGATGACTTGAAAGGCAAACGTTTTGCTTTCGGGGACCCGAAGGCTTTTCTGCAACCGGCTGTACTGCTCGAAGCGGGGATGAATATACAGGATTTTTCAGCCGTCGCTTATTTGAAGCATTATGACAACATCGCCAAGGCGATTCTGCTGGGCGATTTTGATGGCGGCATCATGAAAGACACCGTCTACGAGAAATTCGCGCCGCAGGGTCTGCGGGTGGTGTATACCTCGCCCCCCTTGGCGTCCTATGTTTTCGCGGTGAGCGGCGCGCTAGATGCGGCCACGCAGAATAAATTGAAAGCCGCCTTCATGGCGCTCAACAGGCCAACGGCCGAAGCCCAATCCATATTAAGAACTCTGGATCAGGGTTATGACGGTTTTCAACCAGCATCCGACAAGAATTATGACGGAGAGCGCGACTTGATTGCACGCGTAAAAAAAAAGAGACCCAATGAATGTGCCAGGCAATTAATCCACTGCACGCATAGCTGAAGGGAGCTGGAGATCATATGTCCAGCTCCTTTTTACTGGTGCCCCCGACACGAATCGAACGTGTGACCCTTCCCTTAGGAGGGGAATGCTCTATCCACTGAGCTACGGGGGCAAGGCTCGCATTCTAGCTTATTATGTCGTTTCAAATAAGCCGCCATAGAGACTTCCATGCCCCTCCCGCGCCTGCCCCGTACCGTTATTGTCCTCAGCCTGGTGAGTTTTTTTAACGATCTGGCTTCGGAAATGGTGGTGCCGCTGATTCCCATACTGCTGGCCACGGTACTGGCGGCCGGGCCGGTGGCGCTGGGGCTGGTCGAGGGCGTGGCCGATGCCGTGGCATCCTTGCTCAAGCTGTGGTCGGGGCGGCGCTCTGATTTGTTGGGCGGGCGTCGCAAGGGATTGGCGTTAGCCGGTTATGCTTTATCCAATAGTGTCCGCCCGTTACTGGGGATAGCGGGTAGTTGGCCGGTATTGCTCGCGTTGCGCAGTCTGGATCGAGTGGGCAAGGGCTTGCGCAGCGCGCCGCGCGATGCGCTGGTGGCGGATGCGACGCCGCCGGAAATCCGCGGTTTGGCGTTTGGATTTCACCGGGCGATGGATAATGCCGGAGCAGTGGGCGGCAGCTTGATTGCGGCGGCGGTGCTGGCGTGGTCAGGCATGTCGCTGACTCAAGTCATTCTCTGGTCGGCGCTGCCGGGCGCAATGGGGGTGTTGCTGATTGCGTTTGGCGTAGGGGAAAAACCACGGCCGGTTACCCCGGTGCCTGCCCTGAAAATATCGTCGTTGCCGTGGTCAACGCTGGCTGTGCCGCTACAGCGTTATCTGCTGGTATTGATGCTGTTCACTTTTGCACGCGCTTCCGAGACATTTATCGTATTGCGCGGACACGAACTGGGCATGAGCGTGGTCGAATTGCTGCTGCTGTGGGCGGCATTGAATCTGGCCAAGGCGCTGACTTCCACGCGCGGCGGCGTGCTGGCGGACAAGTTGGGAAAAGAGCCGCTGATCCTGTTCGGTTGGGCAGCGTTTGGCGTGGCCTTCATGCTGCTGGGTTGGGTGGCACATAGTATCTGGCTGTGGGCGGTGGCCATCCTCTACGGACTCACCACCGGTTTGGCCGAAGGCCCGGAACGCGCGCTGATCAGCGACTTTGCCGACGCAGAGACGCGCGGTACCGCATTCGGCTGGTATCACCTGATGACCGGTTTGGCGGCGATTCCCGCAGGGTTGGCGTTCGGTCTGATCTGGCAGTTGCAGTCTGCAGAGTGGGCATTCCGTTATGCTGGCTTGCTGGCAATGACTGCTGCATTATTGATGCATTTTTGGGCGTGGCCCGCACATTCGAGAGGAAAAGCATGAAATTCATGATCCTGTTTATCGCACTGAGCGCCGCGCTGGCTTTGGTCTGGATGCGTTCCAGCCAGGCCGCAGCCAGGCCGCAGGCCGGACAGCCGGCGCCGGATTTCAGCCTGGTCGACCAGAACGGCAAGCTGCAGAATCTGGCGGACTATCGCGGCAAGTGGCTGGTGCTGTATTTTTACCCGAAAGATGAAACCCCCGCATGCACCACCGAGGCGTGCGCATTTCGCGACGATATTCTGAAAATTCGCAAACTCAACGCAGAAGTGGTGGGGGTGAGCATAGACGACGCCAGCCGCCACGCCGAATTCGCCAAAAAACACGGCCTGCCGTTCCCGCTACTCGCGGATAAGGATGGCGTGGTAGCCGCACGTTATGGATCGGTGACCAATCTGATCGTGATGAAACTGGCCAAACGCAATACTTTCATCATCGATCCGCAGGGCAGGATTGCCAAGGTCTATGCCGGCGCTGACGCCGGCCGCAATTCCGAACAGGTGATTGCCGATTTGCCCAAGCTCGAGGCGGCGCGTCCCGGCTCGCGCTGAGGCGGCAACGTCTACGCGGCGCACCTGCGCCGCGCCATGCGATAATCCAGCCGACCATGACCAAACTACTTTTACCGCTATGGCTGTTATTTTTCAGCTTGTCTGCGCAGGCATTCAATGCGGCGTTTTTCTATGGCACGCCATTTCCTCAAGAGCTGCGCATTTACGATGCGGTCATCGTTGAAGCAGACCAGGCGGACTTTGCCCAGGTACCCGGCAATCTGCAAAACAAACTTTATGCCTATACCAGCCTGGGTGAGGTGGGCCCCGATAAACCTTATGCCGGCAGCGTTCCGGCCGCCGCAAAAATGGCGCGCAATCCGGCGTGGGCAAGCGATGTCATGGATCAAACCAGTCCTGCCTGGCGCGCATTTTTTCTCGACAAAATAGTCGCGCCCTTATGGCAGCGGGGTTTTCGTGGAATATTTGTCGATACGCTGGATTCCTATCAGCTTGCGGCTTCCTCTCCGCAAGCGAAAGCGGCTCAGGAAGCCGGCATGGTCGAAACCTTGCGCCAGATGCGCGAGCGTTTCCCCGGCATCCATATCATTCTCAACCGCGGTTTTGAGATTTTGCCGCAGGTGCATGACTGGGTCACTGCAGTTGCTGCCGAGTCGCTGTTTCAAGGCTGGAATAATGCAACGCGGTCGTATGTTCCGGTTAAAGAGCCGGATCGGCAATGGCTGCTGGGCCAGCTCAATCGGGTCAAAAACGGCTATCACTTGCCCGTCATCGTCATCGACTACGCCGCTCCAAATCAGCGTCCGTTGGCGCGTGAACTTGCGCAAAAAATCCGTACGGCTGGGTTTATCCCATGGGTCAGCAATCCTGAACTCGACATGGTGGGCGTAGGCGCTCCGGAGATTCAGCCCCGACGAATTTTGATGCTGTATAACGGGAAGAATAACAGCGATGTCATTTTCAGCGACTTGCACCGGTTTGCCGCAATGCCCATACAGTATATGGGCTTTATCCCGGAATACCATGATTTGACCGGGCCGCTACCTGACTATCAATTGGCCGGGCAGTACGCAGGCATCATCGTATGGTCGGATGGTGCGCCCCTTAACAACCCCCGGCTTAAACCCTGGTTATTGAAACAAATCAATCAGGGACTGCGTCTGGCCGTCGTCAATGAATTCGGATTCAGCCGCAGCAATGAAAACTTGCGACCATTTGGACTGAACATAAAAAGCAGCGTGCCCGCCAGCAATGTCGAAATCATCACTCAAGATGCCATGGTGGGGTTCGAACATTCAGCACTGGTGCAGCCGGATACGCTCGATATTATCGATGCGGGCAAAGGCAGTACGCCGATACTGCGCCTCAAGGTCGCAGGCCAGATAACCGATGTGGCGGCTTATATGCCCTGGGGCGGGTATGTCCTTTCCCCTTACGCCGCTTATGAAATCCCCTATCAACAAGGCACGCGCTGGATTATCGATCCCTTCATTTTTTTCAAGCGCGCACTTGCTTTGCCGGATATGCCCGCCCCCGATGTGACCACCTCGACAGGACGGCGTTTATTGATGGCGCATATGGATGGCGATGGTTTTGCCAGCAATGCTGAATTCCCCGGGGCACCCCTGGCGTCGCGCGTCATGCTGGAAAAAATATTTAAAAAATATACGATCCCTACAGCGGTTTCGGTGATCGAAGGTGAAACGGCACCTTGGGGCGTGTATCCCAAAAAATCTGCCGAAATGGAACAGATTGCCCGTGAAATTTATCGTTTGCCGTATGTTGAAATTGCCAGTCACTCCTATTCACACCCGTTCAAATGGCAATTAACAAGCGAAGAAGGCAGTGGCGAAGATTACCATTTGCCGATCCCGGGCTATAAGTTCGATTTAAACAGGGAGATTGCAGGGAGCGTCAATTATATTAACCAGCGTCTGGCTCCGCCCGGTAAAAGCTGCCGGATTTTTTTATGGACGGGCAATAGCAACCCCGGCGCGGATGCGATCGCCAAAACCGACGCATTGGGTCTGCTTAACATGAATGGCGGAGAAACCACCATCACCAACAGTCAACCCAGCCTGACTTTCGTTGCGCCTCTGGGCGTTGCACGGGATGGGCATTTCCAGGTTTATGCGCCGAACCAGAATGAAAATGTGTACACCAAAAACTGGTCGAGCCAGTTTTATGGTTTTCGCCGCGTCATTGAAACCTTCAAGCTGACCGATACACCGCGCCGACTCAAACCCATGGATATTTATTTCCATACTTATTCGGCTTCCAAGCCAGCCTCACTGAAAGCGCTGGAGGAGGTTTATGATTGGGCGCTCAAGCAGCCCAGTCACCCTGTTTACCCTTCCGACTACATCCGGCGTGTCATGGATTTCAATCACAGCGTCATGGCGCGCGAAGATAACGACTGGTTATTTTACGGCGATGGGCAGATAGATACCCTGCGCATCAATGCCAAATGGGGTTATCCGGTCATTAATGACAGCGTGGCAGGCTACAATGATTTCAACGGCGACCGCTATCTGGATCTGGTCAAATCTCCGGTCAATCGCATCGCGCTTGCAACTGAAACCAGCGAAGCGCCGTATCTGGTCGATGCGAATGGAACATTACTAAATTGGCGACGGCAAGCTCGGCAGATCAACATGACATTTAATTCGTATGTAAATTTGGATTTCATCCTCGACCATGCCGACAATTGCATATTGTCCGACGAAAAAGGGCGGATAATCCGCGCGGACTCTCACATCAGGCAACATTATCATTACCAGACCCATGCGGCAGGACGAGCCACTTTCCGCCTCAACTGCTCCCTGGCAGACTAAGGTAGCGCGACCACGGTTGATCTCACCCATCAGTTTGGTGGGTTTGGCGTCGGCGGTCGGCATCGTGCTGGTATTGCTCTTTCCGCAACAGCGCCTATCCGAGCAAATCAAAAAGAACCCCAAGGTAGATGAGGTTTCGCTGCAGTACATGCGTCGTTTTCTTGCCACCGAGCCGGACAACTACGAACTCAGATTGCAGTTGGCGCAGGCCTACGCAAGGATAGGTCAATATGAAAATGCACTCACCACCTTGCAACTGCTGTACGCGAACCCACAACCGCATTGGCGCGAAGCGGCGGTTTTGGAAAAACTCGACATCCTTTCCAAAATTGCTTTTGCGGCCGCACCCGGCAGTAGAGACCGGGATTACAAATTGGCGCAATTCAGGCAGGCATTGCGTGCCAGTGAAACGCAGATTTTTGATACCAAGGCCTTGAGACAACTTGTACGTACCGCCGAATCCAGCGGAGAAGTAGAGCTGGCCGAACGTGTGGCGGCACGACTTGCACTGACCAGCAATCAATTGGCCGATCTTGATGAAGCGGCGCGCCTGGCACTGGCAAATGGCCATTATCTCGCCAGTGCGCAATATACCTGGCGCGCGCGCCAGCTTGTCCGTAGCCCCGAACAGAAAATTGCATATCTCAGACGTGCCATGGCCACTCTGCAATCAGGCGGTCTGGGACAGATCGGCCTGGATTGGGTGCAGCGGCTCCCTGCAGCCGAGTGGCAGCGACCCGATGTTTTGTATGGCCTGACTAAACTTGCCCTGGCATCAAACCGTCCGGCGCAGGCTGCAGAGTTTGCTGCCCGGCTGGTTGGCATGACCAAGCCGCCAATGATGCCTATGCGTTTTGTCCCGGCGTATTTTGATCTTGCATACACTGCTTTTTTGGGTAATCGCGATTTGCCGCATGCGTTGGAGCTGGCGCAATTTGCTGTCAGCCAGGCGCCCAATAGTGCGATATGGCGCGAACGACTGGCGCAGGTTGCCGAATGGTCAAATCAGTCTCAATTGGCTTTGGTGCAATGGCGCTGGCTGGCGCTGCATCAGGGCAATGAATCGGCCTGGCGGTCATGGATGCGCCTGGCTGGAGGTTTGTTTGACTATGCCGCACAATTGACCGGTCTGGAACGTGACTGGGGGCGTCATGGGTATGATGAAAAATATGCACGCAAGATTGTCCAGATTTATGAATATCTGGGTAAACCGGAAGAAGCGCTGGCCTGGCTGGACCGCAATGGCGATGAAGTGCGCCGTCCCGAACTGTTGTTGCTGTCCGCGGAATTATTAACGCGCATGGGGCGCGATGCAGAGGCGATTGCACGTTATCAGCGCTATTTGCGGCACCGTGTCGCCAGTCCTGAGCTGGCTGTCACGATTGCCGGGATGTTGCAGCGCGCCGGTCGCTACGATGAGGCATACGATGTGCTTGTCAGCAGCAGCGCTCAGGCAAAACCGGCGGATCAATTGTTCTGGCTAAACCTTGGTGAACTTGCCTGGCGACTCAGGCATGACGACCAGGCTATCGCAGCTTACCGGGTATTAAGTGACATGCCGGATGCCATGCCTTTCTATCAGGAACGTCTATTTCAGGCATTGAAACGCAAGAATCCGCGCTTGGCCGCTGAGACTGCCGAGCAGTACTGGCTAAAAACCGGGCGCCTCAACTTGTTCATGAACGCGATTGATACCTACGCGGAACTGGGAGACTGGCAAGCAGTGCAGCGGCTATACCGGATAACCGAAGCGCCTCAGTGGCGTGAATATGACAAGGATTTTAGATTCGTCGCCATGCGCGCCGAGATGTACAAGCATGCGGGCAATTTTATCGCCGCCGAACGCGATTACCGTTTTCTGATCAAGCGTTATCCCGATAATTCGGGAGTCAAGGAATCCTTCTTGTGGTTACTGCTCGATTTGCGTCAATTCGGCCGGCTGGATCATTTTATGCGGCAATGGGCAAAGCTGCTTTCCGGCACCCCCGCTTTATGGGACGTATATGCAGCAGGTTATCTGGCGTTAGGTCGCCCGAATGATTCACTTGCCCTGTATCAGCGCATGGCTAAAGCACACGCACAAGATGAATTGTGGTTGCTCAATTATGCGGCAACACTGGAAGCGGCAGGACAAACCGGCCCGGCTTGGAAAATCCGCCGGACAATCTGGCAACAACGCCTGAATAAACAGACCCATCGCGATTGGATGAATACCCGTGCGAATGCCCGTGACATTGAATCATTGCGTTTGTTATTGCTCAATGACCCGGCTCATGGTCAGAATGTGCTCTGGAAATTACTGCGTAGTGGTTCACCCGAACTCAAGAAAAATAGCCAGTTTGTAGAGTTGGCCACTGCGTGGCTCAATGATCATGAGCAAAACGATGCCGCCAGAGCCTGGCTGGCGCGGCAATATGCCCGCTGGCTGAGTACGCCGTTGGGTGCGCGTATTTCGGATGCGCTGACGCGTCAGGATCCTGAAGCTGCAGCAGAAATTCTGGACCATGACGGCGTTTTGCTTTACGACAGAATGAATCTTGCGTCGTTGGCAGGACATCAAAATGATGCGGCCGACCTGGCGTTTACTGCGATGGATCGTTCGCCCCTGGATGAATCCCTGTATATGCAGGCCGCCCCGATGCTGTTAGCCAATGATCGTACTGCAGGGTTCATGATGAAATACCAAAATCTCGGGGTGTATAACGCAACAAGTAAGGAAATCACGACGACCGGTCATCAAATCGGCGGGTTGAAACTTGATCTCGGCTTGCATCAAGACACCCGCACTGGTGTGGGTACCTCCTTGTTAACGCATGTGCCCAATGAAACAGGTGGTGAGATCGCGCTGCATCAGGCCGGAAACGGTTACGTCAATACAGTTAAATTGCAATTTAGCCAGGCATTCAATACGCAGGCGGGCATCAGTTTCGAACATCAACAGCAAACTGGCTCGCGTCTGCAATGGAATGTGCAAGTGGCGCATAATCAAACCGCTCCGGAAAGTGCGGCGATGCGCATTATCGGCAGGCGTGATCAAATTGCACTGGAGAGCAATTACCGCCTGGATCGCTGGAACCAATTGAGTGTGCGAGGCGTTGTTAACCAATATCGCAGCATCGATGGCCAGAACCTGGGTAACGGAAATCTGCTGACCACCACATTGAGCCACGAACTAAGTCGAGTACATCCCGCATTACGCGGGCGCGTGACCGGAACCTGGAGCCAATACCGTGCAAGCGATACAGAACTGACCGGCCAGACCGCAAGTTTGATACCGGCCGGGCAACCTCATACTGCGAGCTATTTCATGCCGCAAGGCATGCGTGAAATAGCCGCCTACGCCAGCGTCGGGGATGCCATAGACAGCAATTTACCTGCGCGCGATTTCGAATATCTGGGTGAAATCGGCGTGTTCTATAACCCAGTCTCCGGCTCCGGCTGGCGTGCCAATGCCGGGGTGGCAACACGGATCATCGGTGCGGATCGATTGCAGGTGTTTACTCGCTATGACCAGGCGCCCAGAGGGCAAGGCAAGGCCAGTCTGGAAGTTGGAATAGGCTATCAGTTACATTATTAATCGTCTTGAGAGGAATAGGATGAAACGCTTGATTATTGCCTGCATGGGATTGCTGGTTTTAGCCGGATGCGCAACGACCGACCATACGCGGGCGCCAGCCCTGGAAAAAAACGTCAAATGGGCGCTACTGCCGATGGAGAACCACACGGAAACGCCACAGGCAGGCTTGCGCATGGAAGCTATTACCGAAACATTATTGCGCGTGCGCGGCGTTACCTCCCTGAAGAAGTATCCTTCCACGTTGACCCAGGATAGCTTGTTTGAGCCTGCCGATGCCAAGGCCGTTGAAGAGGCCGTCAATTGGGCACAGCAAACGGGTGCGCGCTATGCGGTGACGGGATCGGTTAACGAGTGGCGCTATAAGACCGGGGTGGATGGTGAACCGGCAGTCGGTGTTACGCTTCGGATCATCGATTTGCAAAACCGCCAGGTGATCTGGGATGCCGCCGGAGCACGTACCGGATGGGGGCGTGAGGCCGTCAGTGCGGTTGCCCAGAAACTGCTGGAAAAGCTTACCGGCGACATCAAGTTTAAATGAATCTTTACCAGCATCTCATACCGCACGGCAAAACGGAATATTGGCAATGGGGTGAAACGCTGGGCATCAGCCTGGGCGCATTGCTGTTGTCATATAGCCTGTTGCCCGGCGATCCGCTCAATACGCATGTTTTTCCGTGGATATGGATGGCGCCGGTTCTGATTGCATTGCGCTATGGCGTATTCATGGGGGTGGTTTCGGTACTGATCTTTCTGGGCGGATGGCTGGTGTGGGCAACGGACCAGGCAGTAAGTTACGCTGCATTTCCACGCATCACCTTTCTGGGCGGCACCTTGATGGTAATGATAAGCGGTGAATTCAGCGGAGTATGGATCTCGCGCACCCGTCGGATAGAGGAATTGCAGCACTACACTGAACAGCGCCTGGAATTGCTTACCAGACGCCTGTATTTATTAAGTCTTTCCCATGACCGCCTGGAGCAGGATTTGATTGGCCGGCCGTCCAGCCTGCGTGAGGGGTTGAAAGAACTCAACCGCATTCTACCCGCAGTCAATGGCTTGCCTGGCGCCGATATTTACCTGGCTTTGGTGGTGCGCCAATGTAATCTGAGCGTCGCCGGTTTGCATGCCGTTAACGAAGGCCAGATCAGCCCGGATCCGGTAGCCAGCATCGGCGCCTTTACTCCTGTTGACGATCAGGATCCTCTCATCGCGCATTGTATTAATAGTGGTGAATTGGTCCACATCAACACAGAAGAAAATCTGACTGAATTGCCTAGCCGCTATCTGGTCGCCGTACCTGCCAAAACCGCCGATGGGCGCCTCATAGCAATCATGGCGGTCGAAAAAATGCCCTTTTTTGCCTTGCAAACTGAGAACATGCAAACGCTGTCCGTATTGACCAGTTACTACGCGGACACGATTACCGCCACTGAATTCACCCCCTTTCTTACCGACACGCTCAAAGACTGCCCCATTGATTTCTTCAAGGCGATGCATACCCTCAGACGTTTGCAAAAGGATATGCAGATTAGCAGCATGCTGGTTGGGTTTGCAGCACACGACACTCGTGAAAGCGCCGAACAATTGAAATCCATCGCCAATGCCGTGCGCGGCCTGGATGAAACCTGGACCCTGGTGCGCGGCGAATGGCGCCTTTGCCTGGTGTTGTTGCCGTTGGCTGGAGCAGGCGCGCTCGGCGGTTACCTGGATAGAATTGAACATATTTTCGTCGAACGTTTCGGCACTCGTCCTGGCCAGATGGGCATCCTTACCCGCTCGGTTACCCTGGAACAGGATCCGATCAGCACACGACTGGATGACTTTATCGTGGCATTAACCGAACACGCCCATGATCCTCAGCAATAAACTTATTCTCCTGGGGATCAGCCTGGAAAGCGGCGCATTGGCCGCATTGGCACAGGACGTGCCCGTACCGGTGCAATATCTGGGTTTTGCGACCTTGCATGCAGCTGCGTCAGTCGTTGTGGCCCAGCTGGTTTTATTGTTTTTGCCCAGGCATTATCGCCAGCCTAAACGGGCAGTCCTGGGATTGTTTTTCCTATTGGCATTTTTCGTGCCGTTTCTCACCTTCATTACCATGATTGCCATCGTGGTGACCGCGCGTTTTTTCTCCAAACCCATTATTTATTACCCCTTTGTCAAAGTTGGCCTGCCGGAATTTACCCTGGGGAGCGCGGGGATACGCAACTCGCTGGGGGAGGGCGCAATACGCACGCGCTTGAAGACACCCAGTCTGTCCTCCGAAGTGCGTATGAAAGCGCTACTCTCTGCCCATGCCATGTCCGCACGTTACTCGGTGCCCTTACTGAAGGAATTGCTGGGCGATGAAGCGGATGACTTGCGCCTGCTCGCGTATGGCATGCTGGATAACCGGGAGAAAAGCCTGAATGCCCTGATCCATGATTTGTTGAAAAAGCTCGATGCCTGTCGTGAACCCAGTTTATGCCAGCTTTACCAGAAACGATTGGCCGAACTCTATTGGGCATTCGCATATGAACATTTGGCCGAAGGCGACATGCTTACCTACATGCTGACGCAGGCCGAACACTACACGCGCGCAGCGCTTGAAACCAAGGCTGATGGCGATTTATGGGTATTGCTTGCACAGATACTGATTAAGCAGCAAAACCCCCAGCAGGCTGAATCCGCTTTTAATCAGGCGATTGCTTTGGGCATGCCGGTAACGCGCATCCAGCCATATCTGGCCGAACTGGCCTATCAGCGCCATGATTACCGGGCAGTAAGAGAACACCTGCAATTGATGCCGTTCAATAGTCAAATCCCGCAAATTGCCAATATTCAGCGTTTCTGGTTAGGGACTCATCCGTGAGTTTTCCAACTGCCAAAGGTGCCGATATTGCGCTATTGCTGGAAGGCACATTTCCTTATGTGAGCGGGGGTGTTTCCAGCTGGATCAATCAAATGATCCGTGCCTATCCGGAATATCGTTTTGCAGTGGTATTCCTGGGTAGCCGTCCGCAGGATTATGCCGAGGTTAAATATGCACTTCCCGATAACGTCGTCCATGTAGAAGCGCACTATTTGCATGGGGCTCACAAACCGCCGGTTGTACAAGCCCAACAGGGTGACCCAGCCATCATCGAACAGGTAGCCAACCTGCATCAGTCGTTTCGGCACGGGCATGCGGATACCGTTGGCGCCTTCGCTCAACTTGCCACCCTGTTAAAGCAGGGCGACATCAACGAAGAGTTTTTTTTATATAGCCGGAAAGCCTGGGATTTCATCACCAGGAATTATCAGGAGCACTGCACTGATCCTTCCTTTATCGATTATTTCTGGACAGTGCGGGCCATGCATGAACCCATTTGGGTGATGGCGAAAATCGCTTCTGACCTCATTCCGGTTCGTGCTTTTCATACGATCTCCACTGGTTACGCCGGGCTGCTGGGGAGCCTGCTGAAATTGCATACGGGCAAGCCGCTGATTCTGTCGGAACACGGTATTTATACCAAGGAACGCAAGATCGACTTATATCAAAGCACATGGATCAGTGACAATCGCAATGTTTTCGAAAAAGACCCCACCGAGGTCAGCTATTTCCGCGAATTGTGGATGCGTTTTTATACCTCGCTGGGGCGCGTGTGTTATCACCATGCCGATATTATTACTGCACTGTACGAAGCCAATCGCGAGCGCCAGATTAGCGATGGCGCGCCGCCCGAACGCACGCGTGTGATCCCTAATGGAATTGACTTGGCGCGATTCCAGCCTGTGCGTGCCAGACGCCCGGAAATGCCGCCCCCTATCCTGTGTTTGATCGGGCGCGTGGTATCGATCAAGGACGTTAAAACTTTTATTCGCATGATGCGTAGCGTGGTGAATCGTGTTCCGGAGGCTGAAGGCTGGATCGCGGGCCCGGAAGACGAAGATCCCGCTTATGCCGAGGAATGCCATAGCTTGACCGCCAGCCTTGGGCTGACCGAGAAAGTGAAATTCCTTGGATTCCAAAAAGTTGAGGTGGTGCTGGAAAAGGTGGGTCTGGTCGTGCTGTCCTCGATTAGCGAGGCCCTGCCTCTGGTCTTGCTGGAAGGCTATGCGGCGGGCGTGCCTGCGTTGACCACGGATGTGGGTTCATGCAGGCAGTTGATTTATGGGTTGACGCCTGAAGATCAGGCCCTGGGTGCTTCGGGTGCCGTGGTCCGTATTGCCGACCCACAGGCAATGGCAGCCGCAGCGATTGATTTATTACGCCCGGAAAACTGGTTCCCGGCACGCGACGCCGCCATCGCTCGCGTAGAGCGTTACTACACGCAAACCCTGATGTTTGATGAATTCAAGCAGGTTTATCAACAGGCACTCGAGATCAAGTAATGGCTGGCATTGGTTTTGAAATCAAGAAAATTCTGCGTCGCGACAGCTATCTGGCGATGTTCAGCGCCTATGCCTATGCGGGCATAATCGGTTCCGGGCCATGGGTATTGTCGATACTCGGTGTGCTCATTATCGGTTTGTTCAGCCTGGGCGTGGTTTTGCCCCATGTGCTGATTACCCAATTCCAGGTCACGATTACGCATCTGATTGCGATGAGTCTGATTCTGACCGGCTTTCTACAGCTCGGTTTTACCCGATATATTGCAGATCGGCTATTTGAGAAAAATACAGACGCAATTCTCCCCAATTTTATTGGCGCCATTTTCATAACGACGCTGATATCCGGTTTGATCGGCATGGCATTGGCGCTGTTTGCCTTTCCCGAACAGGACGCCGTCTACCGGCTGCTGTTGATTGCAAATTTTGTGGTGCTATGCAACATCTGGATCGCTACGATCTTTTTGTCCGGCATGAAAAACTACAAAGCCATTCTGGTCCTATATACCATCGGTTATGGATTTGCTGTCGTCGCAGCCATTATTTTACGGGGCTTCGGGCTGAATGGCCTATTGAGCGGTATGTTGTTGGGTCATTTCACACTCATGAGCGGCATGATGCTGCTGATCATCCGCTCCTATCCTTCCAATCATTTTATTGAATTCGACTTTTTACGTAAAAAACGCATGTTCGCATCGTTAATATGGACAGGGTTTTTCTTTAATCTCGGCGTATGGATAGATAAATACATATTCTGGTATACCCCATCGACTGGTAAATCAGTCATCGGCGTGTTCCACGCCTCTCTCATCTATGATTTGCCGATTTTCCTGGCCTATTTGTCCATTATTCCGGGCATGGCAGTGTTTCTGGTGCGCATGGAAACTGATTTTGTCGGGTTTTATCAAAAATTCTACGATGCAGTACGCGACGGCGGCACGCTGGATTACATAGAAGAAATGCGCGATGAAATGGTGGAAACCGCACGCCAGGGCATCTTCGAAATTATCAAAATTCAGGCGATGGCGGTGTTGATTGTTTTTGTCGCTGCACCGGCATTATTGAGGATTATCGGCATCTCCCAATATTATCTTTCGTTGCTGTATGTGGATGTGGTCGCAGCAGGATTGCAGGTGGTATTCCTGGGTATTATGAATGTGCTGTTCTACCTGGATAAGCGCGTCATAGCCTTGATTCTGACTGCACTGTTTGCCGCCTTGAATCTTGTATTCAGCTTGCTCAGCATCCAGCTTGGTGCAAACTGGTATGGCTATGGCTTTGCGGTGTCGTTACTCATTACCGTCGTTGTGGGCTTATATTGGCTGGATCGAAAGTTGGCGATTCTGGAATACGAAACATTCATGCTGCAGAAATAGTCATTCCGTAATGTTGCTGAATTCACGGTAGCGGCGTCAGCCCTGCAAAACAGCAAGCATGAATCAATATACGTTTCTGCCATTTCTGCTGGTCTGCCGCTACACTGGCAAGCACGTCTTGTAATTGTAAAGATCGGCAATATCTGATTTTGTGAGACGTAACTGACCTGGAGCCGAACATGACTGAACTGACCGCGCAGCAAACCGCACAACTCGATCAAGTATTGACAGGCCGCTACCGAACTCTGATGAGCGAGGTGCAGGAGGAGATGGAACGCACCGGCAATATCCAGTATGTGGAGGTGATGGGGCGCGCTCCCGGCGATATCGGAGATGCATCAGTGGCGGACGCCATTGCCGATCTCAATCTGGCGATTGTAGATCGGCAAATCCACGAGATGCGCGACATCGAGGCAGCCAAACGGCGTATCAAGGCAGGCGATTATGGTGTCTGTGCGGACTGCGGCGCCGGTATTGGCTTCGATCGCCTGATGGCCTATCCCACTGCCAAGCGCTGCATTGCCTGCCAGCAACAGCACGAACATATCTACGCTGGCCAGACGCGCCCCAGTTTGTGATCGCCTGAAAGAGCACGATCATGCCCATTCACAACGCCGATATTGCGGCGATCTTCGAAGAGATCGCCGATCTGCTCGAAATCGAGGGCGCCAACCCGTTTCGCATCCGCGCTTACCGCAACGCGGCGCGGGTGGTAGGCGAATACGGCCGCGAGTTGCGTGCGCTGCTGGACAATGGCGCAGACCTGCCCAGGCTGCCCGGCATCGGCGCGGATCTGGCCGGCAAGATCCGCGAGATCGCCACGACCGGTCATTGTGCGTTGCTCGAGCGCCTGCGCGGAGAGGTACCCACCAGCGTGACCGAATTGCTCAAGATTCCCGGGCTCGGTCCCAAAAAAGTCAGCGCGCTGTATCACGACCTGGCGGTTGAAACGCCGGAACAGCTGCTGCGCATGGCGCGCGAAGGGCGCATCCGCCAGCTGCATGGCTTCGGCCCAAAAACCGAAGCCAGCATCCTGCAAGCCATCGAAACTCACGGCAACAAAGCGCGCCGCTATCCACTGGCAGCGGCGGTGCAGTACGCGACGGCGCTGGCGGCCTACCTGCGCGATGTGCCTGGCGTGCATCAGGTCACGCTGGCGGGCAGCTACCGGCGTTGCAAGGAAACCGTAGGCGATCTCGATATCCTGGTCAGTGCCGCCTCCGCCAGTCCGGTGATCCAGCGTTTCCTCGGCTACGACGAGGTGGCCGAAGTGTTGTCGGGCGGCACCACCCGTGCCAGCGTGACCCTGAAAAGCGGCCTGCAGGTGGACCTGCGCCTGGTGGAAGACACCAGTTACGGCGCAGCGCTGCAATACTTCACCGGCAGCAAGCCGCACAGTATTGCGATCCGCACCCTGGCCCAGGAACGCGGTCTCAAGCTCAACGAATACGGCGTGTTTCAGGGCAAGACGCGCATCGCGGGCGAGACCGAGGAATCGGTGTATGCCGCAGTAGGGCTGCCCTGGATTGCGCCGGAATTGCGCGAAGACCGCGGCGAGATCGAGGCGGCGCGCGCCGGGCGGCTGCCGCACCTGATCGAACTGGCCGACCTCAGGGGCGATCTGCATGCGCATACCCTGGCCAGCGATGGCCACGCCAGCTTGCGCGACATGGCGCTGGCGGCGCAGGCGCGCGGTCTTACTTACCTGGCCATCACCGATCACTCCAGCCGCCTGAAAGTCGCCCACGGCCTCGATCCGCTGCGGTTGCGCCGGCAGCTGGACGAAATCGACATGCTCAATGCCGAACTCGCCGGCATTACCCTGCTCAAGGGCAGCGAGGTGGAAATCCTCGAAGACGGCAGCCTGGATTTGCCGGAAGGTCTGACCGACCGGCTCGACATCGTAATCGGCGCGGTGCACAGTCACTTCGGTCTGCCGCGCGCAAAACAGACCGAGCGCATTCTGCGCGCCATGGATCATCCGCGCTTCACCCTGCTGGCCCATCCCTTCGGCCGCCTCATCAATGAGCGCGAGCCGATCGAGGTGGACATGCAGCGCATCATCCGCGCCGCTCGTACGCGCGGCTGCTGGCTGGAGCTCAACGCCCAGCCGCAGCGGCTTGACCTGCCGGATACCTGGTGCCAGATGGCCAAGGCCGAAGGCACGCCGCTGGCGATCAATTCCGATGCACACGGCACCGCGGGATTCGACGATCTGCTGTTCGGCATCGGCCAGGCCAGGCGCGGCTGGCTGGCAGCGGACGACGTGGTGAATACACGCAGTCTTGCCGACTTGAAGTTGCTAATCTCCGCCACCATGTAGAATGCCCGGTTTTCCCACTGTATTGTTTCCCGCCCCATGCCTCTGCTCACATTAGAAAATGCCTCCCTCGCCTTCGGCCACGTGCCGCTGCTCGACCATGCCGACTGGGTGATCGAGCCCGGTGCCCACATTGGCCTGATCGGCCGCAACGGCGCGGGTAAATCCAGCCTGCTCAAGGTGCTGGCCGGAGAGATCAAACACGACGACGGTAATGTGTGGCGTCAGCCCGGCATGAAGCTGGCCTACGTGCCACAAGAGCCCGTGCTCGACCCGGCGCACACGGTGTACGAGGCGGTCGCGGAAGGGCTGGGCGAGGTCAGCCAGCTGCTGCTTGATTACCATGAAGTCACGCACAAGATGGGCGAGCCGGATGCCGATTTCGATGCGCTGATGGCGCGCATGCAGACCCTGCAAACGGCGCTCGAAGCGCGCGACGGCTGGAGCTTGCAGGCCCGTGTGGAAACAGCGTTGACCAAGCTCAGTCTGCCCGAGGATGTCCTGGTCGGCACGCTGTCGGGCGGCCTGAAAAAGCGCGTGGCGCTGGCGCGTGCGCTGGTCACCGAGCCGGATTTGCTGCTGCTGGACGAACCCACCAACCACCTCGATCTGGCTTCCATCGAATGGCTGGAAGAGCTGATACGCGGCTACGCCGGCGGGGTCATCGTGATTACCCACGACCGGCGTTTTCTGGACAATGTGTCGCGTCAGATTGTCGAGCTGGATCGCGGCGTGTTGCGCACCTACGAGGGCAATTTCACTGAATATCAGCGCCTCAAGGCCGAGCAACTGGCGATCGAGTCGGTGGAGCAGGCCAAATTCGACAAGGTGCTGGCGCAGGAAGAGGTATGGCTGCGCCAGGGCATCAAGGCGCGGCGTACCCGCAACGAAGGACGCGTGCGCCGTCTGGAACAGCTGCGCCGCGAGCGCAGCGAACGCCGCAATCATCTGGGGCAGGTCAACCTCAACGTGGACAGCGGCGAAAAATCCGGCAAGCGCGTGGCGGAGCTTGAGCACGTGACCAAAGCCTATGGCGGGCGCACGCTGATCCGCGATTTCTCCGGCGTGATCCAGCGCGGCGACAAGGTCGGCCTGATCGGGCCCAACGGCATCGGCAAGACCACACTGATCAAGCTCATCCTCGGCGAAATCGAGCCGGATTCCGGCACCGTCAAGCTCGGCACCAAGCTCTCGGTCGCCTACTTCGACCAGTTCCGCACCCAGCTCGATGAGGAAATGACCGTCGCCGACACCATCAGTCAGGGCGGCGATTTCGTCGAAATCGGCGGCGAGCGCAAGCACGTCATCAGTTATCTGGAAGACTTCCTGTTTGCCCCGGCGCGTTCGCGTTCGCCGGTGAAATCGCTGTCCGGGGGCGAGCGCAACCGGCTGCTGCTGGCGCGCCTGTTTACCCGTCCGGCCAACGTGCTGGTGCTGGACGAGCCCACCAACGATCTCGACATCGACACCCTGGAACTGCTCGAAGAATTGCTGCAGGACTACCCCGGCACGGTGTTGCTGGTGTCACACGACCGTACCTTCCTGGACAACGTGGTGACCCAGGTGATCGCCTTCGAAGGCGATGGCGTGCTGCGCGAATATGCGGGCGGCTACGACGACTGGCTGGCGCAGCGCCCCAAGTCCGGCTCGGCGGACAAGGCAGCCATCAAAGCCGCGACATTGAGCAAGCCGGAACCTGCCAGGCCAGCAGCTGCCAAGTCAAAACTGAGTTGGAAGGAAGCGCAGGAGCTGGCGGCTCTGCCCGAGCAGATTCGTGCGCTGGAAGAGGAGCAAACCGGCATCACTGCGCGCCTGTCCGACGGCACGCTATACAGCAATCAACCCAGTGAAGCCAAGCGTCTGCAAGCGCGTTTTGCCGACATCGATGGGGAACTGGAAACGGCGCTGGCGCGCTGGGAGGCGCTGGAAGCCAAGCAAGCAGGTTGATCTGGCACCCGTCGCCGGCGCCAGTAATCATTCATTGCTTAGCGCCCGGGACGGGGAAAGTTGTATCTGCGCGAACTTACCGAGAGACGGGTCGGAGAAGTTTCATCATGGCGTGTTCTGCGCGTGCGGAATCGCGACCCGAAGGCAGCCTGCCGCACAAGGCATGCAGGCGCCGTTGCATGAAGCTTTCCAGCACGAGAGGATGAATATAATGTTTGCGGCAAACCGCGGGGGTATTGCCCAAACGCTGCGCAACACTTTTAATGACAGCGGCAATCGTGCGTTTGCTTTCGCTTTCGCTGGCGCAGGGCGGATATTCGATCAGCGCATCCAATGCGCACACACTGCCCGCCCAAGTGCGAAAATCCTTGGCGCTAAAATCATTCCCGGTTATTTCCTGCAGATACTGGTTGACGTCCTGTGAACCTATGCCGTGGCGCTGGCCCTGGTCGTCCACATACTGAAACAACTCCGCACCAGGCAACTCCTTGCAACGTTTGACAATAGTTGCAAGACGACGATCGTGTAATCCTATTTTGTGCTGTTTTCCGCTTTTCCCGCGGAACTCGAAAGAAAGTTTGCCACCGGAAACATTGACGTGCCGATTGCGTAGTGTTGTGAGACCGTAAGAGTGATTCGCCTTGACGTATTCTTCATTGCCGACTCTGATCAAAGTGATTTCCAGCAGTCTGACCACCGTGGCGAGGATTTTCTCGCGCGGCAAGCCCGGGAGGCCTAAGTGGCGTTCGACGTGTTTGCGGATTTCGGGGAGCGCTGTGCCGAATGCCAGCATGCGGGCGAATTTTGTTTCCTCTCTCAGCGCGCGCCATTTGGTGTGATAGCGATATTGCTTGCGCCCGCGGGCATCGCGTCCGGTAGCTTGCAAATGCGCGGTTGCCGTGGCCGCGATCCAGACATCGTTCCATGCCGGGGGTAATGCCAATTTGGCGATACGGGTCAGGATTGCCCGGTCAATGATTTCCTTGTTGTCAGCATCCAGATACCGGAAAACGGGTGGGGATCCGGCACGCCGTATACCCGGTGACTGATCCGTCAGATATTGCAGTCCTACTGCTCGGGCTTCGTCGGTTGGCGCGTCAGCGGGCGCAGGGAAGCCGGTCATGCTTAACTATCCATTGTTATGCGCCGTGATAGCTTGCCGTGGCCGAGCTGATTCTGGCAATCCTGGCATTATTCCGCATCGTATGCCAATCCCGGATTGGATTCCACGCCGATCAGGCGCGGTATGTTGGGCGTGTGATTTTTGACGCTCGCGCTATCTTTCAGATACGCCTCTACAACCTCCCACACCGGTTCGCCTTCGGACTGCGCGCTCCCTGCGCCCCAGCGCGCAACTTTATAGGATTTGTCGGCATGGATCGGTTTGCCGTTCAACGTCATATCACTAATGCGGGAATTGAGCTTGGCCGCCGGTTCACATGCATACTGAAGTCCTCCTGTCCGTACCATATCGCCCCCCTGATGCTGATAGGGATCGTTGTTGAAAATCTTGTCGCAAAGTTTTTCCAGGTGCTGTTTGATTGCTGCACCAGTCATTTCCACTACGGAAGTATCAGCATAGGTGATTGCAGTCTGTTCCATCAGATTCTCTCGTGTAATCATTTGCCCGGGTAACAAGGTCGTCCCCCATCGAAACCCGGGAGAAAAGGCGATTTCTGCGTCCTTGACCTGCAGAAGGGCAGTCACGATAAGCTGATCCCATGAGCCATTAAAATTCCCGCGCCGATAAAGCAATTCCCGGCTTTCGGCGATAGGTTCCTGCAGCAAGGTTTCGAATGGAGCACGGACGCGCTGTATGGTCGCCTGCATGGCCGGGTCAGGCGGCAACAGCTCCGAGAAAACGGGTAACAAATGATATCGATAATCGGTGACGCGGCCATTTTTCACCTGGAAATCGATGGCGGCAAGAAACTTGCCGTGCGATCCGGCATTGGTAACGATGGTCACTCCTGCCGGGTTTTTCACCACACTCGGAACCGGGACCCCATCATGCGTGTGTCCGCCCAGTATCATGTCGATGCCGGAAATTCTCGCAGCCAGTTTAAGGTCGATGTCCATGCCGTTATGGGATAGCAAAACGACTACCTGGGCCCCTTTTTTACGCACTTCGTTGACTACGGACTGCAGGCGGATTTCATCGATTCCAAATTCCCAGCCGGGAGTGAACTGTGAGCCATTAGCCACCGGCGTATATGGAAAAGCCTGACCGATAATGGCTATGGGAATGCCATTCTGCTCGCGCATCACATACGCGTCAAAAACCGGGTCGGATTGGCCGTCGTACACAATGTTCTGGGCGATAAAAGCAAGCTTGCCCTTGAAATCATTGCGTACTACCTGCAAGACACGCTCAGCTCCATGGGTAAATTCCCAATGTCCGGTCATGATATCCACACCCAATTCCAGCGAAGCTTCAACCATGTCCTGTCCTGCGGTCCATAGTGCCGTCGCCGAGCCTTGCCAGCTGTCTCCGCCATCCAGCAATAAGGCATTGGGGCGATTCGCTTTCAATCGTTTGACCAAGGTAGAAAGATGGGCGAAGCCGCCTACCTTTCCATAGGTTCTGGCGGCAGCTTGGAAATCAAGATGGGAAAAGGCATAGGCCTGCCGGCTCCCCGGTGCAATGCCAAATCGCTGCAATAGGGGGGTGCCGACAAGATGTGGCACTTTTCCTTCGCTGTCTCCTATCCCCAGATTAATACTGGGTTCGCGGTAATAAATGGGCAGCAATTGAGCATGACAATCGGTGAAATGCAAAAGACTGACATTGCCAAAGCAGGGAATGTCATAGATCCGGTCTGCGCTGTGGGGTAGGCTGGAATCTGTGGGGACGTAAATTTCCAATGCGATTCCTTTATAAATTGATGCTTTGCTGCATCCGTGGTTGCAAGTATCACGCCTTCACGAAGATCAGGTCGGTGCGCTATCTAACATACATCCTGGATGGAGCTAAACATGGTGCGCTGACAAGGTGTGGCATTCTGGCGAATACCGCAGGTCAAGTTGTCGCGCATGCATAAGAAAGGAAATAAGAGGTGATTCAGCCGCATGACTGGTACAAACCGGTTGGGGCGCAGTGGCGTGAGTCGCCAGGCGGGGATTGCATCATTATTTCGTAATACAATAGAATACGGTGGCCTTCAGAACCATTCGCAACGCGGCTTGCATAATGAGCAGGCATGAAAAGCAAGTCCGGAAAGTGAGCAATTCGAGTGGTGCGTTGCTCGCTGCCGCTTCCAGAAATAGTCAAGCATAAAATGCCATTACCTATACCTATAATCTCGGAAATTACCGCGTGGGATGATCGGACACTCATCTGGCTGAATCAGTTCATGTTCAGATGGCCGCTTCTCGATGAGTCTATCGAGTGGGTGCTTAATGCAACCATCATCCAGTTCTTTCCCATGATTCTGGCGGTCTGTTGGCTCTGGTTTGATAAAACGGTCCACCAGTCATACAACCGGAAAATCTTGGTTGAATCCATTTTGACGACGCTGGCGGCGTTGTTTTTCGGGCGTGTTTTTGCATTAACGTTGCCGTTCCGGGATCGCCCGTTCATAAATCCCGACTTGCATTTTATTTCGCCATTGGAACCCGATGTGCGAACCTGGAGTTCATTTCCAAGTGACCATGCCGTCATGGCGTTTGCATTGGCGGCCTCGCTTTTTCGAATTTCACCCAGGGTTGGACTTTGGGCCTATTTTCACGCGACAGTATTTATCTGCCTTCCGAGGCTTTACTTCGGCTTGCATTATCCGTCTGATCTGATCGGAGGTGCGTTGATCGGAATTCTCCTGGTTATCGCCATGTCCCGACTGCGCGGACGCCACGCGGTAACGGGTTATCTGCTGTCCATTGAAAACAGATATCCTGCGATATTTTATACAGCAGGCTTCTTTGTCCTTTATGAAATGTCCGAAATGTTCCTCACTTTTCGCGTACTCGCGAATTCTTTCTTTCTTGAATTGAGGTACTTTCTGACTTGATTCGTCGCGCAGCGTACAGATACAAAATTCAATGACGATTATTTTGATATCCGCCTGCTCAAACAGCCGCCCCCGTCGCGATGGCGCGCGCGCGACATTCTTCTGCACGTTGCGCTGCATGGCTCGCATCCCACTGCGGCGATACCCAGCCGCTTAAATTGGCCAGCGTCAGCTCGCCCAGCGCGGCGATCCAGTCGGAACGTTCGTTGAGTGCCGGGATGTAGTGGAATTCGCCGCCGCCGGCGGCAAGGAATGTCTGCTTTCCTTCCATGGCGATTTCTTCCAGCGTTTCCAGGCAGTCGGCGACGAAACCGGGGCATACCACGTCCACGCGTTTCGTCCTGGCACGGCCGAGTGCTTCGAGGGTGGCGGCGGTATAGGGTTTGATCCACTCGGCGCGGCCGAAGCGTGACTGGAAGGTGAGCTGATACTGGGTTTTGGAGAGTCCGAGCGCCTCGGCCAGCAGGCGTGCGGTTTTCTGGCATTCGCAATGGTAGGGGTCGCCTTTGTCCAGCGTGTAGCGCGGCACGCCGTGGAAGCTCATCACCAGCATTTCGGGACGGCCGTTGCGCATCCAGTATTCGTGCACATTGGCAGCCAGCGCCGCGATGTAGCCGGGTTCGTCGTGATAATGGCGGACCGTGCGCAGCGCGGGCTGATTGCGTTTGGTCTCCAGAATTTGATACACGGCATCGAACGCGGTGGCGGTGCTGCTGGCTGCATATTGCGGGTACATCGGCAGTGCCAGGATGCGATCGCAGCCTTGCTCGCTGAGCCGGGTCATGGCGCTGGCCACCGATGGGTTGCCGTAACGCATGGCGTAATCCACCACAAAGGGCGATTTGATGCGTTCGCCCAGCCAGCCCTTGAGCAGCTTGGCCTGTTTCTCGGTGTGAAAGCGTAGCGGCGAACCCTCGCTGGTCCAGATGGCCGCGTATTTTGCAGCGGACTTTTTAGGGCGGGTGGTGAGGATCACGCCATTCAGGATCAGCCACCAGATGGCGCGCGGGATTTCCACCACGCGCGGGTCGGACAGGAATTCCTTCAGGTAGGGTTTGAGCGCCTGCTTGGTCGGGGCATCCGGTGTGCCCAGGTTGATCAGCAGGATGCCGGTTTTGGCAACATTGCCATGGGCATGGGCAGGTTCGGTCAGATAACGCGACATGACGGGTTGGGGCTTCCCAGGTTTTGCAACGTTAACGTCGCCTGTTAATGAAACGACAAGGCGCTGGAGAGCAGCTTGGCGGTGATGTCCACAATCGGAATGATGCGCTCGTAGGCCATGCGGGTGGGGCCGACCACGCCCAGCGTGCCGACGATTTCGCCGTTGACCTTGTAGGGGGCGGTGACCACGCTGCAGCCGTCCAGCGGCGCCACTTCGGATTCGCCGCCGATGAATATCTGCACCCCGTGGGCGCGCTGGCTGATGTCCAGCAGCTGCATCAGCGAGGTTTTTTGTTCGAACATGTCGAACAGTTTGCGCAGCCGCTCCATGTTCGAGGACAGTTCATTGACCTTGAGCAGATTGTGTCCGCCGGACATGACCAGATCGTCGCGGTTGGGTGCGAGCGCCGCGCTGCCGGCAGTGAGTGCCAGATTCATCAGGCCGTTGATGTCCTGATGGAGTTGCTGCAGTTCATCCTGCATCAGGCGGCGCACGTCGGTAAAGGTTTTGCCGGCGTAATTCTGGTTGAGGAAGTTGGCGGCGCGGGTGAGTTCCGACGGGGTGTAGGCGCGGTCGGTGAGCAGGACGCGATTTTGCACTTCGCCTTCCGCGGTGATGATAATGAGCAGGATGCGTTTTTCCGACAGGCTGATGAATTCAAGCTGGCGGAATGCCGTGCTGCGCCGTCCCGGAACCAGCACCACCCCGGCGAAACGGGTCAGGTCGGACAGCAGCTGGGAGGCGTTCGCGGCCAGGCGCTGCGGGTCGTCCGCGTGCAGCTGTTCCTCCAGCTGGCTCATTTCCTTGCTGTTGAGGGGCTGGATGGTGAGCAGGGAATCCACGAAAAAACGATAACCCAGGGCTGTCGGAACACGCCCCGCCGAGGTGTGCGGGCTGGTCACCAGGCCCATGTCCTCGAGATCGGCCATCACGTTGCGGATGGAAGCGGGACTTAAATCCAGCGCGGAATACTTGGACAGCGTGCGTGAACCCACCGGCTGGCCTTCCGCAACATAGCGTTCGACCAGGGTTTTGAGCAGAATTTGGGCGCGTTCAGTGAGCATGATTAGCGATTGTACAAGGGAGCCCCGGATAATTCATCATTTGATCAGATAGATGGTGCGAAAAAACCTGAATTCAATTCTATTTTCACTGTCTCTCTGCGGTTAACTGACATTTTCAGGATTAACGGTTTGAGCGTGCATTACATTAGGCAAGCAAAATCAAAACGGAGTGCTACCATCCTGAATCTGAAATTTGCGCCGCAAGCAGTATTGAAATCCAGCTCCCATTATTGAACGCGATCAACGGAAAATAACCTGTGAACACGCCCACTCAGCCTCCGTCCTCTTCCCAACTACCCGCCACGCAGCCTCATCGACGCCGTTTTCGTGGTGTCCTGATAGTGGCTGTGCTGGCCATCATTGTCGGTTTGCTGGTATGGGGAGCGAAACACAACAGCAGCGCACCGCATGGTGCCGCAGATAAAAAGCGCGGCGCCGGCGGTCCGACACCGGTGACCGCCGCCACGGCCCGTGTGCAGCCGGTTCCGGTATGGCTCAATGCACTCGGTACGGTCACCCCGCGCAGCTATGTGAATGTGATGCCGCGCGTCTCCGGTCTGCTGCAAAGCGTGCATTACCGCGAAGGACAAATGGTCAAGGCCGGGCAATTGCTCGCGCAGATCGATCCGCACCCATTCCAGATCGCCGTGGAGCAGGCACAAGGAGTGGTCATGCGCGACCAGGCGCAGCTCGATGGCGCCAGGCTCGACCTGACCCGCTATCAAACCCTGCAGGCGCAGGATTCGATAGCCCACCAGCAGGTGGATGACCAGAAGGCGCTGGTTGGGCAATACACGGCGACGCTGGCTACCGATCGCGCAGCACTGGACAACGCCAGGCTGCAACTCGGCTATACCCGTATCGTTGCACCGGTCTCCGGCCTGGCCGGATTGCGCCCGGTGGATGCCGGCAACATGGTCAACACCAGCGGCGCCATTGGCGTCAGTGCGCAAACGGCCAGCGGTACCGCCCCTGGCGCCAACACTACTCCTATCGTTACCCTGGCGCAGGTGCAGCCGGTGACGGTGACCTTTGCCATCCCTCAGCAGCAAATCGGTCCAGTGTTGCAACATTTATATGCCGGCAAAGCGCCGTTGGTGGAGGCTTGGGATGCACGCAATAGCCAGCAGCTTGCCACAGGCAAGCTGCTGGCCGCCGACAACCAGATCAGTACCACGACCGGCACGCTCAATCTCAAAGCCGAATTCGCCAACCAGCAATTGACGCTGTATCCCAACCAGTTCGTCAATGTGCGGCTGCGTGTGGCCACCCTCGATAACGCGGTGGTCGTGCCTTCATCCGCGGTAGCGGTGGGGGCGCCCGGTACCTTTGTGTATGTGATCGGCTCAGATAACAAAGTGGCGGTGCGCAAAATCACGCCGGGCGTCAGCGATGCCGGGCTGACCGTGATTACCTCCGGTCTGCAGGCCGGTGAAAAAGTCGTGACCGATGGGCTGGACCGCTTGCGTGCGGGTGCCGCCGTGCGGATCGTGACGGCGCAGACCGGAAGCAATGCAGGCCAGGGCAAGGGCAAGCACGGTGCCGGCCAGCGAGGTGCGGGCCAGGGTAAGGCGCCGTGAGCATGCCGCCGGTTGACGACCCGCTGCAGGGAGCGGCAGAGGCTGAGCGTCCGAGCACGTCGCGCCTGTTTATTCTGCGGCCGATTGCCACGACGCTGCTGATGCTGGCAGTGCTGGTGGCCGGATTTGTCGGCTACCGGCTGTTGCCGCAGGCCGCATTGCCCGAAGTGGATTACCCCACCATCCAGGTCACCACGCTCTATCCCGGCGCCAGCCCGGATGTAATGACCTCCTCGGTCACAGCGCCGCTCGAACGCCAGTTCGGCCAGATGCCGGGTCTGGCGCAGATGTGGTCGGTCAGCTCTGGCGGCGCCTCGGTGATTACTTTGCGCTTCGATTTGTTGCTGCCGCTGGACGTGGCCGAGCAGGAGGTACAGGCATCGATGAATGCTGCCGGCAGTTTTCTGCCCGGCGATCTGCCGTCGCCGCCGGTATATGCCAAGGTCAATCCGGCCGACGCCCCAGTCATCACATTGGGCGTGACCTCGGCCACCCTGCCGCTCACCCAGTTGTATGATCTGGCCGACACGCGTCTGTCGCAAAAACTCTCGCAAGTACCGGGGGTAGGTATGGTCACCCTGTCGGGCGGACACAAGCCGGCGGTGCGCGTCACCGTCAATGCGCGCGCGCTGGCCGCGCTGGGTTTGAGTCTGGACAACATCCGCACCGCAATTACCGGCGCTAACGTCAACACACCGAAAGGCAGCATCGACGGGCCGCAGCGTTCGTTTACCATCGACGCCAACGATCAGTTGCAGTCGCCCGAGGCCTATCGCGAGATGATCATTGCCTATAAGAACGGCGCGCCGGTGCGCCTGGGCGATGTGGCTACGGTGGAAGAGGCGCCCGAAAACGCCTGGCAAGCCGCATGGGTAAATGGCAAGCCGGGGCTGGTGCTGAACGTGCAACGCCAGCCTGGCGCCAATGTGATTCAGGTGGTCGATCGCATTCACGAGCTACTGCCGGATTTGCAAAAAAGCCTGCCCGGGGCCGCGCAACTGACAGTGCTGTCTGACCGCACCGTGACCATACGTGCGGCGATTGCCGACGTGCGATTCGAGTTGCTGCTGGCGGTGGTACTGGTGGTCGCGGTGATTTTCGTTTTCCTGCGCAACGCGCGTGCCACTTTCATACCCGCCACCGCAGTGCCGCTCGCGTTGATCGGTACCTTCGGCGTGATGTATCAGGCGGGCTATTCCATCAACACGCTGACCCTGATGGCGTTGACCATCGCCACCGGTTTTGTGGTGGATGACGCGATTGTGATGATCGAAAACATCGCGCGTTATATCGAAGCCGGCGAACCACCACTGCAGGCCGCTCTCAAGGGTGCGGGCCAGATCGGCTTCACCATCATCTCGCTGACTTTCTCGCTGATTGCTGTCCTGATTCCGCTGCTGTTCATGGGGGATGTGGTAGGGCGGCTGTTCCGCGAATTTGCCGTCACGCTGGCGGTGGCTATCGTGATCTCCGCTGCGGTATCGCTGACTTTCACGCCGATGCTCAGCGCGCGCATGCTGCGCCATATCCCGGAGGAAAAACAGGGACGTTTTTCCCGTGCCAGCGGACGCGCCTTCGAGCGCCTGGCAGACGGCTATTCGCGTGCCCTGGTCTGGGTACTGCGCCATCAGCCGGTGGTGCTGGTGGTGGCGCTGTTCACCCTGCTGGTGACGGTGGTGCTATATGTGGTGATCCCCAAAGGATTTTTCCCGGTGCAGGATACCGGTCTGATACAGGGCACCACGGTGGCTGCACAGGACGTTTCGTTCAGCGCGATGGGGCGGCGCCAGGCGGCGCTGGTGGAAGCGCTGGCGCAAGACCCGGCAGTGCAGAGCATCTCCTCGATTGTCGGCATTGACGGTACCAACACCACCCTCAACAACGGACGCCTGCTGATCAGCCTCAAGCCGCTGAATCAACGTACCGAGCGCGTCGGGACTATCATAGCCGGTTTGCAGCAGCGTGCGGCACAGGTAGGCGGCATCGAGTTATTCATGCAGCCGGTGCAGGATCTGACCATCGACGATCTGGTCAGCCGCTATCCCTACCAGTTCAGCCTCTCCGCCAGCAGTGCCGAACAGCTGGCGCAATCCACGCATAGCCTGATGGAACGATTGCGCGAACTGCCGCAACTGGCCGGCGTGACCAGCGACCTGCAAGACCAGGGCTTACAAGCTTACGTGGATATCGACCGCGATGCGGCCGCGCGCCTCGGCATCACCATGAGCGCCATCGACAGTGCGCTCTACAGCGCCTTCGGCCAGCGCCTGGTATCCACCATCTTCACTCAGTCGGCGCAATATCGTGTCGTGCTGGGTGCCGCCTCCACCGAGTCATCCGGACTGGCCGCATTCAACAATATCTATCTTGCCACCGGCGGCGGACAAACGGTGCCGCTGACGGCGATTGCCCATATCGAGCAGCGCACCACGGCGCTGGCCATCGACCATCTCGGCCAGTTCCCGGCTGCGCTGGTGTCGTTCCAGCCTGCGCCGGGTGTATCTCTGGGTGCTGCGGTGAGCGCGATTCAGGACGCGGCACAGCAGGCCGGCCTGCCGGCTTCGGTAGCGATCAGTTTCCAGGGTGCAGCGGCAGCCTTCCAGGCCGCGTTGTCCAACCAGTTGTGGCTGCTGCTGGCCGCAGTAGGTACGATGTATATCGTGCTGGGCGTGCTGTATGAAAGCTACATCCACCCCATCACCATTCTGTCCACGCTGCCGTCGGCAGGCATTGGTGCCTTGCTGGCGCTGATGTTCAGCGGCCACAACCTGACTGTGATCGCCATCATCGGCATTATTCTGTTGATCGGCATCGTGCAGAAAAACGCCATTCTGATGGTGGATTTTGCCCTTGAGGCGCAACGCCGTCAGGGGCTGAATGCGCCGGACGCGATCCTGCAGGCGGCGCGTTTGCGCTTGCGGCCGATCCTGATGACGACGTTTGCCGCGCTGTTCGGCGCGATACCGCTGGTAGTGGGTGGCGGCATGGGTGCCGAACTGCGCCAGCCGCTGGGCATCACGCTGGTGGGCGGGCTGTTGCTGTCGCAATTGCTGACGTTGTTCACCACGCCGGTGATTTATCTGGCCTTCGACCGGCTGGCGACGCGCTGGGAGAATTGGCGCAGGCGACGTTTTGGTAGTGGCGCAGGCATAGCGCAGAGCGAGAGCGAAGGGTGAATCTCTCCGCTGTCTTTATTCGCCGCCCGGTCGGCACCACGCTGCTGGCATTGGCGGTGCTGCTGGCCGGCATCATTGCGTTCCGTTTGTTACCGGTGGCGCCGCTGCCGCAAGTGGATTTCCCCACCATCATGGTGCAGGCCAACATGGCGGGCGCCAGCCCCGACGTGATGGCGGCCACGGTCGCCACCCCATTGGAGCGCTCGCTGGGACGCATTTCCGGGATTACCCAGATGACCTCGTCGAGTTCGCTCGGCTCTACCCGCGTGATCCTGCAGTTTGCCCTGTCGAAGAATATCAACACCGCAGCACGCGAAGTACAGGCCGCGCTCAACGCCGCGCGTACGCTGTTGCCCACCGGGCTCACCGGCAACCCTACCTATCGCAAGGTGAACCCGGCCGACGCGCCGATCATGATCATCTCGCTCACCTCGGCAAGCCTGACGCGCGGGCAGATGTACGACGCAGCCTCGACGCTGCTGGGGCAGAAGATTTCGCAATTGTCCGGCATCGGCCAGGTGACAGTGGGCGGGTCGGCGTTGCCTTCGGTGCGCGTGGAACTGGATGTCCCGCAACTCAACGGCATGGGCGTGTCGCTGGAGCAGGTGCGTCAGGCAATCGTGACTGCCAATGTGAATGCGCCCAAGGGCGTCGTGGAAAACAATGAGCAACGCTGGCAGATCGGCACCAATGATCAGTTGTCCACGGTGGAACAATATCAACGCGTGATCGTCGCCTATAAAAATGGCGCACCGATCCCGTTGAACCAGGTTGCCAGTGTCTACGAAGGCACGCAAAACGCGCGTAACATGGGCTTGTCCAACGGCGATCCTTCGGTGCAGATTATTATTTTCCGCCAGCCCGGCGCCAATATCATCGATACGGTGGAAGGCGTGAAGGCGGCGCTGCCCGGACTGGAGACGACGATCCCGGCCGCCATCAAGGTGCGCATCATGTCGGACCGCACCGTGACGATTCGCGCTTCCTTGAAAGAAGTCGAGAACACGCTGTTCCTGTCGGTGCTGCTGGTGGTGGGTGTGGTCTGGCTGTTTCTGCGCGACTGGCGCGCCACGCTGATCCCCAGCATTGCCGTGCCGCTGTCGCTGGTCGGCACCTTCGCGGCGATGTGGCTGCTGGATTACAGTCTGGACAATCTGTCGCTGATGGCGTTGATCGTGGCGACCGGCTTTGTTGTCGATGATGCCATTGTGGTGCTGGAAAACATCATGCGCCATGTCGAGGCCGGCATGCGCCCCATGGAAGCATCCTTGCTGGGCGCGCGCGAAATGGGCTTCACCGTGCTGTCGATGAGCCTGTCGCTGGTCGCCGTGTTCATTCCGGTGTTGTTCATGGGTGGCATCATCGGCCGGCTGTTTCACGAATTCGCCGTCACCCTTACTATCGCCATCGCCATTTCGCTGCTGGTGTCGCTGACGGTGACGCCGATGCTGGCAGCGCGCTGGCTGCGTCCGCATGTACCGCCCGCTGAAGGGCAGGCGCTACGCCGCTCGGTACTGGCGCGCGGCTGGGACGCCGTGGTGCGCGGTTACGCGCGCAGCCTGGATGGCGCACTGGCCCACCCCGGGCTGATGCTGCTGGTGTTTTTTGCCACCATCGCACTGAATGTCTATCTGTATGCGATCGTGCCAAAGGGATTGTTTCCGACCCAGGATACCGGCCTGCTGGTGGGCAATGTGCAAGCCGATCAGTCGGTGTCGTTCCAGGATATGAGCGCAAAGCTCACGCGCATTGTCGCCATCGTGCGCAAAAACCCGGGTGTGGAGAACGTCGTGGCGTTTACCGGCGGCGGCTCGACCAATAGCGCCTTCATGTTCATGACGCTCAAGCCCGAAAACCAGCGCGCGGGCGTGATGACCATCATGCAGCAATTGCGCAAGGCTTTGTCGCGTGTCCCCGGCGCACGTGTATCAATGTTTCCCGTGCAGGACATTCGAGCCGGCGGCCGACCCGCAACGGCATTGTATGAATACACCCTGCAGGCCAGCGACCTGGATGCGCTGCGTTTATGGGAACCGAAAGTTCTTGCGGCGTTCCGCGGCATTAGCGGGCTTAGCGATGTCGATACCGATCAGCAAAGCAGCGGGTTGCAACTGAAACTGGTCATCGACCGGGCTGCGGCGGTGCGTTACGGGGTACCGGTGAGCCTGATCGACCAGACGCTGAACGATGCCTTCGGCCAGCGTCTGGTGTCGACTATTTACGCACCGCTGAACCAGTATCGCGTGGTGATGGAAGCCGCGCCCCAATACCAGCAACAGCAGTCGGCGCTGAACGATATCTATGTGATCAGCGCCAGCGGCCAGCGTGTGCCGCTCTCAGCACTGGCCCACTATGAACTCGGCAATACGCCGCTGACCGTCAACCACCAGGGCCTGTTCGCCGCCTCGACCATTTCGTTCAATCTCGACAAGGGCGTATCGCTGTCGCAGGCGCAGGCAAAAATCGACCAGACCATGGCCGAAATCGGCCTGCCCAGCGAAATCCATGGCGGGTTCCAGGGCACTGCGCAGCTCTTCTCCGACACCCTGAAAAACCAGCCGCTGTACCTGATGGCTGCGGTGCTGGCCATCTACATCGTGCTGGGCGTGTTGTACGAAAGCACCATCCACCCGCTGACCATTCTGTCCACCTTGCCGTCTGCCGGTGTGGGTGCGGTGCTGGCCCTGATGCTGGCCGGTTCCGAGTTCAGTATCATTGCGCTGATCGGGGTGTTCCTGCTGATCGGCATTGTCAAGAAAAACGCCATTTTGATGATCGATTTTGCCCTGCAGGCCGAGCGCGAACAGGGCCTGGGGCCGCGCGAGGCAATTCGTCTCGCCGCCACCATGCGCCTGCGTCCGATCCTGATGACGACGCTGGCGGCGCTGTTTACCGCGCTGCCGCTGGCGTTCATTACCGGCAACGGCGCGGAGTTGCGCCAGCCGCTGGGCATCTCGATTGCCGGCGGGCTGATTTTCAGCCAGTTGCTGACCCTCTACACGACGCCGGTGATTTATCTGGAACTCGACCGCCTGCGTCTGTGGAGCCAGAATCGCTGGCAGCGGGTCTTTCCCCGTACCTTACCTACCTGAATGCTGATCATGACTATGCATCCTGCCGATTTTTTTCGCCCAGCCAATCCGCGCCGCCTGGTGCTGGCGACGCTGCTGTGTATTGGTTTGGCCGCGTGCAGCACCACGCCGCCGGAGCCGCCGGTCAAGCTCAACGTGCCGGCAGCCTTTGCCGAAGATCGAGGCTGGATGCCGGCTAATCCGCAGGATGCCGCGCCGCGCAGTGCATGGTGGCAGGTATATAACGACCCGGTGCTCGATCAGTTGGAACAACAGGTAGCGCAAGCCAACCAGAGTCTGCAGGCAGCGCTGGCCGCTTATGATCAGGCCACGGCGCTGACCGCCGTCAGCCGTGCGCAGTTTTACCCGACCGTGGGCGCCAACGCATCAGCCAGCCGCTCGAAAAGCGGCACCATTAACGCATCAGGGCAAAGCAATTCGCAATCGGTGCCAAGCAATATTTATAGCGCAGGGCTGACAGCAAGCTGGGTGCCCGATCTGTGGGGCCAGGTGCGTCAGCAAGTCGCCGCCAGCGAAGCATCGGCGCAGGCCAGCGCCGCCACACTGCAATCCACCCAGCTTTCCCTGCAAGCCACGCTGGCGCAAACCTATCTGCAATTGCGCGTTACCGACGCGCAAATCCGCCTGGCCGGGCAAACCGTAGCGGCTTATCAAAAGGCCTTGCAGCTGACTGAAAACCGCTATCGCGCCGGGGTGGTTTCCGCCGCCGATGTGGCGCTGGCGCGCACCCAGTTGCTGGGCGCCCAGGTGACCTACACCGATCTGGGCGTGACGCGCGCCCAGCAGCAGCATGCGATTGCCGTGCTGGTTGGGGTGCCGCCCAGTCAATTCAATCTGGCGGCAGTGGAGATGAGTCCCGCAGTGCCCGAGATCCCGGCCGGCGTGCCGGCGCAGTTGCTGCAACGCCGCCCCGATCTGGCGGCGGCCGAGCGCAAGGTGGCGCAGGCCAATGCCCAGATCGGCGTGGCGCAGACCGCGTGGTTTCCGTCATTGACGCTGTCGGCTCAGACCGGCAGCCGGGTGTCGCATTGGGCGGATTTGTTCAGCGCGCCGAGCCTGTTCTGGTCGCTTGGCCCCACGCTGGCGGTCACGCTTTTCGACGCCGGTGCACGCAGCGCGCAAGTCGCCAGTGCCGAGGCCGGTTATCGGCAGACGGTCGCCACTTACCGCCAGACCGTGCTCACCGCCTTCCAGCAAGCCGAAGACAATCTGGCCGCGCAACGCATCCTGACCGACGAAGCGGCGTTACAGCGGCAAACTGTGCAAGCCGCCGAAACCTCGCTGCGTTTTGCGGAAAACCAGTACAAGGCCGGTATGGTTCCCTACCTCAACGTGATTACCGCGCAAGCCACCGCCAGCAACGCGCAAAATGCCGAACTCGGCCTGCTTGGCCGCCGCCTCACCGCCAGCGTGCTGCTGATCCAGGCGCTGGGTGGAGGATGGGGTGGCGATACGGCCCCAGCGCTGGGGAGTGCGCCGGTTCGCGGCGAGTGAGGCGCGGGAGTTTCCTCTTCGTGTTAGCATCCGCCGACAACCAAACCATGCTGACAGGGAACACGAATGCACTGGATCGCCCCCTCCGAACGGGACACCGCCACCGATACCCTTGAAAAGCGCCTGTGGAATACCGCCGACCAGTTCCGCGCCAACTCGGGCCTGACTGCGGCGCAGTATTCCGCGCCGGTACTCGGCCTGATCTTCCTACTGTTTGCCGAGACACGTTTTGCGCTGCGGCGCGAACAACTGGAATCTGCAAGTGCATCGTCCCGCCGCGCCACCTCCCGTATTGATGACCCCGCCGCCTACCATGCCGAAAGCGTGATCTTCTTGCCGCAAGCAGCGCGCTTCGAACATCTGCTGAACCTGCCGGAAGGCGCGAATGTCGGGCAAGCCATCAACGACGCGATGACGGAAATCGAAAAGCACAATCCGCAACTGGCGGGCGTGTTGCCGCGCACCTATCAAATCTTCACCAGCACCCTGCTCAAGGAGCTGCTGAAGAAAGTCTCCGAGATTCCCGTCAGCCTCGACTACGATGCCTTTGGGCGCATCTACGAATACTTCCTCGGCGAGTTCGCCCGCACCGAAGGGCAGAAGGGCGGCGAGTTCTACACCCCCAGCTCCATCGTGCGCCTGCTGGTCGAAGTGATCGAGCCGTTCCATGGGCGCATCCTCGACCCCGCCTGCGGCTCCGGCGGCATGTTCGTGCAGAGCGCGCGTTTTGTTTCCGAGCATCAGAAAAATGCTGCCGACGAACTCTTCATCCACGGCGTGGAAAAGACCGACGACACCGGACGCCTGGCGCGCATGAACCTCGCCATTCATGGCCTCGAAGGCGACATCCGCCACGGTGGCCACATCAACAGCTACTACGACGACCCGCACGCAGCCGTCGGCAAATTCGACTTCGTCCTCGCCAACCCGCCGTTCAACGTCAACGCCGTGGACAAGGACAGGCTGACCGCCGACGTGGGCGCAGGCCGCCGCTTCCCCTTCGGCGTGCCGCGCACCGACAATGCCAACATGCTGTGGATACAACTGTTCTATTCCAGCTTGAACGACACAGGCCGCGCCGGATTCGTCATGGCCAACTCCGCCAGCGATGCGCGCAGCAGCGAACAGGAAATCCGCAAGCAGTTGATCGAAGCCCGCGCCGTGGACGTGATGGTCGCCGTCGGCCCCAACCTGTTCTACACCGTCACGCTGCCCTGCACGCTGTGGTTTCTCGACAAAGGCAAGCAGGACACGCCGCGCGCCGACACCATCCTCTTCATCGACGCCCGCCACATCTACCGCCAGATCGACCGCGCGCACCGCGATTGGGCGGATGCGCAGATCGGCTTCATCGCCAACATCGTGCGCCTGTATCGCGGCGAAGCGCCGGACTACACCTTGGGCGGCGCAGAGGCCAAAGCCAAGCTGGTGGAGGTGTTTGGAAAAAAGCCGAGTTATGCCGACATTCCCGGTCTGTGCAAAGCTGCCACGCTCGCAGAAATCGAAGCACAAGGCTGGAGCCTCAACCCCGGCCGCTATGTTGGCGTAGCCGCAGGTGAAGAAGTCAGCGACGAAGACTTCAAGGAAAAACTGGAAACGCTCAACGAGGAACTGGAAGTGCTGAATACCCAGGCGCGCGAACTGGAGCAGGCCATCGCCCTGAATGTGGCGGAGATTCTGGAGGCATGACCAACGTGCCCGGATTTAACACAGTGACAATTGAGGAGGCCACGGAACGCCTCATCGACTATCGGGGAAAAACGCCACCCAAGACTAACTCCGGCGTCCGCCTTGTCACCGCCAAGGTTGTGAAGGGCGGGCAGATTCACGATGAACCGGCAGAGTATATTGCCGCAGATTTCTACGATGAGTGGATGCGGCGTGGTTTGCCTCAGAAGCTCGACGTGCTCCTGACCACCGAAGCCCCGCTCGGGGAAGTTGCGATTCTCCGCGACGATGTGCGGATTGCATTGGCCCAGCGCATCATTCTTCTTCGTGCGAAACCGGGTTTGCTTGACCCCCTCTATCTTTTCTACGCGCTCCAGTCGGATTTCGGTCAGGGCGAACTGAAAGCGCGAGCATCAGGCACAACCGTTCTCGGAATCAAGCAGAGCGAGCTTCGGAAAGTTCGCGTTCCCGTCTTCCCGCTCCCTGTTCAGCAACGCATCGCAGGCATCCTCTCGGCCTACGACGAGTTGATCGAGAACAACCAGCGGCGCATCCGCATACTTGAAGACATGGCGCGAAGCCTCTACCGCGAATGGTTCGTCCGCTTCCGCTACCCCGGCCACGAATCCGTCCCGCTCGTCGATTCACCGCTTGGGCAGATTCCGCAGGGATGGGAGTGTGGTCGGCTTGATGAAGTGCTGGTGCTGCAACGTGGCTTCGATCTGCCCAAGGACAAACGTGAAGATGGAGCTGTGCCAATCATAGCGGCGACTGGAATCAACGGATTCCATAGCGTCGCCAAGGTAAAAGCGCCAGGAGTCGTCACAGGCCGATCCGGCTCTATTGGCACTGTGCTTTATGTGCAAGAAGATTTTTGGCCTCTGAATACGGCGCTTTGGGTTAAGGAATTTCCAAAATCCGAACCATTATTTGCGTATTACTTGCTGTCTTCGTTGGAACTCAAACAATTTAATTCTGGCGCTGCTGTCCCAACCCTCAATCGAAACGATGTGCATGGAGTTCAGGTTGTAATTCCACCTCGTGAACTTCAGCGAAGATTTCAGCTAAATGCTGGGGCGATGCTTAAGCAAGCGGAAATACTCCAACGCCAAACCACCAACCTCCGCCGTACCCGCGACCTGCTGCTGCCGCGCCTGCTGTCGGGGCAGGTCAACATTATAGAAAGCTGAGCTATGATTCGCCGTATCCAGCATATAAAGTCATTTGGAGTGTTTGACGACTTTCAATGGCCTAACAGTCTTCCAGAATTCAAACAGTTCAATCTGATATATGGCTGGAACTATTCTGGTAAGACGACCCTGTCCCGTGCCTTTAGGTGTTTTGAGCAGAAGCAGCCGCATGTGGACTTCGCTGGCGCGCAAGTGCAACTCAAAGATCAAGACGGAGCTGTTCACCATCTGTCCGTTCCGCATACCGCTCCCGTGTTCCGGGTTTTTAACAGCGACTTTGTCAGCGACAATCTCAGCTTTGAAGCCGGGAGCGCGACGCCTGTTTTAGTCTTGGGTGCAGAGGACATTGAGAAGCAGGAAGCACTGAAAGCAAAAGCCGCTGAGCGGAAGGTGCTTTCCTTGAGCATAGAGGCAAACAAGAGAAACCGGGAAGATAGGCAGTCAGCTATTGAGAAAGCGCTTCGAGACTATGCGCGTGACTTTATAAAGAACCCGCTCTCTGTGCCGAATTACGACAAGACTCGCTTCGAGCCGAAGGTCATCGAGTGCAAGTTCGCCCCAGGAAAATATCTGCTGGGGGATGACGCATTGGCTGAATGCCTTGCGGTGTATCGTTCGACTGACAAGAAACCAACTCTTTCTACAAAAGTACTGGCGCTCTCTCCAGTAGCAGATCTGACGAAAAAGGCGGCATCCATTCTGGCGAGGGTCGTTACTTCTAATATTCAAATTTCCCGACTCAAGGAAAATCCAGCGGTTGAGAAATGGGTCAAGGATGGCCGACCACTGCACGATGGAAAGGATGCCTGCCAGTTCTGCGGCCAACCGCTTCCCGCCGATTTGATGGCCCACCTCGCCGGGCACTTCTCTGCCGATTATGACGACTTGATGTCAGAGTTGAAATCCGCGGCGAATAGCATTCAGGTTGCTCAAAAGGATGCGATTACGCTCGACCACAAATCCGATTTCTATTCGGAGTTGTCAGAGCGATTTACCGCTGAAAAAGACCAACTGGATGAATTGCTAGAAGCCCGCAGGGCTGCGCTGAAAAGTCTTGATGAAGCCATGACTGTAAAGCAGACCAAGGCGTTTACGAGTCTTGAATGTCCGGCGGTTGACGATCCAGATCCTCGAATCGTCAGCGCGGTTCAAGCTATCAACAAAATCATAGCAGAGCACAACTACCGGACGGCAGAATTCGACAGAAATCGCCAGGAGGTTTTCACCAAGCTTGAAAAACACTATGCAGCGTTATTTGTAGGCGACCAGAAATACAACGAACAACTCCAGCAAATTGAGGGCCTGAATACTACGATTACCGGACAGGCTAAAAAAATAAACGAACTAGATGTCGAAATTCGCACACTTGAACAGGCTCTTTCTGAGGCCTCGAAGGGAGCGGAGCGAATTAACGAATTGCTCGCCGCATACTTTGGCAAGAATGATTTGCGGATCAAGGTATCGGCAGACAAGCGTTTTCAAATTATCCGAGACGGTGTCATTGCCAAGAATTTAAGCGAAGGAGAGAAGACGGCAATTGCGTTCGCTCACTTCATCACCCGTGTTCAGGACGGACGACATCCGCTGGCTGACACAAGGGTTGTTATTGATGACCCGATTTCCAGCTTGGATACGAATCATCTTTTCAATACTTACGCCCTGATTAAGACGCAGTTGTCAGATTGCTGCCAGCTATTCATTTCGACACATAGTTTCGAGTTCTACAATCTCATCCGTGAGTGGGTTGGCGATGATGAGAAAGACACGAAAAAACCCCAGGCCGACTGGAAAAAGTGGGGCATATTTCTCGTTAAACGGACTGACTCTGGGAAATCTGAACTGGAGGAAATACCCAAAGTACTTTTAAAGTTCAAATCCGAATACCACTATCTTTTCTCGACGCTCTACCACTTTGAGAAAAACGGAGCAGATGATTTTGACAACCTTCTTAGTCTGCCCAATGTTGTTCGGCGATTCATGGAGGCTTTTGGCGGAATAATGATCCCATTGTCAACGGGGCTGAGGGGCAAGATGGAGCGTCTTTTCTCCGATCCGGTGGAGCGCGAGCGTGTTTGGAAGTTTATCAACTACTATTCGCACAACACCACAATTACACGTTCGCTCACGATTCCCGATACGAGCGAATGTAAGGCGGTTGTTCAAGCTTGTCTAAAAGCAGTCAGTGAATGGAATGCGCAGTATTACGCAGACCTTGAGTCGGAGGTCGGCTGAGAGCTAATTTCATATGGGTACCTATTCATACCTTTTAGACCTCTCCTTCATTCAGTGCTTCCCTTTTTGCGATGGGAAAAGTAGCATCTTTTCCCATCAAAACTACTTGCTCAGACTTGTGCATCCGCCTAATAAAAAAGCAATTTCACGAATACACCTGCTTGGCACGGGTTGGGCGTTCTCGCCGAATAATTCCGTCGAGGGTTTTAGCCGAGATCAGATTGAATACGCGCTGGTGGGATTGCGTCGCGAGCAGAAGATATGCCGTATCTACTGGGAGCGCGGCTGATGGATATTTTGCGGCTTCTATCGCTCGCTGAAAGCAAGACGCTTGAGTTCAAGCGTGAGTTGTCGTCGCCGAAGCCGGTGTTGCGCACGCTGGTGGCTTTTGCCAATACGGCTGGCGGGACGCTGATTATTGGCAAGTCGGATGATGGGGAAATTGTCGGGGTAGATGATGTCCTGGCTGAAGAGGAGCGGCTGGCCAGTCTGATTGCCGACAGTATCGCGCCTGCGATGATGCCCGAGATCGAGGCGATCACCGTGGAAGATAAAACGCTGTTGCTGGTACGCGTGGCTCATTGGCCGGGGCCGTTTTACCTGAAGGAGATGGGGCCGGTAGATGGGGTGTATGTGCGGCTGGGTTCCACCAACCGCAAGGCGGATGCGGCCATGCTGGCAGAGCTGGAGCGTTTTCGCAGCAACCACTCGTTTGATCAGTTGCCTTGCGCTGAGGCCGGAGCAGAGGCGCTGGATGATGCTTTGATCCACCGCTGGTTTGAGACCATCGGCAAAGAGATGCGCACATCCGATCTGGAATCAATGGAGATTCTGGTGCCGCAAGGCTCACGCAAGGTGGTTTCCAATGGCGGCATGATTCTCTTTGGCCGCGAGGAAGTACGAAACCGCTATTTCCCGGATGCCAATGTCTCTTGTGCCCTGTTTCACGGCGCGACCAAAAGCCGCTTTCTTGATCGAAAGGATTTCGGGGGTGGCATCTTTGGTGCGCTGGAAGAGGTGCCGAAATTCATTGCCCGTAATACGCGCCTGGCGGCGAAGATCGAGAATATTCGTCGGCAGGATATTCCGGAGTATTCGTTAGTGGCTGTGCGTGAAGTGCTCATCAATGCCTTGGCGCACGCCGATTATGGTGTTACCGGTATGCGCCTGTTCGTATCCATCTTTTCCGACCGGCTGGAGATACAGAACCCCGGCATGTTGCCTTTTGGCATGACACTGGAGGATTTTAAATCGGGCGTCAGCCGGGTGCGCAATCGCGTGATCGCGCAGGTGCTGCACCGGCTGGAGATCATGGAGCGCTGGGGCAGCGGCTATGAGCGGATTCGCGAAGCCTGCCGCGAAGGCGGTTATCCGGAACCGGAATGGCAGGAAATGGGCATGTGTACGCGCGTCATCTTCCGTCCGCATCCTGATGTCGCAGCCAGTGAGCCTGCAAATGAGCCTGTAAATGAACCTGTAAATGAGCCTGTAAATGAACGGCAACGCTGGTTCATGGAGCAGCTCCAGCGCGGTGGGCAGGTAAAAGCCGAGGACATCGTGAGTCAATGGCAGGTCAGTCTGGCGACGGCTAAACGAGACATTGCATCGCTACGAGAAAAAGAACTAATCGAGTTCATCGGGGCTGCCAAGACGGGTAGCTATCGGCTGAAAATGTCAGGAAAGAATCGCTAACGATGTCGCCCGGTAACTACTCCGAAGACAGCCTCGTCGAACAACCCGCCATCCAGCTCTTTGCCGAACTGGGCTGGGAGACGCTATCCGCTTCGGATGAGGTGATGGGCGCGAGTGGCACGCTTGGCCGCGAGACGAAATCCGAGGTGGTGCTGACTTCACGTTTGCGCAATGTGCTGACGCGGCTGAACTCATCGCTGCCACCCGAAGCAATTGCCGCCGCCGTGGATGAGTTGTCGCGCGACCGTTCCGCGATGCTACCTACCGCTGCAAACCGCGAACTGTGGGCGTTGATGCGAGACGGGGTGAAGGTGTCCGTGCCTGACGTGGTGAGGGGAGGGCAGAAGGACGAGCGAGTGCGGGTGGTGGATTGGGACGATGTAACCGCCAACGATTTCCTGCTGGTGAGCCAGATGACCATCGTCGGCCAGCTATACACCTGCCGTCCGGATTTGATCGGCTTCGTGAATGGTCTGCCGTGGGTGGTGATCGAACTGAAGAAGCCGGGCGTACCCGCCAGGCAAGCCTTCGACGGCAATCTCACCAGTTACAAGCACGCGCAGAACGGCGTGCCTGCGCTGTTCTGGTCGAATGCCCTGCTGATTGCCTCCAACGGCACCGATAGCCGCGTGGGGTCGCTCACCGCCGATTGGGAGCGGTTCTTCGAGTGGAAGCGCATTGAGCACGAGGATGAGCCGCGCCGGGTGTCGCTGGAGGTAATGCTGCGCGGGCTGTGCGAACCCTCCCGCCTGCTGGATATGGCGGAGAACTACACGCTGTTTTCCGAACACAAGAGCGGGCTATCCAAGATCATCGGGCAGAACCATCAGTTCATCGGCGTGAATAACGCCATCCGCGCCATGCTCAAGGCGCGCGAGGAAGGCCACGGGCGCGGTGGTGTGTTCTGGCAAACGCAGGGTTCCGGCAAGAGCTTTTCCATGGTGTTCTTCGCGCAAAAGGTGCTGCGCAAGGTTCCGGGCAACTGGACATTCGTCATTGTCACTGACCGGGTGGAACTGGACGATCAAATCGCCAGGACTTTCGCCGCCTGCGGCGCGGTGAGCGATGCGCAGGTCAGCCACGCACAAAGCGGCGCACAGCTACGTGAGCTGCTTTCCGGAAATAACCGCTATGTGTTCACGCTGATCCACAAGTTCCAGACTTCCGAGGTGCTGTGCGACCGGCGCGATGTGATCGTGCTGACCGACGAGGCGCACCGCAGCCAGTACGACACGCTGGCGTTGAACATGCGCGCTGCGCTGCCGAATGCGATGTTCATTGCATTCACCGGCACGCCGCTGATCGCCGGAGAGGAACGCACGCGCGAGGTGTTCGGCGATTACGTTTCCATCTACGATTTCCAGCAGTCCGTTGAGGATGGCGCGACCGTGCCGCTGTTCTACGAGAACCGCACGCCGGAACTGCATCTTGATAATCCCGACCTGAACGATGACATCTACGCGCTGATCGAGAACGCCGAGCTTTCCGAAGATGCCGAGAAGAAGCTGGAACGCGAGCTGGGGCGGCAGTATCACCTCATCACCCGCGACGACCGGCTGGATACGGTGGCGCAGGACATCGTGACCCATTTTCTCGGACGCGGATTCCAGGGCAAGGCGATGGTGGTGTCCATCGACAAGGCCACCGCGCTGCGCATGTACAACAAGGTGCGCCAATTCTGGCCGAAAGACGACGAAACCGATATGGCGGTGGTGGTGTCGCCAGGGCAGAATGAAATCGAGCAGATGGCGAAGCTGGGCATCGACATCGTGCCGCACCGCAAGCGCATGAATGAGGAGGATCTGGCTGAAAAGTTTAAAGCCCCCAACAATCCGCTGCGTCTGGTGTTCGTGTGTGCGATGTGGCTGACCGGTTTCGATGCGCCCAGCTGTTCAACGATCTATCTCGACAAGCCGATGCGCAACCACACGCTGATGCAAACTATCGCCCGCGCTAACCGTGTGTATCCCGGAAAACACAGCGGCTTGATCGTGGACTATGCCAACGTGTTCGCTTCGTTGGAGAAAGCGCTGGCGATTTATGGCAAAGGCGGCGGTGGCGAGATGCCGGTGCGCGACAAGAAGGCGCTGGCGGATGAGCTGCGCTATGCGGTGAATGACGCGAATGTTTATTGTCTGGAACACGGCGTTGCGCTGGCGGAAATTGAAACCATGCCAACGGCCAACTTTGCGCAGGCTGGGGCTATCAAGGATGCGGCAGACAGGCTGATGGCGCCGGAGACGATCAAGCGCGATTTCCTCGCGCTGGCGGCATTGGCCAGCAGCTTGTATTGTGCATTGAAGCCTGACCCGGTGGCGGTCGAGTTTGCGCAGCGTTGCGGTTGCCTGGCCGCGATTGCCGAATGCATCCGCACCGTGACCGAACCGCCGGATATTTCGCACATCATGCAAGGCATACAGGACTTGCTGGACGAATCTATCGCTGCCGAACCGTTCAAGATTCGGCAACCTGCGCAAGGCTACGGTCAGATTGATTTGTCCAGGATTGACTTCGCGGCGTTACGCAAGCGCTTCGAGGACAAGAAGCCAAGCAATACCGATGTCGAGCGGCTAAAGGCAGCGGTGCGCGCGCAACTGGAACGCATGGTGCGCCTCAACCCGACGCGTGCTGATTATCTGGAAAAATTCCAGGCATTGATCGAAAGCTACAACTCGGGCAGCCGCAATATCGATGAAATTTTCAAGGAGCTGCTGGCATTGTCCACTGTTCTGACGGAAGAACAGACACGCCATGTGCGCGAAAACCTGAGCGAAGAAGAACTCACGATCCTGGATATTCTCACCCGGCCTGCGCCGGAGCTCACCACCGAAGAACGTGAAGAGGTAAAGAAGGTTGCGCACATTTTGCTGGAAAAGCTGCATAAGCTGCTTGTGCTGGGCTGGCGGCAAAAGATTGCTACTCGCGCGCGTGTGAAAATCGAGATCGAAAACGCGCTTGATGAAGGTTTGCCGCGCGCTTATTCCAAGGAAATTTACGCAGTCAAATGCGCTGCGGTTTTCGAGCATGTGTATCAAAGCTATCAGGGCGAAGGGCGTAGCGTTTATTCTGTGTGACTGGATGTGGTTGAGAGCGCCGCTTTGCATCGGTGCATGCTTATGGATTTGTCGGCTGCGTGAATCTATGCAAATATTTTAAGTCACCATCCGGCGCAATGCATTTCGCCTATTGGCGCCCGGCGTTTTTCGGGTTTCAGGCCAACAGATTTTTCCGCCATGCTGTCGCACGACGAAAAAATGCTATTCGCTATTCCCTTTCGGAGAATACTTTGATTACTTGTTATCTTCGCTATGTGATCGATCCTTTCAAGCTCAAGGAATTTGAGACCTACGGAAAGATGTGGATACCGCTGGTCGAGAAGTTCGGTGGCAAGCATCATGGCTATTTCATGCCTCACGAAGGCGCCAACAATATCGCCCTTGCCCTGTTTTCTTTTCCTTCGCTGGCAGCCTATGAAACATATCGCACCCAGGCGGCGAACGATCCGGAATGCCAGGCCGCGATGCGCTACTACCAGGAAACAAAGTGCTTCATCAGCTATGAGCGCTCTTTCATGCGGCCTGTATTCGAGTAGTCGCGAAGCCTGAAGAATTATTCGGCTGGACCATAATTAAACCGAAGGAAATCGGATGCCCTATTTGAACGCCAGAATTTGTGCTCCGCAATCTCCTGAAACCACGAACAAGATTGCCGATTTTCTTACCGAACTCACGGCTGAAGTATTGGGAAAAAAGAAGGAGCTCACCTCGGTTGCAATCGAGTATGTGTCAGCCAGCGAGTGGTTCATAGGCGGCACTTCACTCGACTCACAGGGTTTGGCAACTTTTTATCTCGACATCAAGATTACTGAAGGCACCAACACAAAAAACCAGAAGGCCGATTATATTCAAAAAGTATTCGCTGCCTTCGAGTCGGTTCTGGGTAGTCTCAATCCGGCGAGTTATATCGTCATCCATGAGGTTCGGGCGGATTCCTGGGGTTATGAAGGCGCAACCCAGGAGTTCCGTTACATCAAGGGAAAGACTCTTTAGACGCTCCCGGAAAATCAGTTGCTGCAACGCTGTATCAATACCCAAAGGGCGTCGCTATAATTCCGCTCATGTCTGAAATCTTTCAAACCATCGCCCTGGTGGGCAAATACGATAGTCCTGAAATCGGTGAGGCATTGTTGCGCCTGGCGGATTTTCTGCGCGATCGCGGCCATGATGTGCTGATTGCGCGCAATACTGCGGAGCATATCGGTAGCGATGTTTACCCGATAGCCGAGTTGGCTGAGCTCGGCGCGCGGGCGGATCTGGCAGTAGTGCTGGGAGGTGACGGTACGATGCTGTCCATTACACGCATGCTGGCGAAAGACGATATTCCCCTGGTCGGTGTCAACCAGGGTCATCTGGGTTTCCTGACCGATGTGCCGGTGGAAACCATGTTCGAAAGCATGACCGCGATTCTGGATGGCGAGTATGTAGCAGAACAGCGCCTGCTGTTGAATACCAGGATAGTGCGCGATGGTGAGGATATTTATACTGCATGCGCGTTCAATGACGTGGTGGTGAGCAAGGCGAGCAGTGGCCGGCTGATTGATTTTGAGGTCTTCATCGACGGCGATTATGTTTATCGCCAGCGTTCCGACGGTCTGGTCATAGCCACGCCTACCGGCTCTACCGCTTATGCGCTGTCAGCGGGCGGGCCGATCCTGCACCCGACGCTGGAAGCTTTCGTGCTGGTGCCCATCTGTGCGCATACCCTGTCGGCCCGGCCGATAGCGGTGAACAGCCGGTCGGATGTTGAACTGCGCCTGATCGAGGCAGGGGACGCACGCGTCTATTTTGATGGTCAGCGCCATTTCGATGTACAGCCCGGTGACCGCGTACTGGTCAGTCGCGCGCCTAAAACCATCCGCCTGCTGCATCCCAAAAATTACAGCTACTACTTTACGCTCAGGCACAAGCTGCACTGGGGTACCCAACTTTAAAGGGCGCTTCCAGCCATCCATATTTCATCCCAACGACTGCGCCACTCAAAAAATTTCTTGCTTACCTTTCTTTATATGCCGCGCTGCGAACTTTTTACTGAGTCTTCCATTCGGGTGAAATCCGGATTGATGGAGGCGCCCTGATGCTGCGCCTGCTGAGCCTGCGCGACTTCGTTATCGTGGATGCGCTCGATATCGAATTCGAGCCGGGTTTCACCGTGCTGACCGGCGAGACCGGCGCGGGTAAATCCATACTGGTGGACGCGCTGGCGTTGGCGCTGGGTGAGCGCGGCGATGCCAGTGTGGTGCGCGAGGGCGCCGCGCGCGCAGACATCAGCGCCGAGTTCGATGGCAGCGCCTTGCCCGCTTTGCAAGCCTGGCTGACCGAGAACGCGCTGGACGACGATGCGGCTTGCCTGCTGCGCCGCGTGGTAGACAGCAACGGACGCTCGCGCTGCTTTATCAATGGCCGCAGCGTCACCGCGCAGCAGTTGCGCGAGGCCGGCGAGTTTCTGGTCGATATCCACGGCCAGCACGCGCATCAGTCGCTGCTCAAAACAGCTGCCCAGCGCGATCTGCTCGACAGTTACGGCGGCCTGCAAGCCCTGGCGCGGCAGGTGGCCGATGCCTATCGCCAGTGGCGCGAACTGCACGACCGGCTTAACGCGCTGCGCGACAACAGCAGCGAACTCGACGCCGAACGCGAGCGCCTGCAATGGCTGGTCACGGATGTGGACGCGCTGCAATTTACGTTGCCGGGATGGGACGAATTGCAGGCCGAGCACCGCCGTTTGGCCAATGCCGCCAGCCTGCTGGAGGGCGTGGGCCAGGCGCTGGATAGCCTGTCGGAAGGCGAAGCGGCCGCCGAGCAGCAGATCAGTGCAGTCAGCGCGCGGCTGGCGAGCCTGGCGGATTACGATAGCGACCTGCAACCGACGTGCGAGCTGGTGGAATCGGCGGTGCTCCAGTTACAGGAAGCCACCCACAGCCTGCGCCGCTATCTCGATCATCTGGAAGCCGACCCGGCACGTTTGAATGAAGTCGAGGCACGCATCGAACAGGTACTCGACACGGCACGTAAATATCGCGTCAAGGCGGAACAATTACCCGACCTGTTGAGCAGCGCACAAACCCGGCTCGGCGAACTCGGCGCAACAGCTGACCCGGCGGCGCTGGAACAGGCTGCCAATGCCGCGCGCGAACAGTGGCTTGCCCACGCAACCAAACTCAGCGCCGGACGCGCCAAGGCCGCCAGCAAACTGGCGACCAGCGTGACCTTGTCCATGCAGCAACTGGCACTGGCCGGCGGCGCATTCGAGATCGGCCTGACGCCGCTGGCCGAGGGCCATGCACACGGCCTGGAACAGGTCGAGTTCATGGTCGCGCCGCACGCGGGCGCTGCACCTAAAGCCCTGGCCAAGGTTGCTTCGGGCGGCGAATTGTCGCGCATCAGTCTGGCATTGCAAACCGCGGTCAGTCAGGTGGCCGGTGTGCCTACGCTGATCTTCGACGAAGTCGACGTCGGCATCGGCGGCGGGGTGGCGGAAATCGTGGGGACGCTGCTTAAAAACCTGGCCAACAGCCGCCAGGTATTGTGTATCACGCACCTGCCGCAAGTGGCCGCGTGCGGTCAACAGCATCTGCAAGTCAGCAAGGTGGCGCGCGACGGCAGCGTGGTAAGCCATATCACTGTGCTCGATGCGCCCGCGCGCGTGGATGAAATCGCCCGCATGCTGGGAGGGGTCACCATCACCGAAACCACGCGCAAACATGCGGCGGAGATGTTAAGCACCTGATGCGCCTGGTGTTTCTTTCCCGCGGCAAAAAATCCTCGCCTATTCCGGAACTATTCAAGTCTATCCCTACCTAATAGGAAGCTAACTATTAGGAGAATACCAATGCGCACGACGCCTGCAACTGCTCAGCGCTTTGCCGAGGCACTGCATACCGCCGCCCATGCCTGGAAACTGGCGCTGGATCGCCGCCTCAAACCACTCGGGTTGAGCCGTGCCACCTGGATGGCGCTGTCGGCCGCTGCCAAGGCAGCTGCGCCCCCGACGCAGATTGAATTGGCCGATGCTGTCGGTATAGAGGGCCCGAGCATGGTGGCGCTGATTGATCGGCTGGAGAAAGCCGGCCTGGTCAGGCGCATTCAGGATCCCGCCGATCGTCGCGCCAAACGCATCGAGGTGACCGAAGCGGGACTGGTGGTGTTCGGGCAGATTCGGCGCGTGGCGGCTGAGCTGCGTGCAGTCATTCTGGCGGATGTGGCAGGGGAGGATATCGATCGCGCTCTGGCTTTGCTCGAGCACATCCGTACCGAGGCGGAAGCGCAGGAATGAATACCACGCTCAAAAAATCCTTGATTGCCGTTACCGTGCTGGCGCTGCTGGCGGGCGGCGGCTGGTACTGGAATGCCGCACGCAAGCTGCGCACCACTGACAACGCTTACGTGAATGCCGCGATTGTTCAAGTCGCCAGCCAGGTGACCGGGCAGGTGGTGGCCGTGCACGTGCAAGAAGGCGGTTTTGTCCATGCCGGAGACGATCTGTTCGACGTGGATCCGGCGCCCTATCAGGTGGCGCTGGCTGCCGCGCAGGCCAAACTGGCAGAAGCGCGCCAGGGCAGCCAGGCCAACGTGCTCGGGGTGGAGGCCGCGCGTGCCGCGCTGGCGCAGAGCCAGGCCGATTTGAACAATGCGCGTGCCCAGGCCCAGCGCACTCATGATCTGGTGCTGGCCAAATTCGTCTCCAAACAGGCGGAGGACGACGCTCAATCGAAGCTGCAGGTAGCTCAGGCGGCCTTCAATGAAGCGCAATCCAGGTTGGGTCAGGCGCAGGCGGGTGCCAGCACCGTGGGCGGCGCGACACCGGCGGTGCGGGCTGCGCTGGCGGCAGTGGATGCGGCCCGGCTGGATTTGCAGCACACCCGCATCCGCGCGACCCAGGATGGCTGGATCGCCAATATCACCCTGGTGCCGGGCACGACGGTGTCGCCCAATCAGCCGCTGTTCGCATTGATTCAGCAAGGCAGCTTCTGGGTGGATGCCAATTTCAAGGAAACCGAGTTGCCCGGCCTGCATCCGGGACAGACCGCCGAAGTCCAGCTCGACATGCTGCCGGGTAAAACTTTTCCGGCAGTGGTGGAGTCGCTGGGCGGCGGCACGGGTGCGGCGTTTTCGCTATTACCCGCACAGAATGCCACCGGCAATTGGGTCAAGGTCACCCAGCGCGTGCCGGTGCGGGTGCGTTTTGTCGGGAGCGCGGCCACCCAGCCGTTTAAAGTGGGCGCGACGGCCACGGTCAGCATCAAGCTGGCCAGCTGAGCATGAATGCCTCACGTGTATGGGTCACCGTGGCGGTGATGGCCGCCACCATCATGCAGGTGCTCGATACCACCATCATCAACGTCGCGTTGCCGCATATGACGGGCGAACTGGGTGCCAGCCCGGACACCATTTCCTGGGTGCTGACTTCGTATCTGATCGCCTCGGCGGTGTTCATGCCGCTGGCCGGATTCTTTACTGACCGCTTCGGGCGCAAGAAATATCTGCTGGTGAGCATCGCCGGTTTTGTGATCGCTTCCGCGCTGTGCGGGCTGGCCAACGGACTGCCGGAGATGGTGTTGTTCCGCCTGTTTCAGGGAGTTTTCGGGGCCGCGCTGGTGCCGCTGTCGCAGGCGGTGATGGTGGATACCTATCCTATCGAAGCGCGCGGCAAGGCGATGGCAATCTGGGGCATGGGGGTGATGGCGGCGCCTATCCTCGGGCCCTCGCTGGGCGGCTACCTGACCGAAATCGCCTCATGGCGCTGGTCGTTCTATATCAATGTGCCGGTGGGGATCGTTTCTTTCCTGCTGGCGCTGCGTTTCGTGCCGGATACGCCGATACGCGCGCGGCGCATGGACTGGCTGGGTTTCGGCGCGCTGGCGCTGGCCATTGCCTGCGGGCAACTGGTGCTGGATCGTGGCGCCGGCGATGACTGGTTCAATTCCAGTTTCATTACGCTGAGCACCCTGCTGGCGTTGGCGGCATTCCTGGCCTTCGTGTGGAAAAGTGTGGCCGGCCAGGGCGAGCCGGTGTTCGATCTGGCGGTGCTCAAGGATCGCAATTTTGCCGTTGCCTGCCTGATCAGCCTGGCCACCGGGCTGGGGGTCTATGGCGGGATGTTGTTATTGCCGCTGTATCTGGAGAACCTGCTGGGCTTTCCCACGCTGGATGCGGGAATGTATCTGGTGCCGCGCGGACTGGCGACTTTCGTCAGCATGAGTCTGGTGGGGCACTTTTCCGGCAGGATCAGCCCGCGCACCATGGTTGCGGCCGGCTTGCTGTTAAGCGTGGCGGGTGCGTGGATGATGACCGGCATTACCCCGCAGACGGCAGGCAGCTATATCCTGTGGCCGATGGTGCTGCAGGGCCTGGGGATGGGGCTGGTTTTTGTGCCGATGTCGACGCTGGCGTTTGCTACCATTCCGCCGCAAATGGCAGCCGAAGCAGCGGGCTTGTACAGCCTCACGCGCACGCTGGGGTCTGCCGTCGGCATCTCGGTGGTGAGCACTTATCTGAGCTATTCGACGCGCGTCAACTGGGCCGGGTTGCGCCAGTACATCACGCCTTATAACGCTCATGTGCAGCAGTTTCTGGCGCCATTACATCTGGATATGCAGAAGGGCGGGGCCGGGGTGATGGGTCAGGTGGTGCAACAGCAGGCCAGTGTGCAGGCTTTCGTCAGCACCTTTTGGCTGATTACGCTGAGTTTTGTGGTATTGCTGCCGTTGCTGCTGTTGATCAAATCGGTCAAGGGCCTTAAAACCGCCCAGGTGATCGCCGAATAGATTTATTTGGGTTTATGCGGACACGCGTTTTTGGTGCAATCCGCGTAAATATGCAGTGAGTGGTCGTGAATGGCAAAGCCGCGCTGGGCGGCGACTTTTTTCTGGCGGCGCTCGATTTCCTCATCGAAAAATTCTTCCACGCGCCCGCACTGTATGCACACCAGGTGGTCGTGGTGGCCGCCGCTGTTGAGCTCGTACACTGCCTTGTCGCTGTCGAAATGATGGCGGATCAGCAGTCCTGCCTGTTCGAACTGGGTCAACACCCGGTACACCGTGGCGAGCCCGATATCGATGTCTTCTGCAATCAGCAGGCGGTACACTTCTTCAGCGTTAAGGTGGCGTTTTTTCGAACTCTCGAACAGATCAAGGATTTTCAGTCGGGGCAGGGTGGCTTTGAGGCCGATGCTTTTCAGATCGCTGGGGTCGCTCATGATGGGGAGTGTCTCGTGCAGGTTATCTGAGCTATCATAGTGCCTTTATTTTGCTTTGCAAACACAAGACTAAATATGCGCGCCCTGATCCTGATTTTCGCAGCCAGCCTTGGACTGGCTGGTTGCAAAAGCATGCCGTCCTTTTCCGTGCCGTCTCTGACACCCTACAAAATCGATATCCAGCAGGGCAATTACGTGGATAGCGCGAATGTGGCCAAGCTCAAAATCGGCATGACCCGTGAGCAAATCAGTTTCATTATGGGTACACCACTGGTGAAGGACATGTTCCACACCGGCCGTTGGGATTACATCTATATCGATAATAAAGCCGGAAAGCGGGTCACCCAGCGCCGCGTGGCCGTGTACTTTGACGGAGATATTGCGAAACGCATTGTGGAAGTGATGAATGACGGCAAGGAGGTGGATATCAAGGCCACCCTCGCCCCGGAAGAGCCAGCGCCGGCCGGCGCGAATGCGCCCGCTGCTGCGGAGCCGTCTGCCGAAACAGTTCCGGTCCCAGCCCCAGCCCCAGCCGAACCTCCTGCAGGTGGTAAATGAGCGCTGTCGCACCGATTAAAATAGTGATTGCAGGAAGTTCGGGGCGGATGGGCCGCGTGTTGCTGGAGGCCGTCGCTCAGGCGCCGGACTGTATGCTGTATGGCGCGCTGGAACGCACCGGCAGTGCGTTTCTCGGCCGTGATGCGGGTGTATTGGGCGGATCGACTGAAGTCCTGATTGGCGACGACATGGCTGCCGCATTGGAGGGTGCCGACGTGCTGATTGATTTCACCCGTCCCGAAGGCACGCTGCAGCATCTGGCGCTGTGCCGCAAGCACGGCGTGAACATGGTTATCGGCACGACCGGGTTCTCTGCCGAGCAAAAACAGGCGATCGCCGACGCTGGGCAGGATATTGGCGTGGTATTCGCCCCGAACATGAGTGTGGGCGTGAATCTCACTTTCAAGCTGCTGGAAATCGCTGCCAAAGTACTCAACGAAGGTTATGACATCGAAGTCATTGAAGCGCACCATCGCCACAAGGTGGATGCGCCGTCCGGCACGGCGCTGCGCATGGGCGAGGTGGTGGCCGACGCGCTTGGGCGCGATTTATCCGAATGCGCAGTGTATGGCCGCGAAGGCGTGACCGGAGAGCGCCAGCCATCCACCATCGGCTTTGCCACGGTGCGCGGAGGCGATATCGTCGGCGACCACACGGTGATGTTCGCCGGTATCGGCGAGCGCGTGGAAATTACCCACAAGGCATCCAGCCGTATGACCTTCGCCCAGGGCGCGCTGCGTGCCGCGCGCTTCCTCGTGATTAGCCCGGCCGGGCAGTATGATATGCAGGACGTGCTGGGATTGCGTTGAACTTGCATTGAGTTCGGGGCTAGTTTCGGCTAAAATGTCATACATATTTCAGAGGCGGGCGGGTGAAAACCCGGCCCGCCTCTTCGTGTAAGCCTCATACCGGAGTACTCCCTTGTCGCACGCTCAACCCGCCATTCTGGTGCTTGCCGATGGTTCAGTCTTCCGCGGCGTAGCCATCGGGGCATCAGGCATCACCGTGGGCGAGGTGGTGTTCAACACCGCCATGACCGGCTATCAGGAGATCCTGACCGACCCGTCCTACGCGCGCCAGATTGTTACGCTGACCTATCCACACATCGGCAATACCGGCGTCAATGCGGAAGATATGGAAGCGGAAAAGGTCCATGCCGCGGGTCTGGTAATCCGTGATTTGCCGTTATTGGCCAGCAACTTCCGCAGCGCACAGTCCTTGTCCGATTATCTGGTTGAGGAAAACGTCGTTGCCATTGCCGACATAGACACGCGCCGTCTCACTCGCATCCTGCGTGAGACTGGCGCGCAATCCGGTTGCATCATGGCGGGGAAGGTTGACGAAGCCGAGGCGCTGGCGCAGGCGCGCAGTTTTCCCGGCCTGGCTGGAATGGACCTGGCCAAGGTGGTGAGCTGCAGCGCTGCCTATCCGTGGGAGGAAGGCGAATGGCAACTGGGCAAGGGCTACACCAGGCCTGAGCACATGCCGTTCCATGTCGTTGCCTACGATTACGGCGTCAAGCGCAACATCTTGCGCATGCTGGCGGAACGCGGCTGCAAGCTGACCGTGCTGCCAGCGCAGGCCAGCGCGCAAGACGCCCTGGCGCTCAAGCCGGATGGCATTTTCCTGTCCAACGGCCCGGGCGATCCCGAGCCGTGTGATTACGCCATTACCGCACTCGGCGAGCTGTTGACGACGGGCATCCCGATTTTCGGTATTTGCCTGGGGCACCAGCTGCTGGCGCTGGCTTCCGGAGCCCGGACCGTCAAGATGAAATTCGGGCACCACGGCGCCAACCACCCGGTGAAAGACCTCGACACGGGACGCGTGGCAATCACCAGCCAGAATCACGGCTTTGCGGTGGATGCAGACACGCTTCCCGCCAACCTGCGCGTGACCCATGTTTCCCTGTTCGACGGCTCGCTGCAGGGTTTTGCCCGTACCGATGTGCCGGCGTTCAGCTTCCAGGGCCATCCCGAGGCCAGCCCCGGCCCCCATGATGTCGGTTATCTGTTCGACCGCTTCGTGGCCATGATGCAGAAAGCCCACCGTTAAGCCATGCCGAAACGTACCGACATCCACAGCATCCTCATCATCGGCGCCGGCCCCATTGTCATCGGCCAGGCGTGCGAGTTCGACTATTCCGGCGCGCAGGCCTGCAAGGCACTGCGCGAGGAGGGCTACAAGGTTATCCTGGTCAACTCCAACCCGGCCACCATCATGACCGACCCGGAGATGGCCGATGTGACCTACATCGAGCCGATCACCTGGCAGGTGCTGGAAAAAATCATCGAGAAAGAACGTCCCGAGGCGCTGCTGCCCACCATGGGCGGACAGACCGCGTTGAACTGCGCGCTGGATCTGGCCAGGCATGGCGTGCTGGAGAAATTCGGCGTGGAAATGATTGGTGCCTCGCGCGACGCCATCGATATGGCCGAAGACCGCGAAAAATTCAAGCAGGCGATGACCCGCATCGGCCTCGCTTCGCCGCGTTCATCGATTGCGCACAGCATGGAAGAGGCCCTGCAGGTACAGGCAGTCATGGGCTTTCCCACCATCATTCGTCCCTCCTTCACCATGGGCGGCACCGGCGGCGGCATTGCCTACAACCGCGAAGAGTTCGTGACCATCTGCGAGCGCGGTCTGGAGGCGTCGCCGACCCGTGAATTGCTGATCGAGGAGTCGCTGATCGGCTGGAAAGAATACGAGATGGAAGTGGTGCGCGATCGCGCCGACAACTGCATCATCGTCTGCTCCATCGAAAACCTCGACCCGATGGGCGTGCATACCGGTGACTCCATTACCGTGGCGCCGTCGCAAACGCTGACCGACAAGGAATACCAGATACTGCGCAATGCCTCGATCGCGGTACTGCGCGAGATCGGCGTCGAGACGGGCGGTTCCAACGTACAGTTCGGCATCAACCCGGTCGACGGGCGCATGGTGGTGATCGAGATGAACCCGCGTGTGTCGCGCTCCTCGGCGCTGGCGTCCAAGGCCACTGGCTTCCCCATCGCCAAGATCGCTGCCAAGCTGGCGGTGGGCTACACCCTGGACGAGCTGAAAAACGACATCACCGGCGGTGCGACGCCGGCTTCATTCGAGCCCAGTATCGACTATGTGGTGACCAAGATACCGCGCTTTGCCTTCGAGAAATTCCCGCAGGCCAACGATAGGCTCACCACCCAGATGAAATCGGTGGGTGAGGTGATGGCAATCGGCCGCACCTTCCGCGAATCCTTCCAGAAAGCGCTGCGCGGGCTGGAAACCGGCATGGACGGGCTGAATGAAATCACCACTGATCGCGATGTGATCGAGGCGGAAATCGGCAACCCCGGTCCTGAGCGTATCTGGTATGTGGCCGATGCGTTCCGTATCGGCATGAGTCTGGATGAGGTGTTCAGCTTCACCAAAATTGACCCGTGGTTCCTGGTGCAGATCGAGGCGCTGGTGGCGGATGAGGCGGCACTCAAAGACCGCTCCCTGGGCGATATCAGTGCTGACGAATTGCGCAATCTGAAGCGCAACGGTTTTGCCGACCGCCGCCTGGCCGCACTGCTGGGTAGCGACAAGCACGCGGTGCGTGCAAAGCGCTGGGCGCTGGGTATCCACCCGGTATACAAGCGCGTGGACACATGTGCGGCGGAGTTCTCCACCCACACTGCCTATATGTATTCCACCTACGAGGAGGAATGCGAAGCGCAACCGACCAATCGCAAGAAAATCATGGTGCTGGGGGGTGGGCCCAACCGGATCGGCCAGGGTATCGAGTTCGATTACTGTTGCGTCCATGCGGCCCTGGCGATGCGCGAAGATGGTTATGAAACCATCATGGTCAACTGCAATCCGGAAACGGTCTCGACCGATTACGACACTTCCGACCGCCTGTATTTCGAATCGGTGACGCTGGAGGATGTGCTGGAAATCGTGCGCGTCGAACAGCCGGTCGGCGTGATAGTGCAATACGGCGGGCAGACTCCGCTCAAGCTTGCACGCGATCTGGAGGCTTTCGGCACACCCATCATTGGTACGACACCGGACATGATCGACTGCGCCGAAGACCGCGAGCGTTTCCAGCAACTGCTGGTTGGGCTGGGTTTGAAGCAGCCGCCCAACCGCACTGCGCGCTCAGCCGACGAAGCCATGCGCCTGGCGGCCGAGATCGGTTACCCGCTGGTGGTACGCCCATCCTACGTGCTGGGCGGCCGTGCCATGGAAATCGTGCGCGAGGAAGCCGATTTGCAGCGTTACATGCGCGAGGCGGTCAAGGTTTCCAACGACTCCCCGGTACTGCTGGATCGCTTCCTCAACGACGCGATTGAGGTGGACGTGGATGCCATCAGCGACGGCAAGCAGGTGCTGATCGGCGGCATCATGGAACACATTGAACAGGCGGGCGTACACTCCGGGGATTCGGCATGCTCGTTGCCCCCGTACAGTCTGTCGGCTGAAATCCAGGACGAAATCCGCCGCCAGACCATTGCCATGGCGCGTGCGCTCAATGTGGTGGGGCTGATGAACGTGCAGTTCGCACTGCAGGGTGATACGGTGTACGTATTGGAGGTCAACCCGCGTGCTTCGCGTACCGTGCCGTTTGTGTCCAAAGCCACCGGCATCCAGTTGGCCAAAGTCGCCGCGCGCTGCATGGCGGGACGCAGTCTGGCCGAACAGGGGTTTGCAAAAGAAGTCGTGCCACCCTATTTCTCGGTGAAGGAAGCGGTATTCCCCTTTGCCAAATTCCAGGGCGTGGACACGCTGCTGGGGCCAGAAATGAAGTCCACCGGCGAAGTCATGGGGGTGGGCGCGAGTTTCGGCGAAGCCTTCGTCAAGTCACAACTGGCAGCCGGGGTGAAACTGCCCAAGGGTGGTGCTGCGTTCATCAGTGTGCGCAACGCTGACAAACAGAAAATCGTCGAAATTGGCGCCCAGCTGATTGATCTGGGCTTTACCCTGTTTGCTACCCGCGGCACCGCAGCAGCGCTGGCGCTGGGCGGGCTGGCGGTGACTGTTGTGAACAAGGTTACTGAGGGGCGTCCGCATATTGTGGACATGATTAAAAACAACGAGATCAGCCTGATCGTCAACGTGGTGGATGACAAGCGTGCCGTGCGCGATTCGGTGGAAATTCGCCGTGTCGCACTGGCGCAACGCGTTACTTACTACACCACGCTGGCCGGGGCACGCGCTGCCTGCATCGGAATGCAGGCGATGGGCGGGCTGAAAGTTTATGACCTGCAGGGATTGCACCAGCAATTGCCTGCTCGATAAGGATTAACCATGAGTGCCATGAGCAAAATTCCATTGACAGTGAAGGGTGCAGAGATGATGCGCCAGGAACTGCACCGTCTGAAAACCATCGAGCGCCCGGCTGTCATTACCGCAATCGCAGAAGCGCGCGCGCAGGGTGACTTATCTGAAAACGCCGAGTACGATGCCGCCAAAGAGAAGCAGAGCTTTATCGAAGGACGCATTGCCGATCTGGAAGGCAAGCTGTCGTCGGCGCAGATCATCAATCCTGCCGAACTGGATGCGGACGGACGCGTGGTGTTCGGTGCAACGGTAGAACTGGAAGATCTGGAAACAGGCACAACGGTGACTTATCAGATCGTCGGCGACGATGAAGCCGACATCAAGCAATACAAAATCTCGATCAGCTCCCCGATTGCGCGCGCGCTGATTGGAAAGAGTGCTGGCGATACCGCAGACGTGCAAGCGCCTAGCGGTGTGCGCCAGTATGAGGTGCTGGATGTGAGTTACGTATAAACCATGAAAAACCTGCCTGAAGCGCTCGCCAGAATTGTTGTGACCCTGTGGGTAGGCGGCATATGGGCGATTGGCTATCTTGCCGCGCCGGTCCTGTTCACCAGTCTGGCCGACAAGCAGCTGGCCGGCAATCTGGCGGGACACATGTTTACCGTCATGGCGTATGTCAGTATTGCATGCGCGCTTTATCTGATTATTCAGCGTCTGGCAGCGTTTGGCGGGCGGGCGTTTAAACAGGCATTTTTCTGGGTCGTGCTGGTGATGTTGTTACTGACGCTGGCTACTCATTTCGGGATCCAGCCCATCATGGAAAGTCTCAAGGAACGGGCCATGCCGCAGGCGGTCATGGAAAGCATCTTTCGCGACCGCTTCGCACGCTGGCATGGCATTTCCAGCATTGTCTATCTGGTGCAGAGCTTGTTGGGATTGATATTGCTTTTCAAGCAGAATAGCCGTTGATCCGATTACTTGGGCAGGCTGATTTTCGGCTTGGCGGCAGGGCGGTAAATCAATAAAAGCTTGCCGATATGCTGAACCGGTGCTGCGGCCAGCTCCGTACAGATTTTTTCCATAATGGCGATGCGGTGGTCGCGGTCATCACCGAATACCCTGACCTTGATGAGTTCATGGCTTTTCAGATTAATATCCACTTCGCGCATGACCGCGTCGCTCAGTCCGGCATCCCCGATCATGACAACCGGATGCAGGTGATGGGCTTGCCCGCGCAAATAACGGCGTTGTAGTGTGTTGAGGGTGATCATGATGGCCATTTCTAAAGCAAACCCGGATTTTAGCCGATGAAGCCCAGTAGGACCAGTAAAGCCTGGATGCGCGAGCATGTAAATGATCCTTATGTGAAACTGGCCAAGCAACATGGCTATCGTTCACGTGCGGCGTTCAAGCTCGAAGAAATCAATACGCGCGATCAACTGCTCCACCCCGGCATGTTGGTGGTGGATCTGGGTGCGACACCCGGTGGCTGGTCGCAGGTCGCCGCCAAGGCGGGTGCAAAGGTGATTGCACTGGATCTGCTGGAAATGGACTCGATAGCCGGGGTGACTTTTATCCAGGGCGATTTTACCGGGGAGGCGGCGCTCACGGAATTGAAGCAAGTGCTGGCAGGGCGGCTTCCTGACCTTGTAATTTCGGATATGGCCCCCAACATGAGCGGTGTGGCCAGCGCCGATCAAGCTCGCAGCATGCATTTATGCGAACTGGCACTGGAGTTTGCATGTCATCATTTGAAACCTGGCGGCGCTTTTCTGGTCAAGACTTTTCAGGGTGAAGGTTTTCAGGAATACGTGAAGCTTATGCGACATCAGTTCGCGCAGGTGGTAACGCGCAAGCCGCGTGCCTCGCGCGATCGTAGTAGTGAAGTGTATCTTCTGGGGAAAAGCAGGCTTCCAAACGCTGGCAGTGGTACCGGAATCGGTTTAGAATGAGTTTAAATTCGCAATTTTTACCTGCTCACAGGAGCGCTACGTGAATAACATGTTTAAAAATATTGCCATCTGGCTGGTTGTTGCCTTGGTATTAATGACGGTATTCAACCAGTTCAGCACACGCCAGACTGCTCAGGCCCAAATGGACTACTCGCAGTTCATTCAGGAGGTCAAGCAAGGTCAGATTGCCAAAGTGGTGATCTCAAACCATGTGCTGAAAGGCGTGAAAAGCGATGGCAAGCACTTCACTTCCTACGCCCCATCGGACCCATGGATGGTTTCAGACCTGCTAAAAAATGGCGTAGTGATCGAAGCGAAACCGGAAGAGGAGCCATCGTTCCTGATGAGTCTGTTCGTTTCCTGGTTCCCGATGCTGCTCTTGATCGGTGTGTGGATATTCTTCATGCGCCAGATGCAGGGTGGTGGCAAGGGTGGCGCGTTTTCGTTCGGTAAGAGCAAGGCACGCATGCTGGACGAATCCACCAACCAGATTACTTTTGCAGACGTGGCTGGGTGTGACGAAGCCAAGGAAGAAGTGTCGGAACTGGTCGAGTTTCTGCGCGACCCAACCAAATTCCAGAAGCTGGGTGGACGCATTCCGCGCGGTGTGCTGATGGTGGGTAACCCAGGTACAGGTAAAACCTTGCTGGCCAAAGCCATTGCCGGGGAAGCCAAAGTGCCATTTTTCAGCATTTCCGGTTCTGATTTCGTGGAGATGTTTGTCGGCGTGGGTGCTGCGCGGGTGCGCGACATGTTCGAGCAGGCCAAAAAACACGCCCCTTGCATTATTTTCATCGACGAGATTGACGCAGTTGGTCGCCAGCGCGGTGCGGGCATGGGTGGCGGTAACGACGAACGCGAACAGACGCTGAACCAGTTGCTGGTCGAAATGGACGGCTTTGAAGGCTCGGCGGGCGTCATTGTGATTGCGGCGACCAACCGTCCCGATGTACTCGATCCTGCCCTGCTTCGACCAGGCCGTTTTGACCGCCAGGTGGTGGTTCCGCTGCCAGATATTCGTGGGCGCGAACAGATTTTGCTGGTGCACATGCGCAAGATTCCGATGGCGCCGGATGTGCGCGCCGACATACTGGCGCGTGGCACCCCGGGATTTTCCGGCGCGGATCTGGCCAATCTGGTAAACGAAGCAGCGCTGTTCGCTGCGCGCGGTAATAAGCGTCTGGTGGACATGGATGATTTCGAGCATGCCAAAGACAAGATCATGATGGGTGCCGAACGTAAAAACATGGTCATGCCAGAAGTAGAGCGTCGTAATACTGCTTATCACGAGGCTGGCCACGCAGTGGTGGCGTATACGCTGGACAAGACCGATCCGGTACATAAAGTCACCATCATTCCGCGTGGGCGTGCACTGGGACTGACTATGCAGTTGCCGACCGAAGACCGCTACAGCATGGATCGCGAACAGATACTGCAAAATATATCGGTACTGTTCGGTGGCCGTATTGCTGAAGAAGTGTTCATGAACCACATGACCACCGGCGCCTCCAACGACTTCGAGCGAGCTACGGAAATGGCACGGCGCATGGTGACCCAATGGGGTATGTCGGATGCTTTGGGACCCATGGTGTATGGTGAGAACGAGGGAGAGGTCTTCCTGGGGCGAAGCGTGACGACGCACAAGAATGTGTCTGAGGCCACCATGCAAAAGGTGGATATGGAAATCCGGCGAATCATCGATCAGCAGTACGCGCTGGCTCGCAAGATTCTTGAGGACAGTCGCGACAAGGTGGAAGCCATGGCGCACGCTCTACTGGAGTGGGAAACCATTGATGCTGATCAGATTGGGGATATCATGAAAGGCCAGCCGCCGCGCCCGCCCAAGCCGGCAGCAAGTGTCAACCCCAGCCCGCCTAGCCCACCGCCGGGCGGCGTACCGACAACTACGCCGGCGCCTACTACAACGCCAGCACAAGAGACCTGACCGCATAAGACAAGTAATGCAACACCAGCCAGGGGCTATAATGCAGCCCCTGGCTTTTTTATTTTGTTCGCGATGATTTTGCGCTGCGGCAATATCCAACTCGATGTGTCCACTCCCCGTATCATGGGGATTCTCAATGTCACCCCCGATTCATTTTCGGATGGTGGCCGGTACACGCACATTGCTCATGCGGTAGAGCATGCTCATCAGTTAATCGCGGAGGGCGCTGCGATAATCGATATCGGGGGTGAATCTACCCGTCCCGGAGCCCAGTGGGTACCATTGCAGCAGGAGATGGACCGGGTGTTGCCGTTGCTAAGTGCATTGCAAGGTTGCGGAGCAGTTCTGTCAGTGGATACGCGTAAACCCGAAATCATGGTTGCCGCGATTGCGGCAGGCGCACACATGATTAATGATATTGATGCTCTCCAGGCGCACGGGGCGTTGCAGGCTGTCGCATCGGGCGAAACTGCGGTGTGTCTGATGCACAAACAAGGCGAGCCGCAAGCCATGCAAAACAATCCGAGCTATGGCGATGTAGTAGTCGAGGTCACTGATTTTCTTGCCGAGCGTATGACTGTGGCGATGGATGCGGGCATTGCGCGCGAGCGTATCGTGGTGGATCCGGGCTTTGGTTTTGGTAAATCGCTGACACATAATCTTAAACTTTTACACCATCTTGACCGTATTACTGAACTGGGAGTGCCGGTACTGGCGGGAATTTCGCGCAAAACCATGCTCGGCAAGGTTACCGGGCGAGCAGTAGGGCAGCGTGAATATGCCGGTCTGGCCGCTCAGGTATTAGCCGTCATGCGCGGTGCACGCATTCTGCGTGTCCACGATGTTGCTGCATGTCAGGATGCATTGAAAATAATTCAGGCTGTGGAGGAATGCGATGAGTAGAAAATATTTTGGTACGGATGGTGTACGCGGCCGGGTCGGAGATAACCCGATAACCCCGGACTTCGTCATGCGTTTGGGCTTTGCGGCAGGCAAAGTTCTGGCTTCCGATACCTCGGGTTTGGCTGCTGGCGAAAACCCGGTAGTCTTGATCGGTAAAGATACGCGCATTTCCGGATACATGCTCGAAGCCGCCCTGCAAGCCGGTCTGTGCGCCGCCGGTGTGGATGTGCGTCTGGTGGGCCCAATGCCGACCCCGGCGGTGGCTTATCTGACCCGTGCGCTACGTCTTCAGGCGGGCGTGGTGATTTCCGCCTCGCATAACCCGTTCGAAGACAACGGCATCAAGTTTTTTTCCGCAACTGGCGCCAAACTGCCGGATGCCACCGAACTGGCCATTGAAGCGCTGGTGGATGAGCCGATGGAAACCATGCCTTCCAGAGGGTTGGGGCGAGTCAAGCGTATTGAAGATGCTGCCGCACGCTATATCGAGTTTTGCAAGAGTACTTTTCCGTTTGATCGAGATCTGCGTGGCCTGCGTATCGTGCTGGACTGCGCACACGGTGCAACTTACCATGTTGCCCCGCATGTGTTGCATGAACTGGGTGCGGAGGTGATTCCCATCGGTAATCACCCGGATGGTTTCAATATTAACCGCGATTGCGGGGCGACTCACACCACAGCGATGAACACTGCGGTGCGCCGCCATCGTGCCGATTTTGGCATTGCACTGGATGGCGATGGAGACCGCCTGATGATGGCGGATGCCGACGGCACGATTTTCGATGGCGATCAGCTGGTCTACGCAATTGCCAGGCACCGTTCAGAAGGGGGTTCCCTGAAGGGCGGTGTGGTTGGCACCTTGATGACCAACCTGGGTATGGAGCACGCTCTGGGACGCTTGAATATCCCGTTCGCCCGGGCCAAGGTGGGTGACCGTTACGTACTGGAATTGCTGCAGCAAAAAGGCTGGCAATTGGGTGGAGAGACATCGGGTCATGTGTTGTGCCTGGACAAGCACACCACCGGCGACGGTATCATTTCAGCGCTACAAGTACTCCATGCGTTGCGCGACAGCGGAACGTCGTTGGGTGAATACACCGCGGATCTCAAGCTATATCCGCAAGTGCTGCTGAACGTGCGGGTTGCCAAAGGCTTCGACCTTGAGCATGCCGCAGTGCGGCAGGCATGCGACGATGCCGAAAGCGCTTTGGGCAAGGATGGCCGCATCGTGCTGCGTGCATCGGGTACCGAGCCGTTGATTCGCGTAATGGTTGAAAGTACTTGCCCGGATCAGTCCAGGCTACAGGCTGAACATATTGCGCAGGCGGTGCGTCAGGCCGCACCTTGAACAGGGGTTGGCCGCGTATTAAAAAAGCCGCAATTGCGGCTTTTTTAATTTAATAAGGGTATTAACAGATCGGGTCAGCCAAATTTCCCGGTAATGTAATCTTCTGTGGCTTTCTGTTTTGGATTGGTGAACACCAGATCGGTCTTGCCGAATTCAATCATTTCTCCCAGGTACATGTAGGCGGTGAAGTCGGAAACCCGCGCCGCCTGCTGCATGTTGTGGGTGACGATAGCGATGGTGTAGTCGGTCTTGAGTTCGTGGATCAATTCTTCGATACGTGCGGTGGAAATCGGGTCGAGCGCCGAAGCAGGTTCATCCAGCAGCAATACTTCCGGTTTGACCGCAATGCCGCGCGCGATGCACAGGCGTTGTTGCTGGCCTCCTGACAGACTATTGCCGCTACGATTCAGGATATCCTTCACCTCGTTCCACAGTGCGGCTTTTTTCAACGCCCATTCCACACGTTCGTCCATGTCAGAGCGCCCCATGCTCTCATACAGTTTGATACCGAACGCGATGTTGTCGTAAATCGACATGGGGAAGGGGGTGGGTTTCTGGAATACCATGCCGACCCTGGCACGCAGTTTGTTGAGATCAGCACCCTTTTCCAGGATGTTTTGCCCGTCCAGCAAGATTTCGCCTTCGGCACGCTGTCCGGGGTACAGGTCATACATGCGGTTCATGGTGCGCAGCAGCGTGGATTTGCCGCAGCCGGAAGGGCCGATAAAGGCAGTGACTTGACGGTCCGGGATATCCAGGTTGATGTTTTTCAGGGCATGCGACTTGCCATAGTAGAAATTCAGATTGCGCAGGCTGATTTTTGCGTTGTGATCCATGCTCTGACTCATGTAGGGGGTTCCGTGTGTAGGACTTAATAGGATGAAGATTGCTGGCGGAACAGAATGCGAGCGGCAACACTGAGGCCGAGCACAGCAGTAGTAATGAGCAGGGCTCCCGCCCACGCCAGTTTGTGCCAATCATCGTATGGGCTCATTGCCATTTGAAAGATTACCACCGGCAAGTTGGCCATTGGCGCGTTGATATCGGTACTCCAGAACTGATTGTTCAGAGCTGTGAACAACAAGGGCGCAGTCTCGCCGCTGATACGTGCAATCGCCAGCAAAATACCGGTCAAAATCCCGGCTTTGGAGGCGCGCCAAGTGACCATGGTCACTACTTTCCAGTGCGGAGCGCCGAGTGCGGCCGCGGCTTCCCGCAAACTGTTGGGAACCAGTTTGAGCATGTTTTCGGTGGTGCGAACCACCACCGGTATGACTATCAGGGAGAGCGCAAATGCGCCGGCCCAACCCGAAAAATGCCCCGTACTGACCACGTACACTTCATACACAAACAAACCGATTACGATGGACGGTGCAGATAGAAGGATGTCGTTGATAAAGCGGGTGGTCGGCGCCAGCCAGCCACGCTGCCCAAATTCTGCCAGGTAGGTGCCCGCCAGTATCCCGATAGGGGTGCCCACCAGGGTGGCGATGACAGTCATTATCAGGCTGCCTACAATGGCGTTGAGAAGGCCGCCAGTACTGCCTGGCGGCGGAGTGGATTTGGTAAACATTTCCAGACTCACGCCGCCCAGACCGTAGGTCAGTAATGTCCATAGTATCCAGGCCAGCGCCGACAGGCCGATCAGCATGGTTGCGAGCGAGGCAACCAGATTAAACTTGTTGGCAAATTGCCGTCGTGCGTAGAGGGAAAACATGCAAGCTCCTAGCTTTTTTTGCCTTCGTGCTTGCCCAATTGAAGCAGCAGCAGTTTGGACAAGGCCAGCACAACAAAAGTGATGAAGAAGAGAATGAGCCCGAGTTCGATCAGGGCAGCGGTGTAGAGCTTGCCATCCGCCTCGGTAAATTCGTTGGCGAGTGCCGAGGATATGGTGTTGCCAGGCATCATCAGTGATGTGCTGAGCTGATGCGCATTGCCTATCACGAACGTGATGGCCATGGTTTCACCCAGAGCGCGTCCGAGGCCGAGCATGATGCTGCCCACGACGCCGATTTTGGTATAGGGAAGGACAATATTCCACACCACTTCCCAAGTGGTTGCGCCCAGGCCGTATGCAGATTCCTTGAGCAAGGGCGGCACGATTTCAAATACGTCGCGCATGACAGAAGCAATAAACGGTACCACCATCAAGGCCAGAATCAAACCGGCAGTCAGCATGCCGATACCCATCGGTGCCCCTTGAAACAGCGGCCCCAATATGGGTAACGGACCCAGCTTGTCAATCAGCCAGGGCTGGACATGTTCGGCGAACAAGGGAGCGAATACGAACAGTCCCCACATGCCGTAAATAATGCTGGGTATGCCTGCCAGTAATTCAATTGCAATACCCAATGGGCGCTTCAGCCACTTGGGTGATAATTCCGTCAAGAAAACTGCGATGCCAAAGCTGACCGGTACCCCAATCAATAATGCGATGATTGAGGTCACCAAGGTGCCATAGATTGGCACCAGCGCGCCGAATTTTTCGGTGACCGGGTTCCAGGAGTCATTGGTCAGGAATCCAAATCCGAACTTGTGGATGGCGGGCATGCTGCCTATTATCAGAGAGGCCAGAATGCCAACAAGCAGGGCCAGCACAAGAAATGCAAAAACCCGCGTGGCGCCGCGGAATATCCTGTCCTGCCATTTGAAACGGCGAGTGCGATGAGTGGATAGCGGATTACTCATGTGATTCGTGCCGGGTCGGTTATTGTCATGATTACCAAGAGATGTCGGCATCTTTAAAAAATCATATTTCATCGCGGATACTCATGATTCTTGAAAAAATGCGTTGGTGTGCCGTATGAATTCTATGCAATATTGTTTTCCGTCCAATTGGTTCCGTACCAGTGATCCTGTCTATTCATGGGAACCCTTCGGTTAAATAAACCCCGGCAATAGTGTATTGCCGGGGTTTGTCCTGGCAGGTAAGCAAACAGCCAGTGTTACCAGATCGTCTTGCCGCCGGTGTCCTTAATCTGGATTTTCCAGGCGTTGGCAATGATTTTCGTCACGCTGCTTGGTAGCGGTACATAATCCAGGCTCAATGCCATTTCATCGCCGTTGGCGTATGCCCAGTCAAAGAAACTCAACACTTCTTTGCCGGTTGCCGGCTTGCTCTGCACTTTATGCATCAGGATGAAAGTGGCGCCAGTAATCGGCCAGCTCGCTTTGCCGGGTTCATTGGTCAGGATTTCGTAAAACCCTGGCGCATGCTGCCAATCTGCACCTGCCGCTGCAGCCTTGAAGGCATTTGCTTCCGGCGCGACAAAGACACCATCCTTATTCTGCATGAGCGCGTAAGGAATCTTGTTCTGTTTGGCATAAGCGTACTCCACGTAACCAATTGAGCCCTGGATGCGCTGTACGAATGAAGCTACGCCTTCGTTGCCTTTGCCGCCGACGCCGGCCGGCCAGGCGACGGAAGTGTCATTACCGACTTTGACTTTCCATTCCGGACTGACTTTTGCCAGGTAGTTGGTAAAGATAAAAGTGGTGCCTGAGCCATCGGAACGATGCACAACGGTAATCGAAGACGCGGGCAGGCGCACCCCTTTATTCAGGACTGCAATAGCCGGGTCATTCCATTTCCTGATTTTTCCCAAGAAAATGTCTGCCAGTACCGTGCCATTCAGTCGAATAGTGCCGGCTGCCAAGCCATGCAGGTTAATCACGGGCACCACCCCGCCGACCACAGTAGGGAATTGCATCAGGCCGTCTTTTTCAAGCACTTCGGGTTTGAGAGGCATGTCGGAAGCGCCGAAATCTACAGTTTTGGCTTTGATTTGTTTGATACCGCCACCAGAACCGATTGACTGATAGTTCAAACTGATCCCGGTTTTGGCTTTGTATGCCTCCGCCCATTTTGCGTAAATCGGATATGGGAAAGTAGCGCCCGCGCCAGTAATTTCGCTAGCGAGCGCAGGTGCCGAAAAAGCCCAGCCAGCACCCAGAATCATTACGGTTGCAAGTCCGCGTATGGCAGTTTTTTTCATGTGCATAAAAAATAAAAATGTATGTTCCTGCCTGTGCGTGTGAAGGAAATCGGTTTAAGGAGCTTCAGCATCTCAAGCCCTGGGCCGAGACGCTAATGGTAAGGTTGGAATATTACAGAATTATGACGATATGGTTAAGCAAAAGGGTAAATGACCGGTTAAACATTGACCAGACCTTGGTGTTGTGTGTACTATTTGCGGCTTTCTATGGGTCGGGTTAAGCGATGCGCAAAAAACTGGTCGCAGGCAACTGGAAAATGCACGGTAGTCTGGCGGAGAACAAGGTATTACTTGAAGCCCTGGTGCTTGAATTGGGGCAAGCGAGTACAGCTGGCTGCATAGTCTGTGCACCGTTCCCGTATCTGGCGCAGGTGCAGTCGGTATTGTCTGGCAGCACGCTGGCGTGGGGCGCGCAAAATGTAAGCAATCATGCGAAAGGCGCTTATACCGGCGAGGTTTCTGCCTCCATGCTGCTGGATTTTGGTTGTAGCTACGTCATCATCGGCCACTCGGAGCGACGTGCGCTTTATGGCGAAGACGATGCGTCCGTTGCAGCCAAGTTCGCTGCGGCACAGGCTGCAGGTTTGATTCCCATCCTGTGTGTGGGCGAAACCCTGGAAGAACGCGAGGCGGGTGTGACCGAAGCGGTTATCGGTCGTCAGCTGGACGCGGTATTGGCAGTGTCGGGTATCGAGGGCATAGGGCGTGCAGTCGTAGCCTATGAGCCGGTATGGGCGATAGGTACGGGTAAGACGGCCAGCCCGCAGCAGGCGCAGGCCATGCATGCATTTATCCGTGCCAAGCTGGCTGTGCTGGATAAGGATGTTGCGGCATCATTGGTAATTCAATATGGCGGTAGCGTAAAAGCCGCCAATGCGGCAGAATTGTTTGCCCAACCGGATATCGATGGTGGGTTGATAGGCGGCGCGTCGCTGGTGGCCGATGAGTTCATCGCCATTTGCCGGGCGGCACAAGGCTAAGGATATCGATTTGGAAACAGTAATTTTGGTTTTTCATGTGCTGGCGGCAGTGTCAGTGATTGTGCTGGTGCTATTGCAGCAGGGCAAAGGCGCTGATATGGGTGCCGCATTCGGCAGCGGTGCTTCGGGCAGCCTGTTCGGTTCTACGGGTTCGGCCAATTTTTTGAGCCGGGCTACGGCCGTGCTTGCCACCACCTTTTTTCTGACCAGTCTGGGATTAACCTATCTCTCTGGTCATCAGCCCAAGACTGTCGGCGTCATGCAAGGCCAGCAAAAAATACAAGTTCAGCCTGCGGCACCTGCTCGTGTACCCACGCCAGCTCAGCCTTCAGGTAATGTAGTTCCAGGCAATGCCGGGTCAAAAGCCGGGGAAATTCCCAAGTAATCGGGAGTTGCCATTGGGGCGGATTATCAATCCGTCCTGTCAATACGCCGACGTGGTGAAATTGGTAGACACGCTATCTTGAGGGGGTAGTGGCGTAAAGCTGTGCGAGTTCGAGTCTCGCCGTCGGCACCATAAATTCGGATTATGACGCAATCAGCTTTGATGATTGTGTAACTGATTGATTGTTTTGATAAAAACAATTGATTTTCAGCTTGACACGACGCTTTTCGCGCAACTAAACTGAAACGCTGTGCACGCTTCCCGGAGTCGGGTTGCGTACGGCTTTGGAGCGGATGCATGCTAGAAAATTATTTTCCTGTTTTATTGTTCGTGCTGATTGGTCTCGCTGTCGGCGTAGGGCCGATGGTTATTGGCTGGCTGCTGGCTCCCAATCATCCGGACAGTGAAAAACTTTCGCCATACGAGTGTGGCTTTGAGGCATTCGAGGATGCGCGCATGAAATTCGACGTGCGTTATTACCTTGTTGCCATTCTGTTCATTTTGTTTGATCTGGAAATCGCCTTCCTGTTTCCGTGGGCGATCGTGCTCGAGGAAATCGGTATGGTCGGTTTCCTTGCCATGGTGATTTTCCTGGGAATTCTTGTCGTTGGCTTTGTGTACGAGTGGATGAAAGGGGCGCTGGAATGGGAATAGAAGGCGTTTTGGAGAAAGGCTTCGTCACCACCACGGCCGACAAGCTGATTAACTGGACTCGTACCGGTTCACTATGGCCGATGACCTTTGGTCTGGCCTGCTGTGCCGTGGAAATGATGCAGGCCGGCGCATCGCGCTATGATCTGGATCGTTTTGGCATCGTGTTTCGCCCCAGTCCGCGCCAGTCCGACGTCATGATAGTGGCGGGTACGCTATGCAACAAAATGGCGCCGGCGCTACGCAAAGTGTATGACCAGATGGCCGAGCCGCGCTGGGTGATTTCCATGGGTTCCTGCGCCAATGGGGGCGGCTATTATCATTACTCGTACTCCGTGGTACGCGGTTGCGACCGCATCGTACCGGTGGATGTGTATGTGCCGGGCTGCCCGCCGACTGCCGAAGCGCTGCTATACGGCATTATCCAGTTGCAGAACAAAATCAAGCGCACCAACACCATCGCGCGTTAACCGGTAGAGCGAGAAGCCATGAATCCGTCACTGGAAAGCCTGTCTGTTACCCTGATCACCGCATTGGGCACCAAGCTCGTTCGGCAGCGGGATGCGCTGGGCGAACTGACCATCGAAGTGCGCGCACGCGACCTTACCGAAGTTATGACGACGCTGCGCGACCATGCCGGTCTGCGTTTTGAGCAATTGATCGACCTGTGCGGAATGGATTATTCCGCCTATCGCGAGGGTGCCTGGGAAGGTCAGCGTTTTGCCGTGGTGTATCACCTGCTCTCCATCAGCAAGAATCGGCGTGTGCGTGTGCGCGCGTTTGCAACCGAGGATGATTTCCCGGTAGTGCCTTCCCTGGTCAAGGTATGGCCTGCCGCCAACTGGTTTGAGCGCGAGGCGTTCGACCTGTTCGGAATTGTATTCGATGGTCACCCGGACCTGCGCCGTATTCTGACCGACTACGGGTTTGTCGGCCACCCGTTTCGCAAGGATTTTCCGTTGTCCGGCAACGTGGAAATGCGTTACGACCCGGAACAGCAGCGCGTGATTTACCAGCCGGTGAGCATAGACCCGCGCGAGGTAACGCCCCGCATTGTGCGTGAAGAGAACTACGGAGAACGCGCCTGATGGCTGAAATCAGAAATTACACCATGAACTTCGGGCCGCAGCACCCGGCGGCGCACGGCGTGCTGCGTCTGGTGCTCGAGCTGGATGGCGAGGTGATTGAACGTGCCGATCCGCATATCGGTCTGCTGCATCGCGCCACCGAAAAGCTCGCCGAAAACAAGACCTTCATCCAGTCGCTGCCCTATATGGACCGCCTGGACTATGTGTCCATGATGAGCAACGAGCATGCTTATGTCATGGCCATCGAAAAACTGATGGGCATCACCGTGCCGGAGCGCGCGCAATATATCCGCGTATTGTTCGACGAGCTCACCCGCATTCTCAACCACCTGCTGTGGTTGGGTGCACATGCGCTGGATATCGGCGCAATGACCGTGTTCCTGTATGCATTCCGCGAACGCGAAGACTTGATGGATGTGTACGAAGCCGTTTCCGGCGCGCGCATGCATGCGGCCTATTATCGTCCCGGCGGCGTTTACCGCGACCTGCCCGACACGATGCCGCAGTACCAGGCGTCCAAGATTCACAATGCAGCTGCGATTCGCGACATGAATAGCAATCGTCAGGGCTCCGTACTCGATTTTATCGAAGACTTCGCACGACGTTTTCCAACCTATGTGGACGAATACGAAACCCTGCTTACCGACAATCGTATCTGGAAGCAGCGTACCGTCGGCATCGGCGTGGTATCTCCGGAACGCGCGCTGGCGCTGGGTTTCAGCGGCCCCATGCTGCGCGGCTCAGGAATTGAATGGGATCTGCGCAAGAAACAGCCCTACGAAGTCTACGACCGCATGGAATTCGACATCCCGGTGGGCGTGAACGGCGACTGCTATGACCGTTATCTGGTGCGCATGGAAGAAATGCGGCAAAGCAACCGTATCGTCAAGCAATGTGTGGACTGGTTGCGCAAGAACCCTGGCCCGGTGATCACCGACAATCACAAAGTTGCCCCGCCGTCACGGGTGGACATGAAACAGAACATGGAAGAGTTGATCCATCATTTCAAGCTGTTCACCGAGGGTATGCATGTGCCGGAAGGCGAAGCTTATGCGGCAGTTGAACACCCCAAGGGCGAGTTCGGGATTTATCTGGTGTCAGACGGCGCAAACAAACCTTACCGCCTGAAAATCCGCGCACCGGGTTACCCGCATCTGGCGGCTCTGGATGAGATGGCGCGCGGTCATATGATTGCCGACGTGGTTGCCATTATTGGCACGCAAGACATAGTGTTTGGGGAGATTGACCGATAATGCTGAGCCCAGATTCCATCGCCCAGATCGATTACGAAATTGCCAAATACCCGGCTAATCAGCGCCAGTCCGCAGTCATGTCGGCGCTGCGTATTGCCCAGGTGGAAAAAGGCTGGCTGTCCACCGAAACCATGGATTTTGTTGCTGATTACCTGGGTATGCCGGCCATCGCAGTCTATGAAGTGGCGACGTTCTACAACATGTACAACACTGCGCCTTTGGGCAGGCACAAGATCACCCTGTGCACCAATATATCCTGCGCGCTGATGGGTGCGCCGGAAATTGCCGAGCACTTGAAAGAGAAGCTGGGATGCGGTTTTGGCGAAACTTCCGAAGACAATCGCTTTACCCTGAAGGAGGGTGAATGCATGGGTGCCTGCGGCGATGCGCCGCTGTGCATGATCAACAACCACCGCATGGAAGGCTTTCTCACGCCCGAGAAAGTGGACAGCATCCTCGAAGAGCTGAAATAACATGGTGATCAAAGGCGGAGAAGTCATATTCAATACGGTACATCTTCCCGAATCGTGGAAGCTGTCTACCTATGTAGCCAATGGCGGTTATGCAGCATTGCGCAAAATTCTGAGCGAAAAAACTTCGGCTGAGACCATCATTGCCGAGGTCAAAAAATCCGCATTGCGTGGCCGGGGCGGCGCAGGCTTCCCGACCGGTCTGAAGTGGAGCTTCATGCCGCGTCATTTCGATGGCGACAAATATCTGGTGTGCAATTCCGACGAGGGCGAACCCGGTACCTTCAAGGATCGCGACATCATGCAGTTGAACCCGCATGCGCTGATTGAAGGGATGGCGATTGCCGCCTATACCCTGGGTACCAGACGCGGTTACAACTATATCCACGGCGAAATATGGGAAACCTACGAACGCATGGAAGCCGCGGTTGAAGAAGCGAAGGCAGCAGGCTTCCTGGGTGACAACATTTGCGGCACGGACTTCAGTTTTCACCTGTTCAACCACCATGGCTATGGCGCCTATATTTGCGGTGAGGAAACGGCACTCCTCGAATCCATCGAGGGCAAGAAGGGTCAGCCACGTTTCAAGCCGCCATTTCCGGCCAGTTTCGGCCTGTATGGCAAGCCTACCACGATCAACAACACGGAAACTTTCGCCAGCATCCCCTACATCATTCGAGAAGGGGGGCAGAAATTTCTGGAGTTGGGCAAGCCCAATAACGGTGGCACCAAACTTTTCTCGGTATCCGGGCACGTGAATCGCCCGGGAAATTTTGAAGTGCCAATGGGGACGCCTTTTGCCGAGTTGCTGGAAATGGCAGGCGGCATTAGGGATGGACATACCTTCAAGGCCTGCATTCCTGGTGGTTCTTCCACCCCGGTGCTGCCCGCCGAGATCATGATGCAGTGCACCATGGATTACGACTCCATCGCCAAAGCCGGTTCGGCGCTGGGTGCAGGCTCGGTCATTATCATGGACGAGACAGTGTGCATGGTGAAAGCGCTGGAACGCCTATCCTACTTTTATTTTGAAGAATCCTGCGGACAGTGCACTCCATGCCGCGAGGGTACCGGCTGGCTATATCGGGTGATTCACCGCATCGAGCATGGTCAAGGCCGGCCGGAAGACCTCGATTTGTTGAGCGATGTCGCTCACAACATCGGCGGCCGCACCATCTGCGGTCTGGGAGATGCGGCAGCGATGCCGGTGCAGGCAATGCTCAAACACTATCGCCATGAGTTCGAGCACCATATCGAACATGGCAAATGTATGGTTGGGGCTCGTTCATGAATAACTTGGGCTTACGTTGCCGTGTATTCGGGATGGATGCAAGACGCAAAGCGCAGCGAATGGTTGTTCCATTCGCAAGCTTTGCAACGCCGCAGACGCCCGAATACACGGCAACCCTCCGGGCTGGGGCCGTTTTGGGCGCATCCCGGCGTTGCGAGGAGGCCTGCGACTCGTTACCGCGCAGCGGCCGCTTGCGGGAGCAGGCCTCGCGGGCGCTTCCCGCAAACGGGCGGCTGCGCCGCGAACGTGTCCGCGCCCGCCCTGTTGTGAATGACACAACCGCGCGTCTCGCGCCTTGGGCTGCATCCCAAAATGTCCCCAGCGTAAGTCCAAGTTATGCATGAACGAGCCCTTAGGTGAAGCAGATGCTAGAGATCGAAATTGACGGCAACAAGATACAGATGACGGCGGGCGGCACCATCATGGAAGCCGCAGCGCAGATCGGGATTTATATCCCGCATTTCTGCTATCACAAGAAACTCTCCATTGCGGCCAACTGCCGCATGTGCCTGGTGCAGGTGGAAAAGGCCGCCAAGCCGCTGCCGGCCTGCGCCACGCCGATCACCGACGGGATGAAGGTATTCACCAAATCCGACTACGCCGTCAAGGCGCAGAAGGGCGTGATGGAATTTCTGCTGATCAATCATCCGCTGGATTGCCCGATTTGCGATCAGGGCGGCGAATGCAGCTTGCAGGATCTGGCGGTCGGCTACGGCGGCAGCAGTTCGCGCTACCAGGAAGCAAAGCGCGTGGTGAAGGAAAAAGATCTGGGTCCGCTGGTTGCCACCGACATGACGCGCTGCATCCATTGCACGCGCTGCGTGCGTTTCGGCCAGGAAATTGCCGGCATCATGGAAATGGGGCAGGTGGGTCGCGGCGAACATTCCGAGATCATGCCGTTCATCAGCAAGACCATCGATTCCGAACTGTCCGGCAACATCATCGATCTGTGCCCGGTCGGCGCGTTGACCAGCAAGCCGTTCCGTTATACCGCGCGCAGCTGGGAGCTGTCGCGGCGCAAATCGGTGAGTCCGCACGATGGCCTGGGCAGCAATCTGATTGTGCAAGTCAAGAATAACCGCGTGATGCGCGTGCTGCCATTGGAAAACGAGGCGGTCAACGAATGCTGGCTGTCCGACAAGGATCGCTTCGCCTATGAGGGCCTGAATTCCGAACAGCGCCTTACCCGTCCGATGCTCAAGCAGGATGGGAAATGGCTGGAAGTGGATTGGCAGACGGCACTGGAATATGTCGCCAACGGCCTCAAGCAGATTCGCGAGCAACACGGTGCCGACAGCATCGGTGCGCTGGCTACGCCGCACCAGACCGTTGAAGAACTTTACCTGCTGCAAAAGCTGATGCGCGGCCTGGGTACCGGTAACGTGGATAGCCGTCTGGCACAGGCCGATTTCAGGCTGGATGCCAGCCTGCAAGGAGCACCCTGGCTGGGCATGGCGGTTGCAGATATCAGCAAGCTGCAGCGGGTACTGGTGATAGGCAGCACATTGCGCAATGACCATCCCCTGCTCGCGCATCGTCTGCGTCAGGCCGTGAAGCACGGCGCGCAACTCAATCTGGTGAATCCGGTGGACGATGATCTGCTCACCAAGCTTGCCAATAAAGCCATTGTCGCTCCGCAAGCCATGGTCAATACCCTTGCGCAAATTGCACTGGCATTGGCTGAGGCCACGCAGACTGAATTGCCTGCAGCCATCAAGGCGGTGTTGGCGGATGTCACGGTCGGCGCTACGGCTCGGTCCATCGCGGCCAGCCTGACAGGTGCCGAGCGGCGTGCGGTATTCCTCGGCAATTTGGCGCAGCATCATCCCCAGTATGCGGACCTGTACTCACTGGCCGAAGTGATCGCACGGCTTGCTGGTGCAAATTTTGGTTGTCTGGGCGAGTCAGCCAACAGCGTGGGCGCTTACATTGCCGGCGCGGTGCCATCCAAATCCGGTCTGAAGACAGGCATGAATGCGGCCGCCATGATGGCGACGCCGCGCAAGGCTTATCTGTTGCTGGGTGCAGAACCGGAGCTGGATTGCAATGATCCGGCCACAGCCATGCACGCATTGCAGTCGGCTGACATGGTGGTGGCGATGAGCGCTTACAAACACAGCGCGCTGGAATACGCAGATGTGTTGCTGCCCATTGCACCGTTCAGTGAAACTTCAGGTACTTTCATCAGCACTGAAGGTCGCGTGCAAAGCTTCAACGGCACGGTCAAACCGTTAGGTGAAACACGCCCGGCATGGAAGGTGTTGCGCGTGCTGGGCACCATGCTTGGCGTAAAAGGTTTCGACTACGACACCAGTGAAGCTGTGCGTCAGGATGCGCTGGGCAGTAATGGTCTGGCTGCAGGCGTGCTCAACAACAGTTTGTCCGGACCGGTACTGCAATCGGCTGCCATTACTGACGCCTTGACTCGTGTGGGCGAAGTGCCGATGTACCAGGCCGATGCAATTGTGCGTCGTGCTGCTTCGCTGCATAACACGCGCGCCGCAGCATTGCCTAATGCGTCCATGCATTCCGCCTTGCTGGCGCGCCTGGGTGTTGCCGATGGCGCTATGGTGACGGTGCGTCAAGGTGAAGCGCGAGCTGTGGTGCGAGCCCTGGCAGATGACCGCCTGCCCGATCATTGTGTGCGGCTAGCTGCCGCGCACCCGCTGACTGCCACGCTGGGCGCGATGCTGGGTGAAGTCTCCGTGGAGCGTGCATAACATGGAATTCTTGCAAAACCTGTTCGGATTCACCTGGCCAGCAGTGTGGTCACTGGCCAAGATCATTGCCATTGTCGGACCGTTGATGATTGCAGTGGCTTACCTCACTTACGCCGAGCGCAAGGTGATCGGCTACATGCAGGTACGTATCGGCCCCAACCGGGTGGGCTTCAAGGGCTTGCTGCAACCGATCGCCGACGGACTCAAGCTGATGATGAAAGAAATCATCATCCCCAGCGGTTCCAACAAATTTCTGTTCGTGCTGGCACCGGTGCTGACGATTGCCCCGGCGCTGGCTGCCTGGGCGGTGATTCCGTTCACCCCGGAACTGGTACTGGCCAACGTGGATGCGGGCCTGCTCTACATCATGGCAATCACTTCCATGGGTGTGTACGGCGTCATCATTGCGGGTTGGGCATCCAACTCAAAATACGCATTCCTCGGCAGCCTGCGTTCCGCCGCGCAAATCGTGTCTTACGAAATCGCCATGGGCTTTGCGTTGGTGGGTGTGTTAATGGCTTCGCAAAGCCTGAATCTGATCGATATCGTGAAAGGACAGGCAGGCGGGGTGTTCAGCTGGTACTGGCTACCGCTGTTCCCGATGTTCATTGTGTACCTGATTGCCGGCGTGGCGGAAACCAACCGCGCCCCGTTTGACGTGGCTGAAGGTGAATCCGAGATCGTGGCCGGCTTTCATGTGGAATATTCCGGCATGGCGTTTGCGGTATTTTTCCTGGCGGAATATGCCAACATGATTTTGATTGCAACGCTGGTTGCGTTGATGTTCCTGGGAGGCTGGAATCCGCTGTTTGACATAGCGCCGTTCACCTGGATACCGGCCTTCGTCTGGCTGATGTTGAAAGTGGGTTTTGTGCTGTTCCTGTTCCTGTGGTTCCGGGCCACATTTCCGCGCTATCGCTACGATCAGATCATGCGCCTGGGCTGGAAGGTGTTCATTCCAGTCACCCTGATCTGGTTGCTGTTCGTGGGGGGCATGATGCAAACCCGCTACGGTTACCTGTTCCACTAATGTGGAATGATGGAGTAATTTGATGAAAGCGATTAAACACTTCTTTTCGAGCATGCTGCTCACCGAGCTGTTGCGCGGCATGGCTCTGACCGGGCGGCATCTGTTTGCGCGCAAGATTACGGTGCAGTTCCCCGAAGAAAAAACGCCGATGTCGCCGCGCTTCCGTGGCTTGCATGCGTTGCGCCGCTATCCGAATGGCGAGGAACGCTGCATTGCCTGCAAATTGTGCGAAGCGGTATGCCCGGCCCTGGCAATTACCATCGAATCCGAAAAGCGCGACGATGGCACGCGCCGCACGACGCGCTATGACATCGATCTGACCAAATGCATTTTCTGTGGATTCTGTGAAGAATCCTGTCCGGTGGATTCGATTGTGGAAACCCACATTCTCGAATACCACGGAGAGAAACGCGGCGATCTCTATTACACCAAGGAAATGCTGCTCGCCGTAGGCGACAAGCACGAAGCGCAAATCGCCGCAGCACGCGCCGCAGATGCCCCATACCGTTAATGCTGTTCAAGAATCGAGTGGATCAGTATGAATTTTGAAACTGCAGTTTTCTATTTCTTTGCGGCGATATTGCTGTTTGCCGGTGTGCGTGTCATTACCGCGCGCAACCCAGTTCATGCGGCACTGTTCCTGGTGCTGGCGTTCTTTACAGCGGCAGGCCTTTGGCTGATGCTGGAGGCGGAATTTCTCGCCATTACCCTGGTGCTGGTATACGTGGGAGCGGTGATGGTGCTGTTCCTGTTCGTGGTGATGATGCTGGATATCAACCTCGACAAGCTGCGCGAAGGTTTCTGGGATTACCTGCCGCTGGCCGGTATCGTAGCAACACTGATGGTACTGGAAATGGTCGTCGTGCTGGGCGGTAAACAGTTCGGCCTGAGTGCGGTGCCCGCACCGATTGCGCATGCCGCGAATTACAGCAACACCAAGGAACTGGGACGTTTGCTCTACACCGATTACGTGTACCCGTTTGAGCTGGCTGCGGTGATTCTGCTGGTGGCGATAGTTGCCGCCATTGCGCTCACCATGCGCCGCCGCAAGCACACCAAATATCAGGATCCGGCACAGCAGGTGAAAATCAAGCGTGCAGATCGTATTCGCATGGTTTCCATGGCATCTGAAAAAGTAGTATCGACAGAACAGATTTCGCAGCCTGAAAAATAATTCGCCGGCTTCAGAGCTGGCACCGCAATCATAGGGGGATACCGGTGTTGTCACTTTCGCATTACCTGGTGCTAGGCGCGATATTGTTCGCCATCAGCATATTAGGCATATTTTTGAATCGCAAGAACGTCATCATCCTGTTGATGGCGATCGAACTCATGCTGTTGGCTGTTAACATGAATTTCATTGCCTTCTCGCACTATATGGGCGATACCGCCGGACAGATTTTCGTGTTCTTCATTCTTACCGTGGCAGCGGCGGAATCCGCTATTGGCCTGGCCATACTGGTGGTGTTGTTCCGTAACCTGCACACCATCAATGTGGACGATCTGGATCATCTGAAAGGCTAACGGGCGCTGCGGCGAACCCGACGGGAACCAACCATGACGGAAATGCAAAAACTCTATCTTCTGGTGCCGCTGGCGCCGCTGGTCGGATCGGTTATCGCCGGCCTGTTTGGCTGGGCTATCGGACGTACCTTGTCGCACCTGGTGACCATCGCCGGTGTGGCGGTTTCGTGCTGGGTTTCCTGGATCATCTTCCAGGACGTACAGGCCGGGCATGTATTCAACGGCACTGTCTACACCTGGATGACCAGCGGGAATATCCGTTTCGAGATCGGTTTCCTGATTGACCCGCTCACCACCATGATGATGATGGTGGTGACCTTCGTTTCGCTGATGGTGCATATCTATACCATCGGCTACATGCAGGAAGACCCCGGTTATCAGCGTTTTTTCAGCTACATCTCGCTGTTCACTTTCTCCATGCTGATGCTGGTGATGGCCAATAACTTCCTGCAGTTGTTCTTCGGCTGGGAAGCGGTGGGTCTGGTGTCGTATCTGCTGATCGGTTTCTGGCACACCAGGCCGACTGCGATCTATGCCAACCTGAAAGCATTTCTGGTCAACCGCGTGGGCGATTTCGGTTTCCTGCTCGGCATCGGCCTGGTACTGGCCTACTTCGGCACGCTTGATTACGCCTCGGTATTCGCCCAGGCGCCAGCCATGGCGAGTCACACCATCAGCATCATCCCCGGGCAGGAATGGTCCTTGCTGACCTTGATCTGTATCCTGCTGTTCATCGGTGCGATGGGCAAGTCGGCGCAGTTCCCGCTGCACGTCTGGCTGCCCGATTCGATGGAAGGCCCCACGCCAATTTCCGCACTGATTCATGCGGCGACTATGGTAACGGCAGGCATCTTCATGGTGGCGCGCATGTCACCGCTGTTCGAGTTGTCCCAGACCGCGCTGTCGGTGGTGATGGTGATCGGCGCGATTACCGCGCTGTTCATGGGCTTTCTTGGCATCATCCAGAATGACATCAAGCGCGTGATCGCGTATTCCACTTTGTCGCAGTTGGGCTACATGACGGTGGCGCTGGGTGCATCTGCCTATTCGGTCGCGGTGTTCCACCTGATGACGCATGCCTTCTTCAAGGCGCTGCTGTTCCTGGCGGCAGGCTCGGTCATCATGGGCATGCATCACGATCAGGATATCCGCAACATGGGCGGTCTGCGCAAGTACATGCCAATCACCTGGATCACCTTCCTGATCGGCTCGCTGGCACTGATCGGCACGCCGTTCCTGTCCGGTTTCTATTCCAAGGACAGCATCATCGAGGCGGTGGGGCTGTCGCATCTGCCTGGTTCCGGCTTCGCCTACTTTGCCGTGGTGGCAGGTGTGTTTGTCACCGCTTTCTATTCTTTCCGCCTGTATTTTCTGGTATTCCACGGCAAGGAGCGCTTTCCCGTGCATGATAGTCACGCGCATGGCCACGATGATCACGGCCACGGCCATGGCGGCAGGCCGCATGAATCACCGTGGGTGGTCACAGTGCCGTTGATCCTGCTGGCGATACCGTCCCTGGTTATCGGTTACTTTACAATTCAGCCGATGCTGTTTGGCGATTACTTCAAGGGCGCGATTTTCATCAACAATGACTTGCATCCGGCCATGGAAGAGCTCGCACATGAATTCCACGGTGCTGGTGCGATGGCCCTGCATGCATTGACCACGCTGCCGTTCTGGCTGGCGTTTGCCGGGGTTGCGCTGTCCTGGCTCTTCTATATGAAACGTCCGGATATTCCTGCTGCAATCAAACAGCGCTTCAGCCTGATTTATGCAATTCTGGAAAACAAATACGGCTTTGATACTTTCAATGACTGGTTCTTCGCAGGCGGTGCCCGCAAGCTGGGGAATATATTGTGGCGTTATGGCGATGTGAAACTGATTGACGGTTTCTTCGTTAACGGTGCGGCACGCGTGGTGGGATGGCTCTCCAGACTAATCCGCAATTTCCAGTCCGGCTACATCTACCATTACGCTTTCGCCATGATTATTGGCGTATTTGCGCTGCTGACCTGGTTTGTACGTGCCGCCTGATACTCAGGTGATGAATAAATACAAGGGAATAGGGAATTTATGCTAGCTGGATACCCACTACTGAGTCTGTCCATTTGGGTGCCGATCATTGCCGGCGTGCTGGTGCTCGCCACGGGTTCCGATCGCAATGCGCCGCTGGCGCGCTGGATTGCACTGCTGGGCGCCATCCTGGGCTTTGCTGTCACGCTGCCGCTCTACACCCGGTTTGACGCGCTCTCCGCCAGCATGCAGTTCACCGAACTGGCACGCTGGATCCCGGCATTCAATATTCACTATCACCTCGGCGTTGACGGCATTGCCATGCCTTTCGTGCTGCTCAACAGCTTTACCACGGTACTGGTGGTGATTGCGGGCTGGCAGGTCATCCAGAACAAGACTGCGCAATACATGGCGTCCTTCCTCATCATGTCCGGCCTTATCAACGGGGTGTTCGCGGCAATGGATGCGGTGCTGTTCTATGTATTCTTCGAAGCCATGCTGATCCCCATGTTCCTGGTGATTGGCATCTGGGGAGGGCCGAACCGGGTGTATGCAGCGGTCAAGTTTTTCCTGTACACCCTGATGGGCTCGCTGTTGATGCTGGTGGCGTTTATCTACCTGTATTTCCAGTCCGGCGGCAGCTTCGAGATTCTGGATTATCAGCGCCTGCCCATCGGCATGACCGCCCAGATCCTTATCTTCATCGCTTTCTTCCTGTCCTTCGCAGTGAAAGTGCCGATGTGGCCGGTGCATACCTGGCTGCCGGATGCACACGTCGAAGCACCGACCGGCGGTTCGGTGGTGCTGGCGGCGATTACGCTGAAAATCGGCGCTTACGGTTTCCTGCGCTTTAATCTGCCGATTGCTCCGGACGCCAGCCATTATCTATCCGGCTTCATCATCACCATTTCGCTGATCGCGGTGGTGTATATCAGCTTCGTGGCGCTGGCGCAGAGCGACATGAAAAAGCTGATTGCCTATTCTTCCATCGCGCACATGGGTTTCGTCACCCTGGGGTTTTTCATGTTCAACACCCTCGGCATGGAGGGCGGTCTGGTGCAGATGATCTCGCACGGCTTCATTTCCGCCGCGATGTTCCTGTGCGTGGGGGTGATGTACGACCGCCTGCATTCGCGCCAGATTAGCGACTATGGCGGCCTGGCGAAAAAAATGCCGATATTCGCCGCGTTCTTCATGCTGTTTGCAATGTCCAATGCCGGCCTGCCGGGCACTAGCGGCTTCATCGGCGAATTCATGGTCATCCTGAGCGCCATCAAGGTCAATTTCTGGTATGCCTTCCTGGCCGCAACCACATTGATTACCGGGGCTGCCTACACATTGTGGATGTACAAGCGCGTGGTGTTCGGCAATATCACCAACCCTCACGTTGAAGACATGCAGGACATCGGTCCGCGCGAATTCAGTTTCATGGCTGTACTCGCGCTGGCGGTGCTGGCAATGGGCGTCTATCCCAAGCCGGTCACTGATGTCATGCACACCTCGGTGAATAACCTGCTCGCCCATGTGGCGCAGAGCAAACTGCCCTAAGCTGTATTGATAAGGACTACGGATGAATTTTGCCCTCACCGATCTGACGCCGTTATTGCCGGAAATATTTCTGCTGGCGGCCGTTTCCTTCATTCTGATTTTTGACCTGTTTCTCAGCGATGAACACCGTTACATTACTTACATTCTCAGCTTGTCCGCATTGCTGGGTTGCGGCTGGCTGACTTTCTCCGGTGCGACTGGAGAGACAATCTATGCCATGCATGGCATGTTCGTCAGCGACATGTTGGCCGATGTGCTGAAACTCGTGGTGTATTTCAGCGTTGCGGTGACCATGGTTTACTCGCGCGAATATATCCGGGTGCGCGGCATGTTCCAGGGCGAGTTCTTCGTGCTGATGCTGTTCGCCACGCTGGGCATGATGGTGATGATTTCTGCCAGTCATTTCCTGACCTTATACATGGGACTGGAACTGCTGAGCCTGTCGCTGTATGCGCTGGTTGCGCTGCAGCGCGACTCGGCCGTGGCTGCTGAGGCGGCGATGAAATATTTTGTGCTGGGGGCACTGGCATCGGGCATGCTGCTGTACGGCATGTCCATGCTATATGGCGCTACAGGCACCCTGGAGATCGCCAAAATTGCCGGCGTATTGCAGCAGGGGCTGGGTAGCAACACCGTACTGGTGTTTGGTCTGGTATTTATGGTGGCAGGGCTGGCGTTCAAGCTCGGCGTGGCACCGTTCCATATGTGGATTCCGGACGTGTACCAGGGTGCACCCACGGCCGTCACGCTGTTTATTGGCACCGCCAGTAAAATTGCCGCGCTGGGTTTTGTGTTGCGTATCCTGGCGCAAGGGTTGCAATCGTTGTCTCCAGACTGGCAATCGATGCTGGTCATCATGGCGGTATTGTCCATGGCGGTGGGCAATATCACAGCCATTGCCCAGACCAATTTCAAGCGCATGCTGGCTTACTCCACCATCTCGCACATGGGCTTCCTGCTGCTCGGCCTGCTTGCCGCCGATATCAATGGCTACACCTCCGCCATGTTCTACATGATCAGCTATGTGTTCATGGGGCTGGGCTCGTTCGGCATGATCCTGCTGCTGTCGCGCAAAGGCTTCGAGGCCGACAAGCTGGACGACCTCAAAGGGCTCAATCAGCGTAGCCCATGGTTTGCATTCATGCTGCTGCTCATCATGTTCTCGCTGGCCGGCATTCCGCCCACGATCGGTTTCTACGCCAAATTATCGGTGCTGCAGGCGGTGATTCACGCCGGTTATACGTGGCTGGCCGTTGTCGCGGTTATTTTCTCGCTGATCGGCGCATTTTATTATTTGCGCGTGGTCAAACTGATGTATTTCGACAAGCCGCATGACATGACCCCGATCGCACCGCAGGGCGACATGCGCGTCTTGATGAGCGCCAACGGGCTGGGCATGGTGGCCCTTGGCATTTTGCCGCAGCCGCTGATGGCGCTGTGCGCTTACGCTATTGGTAAATCACTATGAATGCCGCTGTTGCCGCCTTGCTGTTGACTGCACTGGTTGCAGCCAACCTGCCGTTTTTGCTGGAGCGCATCTTTTTCGTCATCACCCCCAAGGATAGCCACAAACCACTGGGTTGGCGCGTGCTGGAACTGATCGTGCTGTATTTTGTGGTGGGGGGTGTGGCTTACATGCTGCAGCGCAGGATTGGTCCGGTGCAACACCAGAACTGGGAATTTTATGCAGTCACCGCCTGCCTGTTTCTGGTGATGGCCTATCCCGGATTTGTATACCGTTATTTGTGGCGGCGTTAGCAGAACCAGGGAGCGCCTGAATACTCAGGCAGGGTTGTTGCTACAGTAATACCATTCCTGGCCGTTACTTGGTGTTACATCAATAAGCAGTTAATAAAGGAGCACTATGGCCAGGCCGGAAAAAGTTCGTCTGGGCGAACTTTTGGTTCAGCAAAAGCTGCTGTCTGAAGAGCAACTCCAGTTAGCACTGACCGAGCAAAAACGCAGCGGACGCAAGCTCGGCCGTTTCTTTGTCGAAAATGGCTTCGTCACCGAAGACCAGATTTCCGGCGCGCTGGCCAAGCAGCTCAATATCCCCTACATCGATCTCAAGTATTACAACTTCAATCCCGATACGGTACGCCTGCTGCCGGAAACCCAGGCGCGCCGTTTCCGCGCCATTGCTCTGGAAGATCGCGACAGCAGCTTGTTATTAGGCCTGGCAGACCCTACCGATCTGTTCGCTTACGACGAGATTGCCCGTTCCGTGAAAAGGAATATCGAGCTCGCCGTGGTGAACGAGGGCGAGCTGCTGCAAACCATAGACCGCATTTACCGCAAGACCGAAGAGATCACCGATTTTGCCCGCGAGCTGGAACAGGATCTGGGCGACAGCTATGTGGATTTCGGTACGCTGGGCGCTGCGGCCGGGCTGGAAGAGGCACCGGTAGTCAAGCTTCTGCAATCGGTGTTTGACGATGCGACGCAGGTCAGGGCATCCGACATCCATATCGAACCGCAGGAAGAACGCCTGCAAATCCGCTTCCGTATAGACGGTGTGCTGCATCTGCAAACCGAGTCCGATATCAAGATTGCCAGTGCGCTGGCGCTGCGGCTCAAGCTGATGTCGGGCCTGGATATCTCGGAAAAGCGTCTGCCCCAGGACGGGCGTTTCGCCATCAAGGTCAAGCAGCAGCAGATCGACGTGCGTATCTCAACCATGCCCACCCAGTATGGCGAATCGGTAGTGATGCGTTTATTGAACCAGGGTGGCGCAACGCTCAAGCTGGATTCCATCGGCATGCCGGGCAACATGCTGGAAAGATTCCGCGCCATTTTGCGGCGGCCGAATGGACTGGTGCTGGTGACCGGCCCTACCGGTAGTGGTAAAACCACCACCCTGTACGGTGCATTGGCCGAACTGAATACGCTGGAAAGAAAACTGATTACCGTTGAAGACCCGGTTGAGTACCGCCTGCCAGGCATTAACCAGGTGCAGGTCAACGATAAAATCGAACTGACTTTTGCCAGGGTTCTGCGTTCCGCGTTGCGTCAGGATCCGGATATCGTGCTGGTAGGCGAGATGCGCGACCAGGATACTGCCCAGATCGGCATGCGTGCCGCAATGACCGGTCACCTGGTGCTGTCAACATTGCACACCAACGATGCGGCCAGTACCCCGCTGCGCTTGCTGGATATGGGTGTGCCGCGTTATATGGTCGCGACTTCCATCCAGGTCGTTCTGGCCCAGCGTCTGGTGCGAGTCATTTGCGAGAGCTGCGCCAAACCGTATGAGCTTAAGCCGACTGAGCGTGAATGGTTGAAGGCGGAATTGGGCGACACCGTGGATAACCACCAATATTCGTATGGACGCGGCTGTGCGCATTGCAACGGCACCGGCTACCGCGGCCGCACAGGTGTGTACGAAATGCTGGAAATGACCGAAGCGGTAGCCGATGCTGCCAATCATCATGACCCGGTACATTTCATGAAAGCGGCGAACGCCCAAATGGCAGGTCAAACCCTGCGCCGGCATGCGGTAGCGCTGGCGGGTGCGGGAAGAACCACCGTGGCTGAAGCCATGCGCATCAGCAATCAGTTCGAAGACTAGAGGGAATGGAAATCAAAAGGCAAAAGGCAAAAATTAAAAGGCAAAATTAAAAGCTAAAGGCAACGCAAAAAATGGCAGTGAAACGTGATCTGGATGAACGATTGTTAGTGTATGGAGCAACCATCATCAAACTGGTTGAATCTCTGCCGTCCACGATTGCCGGCAGACGGATTGGTGATCAATTGTTGCGAAGCGGCACATCCGTTGGCGCGAATTTTGAGGAAGCTCAAGGTGCGGAATCGAAGAATGATTTCGCTCATAAATTACAGATCGCGTTGAAAGAGCTGCGCGAATCCAACTATTGGCTGCGCTTGTTGGCCAAAACCGAGATGCTCCCTCGAGAAACGCTAGTGGTGATCATAGGTGAATCGGCTCAACTAAAAGCGATACTTTCAAAATCAATAGCCACTGTCAAAGGCACTGCAAAAACCAAAGAGAGCGTGAAATGAAAAAAAACACCCAATTGACCACTCCATTTTTGCCTTTTAATTTTTGCCTTTTGCCTTTTGCCTTTTACCCAAAGGCCTCATAGATGGCATTTTTCGCATACAAAGCCCGCAATACCCACGGAGAGTTGGTGCGCGGGGTGCTTGAAAGCCCGGACAGCAGCGCGGTGGCGGAGCAGCTTTTCAATACCGGCATCACGCCGATTGAAATCACGCTGACCAAAAAACCTGCGTTGAGCGGTGAAGGTGGCTGGTGGGCACGCTTGACCGAAGAAAAGATTCGTTCCATCGATGTGCAGCTGTTCAGCCGCCAGCTCTACACGCTGCTCAAGGCCGGCGTGCCGATCATGCGCGGGCTGGCCGGCTTGCAGGAATCCGCCATCAACAAATCGTTTGGACGCGTGCTGGGCGATATCCGCGAATCGCTGGATTCGGGTCGCGAGCTTTCCGCGGCCATGCGCCGTCATACTGACGTTTTCTCTCCTTTTTATCTGAGCATGGTGCGCGTCGGTGAAATGACCGGGCGCCTGGACGAGATATTCCTGCGCCTGTTCGACCATCTCGAATTCGAGCGCCTGATGCGCGAACGGATACGTACAGCCTTGCGCTATCCGATGTTTGTGGTGATTGCGATGGCCGTAGCCATCACGGTGATCAACCTGTTTGTGATCCCGGCGTTCGCAAAAGTGTACGCGGGCTTTAACGCCGAACTCCCGCTGATGACGCAGATACTCATTGGCTTCTCCAATTTCATGGTCAGGTTCTGGCCGCTGATGCTGGCATTGCTCGTGGGTGCCGCCATAGCGTTCAAGCTTTATATCGCCACTCCCAACGGCGGTTACCGCTGGGACAAGCTCAAGCTGCGTTTCCCGATTGTGGGCAAGATCGTCTTGAAAGGCGCGCTGGCACGTTTCGCGCGCAGTTTCGCGCTGGCCAGCAAGAGCGGTGTGCCCATCGTGCAGTGCCTGAACGTAGTGGCCCAGACGGTCGACAACGCCTACATCGCCAGCCGCATCACGCAAATGCGCGATGGCATCGAACGCGGCGAAAGCATACTGCGCACAGCCGTGACAGCGGGGGTGTTTACCCCCGTTGTGCTGCAGATGGTTGCGGTGGGTGAGGAAACCGGCGAACTCGACAGCCTGATGGAAGAGATTGCCGAAATGTACGAGCGTGAAGTGGATTACGAACTCAAGACTCTGTCGTCGCAAATCGAACCGATCCTGATTGTCGGTCTGGGCATCATCGTCCTGGTCCTGGCCCTGGGGGTATTCCTGCCGATATGGGATCTCGGCAAGGTCGCGCTGCATAAATGAAAACTGTACGGCGTGGCATATCCTGCCGCCCCGCGTCAGTTGTTTGGGTTATTAAAAGGCAGGCCGGTTTCACCCTGTTCGAACTGCTGGGGGTCATTCTGCTGGTCAGCGTACTTTCCCTCGTACTCTACGACCGATTTCTTGGCTATCAGGCGCTGGCTGAAAAAACCGCCATGGAAATGACCGTCATCAACATGCGCAGCGGCCTGCGTTTGCGCGTGGCAGAGCTGATGATGGAGGGCAAGATGGATGAGATAGCCGGTCTGGTGCATGAAAACCCCGTCAACTGGCTGGCTGCGCCACCACCCAATTATATCGGTGCATTGCAAAACCCCGAACAGAGCGCGATTCCCGGCAATGCTTGGTATTTTGATACAAGTCGACACGAGCTAATCTACATGCCAGATAGCGGTAATATTTTCGCAACGGAGCCCCGCGCATCAGCGGTACGTTTCCGGGTGGCCGCGGTGATACATCCACCGGTTAAAGGTGGAAGCAAAATACCCAAAGTTGAGGGAGTGACTCTCGCCAGAGTTCCCTGAGCAAGATGCACACTGATTGATGGCATGGTTTGTGCTGTTGGTCAGCAGCGGAATTTAGCCGGCTATTGAGTGATGGAAACGGAGGAATGACAAATGCGTAAAAATCATCATGGTTTTACCTTGATCGAACTGGTCGTCGTCATCGCGATCATCGGGATACTCGCGGCGACAGCTTTGCCGCGCTATATCAACCTGCAGACCCAGGCGCGTGCAGCCAAGGCGCAAGCGATTTACGGAGCCGTTAGATCAGCTTCCGCACTGGCGCGTGCCAATTGCATGGTGGATCTGGCGGGGCTGACTACGCCTTCCACCTGTACGGTAACTGGTGGCACAACCAATATGGACGGAACAGCCGTTGCCATGGTTAACCAGTACCCCGACGCGACCGCCGCCGGCATTATTGCCGCAGCGCAACTGAATGCGACGAATGATGCGGTAACCATTACAGCGGGTGCCACTCCGACCGATCCGATAGTGATCGACATTAACGGAGGCACTTCACCGAACTGCCGGATTTCCTATACCGCCGCTACCGTTACAGGCGGAGTTCTGGTTGCGCCAGTCATCACATCGACGACTTCAGGTTGTTAAGGAAGGCGCCTATGCAGGTACAGGCATGTTAATTGCTGAGATGTATTCAGAGACATTTTTTATTCAAAATTAAAGGAGTTGAATGATGCGTAAAGTACAAGCAGGTTTTACCTTGATCGAACTGGTCGTGGTGATCGTTATTCTCGGGATTTTGTCTGCGGTGGCACTACCAAAGTTTATTGATATGAGTAGTGATGCAAGTACTGCAGCACTTAAAGGGGTGGTCGGCGCCATTAGTTCAGCAAGCGCTATTAATTATGCAGCCAGAAGCGCAAATAGCTCAAAAGGTTCGGCAACTATTGGGCTTACTTGTGAGACGGCGGCCACTGCAATATTGCAAGGCGGAATCCCTACTGGATATACGCTGGATAATACTGCTGTGCTCGTAGCAGGAGATAACAGCTGCGTGGTTACCCAAACCTCTGGTGGTGCTACAGCAAACGCAGACATTATCGGCATTTAATGCGGCACGCGTAGGGCGCACTAGCACAGCGTATTGCGCCGCATGGATGTCCATGCAAATGCTCTCACCCAGGTACTGGCGCATTATGCCTTCGGGCTAATGCGCCTTACGCATTGTTAGCTGGACGACTTTTTTTCGGGACAGGCAGCGATGGAATTGATGGGCTGATATGCTGATGCACCTTACACGATTGTCCCGGCAAACCGGCCTCCATGTGCTTAGCAAATCAGCTTCCGGCTTCACCCTCATCGAGCTCATCGTGGTCATGGTCATCATCGGCATACTTGCCGTTGCTGTTATTCCTCGTTTTTTCGATCGTCAAACTTTTGACAGTCGCGGATTCAATGATGAAACGCTGGCCGCATTGCGCTATGCCCAGAAAGCGGCAATCGCCCAGCGCCGCACGGTGTGCGTGAGCTTCAGCTCAACCAGCGTTACCCTCACCATGGCTTCAGTTGCCGGCTCACCGATCTGTGACATCAATCTGGCTGGGCCAGCCGGTACCAGCCCTTTTCTGGTCACAGCACACTCAGGCGTAACGTTTACCGGTACTCCAACCCCTTTCCAGTTCAACGCGCTCGGGCAGGCCAGCATCGGTCAAACCATGCAGGTGAATGGGGCATCGGGCAGCATCATAGTCGAACAGGACACCGGCTATGTCCATTCCTAGCAGCTACCGGCAGGCTGGCCTTTCGCTGATCGAACTGGTGATGTTCATCGTCATCGTCGGCGTCGCAGTCGCAGGTGTGCTGTCGGTGATGAACGTCACCACACAGCACAGCGCCGATCCCATGGTGCGCAAGCAGGCTCTGGCGATTGCCGAGGCCTTGCTGGAAGAGATCGAGTTGCAGCCCTTTACTTACTGTTTTCCCACTGATCCGCTGGCGCTGACCGCGAGCAGTGCGAGTAGCTGTACTGGCGGTGTGGCGGGTTCGGAAGATACGCTGCCCGCGACGGCCAGAGTAACGAGTCCCCGCAATGCCAACAACGTATCCGACTACACGAATTTCTCCATGCCTTCCATCGTGGATATAACCGGTAGCCCGATTACCGGGCTCGGCGCATATGCCGCCAGCGTCAGTATCGCCCAGGTAGGTACAAGTTTTTCTTTGCCTGCTACCGATGTTTTGCAAATCGATGTGCGCGTGGTTTCCGGCAGCACCGACATCACCCTCACCGGCTATCGTTTCCGCTATGCGCCGAATGCGGTGCCATGACGAAATGATGACAACCATGACCAAAACCCAACGCGGATTCACCCTGATCGAGGCGATCATCGTGATCACCATTACCGGTATCATCGCCGGGATGGTAGCGGTGTTTATCCGCGCGCCGGTGCAGGGCTATTTCGATTCAGCACGGCGTGCCGAACTGACCGATATTGCGGATACCGCTCAGCGCCGCATCTCGCGCGACCTGCATCTGGCGTTGCCGAACAGCGTGCGCGTGAGCGGAGGCAATTATCTGGAGTTTCTGCAAACCAGCGGCGGCGGGCGTTATCGGGCCGAGGTAGATAATAGCGGGGCGGGAGATATTCTGGATTTCACTACCCTTGACAATAGCTTTGATGTGCTAGGCCCACCTGTCTCGACGGTGCCAGGCGCACAAAATCTGGTCGCAGTGTACAACTTGGGAATTTCGGGTGCGGATGCTTATAAGGGCGACAACACCAGTCCCATTAGCACTGCTGGCAGCAATGTCAAGATTGCAGACAAGCAGTTCCCGTTCGCTTCGCCTGCCAACCGCTTTCAGATTATTTCCTACCCGGTCTCCTACGTCTGCGCCGGGGTGGGAACGGATGCCAGTGGCAACGGCACCGGTACACTCACGCGCTACTGGAATTATCCCATCCAGGCAAGCCAGCCCACCAGTTTTACTACACCGGGAGCGCTGTTGGCCAAGAATGTTTCGGGTTGCAATTTTAACTACGATCAGCAGGTGATTACCCAGCGCGCGGGTCTGGTATCGGCCTGGCTGCAGGTTACCCAAAACAACGAAAGCGTGAGCCTGTATTACGAGGTGCATGTCAGCAATGTGCCCTGACCGGAACCGCTCCATTACCCACGCCACCCAGCGCGGTTTCGCCATCGTCGCCGCGATTTTTCTGGTGGTCGTGCTGGCCGCCCTGGTCGCGTTCATGCTGACTTTCTCCAGCGTGCAGCACATCACCTCGGCACAGGATGTACAAGGCACCCGAGCCTATCAGGCAGCGCGTACCGGTATCGAATGGGGTGCCTATCAAGTGTTGATCAGCTCAAAATGCCAATCCAGCACGTCGTTAACGGCAGGCGGTACGCAGGCCGGATTCAGCATCGTAGTGCAGTGCAATCAATTCCCTTCCACTACGGAAGGCGGCAATGCGGTGAACATGTATCAGATCATTTCAACTGCCAGCCAGGGAACGGTAGGCGGCGCCACGTATGTGGAACGGCAATTGCAAGCGACGATAGGAAAATGAACACCTATACGAACACTTTTACAGGGGCCCTGTGGGTAAAAGGGGCAGGTCGATGATGAAGCGATTTTACGCGCTGGGTAGCTTATGGGTAGTGGCATTGCTGTTTGCATTGCCGGCGCAGGCGGCGATTTCCTTGGTCGGGAGCAGCGCCACTGTAACAGGCGGAGGTGGGGGTGCCACGAGTACGTCATTGTCGGTAAACGTACCGGTGGGTGTCGCCGCAGGCGATGTGATGCTGGCACAGGTCAGCGTGCACAGCGGGTCAACGGCAACGACGATTTCCGCCCCTTCTGGCTGGACGTTGATCGTCGCTGATAACGGCGGCGCGGTGGTACAGGCGTTGTACTATAAGGTGGCAGGTGTCGAGCCAGTAAGCTATTCCTGGGGTTTCAGTTCTTCCCAGCGCGCTGCTGCGGGAATCATCGCCTATCGCGGCGTGGACAGCACGGCTCCGATCGATGTTTTCAGCACTCATACCGGCAATGGCACGTCTGTGCTGGCAAAGGCGGTCACGACTACGGTTAGCGACGCGCAACTGGTTGGTTTTTACACTACAGCTGACGCATCGAGCTTCCTGGCGCCTGCCGGAATGACGGAGCAATATGATGTCGCCACCGCCGCCGGGCCGAACGGAATTACCATCGAAGCTGCTGATGCAACGCAGGCTTCGGCAGGAAATTCCAGTAACAAGACCGCGACGTCGTCAAGCAGCGTGAATAACATCGGACAGCTGATCGCCCTGAAACTGGCGGCAGTACTATTGGCGGATTATCACTTCGATGAGTGCTCTTATTCCGGCGTCGGCAACGAAGTGATTGATTCCACCGGTACTTATAACGCCCAGGCAAAGAACGGATTGAACACCTCAACACCGGGTCAGGTGCAGCGCTATGGAAATTTCAATAGCTACAGCACCTGGGCTCAGCCATCCACTTCAATTCCATTGACGGCGGGGGACTGGTCGCTCAGCGTCTGGTTCCAGACGCCATTCATCTCAACCCAGCGATACCATGTCCTTGCGTCCACATCCGGCAACGGAGATTTGTTGTACCTGGATCGTAACAACAATTATCAGTGGGGAGTTTTTACGTATAGCCCCACTAATGATGTAAGTGGAAATTTCCAGTTCGGGACACTTGCCAACGGCTGGCACCATCTTGCGCTTATCGGGCAGGCAGGAAAGAGCTACCTTTATATAGACGGTTCTTTGCGTGATCAAGTCAATCTGCAAACCAACGGTAATCTGGCTTATATAGGAACCTCCTACGACTACGTCAACACATCTGCCGCACAAGGCTTCGGTGCACCGCTTGATGAAATGCGGGTTTATGCCAATGCCCTGAACGCCACCCAAATTTCGACCATTTATAATAATCAACTCGCGGGCCTCAATGCAGACGGTAGCACTCGACCGGTGGTAATCTGTTCCGGTTCGCAGCCCGGCGGCTTCAATGCATATGAGACTTCCACAGCGTCCGGCGCAATCACGGGTGTGATTCAGACCAAGGTTGCCGGGTCGCCGTTCAATCTGGACCTGATTGCGCTCAATACGACGAAAAGCGCGCTCCTCACCACTTTTACTGGTGCGGTCAAAGTGGAATTGCTGGACGCCAGTTCGGGTGGGGTGCTCGACTCGAATGGCTGCAATGCGAGCTGGGCTACCATTCAGACTTTGCCTACTAATCCGACTTACGCTGCTGCAGATAATGGGCGCAAAACGGTGGCTTTTCAGGAAAATAACGCTTGGCGTAATGTGCGGGTGCGCATTTCCTATCCGGCGTCTGGCTCGCCAACAACCATTGGTTGTTCCACTGATAATTTCGCTATCCGGCCGGCCAGTTTTAGTAACGTGAGCGTGAGCGACGCTAATTGGGGTGCGTCGGGAACCGCGCGAACTTTGTATAACACCGCCGTTTCGGGCGGCAACGTTCACAAGGCAGGGCAGCCATTTACTGTCAATGCCACCGCTGTGAATGGTCTGGGTAATACTACTAGCAACTACACAGGTACTCCTGCGGCAAGCGTGACAGCTTGCCTACTCCCGACCGGGTGCACGGCGGGTGCATTTAGCCCGGGTAGCTGGAACGCGGCATCCGGTAGCGTGACTAGCAATACCGCGATTTATAGCGAGGTTGGAGCATTCACTATGCGGTTAGTGGATTCTGGTTTCGCTAGCGTCGATGCTAATGATGGCACTCCTCAGACCTGCGCAGGGGGGTATGTTTGCTCAGGAGCGCTGAATGTGGGGCGCTTTGTGCCCGATCATTTCAGCGTGACAGGAAGCAATACGCCATCATTCAAGACCTTCAACGACACCGTCTGCACCTCGCGTTCGTTTACGTATATTGGTCAAGGATTCGGCTATATCACCGCTCCTCAGGCGCTGATTACTGCTCAGAATGCCGCTGGTGCCACGACACAGAATTATACTGGCAGTCTGTGGCGGCCTGCAGCCGCATATGCCTATAGCAGCCCTTCCGGGACATTGGATACCGGCCTGGCTACCCTGCCGACTATTACCTCAAACAATGACGGGACCGGCAGCGAAAATGTCAACAGTACCGATCTGCTGGCCTATGTGCGCAGCCTGACCACACCGCAGGCGCCTTTCAATGCCAATATTTCCCTGAACCTGAGTGTTACTGATGCCAGTGAAGTGGGGGTGGCAGGAAATGGCACCATCAACACGACGACACCGGCAATTTTCAATGGCACGGGCAGTGGTATTGCTTTCGATTCCGGCAATCTGTTCCGCTATGGCCGACTCAGGCTGAGCAATGCGTTTGGTTCGGAGTTGCTGGATTTGCCGATCCCGGCTGAAGCGCAATATTGGAATGGGACAGTTTTTGTCACCAATGCGGCAGATAACTGCACGATTATCACCGCCACCAATATTGCCATGGGTAATTATTTGACCAATCTGAGCGCTTGCGAAACTGCGGTTTCCGTTAGCGGACGGCTGAGTGGCGGAAAGAGCAGCAACCTGAAACTGGTGAAACCCGGCGCGGGCAATAACGGCAGCGTGGATCTGACGGTGAATCTGGGTGCCAGCGCTACCGGTCCGACCTGCGTGGCACCACTGCCAACCACTCAACAAGCCGTAACGGCGGCAAACCAGTCTTATCTGCAAGGCAAATGGTCGGGCACAAACTATAACCAGAATCCGCACGGACGCGCCACATTTGGCATTTATAAAAACGCAAACGATTTCATTTACATACGTGAAATGTATTAGCAGAAATAGTTGGCGTACTGCGGAAAAAAGAGGGTTATCGCGTAGAGCAGCTGGATGTATTCGGGTGAATTGAAGTGGGAAAGGCAAAAGCCAATTGACAACAATGGCTTATTGTTTTAATTTCAAGTGGTTTTTACAAATGGCTGTGGGCATGCGTCTATTCTCGAAAACAACAAAAACTGCCGGCTGGTTGTCCATCAATATTGAGGAGGATGGCATTTATATGGCGCATGTCACGCCCGTACCAGCCGCCCTGTCCCAGGTGGAGCTGGTCGCTTTTTATCCCGCCGATGAATCGCAAGTCCAACCCACAATGGAAAAAATAGCCAAGGAATTGCACGTCGATCGTTATGAGTGCACGAATTTGCTGAATCCCGGCGAGTATCAGCTGTTATCCGTGGATACGCCAAACGTTCCGCAAGAGGAACTCAAAACGGCAATTCGCTGGCGCTTGAAGGACATGCTGGATTTTCATATCGATGATGCGACCATCGACGTGCTGGATATTCCGGGCGATAAAAACGCACCCGAGCGCAAAGGCTCGATGTATGCGGTCGCGGCGCATTCTCCATTCATCAGGCAGCGCCAGACGCTATTCGAACAACTCAAAATTCCGTTGAGCGTCATCGATATTCCGGAAATGGCGCAACGCAATATTTCGGCCTTGCTGGAGCCGCAAGATCGTGGCCTGGCATTACTTTCCTTTGACAAGGCAGGCGGTTTGCTCACTATCACTTTCGCCGGTGAACTGTATCTGTCGCGGCGCTTTGACGTGACCCTGGAACAATTGCAGCAGACGGATATTACCCAGAAAAATGCGTGTTATGACCGGGTCACTCTGGAACTGCAGCGCTCGTTCGATCATTTTGAACGCCAGTTCAGATTTATTGCGGTCGCCAAGCTGATGCTTGCGCCTTTGGGCGAAGGGAGTGCCGGTTTGCAGGAATATCTGGCTGCCAATTTATACATGCCGGTTGAAACCTTCAATCTGGATGCTGTTCTGGATATTTCCAAAGTGCCGGAACTGGAGCAGGCCTCACAACAGCAGCGTTATTTCATGGCGCTGGGTGCGGCGCTGCGACAAGAGGTAAAGGTGCTGTGAGCCAACAGATCAACCTCTACAATCCGCTGTTCCGCAAACAGGAGAAATATTTCTCCACCGTAACCATGATGCAGGCGCTTGGCCTCATCCTGCTGGGTTCGTTGCTGGTTTACGGTTACGCCTGGTATCGCACCGCCGGACTGGAACAGCGCTCCGTGCAGACTGAAAAATCCTTCCAGGCCACGCAGGTACAGCTGGCGCAGGCTTCCGCTTCGTTTGGACCACGCCATCCCAGTAAATTACTGCAGGATGAAGTCGTGCAGATGGATAACGATGTTAAAGCGCGCCATCAAATTATCGAGCTGCTGGGCAAAGGGGAACTGGGCAATACCCAGGGGTTTTCCGAATATCTGCGTGCGCTCTCGCGGCAGACGCTGAGCGGGTTATGGATTACCGGTTTCCACGTAACAGGCCTGGGTAGCAACATGGCGATCAATGGCCGAACCCTGCAGGCGGAGCTGGTGCCTGTTTTCATCAGTCGTCTGAAAAAAGAACCTGTGCTGGCAGGGAAGACATTCAGCATGCTGGAAATGCGCCTGCCCCAAGCCGAAAAAACGGCAGATGGAAAACCGGCGCCGCTGCCCCCGTATATCGAATTCAGCCTGAGCAAGACAAAAGCGGAGCCCGCCAAATGAGCGCCCTGAAAGCACAATGGCAAGCTTGGGCAGAGCGTATTGATGCAATGAGCTTGCGCGAACGCGCCCTGATCTTTCTTGCAGTCGCGATGGTGCTGATCGTGCTGGTGAATACCCTGCTCATCAATCCTTTGTTGACGCGGCATAAAAAATTGCAGCAACAGATTGCTCAGACCCAAGAAAAAACCAGTGCGATGCAGAGGCAAATCCAGACCTTGGTGAATAGCTGGAATGTCGATCCGGATGTCGCTTTGCGCGCACGTCTTGCGCAACTGCGGGAACAATCCGAGCGGACGGGGAAAACGCTTGAAGACATACAAAGCGGGCTGGTACCACCCCAGCGGATACCGGTGCTGCTGGAAGATATCCTGAAGCACAACCGCTCGTTGCGGCTGGTGGCATTAAAGACCCTACCGGTAACCGTTTTGGGCGAGCCTGACACTGCTGCAACCGGCAAGACGCCAGGCGAGGCCGACAAACCAGCGCAACCACAAAAACCGGCCACACCTGAAAGCCTGGTATATAAACACGGGGTCGAGATTACGCTGGAAGGCAGCTATCTGGATCTGTTGCGCTATCTGACCGAGATGGAATCGCTGCCCTGGCACATGTTCTGGGGAAAGGCGGATCTGGATGTGGAGAAATATCCCAAGGTGACGCTTACCTTGCGACTGTATACCTTGAGCCTGGATAAGGCATGGCTGGCAATATGAGAAATCAAAAGACAAAAGACAAAAACGGGAAGCCAGAATTGGAAGGCAAAAGCTGGAAGATGTACGGGTTTGATTTTTGCCTTTTAATTTTGGCCTATTGTTTTTCTCCTTTTGCTGCTGCCGATATGTTGCAGGATCCGACGCGGCCGCCGGCCGAGTTGTCTGCGCCGCAAGGAAATGCGGGAACGCCGGCGACAAGCGGCCCCCAGTTGCAGTCCGTGCTCATTTCGGCACACCAGCGTTCGGCCATTATCAGCGGGCAGCGTGTCACGGTTGGGGAGAAGCTGGGCGACGCCCGGGTTGTCATGATTAACGAGAATGAAGTGCTGCTGAAAGGCAGCAGCGGTGTGCAGACATTGAAACTTTTCCCCGATGTCGGCAAACGCCTCATCATGCGCAGCCAGCACCATAAACACTGATCGTCCCGGCAGGCAAAAAGGTAGAAAAAATGCAAAAACGAATTTTATTCAGGGAATTGTCGACTAACCGGGAAACCTCGGCTACGGTGCGACTTATACCGGTCTTGTTGGGATTGGTGACGCTGGCGCTAAGCGGGTGTGCAAATCTGGAGGCGCCGGATAAATCTACTTATAACCAGATCAATAGCGAGCTCGACAAGGCCGCTGCCGCGCAGGCAAAGCCGGCGCCGCAGAGCGCGGTGAATGCTGCACTCCTGCCACCGCTCAATATCGAAATGCCCAAGGTTGCCAAACCGCCCGAGCAACGATTCGACCTGGTCGTCAACAATGCACCGGCTACGCAGGTGTTCCTGGGTATCGTGTCGGGTACGCGCTACAGCATGCTGGTACACCCTGAGGTGAGCGGCACGATCTCGGTGAATCTCAAGAACGTCACCGTATTTGAAGCGCTCGACGCGATCCGCGAACTCTACGGATACGATTACAAGGTGGACGGTACCCGCATTTTCATTCAGCCGCTCACCATGCAGACGCGGGTGTTCAAGCTGAACTACATCAGCGGCCAGCGCAAAGGCGCGTCTGACATTCGGGTGATTTCCGGTTCGGTGAGCAATTCATCGTCAACCGGGCCGACGACGCCCGGCGGTACGACCACGACGACTGGTGCGCCTACCAGCCGCGCCTTCGAAACCAGCAAAATCACGACCGATACCGAGACCGATTTCTGGGGCGAATTGAAAAGCTCGTTGACGGCCATCATCGGCGATAAGGATGGCCGCCAGGTAGTGGTAAGCCCGCAATCTGGCGTGGTGCTGATTCGCGCGATGCCGAACGAAATACGGCACGTGCAGAATTACCTGAAAGCCACGCAGCTATCGGTTGATCGTCAGGTGATGCTGGAGGCCAAGATCATCGAGGTGCAACTCAATAGCGGCTACCAGGCCGGGATTAACTGGGCGGCATTCAGGACTGGGCCGAACAGCGCCGTATCAGTGGGTTCTGTGACGCCCGGAACGACGCTAAGCACGCTTGGCGGTCCTCTGACCAGCCCCTCTCTGGCAGCTACGCCGGGTTCTACCCTGGCAAATATTGCGACGGCCAGTGCAGCAACGGCTGCCAATGGCTTATTCGGCCTGGCCTATCAGACCAGCAATTTTGCCGCGCTGCTTTCGTTCCTGAATACTCAGGGTACGGTGCATGTGCTATCCAGTCCGCGCATTGCCACCTTGAATAACCAGATGGCGGTGCTCAAAGTGGGCACGGATGATTTTTTCGTCACCAACGTAAGCTCGACCACGGTTACCGGCACCGCGACAACGACAACGCCTAACGTGACGTTGCAGCCATTTTTCTCGGGAATCGCCCTGGACGTAACGCCGCAGATTTCTGAAGACGGCGAAATCATCCTGCACATTCACCCGTCCGTAAGCCTGGTCACCGAGAACCTCAAAACCATTAATCTTGGGGGTACGCTGGGCTCATTGAATCTCCCGCTTGCATCCAGTGCGGTATCCGAAACGGACAGCGTCGTGCGGGTCCAGGATGGCAGTATCGTCGCCATAGGCGGATTGATGCGGCAATCCATGACGGACGATCGCTCGGAAGTGCCGGTTGCCGGCGAGGTGCCTGTATTTGGATCACTGTTCCGCAATACCAATCGCGTCAGCCAGAAGCGCGAGTTGGTCATTCTGCTGAAAACGACGGTGGTTCAGGGCGACAGTGATTGGGCGCAGGATATTCTGAACAGCCGCGAGCGCATCCAGAAAATGCAGCGTAACGATACTTTTGGAGATGGATCGAGTATGGGGAACTCAGCAGGTCGCCCCTGACCATGTACCTTGCCCACTTCGGACTGCGTGAAGCGCCTTTTGGAATCACTCCGGATACCAGTTACTTTTTTGCCTGCGCCGACTACCAGGAAGCGCTGAATACCCTGCTGGTCGCGATCCGGAGCGGGGAAGGATTCATCAAGATCACAGGCGAGGTGGGAACCGGCAAGACGCTGCTGTGCCGCCAGTTCCTGGCCAGCATCAACAAGGAGCACGGTGCCGTCGCGGTCCCGGACGGTGAGCCGCAGCCGGCGCCTGTCACCCAACGCTTCGTGACCGCCTATATTCCCAATCCCTACCTCACTCCACACACCCTGCTTCTGGCGCTCGCGGATGAACTGGGTGTTGTTCTGGAGCCGGATGTCGACCAGCATCATTTGCTCAAATCCCTGACCGCAGCCTTGCTGGATTTCGCCCGGCAGGATAAACAGGTGGTGTTGTGTCTGGATGAAGCCCAGGCAATGCCGCTGGAGAGCCTGGAGGCGATCCGCCTGCTGACCAACCTGGAAACGGAAAAACGCAAGTTGCTGCAGATCGTGCTGTTCGGGCAACCGGAACTCAACCAGAAGTTACAGCAGGATTCTATTCGCCAACTGAACCAGCGCATCACCTTCCATTATCATCTTGGTCCTTTGCAGCGCGACGACATGGATTATTATCTTTCACACCGCCTCAATGTGGCGGGTTTTACGGGCGGGCGCCTGTTTAGCCGCGGTGCGGCAAATCAACTCTATGCGGCAAGCGGCGGGATTCCGCGCTTGGTCAATATCGTGGCGCATAAGGCCTTGATGCTGACCTATGGCGAGGGCAGGCATCAGGTGAGCGCGCGTCATGTGCGAGTTGCCGCAATGGATACCGGATCGGCTAAAAAGAGCCTGTTGCGCTGGTGGATAATAGCGGCTGCGTTGCTGCTGATTGCCGGCAGCAGTGCATTGGGATGGGTGGTGCTACGATGAGCGTGATCAATCAAATGCTGCAGGACCTGGAAAATCGGCACTCTGCAAGAGAGGCAGATGCATCGATATCCGCGCAACTCAGGGCTGTGCCGAAACGCAGCCGGATACATCCTGCCTGGTGGGCAATTTTGCTACTGGTCTTGACCATCATCGCGGGCATGCTGGTCTGGCGGATGGGGCCCTTCAGAACGAGGGATGCTGCGACCTTGACCAGCACGACAGCTGGGGCGTTGGCAACGCAAGAAAAAAACGCCAGGGATGTGCAGCATTCATCGCAACCCAGGACATCGTCCGTACCTGGTCAGCATGCCCTGCCTGATTTGAAGCTGGCAATGCAAATCAGCGCGTCCCAAGCGCTTTCGTCTGTCCAACCGCAGGTAACGGAAAACAGACCATTGCCTGTACTGCAGCCTGTGTTGCCGCCAGCCTCCAGGGTAGATCCCGGCAGGCCGGCCGTACCGGCCAATTCTGTCTCGCTCCAGCCCGATGCGGATTCGGGAAAACCCAACCCTGTCGCACTTGCGCAGGCGCTTCCCGCGCCTGGCAGCCGGGTGGATACGGGGCGAAATACAGAGGTGGCAACGGCGGCTGTCGCCAAGCAGATCAAGGAAATCACACCGCAGCAGCGCGCTGAAAATGAATATGGCAAGGCAATATCCCTGTTGCAGCAGGGACGCACGCCAGAAGCGATCGAATTGCTCGGTAATGTGCTGCAATTCGACCCCGGCAATACGGCTGCGCGGCAAACTCAGGTGGGCTTGCTGGTGGCGGCCAAGCGGTATGGCGAAGCCGAGCGCAGTTTGCGCGACGGCTTGAAGCTCAACCCCGGACAAACCGGTCTGGCAATGATCATGGCGCGTCTGCAAGTAGAGCAGGGGGATACCCAGAGTGCTCTGAAGACGCTGCAGCATAGCTTGCCTTATGCAGCCGAACTGCCCGATTATCAGGCTTTCCTGGCGGCGCTGTTGCAACGCGAAGGTCGCAATAAGGAAGCCATCGAGCATTATTTACTGGCCCTGCGCAAAGTTCCCGGATCAGGCGTCTGGCTGATGGGGCTGGGCATCTCGTTGCAAGCCGAAAAACGCCAGATGGAAGCGCAGGAAGCATTTCTCCGTGCCAAGGCCAGCAATACCTTAAGCCCCGATCTGCTGGCATTTGTGGAGCAGCAGCTGAAGCAATCCAGGCAGTGAAATTCTGGCGATGATCTGCGACATTGTGCCTCCGGTTATGCGCTATCTGGAGGGTTGTCATCCACAGTCCCTGCTTGCGCTGGGGGCTGACGCGGCAGCTTGCGTCAGGGCCTATCGTGCCGCCGATGCAAACAACATGACAGGAATGAGTGTTGCATCAGCGGTGCAAACTGACGCGCGCTATGATGCGGCTATTCTGATGGGCTGCATTGAACACATGGATAAAAAGGCAGCGCTGGCGTTGATCGCCCGCTTGCGCGATGCGCAGGTAAAAAATTTGCTGGTAGGCGCTCCGCTAGGCTCCGGTTTGACCGGACAACGCAGCCTTTGGACAGAGCAGGATTTTCTGGCGCTGGGCATGCAGGTTTACCAGCGCTTGGACTGCGCTGCGGCCACGATGATACTGTGTTGTTACAACATTCATGATTACAAACAGGTGCCGGACTGGCTCAACAGCAAATACTGGGCGCACCCCGAGCGCTGGGAGATTTAGTGCTGGAGTGCCAATTCCAAATGGGTGTCATCCGAGTTTCATGACTTACGCGCAATTACTGGAAACGCTTCAAACTTGCACTGGCTATACGCTATTGTGCGGCAACGCTGATGCCACTCTCATTGCAGCGACGGACGGACGTCATCCCGATGCTTTTCTGGGCGAGGTCGTCAGCATGATATATGTGTGGTGTGCGTTATCGGATATTCATGCCGAAGTCGAACGTGCCGCAGTCGTGAACGCGCTGGGACCGCTACGCAGGCGTTACATGGCCGGTGAAGGCGGCGCTGCGGATTTCCGCCGCCTGAGCCGCATCATTGAAGCCATCGATGCTGCGTTCGATGCGGCAGTTCAGTCCGGCCAGCGCCAATGATCAACACGGGCACGGTTGCAGTCAGGTTCTGTACGGCATGTATCTGAAACGTCGTCACCGCCTTATTTTATTATCTGGCCGTCTCTGGCTGGTGCGCATGATTTTCTGGATCGGTGCGGTGGTCGTGGGGCTTGCTGCCAGCCTTTTTGCCATCGGCGCGGACAAGGCCCAGGATCTGTTTTCGCACCTGACTGGCTATGCCCCCTGGCTCCCCCTGATATTGACTCCGTTGACCATGGCGCTGGTGGTGTTCCTTACCCGCCGCTATTTCCCAGGGGCGGAAGGGAGCGGTATTCCACAGGTGATCGCGACATTGAAAATCCGCGACCAGTCCAGCCGCAGGCAGATTTTGTCGCTGCGTATTGCAACGGGAAAAATGCTGCTGACCTGGCTGGCGTTGTGCGGCGGTGCCAGCGTTGGACGCGAAGGTCCCACCGTGCAAGTAGGGGCTGCCATTCTTTATTCCATCGGGCGCTGGGTCAAACTACCCAGGCAATTATCGGAACATGGCCTGATTGTCGCAGGCGGTGCCGCGGGTGTGGCGGCTGCGTTCAATACACCGCTGGCGGGGATTGTTTTTGCCATCGAGGAAATGGCGCGGTCGTTCGAAGAAAAAACCAGCGGTACCCTGCTCACCGCAGTCATCGTGGCTGGTCTGGCAGCCATGTATGTGTTTGGCAACTATAACTACTTTGGTCATACCGGCGCCAGCCTGGCGGGAACCCAAGCCTGGGGGCTGGTGTTTTCTGCCGGCCTGCTGGGTGGGTTGACCGGTGGAATTTTCAGTCGCATCTTGTTGCACACCAGTACCCATGGTTTACCTGGCAGCACGGGGCGATGGATGCGTCAGCATCCGGTCTGGTTTTCTGCCGCCTGTGGGCTGGTACTGGCGTTGCTGGGGATTGCTTCAGGGTACACCGTATTTGGTAGCGGTTATCCGGAGGCGCGCCACCTGATCGAGGCTAAAGTGGCATTGCCGGTCAGCTATGGCGTGATGAAACTGCTGGCTACGCTGGTGTCTTTTCTGAGCGGCATCCCGGGTGGCTTGTTCGCGCCGTCGCTGTCAGTCGGGGCCGGACTGGGCGCCGAACTTGCGCCGTTGTTCCCCGGTCTCAATCCCAGCGCCATCATTGTAGTCGGCATGGTCGCTTATTTTTCCGGCCTGGTACAGGCACCCATCACCGCCTTTGTCATCGTGATGGAAATGACCGACAACCAGGACATGATGGTGCCGCTGATGGGAGCTGCGCTGATCGCCAGTACGGTTTCGCGGCTGGTTTGTCCCGCACCGCTGTATAAGGGATTGGCAAGGAATTTTGTTGCCAGACAATCACGCAGGCCGGAACAGCAGACAAGCGCGATTTGATGCAGTCACCCGTATCAGATTGCCCTGCGCGGGTGAGAGGTGATGGGCAAGCTCAGATGAATACGCTTCGATAGAGCGGATTTTCTGGTGACCGCATCCGCAATCGTATGGCGATCAAGCTCTTCAAGAAAGCGGCTACGCGCTTCGCTCAATATGGATTTGAGCGCACAGACGGGAGTGATGGTGCAATCGTTGGTCGCTTTGTTGAAGCACTCCGCGATATCGAAGTTCGGTTCGGTCAGGCGTACCACTTCACCGATGGCGATCTCCGCAGCTGGGCGGGCCAGGCGCATGCCGCCATGTTTGCCGCGTATCGTCTGAATCAACCCGTGATTCGCCAGATTGTGCACCACCTTGACCAGATGGTTGCGCGAGATTCCGTAGAATCCGGCAATTTCACTGATTGTTCCCAGTTCTTCAGGCTGCTTCAGGCTGAGGTAAATGAGCACGCGCAATGAATAATCCGTGTATTGAGTAAGTTGCATATGCCTTGATCGCTGCCGTTCTGGCGTCGATTATACCGCCGTTGCAAATTTCTTTTGACATGACCGCGATGGCATATTAGTATGCGCTCATATACTTCATGACGTTGTATATGTTTACCGAGGGCTTGCAGCCCTTTAATTTTGCCTTTAAACATGTATCTAATATATATGTTATTGGCGTTTTGAATAAAGGACATAGAGTATGAATGACACACTGTTTGACAAGCTGGGCGGTGACGGTGCGGTGAACGCAGCCGTGGAAATTTTTTATCGAAAGGTGCTGAGCGATGACCGTATCAGCGATTTTTTCGACGATGTGGATATGGACCGGCAAGCCGCCAAACAGAAGGCATTCCTGACAATGGCTTTCGGCGGGCCGAATCAATATAGCGGCATGGACATGCGGCGCGGCCATGCACATCTGGTCGCAAAAGGTCTGAACGACGCTCATTTTGATGCGGTGGTGGAAAATCTGGCAGCGACGCTACAGGAACTCAATGTTCCGCAGCCGTATATTGCAGAAGTGGCAGCGCTTTGCGAGACCACGCGTAACGACGTTCTCGGAAAATAATAGATTCATTTCAGGAGATACGCCATGCCCAATCTGACTTTTAACGGCGATACTTATGCTTGTGCCGAAAATCAATCAGTACTTGATGCATTGACCGGGTATGGCATATCCATCCCGTCTTCCTGCCGCAATGGCATATGCCAGACCTGTTTGATGCGCTCAATATCCGGTACTCCGCCGCTTGATTCGCAAAATGGATTGAAGGAAACGCTCAAGGCACAGAACTATTTCCTGGCCTGCAGCTGCCACCCGCTCGAAGACATGGAAGTTAGCCTGCCGGATGCAGGCAGCGCACGCATCCAGGCGACCGTGCACAGCATTGAATCGCTCAACCATGAAATCATCTGCGTGGGACTGCATTGTGAAAATCCGCTTGAATACCGGGCAGGCCAGTTCATCAATCTGTTCAAGGATGCCACGCTGGGGCGCAGCTACTCGCTGGCCAGCGTGCCGGCGCACGATCAGCACCTGAAATTGCATATCCGCAAGGTGCCCGACGGCCGAGTGAGCGGCTGGGCGCACCATTACCTTAAACCCGGCGACGTCGTCGAGATCAGCCAGGCAGTTGGCAATTGTTTTTATGTGCCAGGCCACCCGGAGCAACCCATCCTGCTGATTGGAACCGGGTCCGGACTTGCACCGCTGTACGGCATCGCCCGCGATGCGCTGGAACAGGGCCACACGGGTCCGATCAGGCTCTACCACGGCAGCAGAAATCCGCAGGGGTTGTATCTGGTCAACGAACTGCGCGCCTTGGCAGACCGCCACGACAATTTCAGCTATACCCCTTGTATTTCCGGTGATGCAATGCCGGCGGATGGCTATGCCCAGGGCCGGGCCCTCGATGTGGCGCTGGCGGATATCGGAAAATTGACGGGGTGGCGGGTATTTCTATGCGGTAATCCGGAAATGGTCAAAACGGCCAAGAAGAAGGCGTTCCTGACCGGTGCTGCAATGAAAGACATTTATGCGGATGCCTTTACGCTGGCCGCGGCTTAATTCTGGCAAAAACAGTTGGTCCACGAAAGACACGAAAGGCACGAAATGGGGTAAGCAGGTATTTCGCCGTAAGACGTAAGCTCGCAAAATATTCAAGCGGCGAGGATGAGGCGACGAAGACAATACAGTTTTTGAATCTTTTGGTTGCCTATCTGTGGGGTGGCGCCTGCTCGAAGAACACTGTCATGCTCGCAATTTCTTCGTCGGTAAACGGGTTTTGCAACGTCGTCAGATGCACGCCATGGATGCCGCCCAGCATACGGGCGATGAATTCCTCCCGCGGAATGGTCGCGGCCATTGAAAAAAGATTGGGTGCCGGATTGGGTTGAGTCAGGACGGGGTTCAGATGGCAGCCGATACACAGGTTTTGATAAATATCCTGTCCGGTATGCAAACGCAAAGGCGTTGCAGTGAGGGGCAAAAAACCAGACATGTCTAAAGGCTGTCTCGATTCAAGCAGCTTCAGTTGTCTGGCGAATGTCTGGATATTGTTGTGGGCAAACTGGGTGCGCAAATCGGCGATTTGCTTGCCCGTAACGGATTGCAAAGCCGGGGCTTCCTGAGCGGCATAACGCGCCAGCATTCCCAGAGTTCCGAGACTGCTGCGGATGCGTAGGCGCAAACCTTCGCGTCGCAATGGAGGCGTTGCCGGATTAAGCAGCAGTTGAGCATCGCCATACAAGACGGCGATCTCCACCTGCAGACGGCGCTCATGCTCGCCGCTCGCCCATGCAGGCAGGGCGGCAGCGAACAATACCAGGACGACCAGAACTCGGCCCAAACGCACAGGCCGTTATTCCACCTTGATTTTCTGCTCTATAGGCGCCTTCGGATCGGCGCTCCACTCGGCCATCGAACCATCGTAAACCTTGGCCAGTTTGTTGCCGAGCACTTCACTGGAAACGAACCAGCCCAGCGACGCCCAGTGGCCGGTATTGCAGAAGTTGATCTCTTCTCCTTTGAGGGGAATGCCTGCATCTTTATAGAGCTTTTCCAGTTCGGCCACGCTGCGGAATTTGCCGCCGTTATTGTCGGTGAGCCAGCTCTCCGGGAGATTCTTTGCACCTGGAATAGTGCCGTTGCGTTTGACCGCAGCGGGCGTCCGGTTGACTCCCAGATACTGGTCGTTGGGGCGATTATCGACCAGCAGAACGCCGGATTTCCTGGCTTTTTCCACGTCGGCTTCCGTGGGGTACATGTCCTTGCGGAATTTTGCTACAAAGGTTTTCGGTTTGGGTTGATTCATGCCGGTTTCGATCTTGTTGGCCTTGTCCGCCTCATAAGCGGCATATCCGCCATTCAGAATGGAAACGTCGTCGTGCCCCAGCACTTTGAACGTCCAATAAACGCGCGTGGCACTGCCCATGTCCAGGGCGTTGCTACCCGCCGAATAGATCACCACGTGGGAATTATCGTCGATGCCGAGGCTGCCGATCAGTTTCTCGATCTGCGGAATCGGCGGCAGCATGCCGGGTATGTTGTTCACTTTGGCGCGCCAGCCATCCTTCATATAATCGCTGTATATGGCGCACGGAATATGGCCGCGCAAATAATCTATTTTGGAGTGACCGTCGAGCTGGTTGCGAATATCCAATACCACAATTCCTGGCTTGCAGGAATTCTGCTTAATCCAGTTGGTGTCTACAAGCGGGCTATCGGCTACGGCGAATGCGGTCGCGCTTGCTGTCGCCAGCCAGGCTACAGTTAAAAACAATATCCGTTTCATAATTTCTCCTCCTTCGTTAAACAACGATGATCCGGTCGGCATCAAGCAGGCGCAGCAGCGCCTGATCCCAATCCCGCTCGGCATTGCCCGTTTGTGTGGCGTCGAAATGCCACACGCGATGGGTCTGTTGAAGTTGCTCGATTGCTTCAGCCAGCGTTTCCTGGTCTGGAAAAATGTCCGTTTGCAGTACGACTACATTGATTTCATCCATTTTCTGTTCCATCCTAAACGCTCATGATGAAATCGGCCTCGAGCATCGCCTCGGCCAGGGCCGCCTTGTCAAGAAATGGCAATTGTTCCTCTGGCACGGTGGTTTCCGGAGCAATGTCGGCCAAATCCAGCAGGTCGAACTGCTCTGCATTTTCGGGAGTGTCGGCGACTGGCGTGTGCATAAACACTAAACGCACCTGGTGCCCAAAAATCGTCAGGCCTGCGGCTACGCGCATTGCTTCAGCATGATCACGCCGCCCGAGAAGCAGGATAGTCTTGATGGAATTGGTCATTTTTTTTGCCTTAGATGGTAATGACTCGGGCTGTCCTGGCGAGCATGGCGCTATGGTTGGTTTGGCTGCCGAGTTCCACAGGGCAATGTTTCTCAGCCATGAAGCGTTGCCAGGAGTGCTCGCAGGCGATTGCCTGATTAGCCATGTCCATCAGGTTTTTAATGCCGCTGTCGGCAAGCAGGCGAACGCCGTCATTGGTAAAAAAGCAGCCCCATGCGATGCCTTTTCTGATGCAGGCATGTGCAAGTGGCGCCAGAATCCGGCCACCCCGGTCGGTTGATATGACAAACAGCATTTCCAACTAGCTTCTCCTTTTTCCAAGGTAAAAAAATCCTGCTGAAAATGCGGTTAACATGGAAATTCCTCCCAATATCAGCGCAATTTGACCGGGATTCGTTTGCTTCTCCGGCTGCCTGGTAGGGGCGACACTCAGTAAAGCGTTTGGATAGGTGACAGAGTCCATCGGCAATGCGGGATGGTTCGCCCAATCCACCCAGCCATCCTGAAACACCCGCACTTCCGCGCCCGCGCCTGCGCGCAGCAAGGTAAAGTACGCAACCGATTCAAAGGGGTCGTTGGCATATACGACCAACCCGTCTCGCAGCGGCAGCTGCAAAGTGTTGTTGGCCATTTGCTGCCGTGCTTTGAGCATCGGCAAGGATTGAGCTCCCGGTAGATGTCCGCCGCGCATGGCCCTGATACGCGCTCCCCAGTATTCGTCCTCGCTGCGCCCATCCAGTAAAAGCGGTGGATGATTTGAGGTTAATGCTTGCGCAAGTTCGTCGCGCAACACGATCCGGCCTTCGCGTACGACACCTAGATAAATCGGATTGCGCGTCATTCCGCGGCCTGTGCCCTGTCCCATTTGAGTCTGTTCCAGGCCAGCGCCGCGCGCGATGGGGATAGTCAGAATGGATACTTTTCTTTGCCCACACAGATACAGCATGCCGGCCACGAAATCACGTTCAGTTGGGTCATCGCCCACGACCAATACATGGGCTTGCTCCGACAGCCCGGCGGTTCCCAAAAGCCAATAGATTTCGCGAAAGCTCGCGAGGCGTCCGTGCGGGCCAAGAAAATCGGCAGCGGGAAGGCAGTGGGCGCCGCGCACGGTGTAATGCAGGCAGGCATCCTCGGCGCGCGCATCCACGACCGTCACGCTGCCGATCAGATTCGAGGCATGATCGGTATAGCCGAAGGCAACCTCCGACGCCTGGCTATTCCCGGCCAGCACCATCCACAGCATGGTGAAAAGGATCGGGAAAAATCCGCGCATGGCCGGCTAGTCAGCAACCGCCAAACCGGTGCTCGCCGTCGTCTGCGGCAGTGGTGCCTTTCGGCGCGGGCGGATGTTCGATGTAGTAGCCGATCAGATCGGTAACCGATACCGTGCCATAGGCATTGCCCAAATTGACATCCGGCATGCTTTCCATCGGCTGCGGCGTACGCGCTTTGGCAAGCGCGCCAGGCGCAAGTGCGGCGTAGTGGAACAGCAATGCCGACAGACCGAAGGCCAGAGCCAGGGCCGCCAGCCAGAAAATCAGGATTTCTTTCTTCATCGCGAGCCTCTCAAAAAATATCCTTGGTAAGGCAGACATAGGTGATATAGAAAGCCACCACGAACATGATGATTTGCAGAATGCTTGCAAAATCCAGAGTCATGATTTGTCCTTTCCCTGGTAATGCCTGACCAGCATATTCAAATCCAGCGCTTTGCCGTCGGCGGGGTTGATGACTTGGGGGGTGAAATAGGGCACACCTTGCCGGGTAGCATGAAGATAAGCGGGTGGATCCAAGAAGATGTATGCCAGGCCACCGATGCTGATTGCCGCCGATAATGTCGAGAACACGACCATTTGTAATTTTGCGAAACGCATTGTCGTCTCCTCAATCTTTACGCACATAGACATGCCAGCACCTGTCCGCTCTCACGGTCGCAAGGTGCGAGCTACGCAGATCTTTCATCATGGGAGGAATGGCCTCCATGGAGGTGGCGTTGTCAATCAGGACTTCGATGACATCGCCTGGCATCGCCGTGGAGAGCGCCTTTTTTGTCATCAGCTGGGGGCGCGGGCAGGAGTCACCCAGGCAGTTGATTTGCTGCTTGATAAGATGCTGGGTACCGTCCGGCAATACCGCCTGCGTCATTTGGCCAGCATCGGGCACTGCCTCGGTTTTCTTGCTGAAAAATCCCATTATTCGCTCCTTTATGCTTGGTGATTGGGTTATGCCGGCTGGCTTGCCTCGGCTCTTGCCAAGGCGCCTTGCACGGCAGGTTCAGCGGAAGAATCAGCCCAGGCATCGCATGCTGACGCTTCTATGGACGCGGCCTGGGGCTCAGGTACCGGAGCCTCCGCACGTTCCCGCTTCAAAATCGCACGATAGATGCCGAACAGGACCAGTGTCTGCAACGCGCCGAATACGATGGCTGGAATACCGGTACTGCTTTGCAGCGTTGCCGCATTGGCGAACCCGAACTGCAGCCCTGCCAGGTTGGGTGTGCCGGTCATGGTCTGCGGCGCAGGCGGCCAGAAATCGAAGGACCACACCAGTGAAAACAGGAACATGCCGATAAAGGTGAACAACAGCGCCCAGATCGCGCCGATATTGCCTTCACCGGCCTTGACCCAGGTGGACACCGTACAGGCACCGGCCAGCACCATGCCAAGGCCGAATAGAAACAATCCAATAAAGGTGTTCAACCCCACGTCGAATTGCATGGGTTTACCCGCCCCGATGGTGATGAACGCGGTAAACCCCAGCGTCATGATCATCATCGCCACCAGCATGGCTTTGGTATTGCGATAGGTTTTGAACAGCATGGCGTCGCGCAGGGCTGCTACATTGCAATAACGCGAGCGTTGTACCAGCAGCCCCACGGTGGTGCCAAAAATAAATGCCGACAGGCATTCCGCCACAGGTGTCATGTCATCCCTCCAGATTCTTTTTGTAAATCAAGGTACCGACCCAGGTGCCTGCCAGAATGCCGCTCACCGCAAGGTAGCCGCCCAGGTTCATTTCCGGCGTCAGTCCGAAAAAAGTGCTCACATTGCACACAAAGGCAAGTCGGATGCCGATACCCATAAGCAAGCCGCCGATGGTGATCATCACCCATTCGGTCAGGCGATGCGGCATACGCCAGCAGAACTCCTTGCTGAGCACGGCACCCACAAAGGCGCCGAACACCATTCCCAGGCTGATGTAAATTTTCCAGTAGTAAGGGTCGGGCGGGAACGCGACACTCCAGAACGGAATGCGATCAATGGCGCTGCCCATGAAGAATTTGGCGATGAGCCCGGTCATCATGGTTTCGCCACCGCCGACTGTCCACGCACCGACAACCAGAAATAGAAAGATGTCGAGCACTGCGATGATCGCCAGTGCCGCGACGGGATTAAGGGTTTTTTTGAACAGGTCCATCCGGCTCTCCATTGGGTCTTATGGCCACGCTATTTGCAGCGTGTTGAGATGCCATGAGCAATGGTTATGCCATCAGCATATTGTTGTGTTAATTCAATATGTTGATTGTGGATGGATAACGGAGATAGGCTGCGAGGTGATTTAAAATGCGACAGGGGGTGAGTCAGAATGAGACAGGGATGAGTGACTCATCTCGTCCAGTTTCCTGCGCAAGGTAGAGCGACTGATGCCCAGAACACGCGCGGCCGCGACCTGATTGCCGTGATTTTCGGCTAATGTGTTCCGGATATGCTCGGCTTCTGCCTCGGCCAGGGTTTTGTTTTTTTCGACTATTCCTGGAGTATTCGGCCTCATCGTCAAGGCGATTTCGTGCGCATCAAGAACTGGCCCACCGTAGAGAGCAAAACTGCGTTCCACAACATTTTTTAATTCCCGAATATTACCCGGCCAATCGTACTCGATCAGTTTTTGCCGGGCTGCCGGACTCAGATTGAGATCGTGGCGCCCGAGTTGTTTACGCTCCATCTCCAGGAAATAATCAATCAGCGGCAGAATGTCTTCGCGTCTTTCCCGTAGCGGCGGGATATGGATGGGAAGCACGTTCAGACGAAACAGCAAGTCGCGACGGAAACTTCCCTGGTTCGCCATTTCCTCCAGATCGCAGTTGGTTGCTGCGATGATGCGCACATCTACCTTGATGGAGGTTTCGCTGCCGACCGGGCGCACCTCTCCTTCCTGCAGGGCGCGTAGCAGCTTGGCCTGCAGACGCGGGCTGACGTCGCCGATTTCATCCAGAAAAAGCGTGCCGCCATGCGCTTGCTGGAACAGCCCTTTGCGGTTCGAAGTGGCGCTGGTAAACGAACCCTTAATGTGGCCGAACAGTTCGGAATCCAGCAATTCTTCAGGCAGCGTGCAGCAATTGATCGCGACAAAATGGCCGTGACTGCGGGCGCTCACGCTATGGATGACGTTTGCCAGAACTTCCTTGCCGGTACCTGTTTCCCCGGTGATCAACACCGGCAGGTCGCGATCCCGGATACGTTCGACAATTTTCCGAATCTCCGCCATGCGTGGACTGCGTGCAGTGATGTGGCCGAGTTTGTCGCGTCTGGACAATTCGCCGCGCAAACGGGTGACTTCCTCGTACAGAGATTTTTTTTCCAGTACTTTGTGTACCCGCAATAACAGCTCGTCCGGGTTAATGGGTTTGGTGAGGTAATCGTAAGCGCCCAGACGCATGGCTTCCACCGCGGTTTCGATGGAAGCATAGGCGGTCATCATGATGCTTTCCGCGGCGTAACCGGTGTCCTTCAGGTAGGTCAATAGCTCCAGACCGCTTTCCTCGCCAATGCGCAGGTCGGTGATCACCAGATCCACGATATGCTTGTCCAGGCAGGCTTTGGCCGCTGCCAGATTGCTTGCCTCCAGCGCCTGATGCTGGTCCGTCTTCAACAGCAGGCCGAGTGTTTTTCGGATGGAAAACTCATCGTCCACGATCAGGATAGTAGCCATGACTAGTGAATACCGTTTAATTGAAAACTGACTTCTGTTCCAACATGCTGTGTGCTTTTGATGCTCAACTGGGTGCCGTGCTGCACCAGAATGCGTTGCACGATAGCGAGCCCCAGGCCGGTACCACCCTTGCGGCTGGAGACGAAGGGCTTGATGATTTCTTTCTGGAAATCCGGTGCGATACCGCAGCCGGTATCCGCAATATGCACCATTATTTTTTCTCCTGCACGTCGCGTCATGACTGACAGCTCGCCACCTTCAGGCATGGATTGCAGTGCGTTAAGCATGAGATTCCATAATACCTGGCGCATCTGGTCGTGATCGAAAACGGCCATTTGGGCATCCGGTGCGCAATGAATGGCAACGCGAAGACGTTTGCCTGCCTGATGATCCTGGTACAACATGTTGGCGATTTCTTCGATGAGCACTTTCAGGTTGGCGCGGGTCAATTGTGACTCGCGCATTTTGGCAAACTCCAGGAAATCGCCGAGGATACGACTCAGACGCCCGGATTCATTGTTCAGGATGGAGATCACCTGGCTACGATCTTCCTGGTTCAGGGTGTCTCCGCCTAGCAAATTAACTGAATTAATGATGGCGGATAGCGGATTGCGTATTTCGTGGGCAATCATCGCCGACATTTCACCCACGCAAGCGAGCCGTTCTGCCTGGTTACGCCGTTCGTGTTCCTGTGCGGCGTCTTCCGAGGCCTGTTTGAGCGAAGCCACCATGTGATTAAAGGCCGTAGCCAGCATGCCCACCTCATCTTGCGAGTTTGCAGGAACCCTTACGTCAAGGTTGCCCTGGCTGATTTTGCTCGCTGCCTCCATCATGTTGCGCAATCCGCGCGTAGTGACCAGAGAAAGAACCCATGCAGCACCGCTGCCCACAATCAAGGCAGTGAGGATAAAAAACAAGCCATCGCGCCAGGTCTTGGCTAAGGCGGAATCCATACGAACAGTGGACAATCCTATCGTCACGATTCCGATAGTCTGATCGGCTATGCGAATCCGCTCTTGCAGATCAAGTACGTGATCGCCTGCTGGCAGCGGGAAATGTTCAGATCGGGCAGCCAGCAATGGCAAGACTTTGCCCAGGCGTTCCGGATAAGTCGTCCCCAGCACGCGTCCGCGCGAATCCAGTATTTCGCAATACACCACTTCGGGCTGGCTCTTGACCCGGTGAATGATTTCCGCAAGCGCACCCAGATCCTCTGTAAGCAGGGCATTGGTCGAAGCCACAGCGGTCAGGGCAACCAGCGAACGGCCGCGACTGTATAACTCGGCCTGGATTTTATCCGACTGTTCCCGCACAGCGTCCGCAACGAATATGCCCATCAGTACTACATGCACCAATGCCACAGAGAGCATCAGGCGAAAACGCAATGTATGGGTGAATCCAGCGTTTTTGTTAGCGGTTTTTGGTAACGGGATGGTCAGGTTGCCGGACTCGGGTTGGCTCATTTACCCACCTTGGCATACTCGCTATCGTTCGTGAGCACGAAGCCTTGGGGCAGTTCCATGCCATTAAGAATCTGCCGGCCGGTGCTGGTGCTGCCCATATCCACCAAGACTTTGGCAACCGTTTTCATGTCGGCAGCCGGCATGTCGTCGCGTACGGCGATGGGCATCTGCGGTTCCGGCGGCGTCTCGGCGATAATCCGCAATGCTTGCTGAATATGTTTCGGCATGGAACGCAGGGAAGGCTTCCAGGTGCCGGCAACATCCACCAGTCCGGAATACAGGGCCATTAGTACGGAGTCCTGGGAGCCGAAATATTTAACCTCGAAATCCCTGTCTACCGGGATGCCCAGGCTTTCCAAGTAGCGGCGTGTCATCACGGTCGCTGCGAAAGCACCAGGGTCGGGAAAACCCAGGCGCAATCCCGGTCGGAGCGGAGCGGCAAGTTTGGTGATATTGCTGTCGCGGCGTACCACCAGGATGCCGGTGAAGGGTTCTCCCGCAATTTTGGCAATAACGTGATAGCCGGATTTTTGCGCCTCGGCGCACAGCAAAGGATTGAGGTACACGATATCGTATTCCCGCTGTGCGACGCGCTGCATAAAAATCGAGAAGCTCGGCGCTGTGACAAATTGGACCGGGCGGTGCAGGCGATCTTCCAGCACCTTGGTCAGCGGCAAAAACATGGATGCGAGCTTGTTCGGGCTTTGCAGGGGCAGAACACCGAAGCGATAGGGAGGAAGATCGGAGGCGTGTGCCTGGGAAATGGGGAGAAACGGCAACCATGAACCCGCGAGCATCAAAAAGACTGCCGCGCACGTGGCACGGGCTATCCGGCTGCGGGTTCCTGAGCAGAGCATGTGCCGTTCCATAAGTCCTCGTATGGTAGCAGGCTCACTCCCTGCGCCTCAAATATTAAGCGACGCGGTTTGTTCTGGAAAGGCAATAAGGCAAAAGGCAAAATTCAAGACCTTTCCCTGGGCTTGATTTTTGCCTTTTGCCTTCCTGTTGTTTCAGGTGTGCTGAATGACGAAGGCGGCTTCCACGCTGAAATTGCCGATGCCACGGTGGTTGGTCATGGTCCAGCCGTTCTCGCGCAGATAGGCGGTCATCTGGTGGTTCATGTCGGGATTACCGCAGATCAATACCCGATCCAGCTCAGGATCGGCTTGGGGCAGATCGAGTTCCTTGAACAGTTCACCGGAGATGAATAAATCCGAGCAGCGATCGCTGTGTGCAAAAGGCTCGCGTGTCACGGTGGGTACATAGCGCAGTTTGTCTCCCGCACTGCTTTCCAGCTCATCACGATAGGCCAGTTCTGCCTCGTTGCGGACGGTGTGCACCAGAATGACTTTTTCGTAGGCAGCGTAAGTGGCCGGATCGCGGATCATGCTCATAAAGGGCGCCAGGCCGGTGCCGGTGGCCAGCAGATAGAGATTGCGCCCCGGTAACACATGCGCCAGCGTTAGCGAACCGGTAGTCTTGCTATTTACCCAGACCGTATCGCCCGGCTGAATATTGACCAGACGGCTGGTCAGCGGGCCATCCGGAACATGGATACTGAGAAATTCCAGATGGTCGTCATCCTGGGTCGAGACTATGGAATAGGCACGGGCGATGAGCTTGCCTTCCTGTTTAAGGCCGATGGTCACGAACTCGCCGTTGGCGAAGACAAAGTCGGCCGGACGGGTGAGTGTCAGGCTGAAGGTTCGATCCGACCAGGGCCGTACTGCAGTGACTGTTTGCTCCGAATAAGGCATTGAAACTCTCCAAAATTGCCGATCTGTAAGACATATAGACTGTCGTTTTTAACAGTGGTTCTTGCCGTTTTAATTTTACGACCTGCTGCACATTATGGTTTTCGCCACACGCTCGCCAGCCAATGTTGCTCAGCCCGAGGCAAACCGCTGGGACGGTAATAGTGGGTCAGCTCGATAAATCCGGCATCCGACATATGCCGCTGCCAGGTCTGCAGATCGTAATAGGCGCCGTAGCGCCCGCCGTTCCAGCCTTCCGTGTTATTGCCGCGCGGGTTTGAGCTAAACAGCACGCCGCGCGGTTTCAGCGTCGCGTGCAATTGTTTCAGCACCGCTGGCAGTTCCTGGCTGGGGATGTGGAACAGCACGGCGTTGGCAAATACTCCATCGAAATGATGCTGCGGCAAATCCAGTTTCAGAAAATCCTGTTGCCATATTTCGCAGCCGCTATGCGCACGCGCCATGTCAGCAAACTGCGCGGCGCCGTCCAGACCTACCGCGCGATGGCCCAGTTCGGCAAACACTTTGAGATCGCGCCCCGGGCCGCAGCCAAAATCCAATATGGTAAAGGGGGATTCTCCATCCATGTATTGCAGGAGTGCCGCGATGTTCTGGCTCACATCATGATGACGGGTGCCTTCCCAAAAATCTTCGGAACGCTGGTTATAGTGCTGGAGCGTGAGCTCGGAGATTTTTTCCAGGTCCTGCGGGCTGAGTTTCATGTTGATTATGTCCGGATAGGCAGGCCAGCATCGCCGTCAATCTTTACCATTTCACCACATGCACATGATTCAGCGAACGCCCCAAAAAGCGCTCGCCTATGGTCTGAAATTTGACCGGCACATCGGTTACGTAAAATTCATAGTGTGGCGGAGCAGGATCGGTGTTGGCCAGGCCTTGTTCCGCCAATAATGCCGCGGTACGGGTGGCCATGGCTTCGGCGGAGTCCACCAGTTTCACGTCTTTGCCCATCACGTTCTGCAGTAGCGGCTTGAGCAGTGGATAGTGGGTGCAGCCCAGTACCAGCGTATCGATATGTTCCGCCAGCACCGGTTTGAGATATTCCTGGGCGGTGAGGCGGGTGACTTCGTGATCGAGCCAGCCTTCTTCCACCAGCGGCACGAACAGCGGACACGCCTGGGAGTAGATGCGCGCGTCCGACGCCATGGCCTGAATGGCGCGGGCGTAGGCATTGCTGTTGACGGTGGTGGGGGTGCCGATGACGCCGATCTGGCGCGTACGGGTGGCTTCCACCGCGGCGACGGCACCGGCTTCGATCACATCCAGCACCGGCACCGGGGACAAGTCGCGCACTACCTGGGCGGCGACGGCGGCCATGGTGTTGCAGGCGATGATGAGTACCTTGACCTGTTTTTCCAGCAAAAATTCGGCGATCTGGGTGGTGTAGTGGGCGATGGTTTCCACCGATTTGACGCCATAGGGCACGCGTGCGGTGTCGCCGAAGTAGACGATATTCTCGAACGGCAGGCGCTCCATCAGGGCGCGCACGACGGTAAGTCCGCCGATGCCGGAGTCGAATACGCCGATGGGTTGTTTGGGATCAATCTGCATGGATTTGGACATTGCGATGTTGCGAGAGCGCCCATTGTACATGCTCGCGCACCAGCGCCGAGGGGTGGTCGGCACGGCTGTGCAGGGCATGCATCGCTGCATCGCTGGTCGGTGCGTTCCCCAATGCCACGGCAATGTTGCGCAGCCAGCGTTCATGGCCGATACGGCGGATTGCGCTGCCTTGCAGGCGGGCGTCGAAGTCGTCTTCGCTCCAGGCGAACAGTGCTGCGAGGGCAGCGCTATCCAGGCCGTTGCGCACCGCGAAATCGGCCAGTTCGCTGGTCTGGGCGAAGCGGTTCCACGGGCACGCCAGCTGGCAGTCATCGCAGCCGTAGATGCGGTTGCCCATTAACGGGCGCAACTCGACAGGAATAGTGCCGGAGTGCTCGATGGTGAGGTAGGAGATGCAGCGCCGCGCGTCCAGTTCGTAGGGCGCCACGATGGCCTGCGTGGGGCAGATATCTATGCAGGCCTGGCAACTGCCGCAGTGTGCGGAAACCGGGTTGTCCACCGGCAGCGGCAAGTCCGTATAGATTTCGCCGAGGAAAAACCACGACCCCGCGTCGCGATCCAGCAGCAGGGTGTGCTTGCCGCGCCAGCCCAGCCCGGCATTGGCAGCCAGTGCCACTTCCATCACCGGGGCGGAATCGGTGAACACCCGGTAGCTGAATGTGCCCACAGCTGCCTCGATGCGCGTCGTCAGTTGTTGCAGGCGAGTGCGTAGCACCTTGTGGTAATCGCGTCCCAGTGCATAGCGGGAAATGAAGGCGAGATCGCCGTCGTTCATCACCGCCCAGCTCTCGGCGGCTTGCGGCGGCAGGTAGTTCATGCGTGCCGAAATCACGCGCACCGTGCCGGGTATCAGTTCGGCGGGACGGGTGCGTTTGACGCCGTGTTTTGCCATATAATCCATCTCGCCGTGGTAGTCTTTATCCAGCCAGGCGAGCAGTTCCGCCTCGGTGTTGTCCAGTGCGCAATCGGTGATGCCCACGGCGCCAAAACCGAGTTCCTGTCCCCACGCCTTGATAGCCCGTACCAATTTCGTTAAATCGAGTTCGCCATGATCCATCCTGCCGATGATACCCCGCCGCCGCTGACTCTTCACCTGCCCGACGAAGCTGCCACCCTTGCTTTGGGCGCAGACATGGCGCGAATACTGGCGCCTGGCCTGGTGTTTTATCTCAACGGCAACCTGGGTGCGGGCAAAACCACGCTCGTACGCGGCATGCTGCGCGGGCTTGGATACGAGGGAAAAGTTAAGAGTCCGACCTATACTTTGGTTGAGCTTTATGCTATTTCTAGGTTAAAGTTATATCACTTTGATTTATATCGCTTCGCCGATCCGCTAGAATGGGAAGAAGCGGGGTTCAGAGAATATTTCAATGCAGACAGCATTTGCCTGGTCGAGTGGCCGGAAAAAGCCGGAAAGTGGCTCCCCAGGCCGGATGTGCGGGTGCTGTTGAGTATGCATGATAGTGGTAGAACGGCCGAACTGATGGCAGAAACGGAGGCGGGCAGGCAATGGCTAAATCAATTGCGAGACACAATACACCGATAACCAGCTGGACTTTGCTGGTGGCGCTGCTGTTTGCGCCGATGCTGAGCTGGGCAGCGAACGCGGTCGATGCAGTGCGCTATTGGCCATCCGCTGATTACAGCCGTCTCACGCTGGAATCGTCCGGGCCGATCAGCTACAAGATGTTCACGCTGAGCAATCCGGAACGCCTGGTGATCGACCTGGAAGGCGTGGAACCCTCGCCCGCATTGCATGATCTCGCGGGAAAAATTGGCGCTAACGATCCGTGGATTGCGGGCTTGCGCGCGGGGGTCAACCGTCCTGGTGTGATGCGTCTGGTACTGGATCTGCGCGGAGAGATTAAGCCGCGTGTATTTAATCTCAAACCGGAAGGCGGGAATGGCAACCGGCTGGTGCTGGATGTTTACCCGGCCACGGCGAAAATTCCGGAAGCCGTTCCACAGGCAGCCATCAATCCGCAGCCTGAGATCGCCTCGGATGGTGCGCCACAATCCGAACTCCCGGCTCAAGCCAGTGAGCCCCGCAAAGCAGAAAGATTAGTCAGCAAGCGCGGCAAGAAACCGCAATTCCAGATCACGCGACTGATTACGGTGATGATCGACCCCGGCCACGGTGGCATCGATCCCGGTGCACATGGCGCCAATGGCACCAACGAAAAAGATGTCACGCTGGCCATCGCCAAACGCGTCCAGGCCAAGATCGACGCCATACCCAACATGCGTGCAGAACTTACGCGCAATGGCGACTATTTCATTCCGCTGGGCGAGCGCGTCGACAAGGCGCGCCAAATCAATGCGGACCTGTTCGTTTCCATCCACGCCGACGCGTTTGTCAACCGGGATGCGCGCGGTTCCAGCGTGTTTACCCTGTCCGAGCATGGCGCCACCAGTGCCGCAGCGCGCTGGCTGGCGAAAAACGAAAACGATGCCGACCTGGTGGGCGGGGTGAACGTCGGGGTGAAAGATAAAAATCTGGCGCGAACCCTGATCGACCTGTCGCAAACCGCAACCAACGACGACAGTCGCCGTCTCGGGCGTGCAGTGCTGACCGAACTCTCCGACATCAATCATCTGCATAGAGGCCGCGTCGAGCAGGCGGGTTTTGCCGTGCTCAAGGCCCCGGATATCCCGTCCATCCTGGTGGAAACCGCTTTCATTTCCAACCCGGAAGAAGAGCGGCGCCTGACTGACGACGCGTATCAGGACAAAATGGCAACGGCCATCGTTGATGGCATCAAGCGTTACTTTGCTACCAACCCGGCTACCATACGCGCCAAGCTGGCGGAGAATTCCTGATTTTTCATACCCGGCCGGGTTGAGCGGCCGGGTATAATTGGGCATCAACTTCTGGATTGCCCATGCCTGCGATACAACTCCTCCCCGATCTACTGATCAGCCAGATTGCTGCTGGCGAGGTGGTCGAACGCCCGGCGTCGGCGTTGAAAGAACTGCTGGAAAACAGCCTCGATGCGGGTGCGACGGAGATTCGCGTGCAACTGGAGCAGGGCGGCATCAAGCTGATGCGCGTGGCGGATAACGGTGCCGGCATTGCGGCAGCGCAATTGCAGATCGCCCTGGCGCGCCATGCCACCAGCAAGATCACCAGCCTGGATGACCTGGAGCGCGTTGCCAGCCTGGGGTTTCGCGGCGAAGCGCTGGCCAGTATCGCCGCGGTGGCGCGGCTGCGCCTGGCGAGCCGCGCTGTCGGCGCAGATCATGCCCACCAGATAGAAACAGACGGCGGCCGGCCCGGAGAACCCCAGCCTACGGCGCTGGCAGCGGGCACCACCATTGAAGTGCGCGACCTGTATTTCAATACTCCGGCACGGCGTAAATTTCTCAAATCCGAGGCCACCGAATACGGTCATAGCGAGGAAGCGTTTCGGCGCATTGCGCTGGCGCGGCCGGATGTGGCATTCAGCCTGCAGCATAATGGCCGCGCCCAGCATCACCTGCGCAGCGAGGACGCGCGTCGCCGCATCGGTGCGTTGCTGGGTGATGAATTCGCCGCCTGCGCGCTGGAAATAGACGAATCCGCTGCGGGATTGCGCCTTACCGGCATGAGTGCGCTGCCTGCTTATTCGCGCGCCAGCCGCGATGCGCAGTATTTTTTTGTGAATGGCCGTTTCGTGCGCGACAAGCTCATCGCCCACGCGCTGCGTCAGGCCTACCGCGACGTGCTGCACCACGAGCGCCATCCGGCCTATTGCCTGTTCCTGGAGCTCGATCCAGCGCTGGTGGACGTGAACGTGCATCCGGCCAAGATCGAGGTGCGCTTCCGCGACGGCCGTGCCGTGCACCAGTTTCTCTACCACGCATTGAACAAAACGCTGGCAGGACGTGGCGGCGAGAACCCGGCCGCGCAGGCGCAACTGGCCAGCCCCGAGCCTGCCAGCCATGCCGCGCGTCCGGTGTTTTCCTCGGGCACCCCTTATCAAGCGCCGATGCCGTTGGGTGTGGCGCAACCCGTTGCTTTTTACGACTTGCTGACGCGGGATATGCCGCTGCCCAAAACCGCAGTCGCGCAGATGGAAGAAACCGCCGCGCACCCGCTGGGCTACGCCATCGCCCAGTTGCACGGCGTATATATCCTCGCCCAGAATTCAGCCGGCCTGGTGCTGGTGGACATGCATGCCGCGCACGAACGCGTGGTGTATGAAAAGCTCAAGACCGCACTCGACCAGAAAGCGGTGGCGAGCCAGCCGTTGCTGATCCCCGCCGCTTTCCAGGCCGATGCGCTGGACGTGGCGGCGGCCGAAGAGCATGCGGCCGCCCTGCGCGAAATCGGTTTCGAGATTGCACCGCTGTCCCCCACCAGCCTGGCCGTGCGCGCCGTGCCGCGGCTGCTGCAAAACGCCGACCCCGCGCAACTCGCCCGCGATGTGCTGCACGAATTGCGCGAATGGGGGGCCAGCCGCGTACTGACCGAACGCCGCAACGAACTGCTCGGCACGCTCGCCTGTCACGGTGCGGTGCGCGCCAACCGGCAATTGAGCATTACCGAAATGAATGCGCTGTTGCGCGAAATGGAAACCACCGAACGCGCCAACCAGTGTAATCATGGCCGGCCCACCTGGTTCCAGATCAGTCTGGCTGAACTGGACAAAATGTTTATGCGCGGGAAATAGGAGAGAGAGATGTCGGAACGCAATGAAATTAACAACATGGCCCTGTTCTGCGATTTCGAGAACATCGCGCTGGGTGTGCGCGACGCCAAGTACGCACAGTTCGACATCAAAAAGGTGCTGGAGCGCCTGCTGCTCAAAGGCAGCATCGTGGTCAAGAAAGCCTATTGCGACTGGGATCGCTACAAGGAATTCAAGGCGCCGATGCACGAGGCGGCATTCGAGCTGATCGAGATTCCGCACGTGCGCCAGTCCGGCAAAAATTCAGCCGATATCCGCATGGTGGTGGATGCGCTCGACCTCTGCTACACCAAGTCGCACGTGGATACCTTCGTCATCATCAGCGGCGATTCGGATTTCTCGCCGCTGGTGTCCAAGCTGCGCGAGAACAACAAACTGGTGATCGGAGTAGGGGTCAAGAATTCCACCTCCGACCTGCTCATCGCCAACTGCGACGAATTCATTTTTTACGACGATCTGGTGCGCGAACAGGAAGCGCAGAAGAAACGCGCAGTGCGCAAAGCCCCCGATAAAGTTGTCAATGGTGCGGCGAAGAAGACTGCCCCCAGAAGCGAAAACGACAAGCAGCAGGAAGCGTTCGACCTCGTGGTCGAAACCGTCGAAGCCCTGCTGGCCGAGCGCGGCGAGGAAGAGAAAATGTGGGCCTCGATGGTCAAGCAGACCATGAAGCGGCGCAAACCCGATTTCAACGAGTCCTACTATGGTTACCGTACTTTCAGCGACCTGCTGGAAGACGCGCAGACGCACAAACTGCTCGCGCTCACCCGTGCCGACAAGGGTGGCTACATCGTGCGTCTGCCGCTGGCCGACAAACAGGGCTAGTTCTAAAATCCAGCCCGTCAGGGCGATATCTTCGCCCGCCTCGCGGGTGGAGAATAGCCCGTACATCATTCACCAACACTTGTGGCTTCAAACTGAAATGCCTTGTGGTCAGGACACGCATCTCGCCTGGGATTTGCGAATACTCTATCACCTGATATTTTGCTGTCCTTGTCGGGACCCAGCTGGTGCGGACAACAAGCCCTTCGCCCCTGACAGAATGGCTATTTTTCATCAAGGACAATGAGGACTGGGGCCACGCTTTTCGCGCAGGCATCCGAAGATAACAGGATCGGATTTCGGGTGGATCGCAGCGGAGATGGACAAGTGCAAGGACAATAATTGCTGCCATCACGCTGTCAGCAGCTGGTGCGTAAGATTCTCCTGCCGGATGTCCCGGCAAATCGATCAAGGAGAATGACATGTCGGATACGATAACGCTGGTACGCTTTCGTTTGCAGGAAGGCAAGACTGCGGCGGATTGGCTGAAGGTCAACGGGAAGATCAACGAATGGGCCAAGAAACAGCCGGGTTTCCGTTTCCGCAGCCTGTCGGAAACAGACGATGGCGAATGGCTTATCATCACCTATTGGGAAAATCCGGAAGCGGCTGCTGCTGCCGAGAAAAGTTTTGGCGAGGAGATGATGGACATGTGCGAACCGCTGATGGCACGCGATAGCATAAAGGTCAGTCTAAGCAGGGCGCATACGATGCAACGCGGATGAAAGGGGGCCGTAATGATTAAGATCAGCATTCTGTATCCCAATACCGGCAAGTTCGACATGGACTACTACCTCGATACGCACATGTCGCTTTCCATCACACGGCTGGGCATGCGGGAAGGCTACAAGGGCGTTTCCGTGGAACGCGGCCTGCGAGGGCCGGAGCCCGGCTCGGCACCGGGTTTCGTCGCGATGTGCCATTATCTGTTCAATACTGCAGAAGACTTCATGGCTGCATTCCTGCCTCATGCCGCCGAACTGCAGGGCGACATGCCGAACTACACGGACATCGAGCCGATCATCCAGTTCAGCGAAGTCGCCATCAGCCAGTAGCGAGCTGCGGTGCGCAAATCGGAACGACTCTTCCAGCTCGTGACGCTGCTGCAGGGGCGGAGAACAGCGATCACTGCGCGGTCCCTGGCGGGAGAGTTGGGTATCGCAGTTCGCACCGTGTACCGCGACATCCAGGCTCTCGTCCTTTCAGGCGTGCCGATAGACGGCGAGGCGGGTGTGGGATACCGCTTGCGCGGCGGCTTCGATCTGCCGCCGCTCATGTTCAGCTCGGACGAGGTCACCGCATTGCTGGTCGGCAGCCGCATGGTGCAGGCGTGGACCGACCCGGAACTGGCTCAGGCCGCAAAGCAGGGCGAAGCCAAGATCCTCGCTGCGCTCACACCCGAAATGCTGATATCCATTTCACGTCTGCCATACCGCATTCCTGCCTTTGAACGCGCGGAGAGTGGTGTTCATGGCCTGCTGCGCAAGACTTGCGAGGCCAGGCAGAAAATCTCCATTTCCTATCGAGACATGGATGGACAGGAGTCTGCACGCATCCTGTGGCCGCTCGGCATGGTGGGTTGGGGGGACCACTGGACTTTGCTGGCCTGGTGCGAGAAACGCGATGCTTACCGCAACTTCCGCTTCGACCGGATACTGAATATCGAGGTGCTGCAGGAACACTATCCTGTGCATCCCCGGCGCAACCTCGAACATTATCTGAACGAAGAGATAGGCATAGGCGACAAGCAGAAGCCGGGCTAGCTGATCGTTCCGATAATCACGTCACTGCGCCGGCGGGTAGTTTCCTGACGGCGTGCGGAAGGAAATGGCCAGCCCGTTCCGTCCATTGATGAGCACGATGCCTAGTATCAGATCAATCAACTCCTTTTCGCCGAATGACTGCAGAGTCTCATCACGCAATCGTCCGGAATCCCTTTATTGGAAATTCCGGTGAGCACTTCCGCCCAGGCCGTTTGACCCCGAGATAGAGCCTTAACACCTTCCGGGCCTCTCAGGAGGGTAAGGCACCTTGCCGCCATTGTCTCCTGTGAGGCTGACTCTTCTGAGAACAGCATCTTCAATTGATCACGTCCCGGTGCGTGCGGCGTTGATGGGTTTTTCGCGCAGGCGGGCATGGGCTTCGTGGTTTACTTTTTGGTCGAAACCATTGAAGCCCTGCTGGCCGAGCGCGGCGAGGAAGAGAAAATGTGGGCCTCGATGGTCAAGCAGACCATGAAGGGTGCAAACCCAACTTCAACGAGTCGTATTATGGTTACCGCACTTTCAGCGACCTGCTGGAAGACGCGCAGGCGCACAAACTGCCCGCGCTCACCCGTGCCGAGAAGGGGGCTACATTGTGCGGTTACCGGGGCCCGATAAGTAAGGTTCCGCACAATGTGGTTAAGCGAAAAATAACTAGCCCCCGGTGCCCATTACATAGGGTTTGATCCCAATGGTTGAATTTCCCGTATGCCATGTTCCTCTTGGGGCAATGGATTGATGAGACGGATGCGATCGAGTTGCAAAGTTTCGCTATTAACCGTTTTCGCAGGCAGCGTCTCCACATAGCGTTTCACCACATCGGTGCCATCCAGAATGCTATCGTCCTGGTCCTTCAGCACAACAATGTTTTTGGCCGGGACACGATTGATCAGATTGGGTATCAGATCGTAATAAAAACCGCCGACCGTGTAAGTGGCGTTGGGGTCCAGGGGTTTGCCATTAACCAGGATATTGCTGACACGATTTCCCTGCGGCGCACGCGGGTCAAAATCAGCAGTCAGGCCGCTGTAGCCCGCCGTCCAGCCATTCACCCACTCTCCGGGACGTCCTTGCTCACCTTGAGGTTGGCCTTCCAGGGTCTTCTTGATTTGTGCTCCGGTCAATTCACCCTTGGCGATTTGCGGGCCGATGGGCATAAAGTGGTAGAGATCCTCCATTTTGATCGGACCTTTTGCGATGGTGGTGCCATAACGAAACCCGGTAATCCCCCCCAATTGAGCGCCGGTCATGACGCGGAATGCGTCGGTAAGGAAATCGTGGGAACTGCCTTCGATGACGCCGGGCATGGGTTCATTACTGAAATTACTGCGGTACAACGGGATTTCCGTCTGACCGATAACTGTGTCGATTGGATAGCGTAGCCGAGCGCCACTAATGGGGTTTTTAATCTCGCCTGCCCGGAATTTGGGTCCCGCAACATAGGGTAGGCGTACCGATTTCACCAGTGCGGCGATGCCGCGATCCTCCCTGATCCGGTCGGTGATGCGATGAGAAGTATATTTACTGCTGACCACCTTGCCCTTGACTATCCGCACATTGAGTTCCCCGACCACCTGACCGTCCATGCCTTGCTCGACCACCAGCGTGCCGTGCTTGGACACAATAGGCTTGGGCGTGATTTCATGCTTGTCGGAGGACAGGATAATGTCGACACCCGGAATCCGATTCGCCAGCGTCAGGTTGCCATGCAATCCGAGCTCGGAGATGGCAACCACCAAATCGACGTCCTGCTCCCGCAACAGTTTGACGTATTTCTGATACTCGGCTTCACCGTTGGTGAATTTCAGACCCTTGGTAATGTTCGGATCGCCGGCCTGGGGCCCGCGGTCACTGGTAAAACCAATGATCCCTACGCGCAGACCATTAATCGTCTTGATGATGTAGGGTGCAGCAACGTTTTGCCCGGTACGAGCCTCGGCGCCGGGATAGTTGTCGTAATACAGATTGGAAATAACCGGGTGCCAGTTGGCTTTGGGTTGCTGGCCGGTGAAATAGTCAAGGAATTTGTTCGCGCCGTATACATAGTCCCAATTGCCTGGCGCATACGCATCGATATGAAAGGCGTTCAAAACTTTAATCATGGCTTCGCCCTGGGTGAACAAAGCTTCAGCGCCGCCATGCAACGTATCGCCTGTATTCACCAGCAAGGTTTGCTCGGGCTTGGCGCGGCGGATGTCTTTGATCAGCGTGTAGATGCGCGCCACGCCCCCCTCACTTTGACCATTGCCATCGCTACGTACATTCGGGTGTGGAATCAAGTGACCATGCAGGTCGCCCATATGGATAAATGTCACTTCACCGGTTCCGGTTCCGGCTTGCGCCACTGTCACGGAGGAGAAAGCCAGAAACAAACCGGCAACCAGCGGAATTTTTCTTAATCGCATAACAAACCTTTCCTTGATGTACTTGAAATGGATATCTGCAATGCAGACAATAGCTGTGTAGGCAACGTGGCCGAGCGTCTATCCTAAATGGGATAAAATTATTCTAATATTCGGATATAACTTAATTTCTCATCGAAAAAATGGATCATTCACTTACGCTTTTTTACTGATAGATAATAATAGCGTACGGTTGCGCGTCACCTTGAAATCAGCGTATTTACCCACGTCAGTTTCCCGTCCAACATGCGTGTATCCGCAATACTCAGCGCAAACCTCCGCGCTCTGTTAGAATGCAGGCCTGCGGTGTTTGCTACAGTCTCAATCCCGCTGCCTATCCGGCTTTCAAACCCCCGTCCGCCTGCCCAAGACTGGCGCTGCCCAAGCAGCGACAGGCCGATCTGTTTTTCAGGAAATTTATGTCATTCGCATCCCTCGGTTTATCCGAAGAAATCGTCCGTGCCGTTACCGAGCGCGGCTATACTGACCCGACCCCAATTCAGTTGCAGGCCATTCCCGCTGTGCTATCCGGCGGCGATCTGCTGGCCGGCGCGCAGACCGGAACCGGCAAGACTGCCGGTTTTGTTTTGCCGATCCTGCATCGCCTCGCCGACAAGGCTGTCAAAGGCCCGTCCGAAGGACGCCCCCCCATTCGCGCCCTGATATTGACCCCGACGCGCGAGCTCGCAGCCCAGGTGGAAGAAAGCGTGCGCGAGTACGGCAAATATCTGAAACTAAACTCGATGATGATGTTCGGCGGAGTCAACATCAACCCGCAAATCCAGAAGCTGCGCAGCCGTGTGGATATCCTGGTGGCAACACCGGGACGCCTGCTCGATCATGCCCAGCAAAAAACCGTGGATCTGTCCAAAGTCGAAATTCTGGTGCTGGACGAAGCCGACCGCATGCTGGACATGGGCTTTATCCGCGACATCAAGAAAATCATGGCGCTGATTCCCAAACAGCGCCAGACACTGTTGTTTTCCGCGACCTTCTCGGACGAGATCAAGACGCTGGCAGACAGCCTGTTGAACAATCCGGCCATGATCGAAGTAGCCCGCCGCAACGCGACTGCCGAGTTGATCTCGCAAAAAGCCTACGCGGTGGATCGCGAGCGCAAGCGCGAGCTGCTCACCCATCTCATCAAGGAACACAACTGGTTCCAGGTGCTGGTATTTACCCGTACCAAGCACGCTGCCAATCGACTGGCGGAGCAGCTCGACAAGGACGGCATTCCGGCCATGGCAATCCACGGCAACAAGAGCCAGGCGGCGCGTACGCGTGCATTGAAGGAGTTCAAGGACGGCAGCCTGCAGGTACTGGTTGCCACCGACATCGCCGCACGCGGCATCGATATCAGCGAACTGCCGCACGTGGTCAACTTCGAACTGCCTAACGTGGCCGAGGATTATGTACACCGTATCGGCCGCACCGGGCGCGCAGGTAGTGAAGGCGAAGCGTTGTCGCTGGTCTGCGTGGACGAGCACAAACTGCTGGCGGATATCGCCAGGCTGACCAAACGTGATTTAACCGCCGAGATTTTGCCGGGCTTTGAACCCGATCCGCGCATCAAGGCCGAGCCGATACTCAATGGCAGCCAGCGTGGCAACCAGCCGCGCGGAGGCGGACAGGGCAGGGCACGCACGCCGGCTCGATCCGGCGGTCAGCCAGCAGCTCGGCCAGCCGGGGGCGGCGGCGCAAAACCGGCCGCCCGTGCACCTGCGCTGCATCGCACAGGCGGTCGCAATCGTTGAGTGGGCCCACGCTGTTGGAACCTCGGAGAAGCCGCAAAGAATCCCCTGAGGTTTAGATGACCAGGCAGGCGAACGGCTAATCATTCTGCATGAATGCAGGATGATTAGCCGTTATCGAGTCAGGCTGCCGGACGGCGTTATTTGCGTACGATAAGCAGAAGCACGCCGGCCGCTATCGCTCCCACGCCCGCCCAGATGGGAATGTCGACCGTTTCCTTGTTCTTGACCGAAAGTTCAAACGAGCCCAGTTTGACCTCTTGCGTCTCCTTGGTATAGCTGAAGCCGCCATATGTCAGAGCCAGGACGCCAGCCACAATGAGTGCAATCGCCAATATTCTTGCAGCGTTCATGATTACCCCTGAATTAAGAGAATTTATGAGATTCGATGTCTGGCTGTAATTCTTTTTTCACCGAGTTCCTGAATCTGAAAACTTACCAAACCGATCGACCCTTGCAATTGTTCACTTCATGCGCATCCTGCGTATGAGCTGCCATGCCAGCCAGCCTCGACGCAGCCATTTTCCCGAGCCTTTCTTGCCCAAAGCAAAAAAAAGTGTGCTTGCACCCGCTACGAGCAATGGGTTGCGCCGTACATAGCGAACCGCTTCCATGCCGCGATCAACAAGCGCCAACGGAGCGCGCAAGGGTTCCACGTGTACTCCAAGTTCAATTCGCTGGCGCGCAGCGAGCGCCTGCAAATGTTCGCGGCGACGAGCCAGTTGATCAAGTTGAAATTTCATTTATGCGAGTTTAGTTGTGTGCTGTCCTGGCGAAGCTCCGCCAGACTTGCGGCGAACAACCTGGGCTTGGTGCGCAACTTATGCAGCGCCACCCAGGAGGCTGAAAGTCCGCCGACCAAAAACAGCCCGGTGAATCCAGCCAGAACCAGCAAGCGGTGCGTATCCCAGAACGCCACGACAATCAGCAGGACAGCAAGAATCAGCCCCACGCCAATGCAAAATAGCGCTATCAGCATGAGCATCAACAGAATCGCCAGGCGCTCGCGTTCTTCTTCCAGATCAGTGGAGAGCAATTCAAGACGCGTATAGACAATGGCAATCAGCGTGCCAGTGAGGGTCTTCAGCGAATCGAGCAGCCCTTTGCTGGAGGGACTATGTTCCGCAGCCATCCCTGTTTAACGACGGCCAATCAGCAGACCAATGACCAGACCCACGCCCGCAGCCACTCCTACCGCTCTCCATGGGTTTTCATGTACATAGTCATCGGTAGCACGCGCTGCAGCCCGGGTTCTTTCCATGAGCGCGGCTTGGGCATCGGCCATCTTTTCTTTGGCGACAGCGAGTGACTCCTCTGCTTTTGCGCGTACCGCAGCCATTGCCTCGCCACCCTGGTTGGCTGTGGCCTTGAGCAAGGCTTCGGCGTCGGCAATCACCACTTTGAAGTCAGAAATCAACTGATCTTTGCTAATGTCGGTAAAATCCATTTCTGAGGCTGATTTTTTTGAGATCAAGGTCGTTTCTCCATTCATTATTAAATGCATGAACCGTGTTGTTGATATTCAGGTCTGTACCTGTATCGATCATAACAGATAACAAAATACGCAATCATGCCTGAACTCCAGTATTCACTTTAGACCGGGACAGAATTTATGCCTAGGAATAAAGGATTCTTTTCATTTGAAACTTGTCTCCCATGCTCTGGCAAGTTATTTTTATATTTAGCACTCAAATAACGAGATTACAAAATTGGATCCAATGCATCGCAGTCTGTTTGCCCGTACACCTTGCCTCGTTGGCAGCGATCCGGAACGCATGCGTGCAGAAATCCGCGATTATTTCCACACCACTTTTGACCGCTACGAGCAATTGTTCGAGACACTCGCCAGTGACGACGCGTATTACAAAAAACCCATCCCGTTGCGCCACCCGCTGATTTTCTATTTCGGCCATACCGCTACTTTTTTCATCAACAAGTTATTGCTGGTGGGACTTATCAGCGAACGCATCCACCCCCGATTCGAATCCATATTCTCGGTCGGTGTGGACGAGATGAGTTGGGATGATCTCTCCGACACCCACTATGACTGGCCGCGCGTTGCCGAATTGCAGGCCTATCGTGACCAGGTGCGCGCGCTGGTGGATCAGGTGATCGCCAGCGCCCCATTGACCCTGCCAATCGACTGGAACCATCCGTGGTGGGCAATCGTGATGGGCATCGAGCACGAACGCATCCACCTGGAGACCTCCTCGGTACTGATCCGTCAGCATGCGCTGGCCTATGTTCAGCCGCATGCGGCATGGGCGGCGTGCAAGCTGTCCGGCGAGCCGCCGCGCAATGCGTTGGTGCCGATAGCTGCGGGTACGGTGCGCCTGGGCAAGGATAAATCAGATCCGCACTACGGTTGGGACAACGAATACGGCCTGCGCGAGGTTGTTGTGAGCGAATTTCAGGCCAGCCAGTACCTGGTCAGCAATCGCGAGTTTCTGGGATTTGTCGAAGCGGGCGGCTACCAGACAGACGCCTGGTGGGAAGAGGAAGGGCGCGGCTGGAAAAATTTCAGTCAGGCGCAGCACCCCAACTTCTGGCTTGTTGATGGCAGCGGCTGGCGCCTGCGTTTGATGACCGAAGTGGTAGCCATGCCATGGGACTGGCCAGTGGAAGTCAACTACCACGAGGCCAAGGCATTTTGTAACTGGAAAGCTCAACAAACCGGCCAACCCGTGCGCCTGCCCACCGAGGATGAATGGTACCGTCTGTATGATACTGCCGGTGTGGCAGAAGTCCTCCCGGATCAGGCCGCCAGCGCCAATTTGCATCTCGACCACTGGGCCTCCGCGTGCCCGGTCACGACTTATCGCCACGGCGATTTGTTTGATGTGGTCGGCAACGTCTGGCAATGGACGGAAACCCCGATCTATCCGCTGGAAGGTTTTGAAGTCCACCCGATTTATGACGACTTCACCACGCCTACTTTCGATGGCCGCCACAACCTCATCAAGGGCGGCTCGTGGATCAGCTGCGGCAACGAGTCGTTGCGCAGCGCGCGCTATGCCTTCCGCCGCCACTTCTTCCAGCATGCCGGGTTCCGTTACGTGGTGAGCGATGCGCCTGCCAGCGCGCCGAATGTGTTCTACGAGAGCGACAAGCAGCTCTCCGAATACGCCGAATTCCACTATGGCGATGAATATTACGGCGTGCCCAATTTCCCCAGAACGCTGGCACAGATCGCCATCCGCGCCATGGGCGTCAAACCTGCCCGAAGCGCGCTTGATCTGGGCTGCGCGACCGGGCGTGCCACGTTCGAACTGGCACGGCATTTCGAGCACGTCACCGGCGTGGATTTTTCGGCGCGTTTTATCAATCTCGGCGTGCAACTGGCCGAGCAGGGCAGCATGCGCTACACCCTGGTGGATGAAGGCGAACTGGTGTCGTACAAAACCCGGCGCCTGGCTGACTTGGGACTGGATGGATTACGCGGCAAGGTGGCCTTTGTGCAGGGCGATGCCTGCAACCTCAAACCCATCCTCAGCGGCTTCGATTTCATTCTTGCCGCCAATCTGATCGACCGTCTGTACAGCCCGGCCAAGTTCCTCGCCAGCGTGCATGAGCGCATCAACCTGGGCGGAATCCTGATGCTGAGTTCGCCCTATACCTGGCTGGAGGAGCACACCCGGCGCGAGGACTGGATAGGAGGCTACAAAAAGGACGGCGAGAATTTCACCACCCTGGACGGCCTGAAAGCCATGTTGGGCAAGCATTTCCGCCTGATGCAGGCACCTCGGGATGTGCCTTTCGTGATCCGCGAAACACGGCGCAAGTTTCAACACACCCTGGCTGAAGTGACCCTGTGGGAACGCATAGTGTGAGCTTCGACTTCGATCAGGCCATCTCGCGTGAAGGCACTGCCAGCGTCAAATACGATGGTCGCATTGCGTATTTCGGCACCGCAGACGTGACCCCGTTATGGGTGGCGGATATGGATTTCGCTGCTCCGCCCGCGGTCACCGCAGCACTGGCGGCTCGCGCTGCGCACCCCATCTATGGCTATACGCGTTATCCGGACACCCTCTACGACGCGTTGATCGGCTGGATGCAGCAGCGCCATGGCTGGACGGTCAAGCGCGAATGGATCGTCATGTGTCCCGGCGTGGTGCCGTCCCTGCACGCTGCGGTGATGGCCTTTGCCCAAGCGGGCGAGGGTGTCATCGTGCAGCCGCCGGTGTATTTCCCATTTTTTTCCGCGGTGACCAGCAGCGCACGGCGCCTAGTTGAAACCCCCCTGCGCGTGACTGATGGCCGTTACCAGATTGACTTCGACCACCTCGAGCGATGCGCTGCCAGTGGCGCCAAACTGCTGTTGCTGTGTTCGCCGCACAACCCGGTGGGACGGGTCTGGCAGCGCGACGAACTCGCCGAGATACTGCACATCGCGCGCCGGCACAAGCTGGTGGTGCTATCCGATGAAATTCACGCCGATCTCGTCTATCCCGATCAGCACCACACTGTGCTGGCCACCCTGGCGGACGAGTCCGACAGCCTGATCACCGCGGTGGCACCGAGCAAGACCTTCAATATTCCCGGTCTCGGATTATCCTGCCTGATCATCCCTGACCCAGAACTGCGTGCCACGATCGGTGCAGTGTTCGCCAGCCAGCATGTCAGCGCCAGCAACCCGTTCAGCATCGTGGCATTCGAAGCCGCTTATCGTGAAGGTGCCGCCTGGCTTGATGCACTCATGGCCTACCTGAAGGATACGCGCGATTTTGTGCTCGACTATGTGCGTCAGCACCTGTCCGGTATCCGCGCGATTGCACCTGAAGGCACGTATCTGCTCTGGCTCGATTGCCGCGACATGCAATTGAGTGATGCGGCGCTGCGCGATTTCTTTATTCATCAGGCCAAACTGGGCATGAACCCGGGTACGGTTTTCGGCGCCGGCGGCAGTGGCTACATGCGTCTGAATCTGGCCTCGCCGCGTCACGTTATCGCCGCCGCACTGGCGCGTGTCAGTCAGGCGCAAGCTTTATCCAGCTAGACTGTTTATCACGCAATCCAGGGGAATTCGCATGCTGCGCACCGCTATTGCCACCTTTCTGCTGGCGGCAGGCAGCCACGTCAGCGTGGCCGCGCCCATCAATCTGGAACCGGGTTTGTGGACGACGCACATGCAGATGCAAATGAACGGCGTAGCCGCGCCCAGCGGCGATCGCGTGCAAACCCGTTGCATGACTGCAACGGACATGCAGAACGCCAGCCAGTTCATCCCGCAGATATTACGGAACGGGTGCGCCATCCAGTCGGCGCGGCGTAGCGGAGACACATGGAGTTGGACGCTCAGTTGCGCGCAAAGCTCATCGCGCGAGCATGGGATGGGTGAGGTCACTTTCTTGAGCCCTACCCGCTACACAGGCGTTCTGAACACGGTGATTGATCTACCGGCCGGGCAGACCGAACAAATAAAAATCAATTACGACAGCCGCCGCAGCGGTGCCTGCACACCCTGACGCCTGCTCGCATGCGATTTGCAGCACGTTTTTCAGGGCTTCTTGTTCCGGCTGGACGCTGAATCAACCATAGAAAGCTGTCGGTGACTACGGTAGAGTAATGCGCATAATTATGCTGTGAGGAGAACAAGATGAAACGCCTGTTGCTGGGAATGTTGTTGATTGCTGGTTGTTTCGCAGCCCCCGCTTTTGCCGACCCACCCGACCACTACCCGTTTGTTTCTTATGGTGAAGGCTTGCGACTGGCGCAGCAGCAGAACAAGCCGATATTCCTGTATTTCGGCCGCTATGGGTGCGGTTGGTGTGCCAAGACCAACAAGGAAAGTTTTTCCGACCCGGATATCCATCGCCTCTACACCCAACACTACGTATTAGTCTACGTCGATGCGGAAAGCGGCAAACGCCTTAAATTGCCGAGCGGGGAACGGATTACGGAAGCTGACCTGGGCGCGCGCTTCAATGCCTTCGCTACCCCCTTATTTGTATTTCTGGATCCGCAAGGCAAGGAAATCGTCAAGATTCCCGGTTTCAAAACCATACAGGATTTCAAGGATTTCGACCGCTACGTGAACGGGGGCTATTACAAGACCCAGACGCTGTTGCAGTTTCTGGGCGGGAAATCTTCATGATCCGTGCGCTGGCACTCGCGGTTTTTATGCTCCCGGCCGCAGTAATGGCAGCGCCGTGGCAGTTCGACCAACCCGTTGATGTCACGCCGGTTCATGGCGCAAAGGTGTTCCATCATGTGGAAGCCGCAGGCCGCAAGAGCATTGCGGTTTCCGGGGCCTTGATCGCAGTGGTGTGGGAAGACAACCGGGATGGCGTTTCGCGTTGCTATGTGGCAGTAAAACACTCCGCAAACAAAGGCTTCGAGGCGGATCGGCAGATCAGTGGCAGCAAGGAGGCATTTGAACCCAGCATCGTTTCCCTGCCCGACGGCCGTTTCGCGGTGGCCTGGGAAGAAGATGGCGGCGTCAATGCACGGGTTGTAAGCGCCACGCAGATGGGTGAACCCATCAACCTGGCTGGTCATGACAGCAACGATGCCAGTGTCGGGTTCTCTGCCCAGGCCGGGCTGTGGGCCGCCTGGTCGCAACGTGATGGACACTACTCGGGTATCCATATCGAAAAGCTGGGTTATGTTCCGGGTACGGACAAATTGTCGCCAGGTAAAGCTATGCTAGTGGATAACGCGCCATTGTCGGGCGATCAACTCTTTCCCAGCGTCGCTGCCCTGCAAACGGGAGGTGTGGCGATCGCCTGGGAGGATCGCCGTAGGGGGCATACGACGATCATGTATAGCCATAGTGCTGGCGACGCCAAATTCTCAGCACCCGTACAGATGAACGAAACCCGGCGCGATGCACGCAATGCTGGCGTTGGTCCGGGCACGGGCGCCATGCGCGTTGCGCTGGCAGCGCAAGCGGGCGCCAAGGTGGCGGCGGTGTGGTCCGACAAGCGGGATTTTCTGTCCGGCTACGATGTCTACGCGGCGTTCAGCACAGACGGCGGAGCACATTTCGGCGCCAATCAGATGGTGCAGGACAGCTTCGGCGACAACATCCCGCAATGGCACCCGGCGATTGCCAGCGACCAGGGCGGAAAACTGGCTGTGGTTTGGGACGATAATCGGGACGGCACCCCGGATATCTGGTTATCCTGGCCAACCGCTTCGGGATGGAGTGACAATGCCAACGTCCCCGGCGCAGCAGGCGCGGGTGTGCAGTCTGACCCTTCCATCACCATGGATAGCCAGGGCAATCTGTATCTGGTCTGGCTGGAAAAGCAGGCGGCGGATGGATCGACCCGGCTGCGCTACGAAATGGGCCGGGCAGTGATGGATAATCTCAAGGTGCAGTGACGAGGCTCACAGGGAGCGTTGCAATTCTTGACGGGTTTCGCTTCATCAGCACTTGTTAAGACGCTTTGGGCTGTAACCGTAAAAACCACTGATAACTGCCGCTCATGGTGACGATGCGTTGCGCATCGCACACCTCGACCAGCACGGAGGCGAGTGCGCGACCGCGCGTGGCCAGTTGCCTGGATAACACCTCGGCTGATGCGCCATCGAATTGAGCCGAAGCGCGCAGGCAGCCGTGCGCCGGGGCGCGAAATTTCACCTCGGATGTGCGCAGAACGGCCATGACCTGATCCTGCCAGCTCGGTAGATGAAGTTGTAGAAATGCCCCGCTGCAAGCCTCGGCCAGCGAAAACTGCACGCCTGCGTGGATACTGCCCAGATGATTAAGGAGCAGCGGGGATTCGGGCATTTCCAGAATATGCGTATCGCCGGAGGCGGCAAACCGCATTCCCATGATCTTGTTGATGGCAAGGTCGGTAACGTGCATATCAGTGACGGCGCGTCATGCTCTATCCTGCCCGTTAGCATCTTCCGCTTGATAGCCAGCTATTGCCGTCTGAAATGCCATGAGCGCCTCGCGCAGGGCCGCCGCAATTTCGGGATGGGAAGCAATTCCCGCTTCATCAAGCCTGGCACCAAGAATGAGTACGGTGATTGAAGCTTCGTCAACGATCCGGGCGGACATGGTGGCGAGGGTTTCCTTGAGCGAAGCTTGCGCATGGACAGCACGCGGTGACGCATTGAGCAGGGCGACCGGCTTGTTTACAAATGTCTCGCAACCCACCATCCAGTCCAGCGCATTTTTCATCGCACCGGTTACGCCGTGCGCGTATTCGGGGCTGGCAATCAGAACGCCGTCTGCCGCCAGAAGACGAGCCCGGAAATTCGCCACGGCCGGCGGATCGGTCGCTTCGATATCCGGGTTGAACAACGGCAGCGCGCCGAGTTCGCCAAACAGTTCGATGCGCATGCCGGGATGAGCCAAGCGTGCGGCCGCGCGTAGCAGGGCAGTGTTGAGCGATGCTTTGCGCAGGCTGCCTGAGATTGCAAGAATTTGTGTGGTTCGCAATGCTTATTTACCGCACGGCAAGTAGCGTCCGCGTGGTTCGCCTTCTTCCCGTCCGATGATGCCGAGATGAGTTAATTTGAAGCCGTCTGCATATTTCAAACCATAACCCAATAAGCGGTCGATGCCGATATGCACGAACCAGATCAGTGCCAGCGCCATGCATAGTGCATTGCCCGTAGAGATGGCAAAAATTCCCAGCAGGCCGGGCAATAACTTTGAATGGGTGAGGTTGTATGCCCGAGCGCCGAACTGGGCATTCACCAGATATCCGAGCATGGCTAAATCCGGGATTAATATTGTTGACCAGAACAGCGGCCAGCTAAACGATTGCTGCCAATACACAGCGAGGGCCAGGGCAAATACGGCACCCCCTTCCAGGCGGAGTAGAACGTTGGGTTTCTCGAATACTGAAAGCATGAATTCACCTTTCAATTGGAGTGCGTTGCTTGCGCAACAAGTTGCGCCAGTAAAGTTTTCGGCAGGTTCAACTTTCTATTTTCTGTTGCTTCACCACGCTCATCGCCGTGGCCACCAGCGCACCCATGTTGGATAAATCGCCGGGCAGAATCAGGGTATTTCCCTGTTTGGCGATATTGCCGAAAGCCTCAACGTATTTTTCCGCCACTTTCAAATTCACCGCTTCCATGCCGCCCGGTTCGCTCAGTGCCGCAGCGACTTTGCGGATCGCTTCGGCAGTAGCGGTAGCGGTGAGCAGGATGGCTTCCGCCTGGCCCTGGGCGTTATTGATGGCGGCCTGTTTCTGGCCCTCGGATTCGCGGATGGCGGCGGTCATGGCGCCTTCCGCCAGGTTGATTTCTTGCTGCCGCTTGCCTTCCGATTGCGCGACCATGGCGCGCTTCTCGCGCTCGGCGGTGATCTGGGTTTGCATGGAGCGCAACACGGCATCGGGCGGGGTGATGTCCTTGATTTCGTAGCGCAGTACTTTGACGCCCCAGTTGGGGCTGGCTTCGTCCAGCGCCGAGATGACAGCGCGATTGATGTCGTTGCGTTCTTCCAGCAGGCGGTCGAGTTCGCGCTTGCCGCACTCGGAGCGCAGACTGGTTTGCGCAAGTTGGACGATGGCCATCTGGAAATCCGCCGTGCCGTAACTGGCGAGCTGCGGATTGGTGACCTGATAGAAAATCACACCGTCAATCTGCACCTGGGTATTGTCCTTGGTGATGCAGACTTGCGGCTGGACATCGAGCGGCACTTCCTTGAGCAGGTGCTTGTAGGCGATGCGGTCAATGAACGGGATGACAATATTGAGACCGGGTTGCAGCGCACCATGAAAACGCCCCAGCCGCTCGACCACCCAGGCATTTTGCTGGGGAACAATCTTAATCGAGCTGGCGACAAATGCTGCCACGACGATAAGAAAAAACAGTGCAATTTCCATAGGGTGTCTCCGGGTTATGGTTTGGCGGACAGGATCAGCGTGTTGCCGCGGATTTCGCGGATGATGCAATGTGTCGGCTGGGCAGTTTCGCCTTCCATGAGCCGGGCGTCCCATTCCGTGCCGCGATAGCGTACCCGCGCAGTATTATTATCGAGCCATGTGCTGACTTCCACGGCCTGGCCGATATCCAGGACGTCGTCGGCAGGGCGCTCGATTTTTGGCCTGCGCCGCAACCAGACCAGACCGATGACGCCAAACACTGCCGCCACGACCAGTTGTGCGGCCAGCGGATAGCCGTACAGGGCGGTAAAGCCCGCGGCCCCGGCTGCCACACCAAACACCAGCAGGTAGAAGGTGCCGGTAAAGATTTCCAGCGCAATCAGCACGCTGGCGAGAATGAACCAGAAAGTCATGGGCTGCATGGGCGTTTTCCTTATTCAGCGGGTGCGTGGCGTTTGGGTTGCCAGCACACATCCGTTCCCCCGGCATGGCGATTGAGAATGCGGCTCAGGATGAACAGCAGGTCGGACAGGCGGTTCAGGTATTGCACTGCCAGCGGCGATACCGGTTCATTGCGCGCCAGCGTCACTACACGGCGTTCGGCACGGCGGCATACAGTACGTGCCACATGGCACAGCGAAGCGGCGCGCGAACCGGCGGGCAGGATGAATTCTTTCAGCGGCGGCAGCGCGGCATTGTAGTGCTCAATGGCCGCATCCAGCGCGGCGAGGTGGTCATCGGTGATCGCTGTATAACCGGGGATGGAAAGCTCGCCGCCCAGGTCGAACAGACCGTGTTGCACCTCGTTGAACAAAGCGCTGACATCCGCGGGCAGGTCTTCGGCTAACAGCACGCCGATCTGGCTGTTGAGCTCATCCACGTCGCCCAGTGCTTCCACGCGCGCAGCGTCTTTGGGGGTGCGCGAACCGTCGCCCAGACCGGTGCTGCCGTCGTCGCCTGTACGGGTGGTGATTTTGGAAAGCCGGTTTCCCATGATTGATCGATCCGCTTGTGAAGAGTGTGCGCCATGCTACCGTTATGCGGATGCTGCCGTCCAGCCGCCAGCAAGCCGATGTTGCCAGCCAGCCTCAGTGTGCATACAATGGCTTGGCTAAAAAAGCAAGGCAAGGGTCCACAGAGACACCATAAATAAAAAGCGGTCAGATATACAAAAAATGTATGGACGACTGGAGTTCACATCCATAAAGAGTGAGGAGAGCATGAAAACAAGTCTGTTATTCAGCCTGGTTGCGCTGAGCGTATGTCTGGCACCCGTCGTCCATGCAGCCGGTGACCCGGTTGCCGGAAAAAACAAAAACTCCATGTGTATCGGTTGTCACGGCATTGCCGGCTGGCGTACCGCTTACCCAACCGTGTACAGCGTGCCGTATCTGGGCGGCCAACACGCCGACTACATCGTCGCCGCGCTCAAGGAATACAAAAACGGCGAACGCAGCTTTGCTACCATGCGGGCGATTGCGGCGAGTCTGACGGACCAGGACATGGAAGATCTGGCCGCCTATTACTCAGAAGGCAAATAAACAAAAGAGAGGATGACACAATGAAGCATCTGGCAATTTTGGCGCTGCTGGGGATGGTGGCAAGCGCACAGGCGTGGGCAGTACCGGACGGAAATGCCGCACGGGGCAAGGCAAAATCGACAACTTGCGCAGCCTGCCACGGCGCGGATGGCAACAGCCAGGCGGCGATGTTCCCGCGTCTGGCAGGACAGCATCCGGATTACCTGTACCAGGCGTTGACCGAATACAAATCCGGCGAGCGCAAAAACGCCGTCATGTCCGGTCAGGTGACCAACCTGTCGGAACAGGACATGGCGGATCTGGCAGCGTATTTCGGCAGCCAGAAAGGGCTGACGCTGAAACGCTAAAATAAGTGTGCTGCGGAATGAAAAAGGCGATGGATGTTCCATCGCCTTTTTATCTGGGCGGTTGCTTAGTCTGCGGAGGTTTTCTATACCGTGCCCCGTAGCTTAAAAGCGTTATGGGGTGCTTTTATGGTCTTCAAAAATCTTATCGAGGACCGCGTTTTCCATTGCTTCACAACTCAGGTAAGCACCGGACTTTCACTGGGGATTGAATGTTTCAGAGGCCATGAAGGTCGGCTCCTCGGCCAATGTGGACGGTTGCAAATGTTGTAACGTGCGCCGGGTTGTCGGACATAGTACCCGCTAGGAAACCGGCGCATGAAATCCAGGCAGCTTCGGGATTCTTTCCGCCATGAACTGAAGCAAGGCTCGGGTCCTCTGCGGTTGGTATTTGCGAGACGGATAGACCAGGTGAGCTTGCTGAGGCATCATTTGCCAGTTTTGGAGTAATCGAATCAGATCTCCCGTGTCGATAAGATCCTGGACAAGCCAAGCGGGAGCACTACCCAATCCTTTTCCTTCAAGAAAACACTCGCGCAAAGCTAGCGAGCTGTTCACGCGAAAGCGTCCCTTGGTCAGGACAATGACTTTCTCGGTATTGTTGGAAAATTCCAACCGGCTTTCGAAGGCTAACCCAGCAAAGCGAAAATACTCGTGCTGTGCTAAGTCCTCAGGCTTGTTGATCTTGGGGGCGCGTTCGACATACTCTCTCGTTGCAACCAGTACACGTGGCGAAAACGCAATATTGCGGGCAATGACGTTGGGGGGAAGTTCACCTCCAAGCCGTATGGCCACGTCAACGCCTTCCTCAACGAGGTCAATCATGCGATCGTTGAGAATCAATTCGATTTCGATCTCGGGGTATTTCGCCAGAAATTCGAGAATTAACGCGTTCAGACGTAACTCACCCAAACCCACTGGCGCATTTATCCGCAATGCACCGACAAACATGTGCGTTTGCCCTCGGGCATCTGCCACGGCATCGGCATATTCCTCAATTAGCCGCTTGCTTCGTTCGTAAAACCGCTTGCCTTCCTCTGTGAGCGTCAAACTGGTGGTTGTTCTTTCGAGCAGCCGAACCCGCAAGTGTTGCTCCAGCGCAGCAATCATCTTGCTCACAGTGGGCTGGCTGGTGTTTTCCTCTCGGGCGACTGCTGAAAAGCTGCCTAACTCGACAGCGCGCGTGAAGAGTCGCATGGATTGAAGTGAGTCCAAGTCATTCCTTTATGGAATAAGTTATATTCAATAATCCCATGTTCAGTGGTGATTTGGAATAGCGTAATGTCTGCTCTGTCGCACTCGCTCATCAAGGAAACCACATGGACATCAGCACGCAAACACCCCTTAACGGCGCACATGTCGTTGTATTCGGCGGAAGCTCCGGTATTGGCTTGGCAACAGCGGTGGCTGCAAAAGCCAAAGGAGCAATTGTCACCCTTATAGGTCGAACGCCAGCAAAGCTTGAGGCTGCCGCCCGCAAAATCGGGGGCGCGCAAACGGCAATCGCCGATATTGCAGAACGAAAAAGCGTCGAGGCTGTATTTAACGGTATGACGCGGGTAGATCACCTTGTGATTACTGCCGGTGGCTTGCACGTGGGTAAGCTGGCCGATTCCGGTCCGGATCAATTGCTCGTCGAGATCCAACAACGTATAGCAGGAGCTGTTTATGCCATCAAGGCCGCGTTACCCTCAATGCCACCAACCGGATCAATCGTGTTAATGGGCGGACAGTATTCGGACCGTCCCCCCGCCCATGGCGCCTCGATCACAGCGGCGGCAGTTCGTGGTATAGAGGCGCTCGCGCGCTCGCTCGCTCTCGAACTAAAGCCCATTCGCGTCAATGTCATCGCACCAGGCCTCATTGATACGTCACTGTTCGATGTTTTCGGCCCTGAAGGTCGGGCGGCGATATTCGCACAAGCGGCGGAGCAATTGCCGGTCGGTCGAGCCGGGCGCGCGGATGAAGTTGGAGAGGCGATCACCTTCCTACTCAGTAACGGCTATATGAATGCCGAAGTCCTCCACATCGACGGCGGCGGTCGCTTCGTCTAACTTCTGCACATAACGATTGCTAGCAACGGGGCTGCCACACGCTACGCGTGCACCAGCCTCTCTTGTCGTATCTATGCTGATGTCCATTTTAAATTGCCCACCGGCCACTTAGGCCGAAATGAAGACTTTTGTAGTGGATAGAGAATGGGTGTTATTGAATAAACCTGCAACGCTACGCGGCTTAGGTTAGCAACGCTTTGATTAGGTTAGTGGATGGACTGCCGACTTTTTCAGCAGATTTAGCTGCCCCAGTTTTTATTATTTCCCCTGTTTTTTATCCAGACAGGCAAAATAAATCAGCGGATCAAATGCTGTGCCATGGCGCTGTGCTTGCCAAATCATCTCGGCCAGGCAGTCCATGATTTCATGCTGCGCGTGCATGGCGTCGCCGGTTTTTTCCAGCAGGGCCTGGTAGTGCGCACGGATACCGGGAGGCTGGTCGATGCCGAGTTGTTCGGCGATGGCCAGGTGCATGGACAGATGCAGGAACGGGTTGGTTTCGCCGAATTCGGGCGGGTAGTCGCGTTCCAGATAGCGTCCGGGCTGATCGAGCAGGGCATGGTATTCGGGGTGCGCCAGCAGGGTGTCGAGCACGGTTGTTTCCAACCCTTCAAGAGGCTGCTGTGCGCGGTATTTGCGCCAGGTGTCAAAAAAGAAGCGGCGCGCGTCGTCGCGGCTGGGGTTAAACATGGTCGGTAAACAGTCCAAATACAGTGGAATATTGCAGCAGTTGATTGGCTGAATTGAGCCAGCCGATTTCGCCATTGCCGTAGAAGCCAATCAGCGGCATGTCCGGATAACGCGCGGTCAGCAATTGCAGATCGCGATCCATGCCGCCATAGAATGACGGCCCGCGCCCCATCGAGGAAAACATCAGGCCGAATTGGGGCGTGGCGGCCAGCAGTTGTTCGGTACGATCCAGCGTGACGCGCATATTGCGTTCGGCGGCCAGCGGCTGGCGCAGCGCCCAGAATACTTTATCGCCCTCGTTGAGGCGTGCGGACAAGGTCACCGAGCGGTCGTCCGGGTTGGTGGCAATGACTTGCACCAGACGGTAGCGGCCTTCAAAAAATGCCGTGGACGGTTCGCCGAAGGTGACTGCCGCCATGATGAGATGCAGCGGGATGCGGTCGAGTTCGCGCACTTCCAGCGGCAGTTCGCGCGCCAGTACATTGAGTGCCGACTGACGCCCCAGACTGAGCAGGTCGAAGCCATTGACCTGGGTGACTTCGGTCGGGGCGGTCAGCGCACGGATGCCCTGCGATACGCCCATCATCCCGCGCACGCCCTGCAGGGTCATCTCGCAGCGTCCGCTGGCGCAAACTTTGCCGCCGCTCCATACCTTGTACGGGCCGCGTCCGGTGGCATCGCCCGATACGGCGCCGAGGCGCTGGCCGGGTGCGCTGATCCAGTTGGTGTCAATCGCATTGGGCGCGGTGAGGGCGAGTATCAGGTCGTCGTCCGCGGGGGTATGCACCGCACTCAAACTCAGCTCGCCGCCAAACACCATGGCCGCCGCCGCGGGCGAATCCAGCACCCAGTCCTGCTCGGTAAAGATCCCCGCTGCGCTGCACCCGACAATCTGCATGCACTGGCTCTGGCGCGAGGCAGCGAGCAGGGCGGGTTGCGGATCGTGGGCGAAATCGGCAGACAAAAACAACAGCACGCTGTTGGGATGGCTGATGCCGGCACGCTGCATGGCCTGCGCCACCGCCTGGGTGGCGAGGTCGGAGGTCGGCGTGTTGCCGATGGCGAGGCCGGTGGCGACGCTCATGTCAGCCCGCCGTTTTCTGCGGATATTCGCACAGGTCGGCAATCAGGCAATGCGGGCAATCGGGTTTGCGCGCCTTGCAGATATAACGGCCATGCAAAATCAGCCAGTGGTGGGCGTCCTGCAGGTATTCGCGCGGGATATTCTTCATCAGCTTGTGCTCGACTTCGAGTACGGTTTTGCCGGGGGCCAGCGGAATCCGATTGGCGACACGGAAAATATGCGTATCGACCGCCATGACCGCTTCGCCAAATGCGGTATTGAGCAGCACATTGGCGGTTTTGCGCCCGACGCCGGGCAAGCCTTCAAGCGCCGCACGGGTGGTGGGCACTTCACCGTTGTGCTGCTCGAGCAGGATACGGCAGGTTTCGATCAGGTGCTTGGCCTTGCTCTTGTACAAACCGATGCGCTGGATGTATTTTTCCAGCCCCACCTGGCCCAGCGCAAGCAGTGCAGCGGGGGTGTTGGCGTGCGGAAACAGGATGCGCGTGGCGAGGTTGACGCTCTTGTCGGTGGCTTGCGCCGACAATACCACCGCCACCAGCAGTTCGAACGGGGTGGTGTATTCCAGCTCGGTGGTGGGATGGGGATTGGCCGCCGCGAAGCGTGCAAAAATTTCGCGGCGTTTGGCAGCGTTCATCCGGCGTAGCCGGGGTGCATCAGGTGTGGCGGAACCAGCCGAGCTCAGGCTGCGGCGGACGCGGTGTTGCCTTGGCTTCTTCTTCCAGCGCGTGCAGCATGTGGTGATGGTCTTCGTCGAGCTTGTGCATCTGCTCGTCGGACAGCTTGGGGAAAATCGTGCCCTTGATGAATCCGCCCAGATCGATCAGCGCTGTGGTCCAGGCACCCTGGCGCAGGTGGAAATCCACATGCGAGTGCTGGCCGAACGGATAGTGAGAGAACTCCATCCCTTTGACAGCCTTGAGGTCGGCGTCCGCCATGACAAAATTCTTGGCCCAGTCATACCACCACTTGTAATATTTTTCCTGCATGGCAGGATTGAGATTGTAGCGCTCGTAAAAACCGAACACGCTGACGCGATTGGTATTGCCGCTGAAAGGGAAATGTCCGGACATGCCTGGTTCCTCTGAATCAAATAATCGATGAAGACCGCTATTCTAAGAAAAATCGGCGCGTGATGCCAGTCGAGATACGCCCGGTTGCCGAATTGCGCTACACTTCTAAGGTCACTTTCTGAGCTAGTCCAATGAATCAAGGCACTTTTGAACCTAAAAACGATTTGGAAAAACAGCTGCAGTGTGCGCTGGATGGCAGCGTTTCGGGCGATGATTTCATCCATTACCTGATGGATGCGCAAATATTCATGCCGGTCGAAGACGAAACAAACGAGATCAAGGGCTTTCAGCGCAGCACACGCGCCCAGCCACTGGTGATTGAGGATGAGGCTGGAACCAAGGTGCTGGTGCTGTTCACCAGCCCGGAACGCGCCAAGACATTCGTCGAGCACTATCCCGGGTTTGGCGGGGGGCTGCTTACCGAATTTTCCTGGGTATTGCGAAAAATGGGCGCGCCTGCCGGCATCGCGTTGAACCCGGGGCTGGAAGCAGGTTTCGATCTGGAGCCGGAAATGGTCGCGGATTTGATGGCGAGTTTGCCGCCGGAGGCATGATGGGTACACGCCAAGTGGGGGAGAAATATTCACCCGATCACACCATTTACTCGGAAGCAACCCAGTATTGCTATCGCGATGGTGTGCATGATCTGGTGCTGTTCTGGACCAACCCGACGCCCGAAGAAGTGAGCGGGTTCCGTACCCAGCCGGTCGAGTTTGCACTGTATGTTCAGCAACCGGTGCTGTTTCTGTTGTATCGAATAGAAGATGTATGCGAGTGGTCGGACGTGGCTTATAACGTGCACCAGTTGCGCCCGGACGAGCAGGCCGTGCCGGTCAATCCGCCCGGCGACCGTGCGCGCGTGCAAATGACGCTGGTGGACGCCAGCAACGGGATTATCCAGGCCAAGCGCGTGGTGGGCATGGGGCCGGCGATGACCCAGGCGATGCGCCATACATTGCAGGAGCAGACCCAGTTGCCGTATTCGCGCTTTGACTACGATGCGCTGGTGAAGCAAGCCTATGCGCGTTATCCCGATAGCGATGCCATGCTCAAGGATGCGTGGCTGTCGGAAGCCGCCGAAAGCGAGAATTAACGATGTGGGCACCGCTAAAAATTCAAGCTTCGTTGCGATACGGCGTTGCTACAAAATTTTTATCGCGCCTTGTCTCGCCTAGAATTTTGAATTTTTAGAGGTGCCCATGTTACCCCCTGCTGCACTGGCGGATTTCACCACAGCGCTGTCTGCCGAGCGCGTCTTCACCGACGCGGCGACCCTGGCGCTGTACAGTCACGACGAAACTCCCCGCTCCTGTTTGCCTGACGCGGTATTGTTTCCCGTCAGCCATGAACACGTCGCCGCGCTGATGCGCGTGGCGCTTGCCCACCATATTGCGCTGGTGGCGCGCGGCGCAGGCTCGGGCAACGTGGGGGGTGCGCTGCCTGCCCCGGGTAGTGCGGTGGTGAGTTTCGAGTGCATGGACGCCATTCTTGAATTCAATCCAGCCGACCGCTACATGGTGGTGCAGCCCGGTGTGGTGACGGCGGACATCGAACTTGCCGCGCGTGCGCATGGCTTGTTCTACCCGCCTGACCCGGGCAGTTCACCCTACTGCCAAATCGGCGGAAATCTGGCGATGAATGCAGCCGGACCGCGCGCAGTGAAATATGGCGTGACGCGCGACTATGTGCTGGGGCTGCGTGCCGTGGCCGGTAGCGGCGCGGAACTGCGTACCGGCTGCCGGACCACCAAGGGCGTGACCGGCTATGACCTCACGCGCCTGCTGGTGGGATCGGAAGGCACGCTGGGGCTGATTACCGAAGCCACGCTCAAACTGTTACCCGCACCTGAAGCACGCGCCACTTTGCGTGTGTGTTATGCGACCAATCTGGATGCGTGCGCCGCCGTGGCGCGGGTAATGAACCAGACGGTGGTGCCGTGCGCGCTGGAGTTCATGGATCAGCGTTCCCTTCTGGCGATCCAGGCGGCGGGTGCGGCGGCCGGCTTGCCTGACGGTACAGAGGCGTTGCTGATGGTGGAAGCCGATGGCGCTGCGAGCGATCTGCCGCGCCAGATCAGTGCGCTGAAAACCGCGCTGCAGGGCAATGGCATGCTCGAATTGCTAGAGGCGGACAATCCCGCAGAGGTTGCCCGATTGTGGCAGGCGCGCAGATCGCTGTCGCATGCGGTGAAGCGCATCGCACCGTTGAAAATCAATGAGGACGTGGTGGTCCCGGTATCGCGTCTGGCTGAACTGGTCGGCTATATTGACCGCTTGGCTGAGCGCCTTGCATTGCCCATCGTCAGCTTTGGTCATGCAGGAAACGGCAATCTGCATGTCAATATCATGGTGAATCCGGCTGACTCGCAACAGATGAAAAATGCCCGGCTGGCTTTGCGGGAATTATTTTCCCAGGTATTGGAACTGGGCGGGACGTTGTCGGGCGAGCATGGTATCGGCAGTGAAAAGCGCGATTATGTCAGTATGGAGATTAATGCGGCCAGTCTGGAAATGATGCGTTTAATCAAGGCGCAATTCGATCCGCAGGGCCTGCTCAACCCCGGAAAGCTCCTTCCACCGTGAAAATTGTTGCGGCAAACTGTTTACAATACCGCCGTGGCTCCATATAATGCGCGTCTTTCGGGGGTATAGCTCAGCTGGGAGAGCGCTTGCATGGCATGCAAGAGGTCAGCGGTTCGATCCCGCTTACCTCCACCAGAAAAGTGGAGCCGAATGCACAAAATTGGCATAGTGACGGTCTGGGCAGGTATCTTGATGAGCGTGCTTGGATTGATTTTCGGTGCCATCGATTTGGTTGAATATGGTGAGCCGAGTATCTGGATGGCCATGATACCCGCAGGGTTCGCCCTGTTGTTGCTGGGTACAGTAGTAACGCAGTTTTCCGGAAAATAGGAAACTGCTCGCGTCGAGTCGCACACAGGTCCCCATCGTCTAGAGGCCTAGGACACCGCCCTTTCACGGCGATAACACGAGTTCGAATCTCGTTGGGGACGCCAGTCTTGACGGGCTGCAGCGATGCAGCCCGTTTGTTTTCCGATGCTTCGCCATTTGAAAATTGGAGTGGTAGTTCAGTTGGTTAGAATACCGGCCTGTCACGCCGGGGGTCGCGGGTTCGAGTCCCGTCCACTCCGCCAACCATTAAAAAACCGCAAAATCACGCTGTGATCTTGCGGTTTTTTATTTTCCGCGCAGAGGTTTCCTCGGCGACGCGTTGATTGATGTGTTCAGATGATCCGGGCAGCCGCCAGAAACAGGCCGACCACGCATAAGAATCCGGCAGCCCACGCCGCCGAGCGCAGCGTGGCCAGGTTCGCGATGTAAAAGACACCATGCAGCAACCGTACTGTGACAAAGCCGAGGGCAAGCCAGTCGGTCAAAGCACATTGGCCGATCAATAGGTGTGCGGTAATAACGGCAGCTGCGAAGGGTGGAAACGCTTCGAACCCATTCAGATGAGCCCAATTCGAACGTTGACGCCAGCCTGTGGCACGCGCCAGATATTCGCGCGGCGCGCTATTGTCATAATCGCGGCCGAATTTCGCGATTACAGCGAATAGGTAGGGTATCAGCGCTGCAGCCAATATCATCCACAAGGCAATTGTCATCTGAGTCCCTTTTGTCGTCGTAACAGCGCAGTCTGCAAGCGCTTAATTCAATCCGACTTTATCACCCTGTTCCCGAATTGTGGCAAGGAGGGGGCGAGCGTGGATTTCTCGAAGCCGCAATGGGCATCAGGATGAATCCGCGCTTAATGCCTTGCAGGTGTTGATCAGGCCGTTGGTCGAACTGTCGTGCTCGCTGACCTGGCCGGGGCTGACCAGTCCCTGTTCGATGGCCCCTGCCAGCTGCTTGCCCAGTTCCACGCCCCACTGGTCGAACGAATTCACATCCCAGATCATGCCCTGCACGAATACCTTGTGCTCATACAGGGCGATCAGTGCGCCCAGGGTATGCGGGTCAAGTTTGCGGTAGAGCAGGGTATTGCTGGGACGATTGCCGGGAAATACCTTGTGCGGCAGCAGCGCCTTGATTTCAGCGTCATCCAGATGGGCGGCAGTGAGTTCGGCACGTACCTCGGCGCGAGTTTTTCCCAGCATCAATGCCTTGCTCTGGGCAAAACAGTTGGACAGCAGCACCTGATGCTGGTGATCGATCGGATTATGGGATTCGGCAGCTGCCAGAAAATCAGCAGGGATCAGCCGGGTGCCCTGGTGGATGAGCTGATAGAACGCGTGTTGGCCATTGGTGCCGGGCTCGCCCCAGATAATCGCACCGGTGGCATAGTGGACAGGTTTGCCCGCGCGCGTGACGCTCTTGCCGTTGCTCTCCATATCGAGTTGCTGGAGATAGGCGGGAAAGCGCGCCAGATATTGATCGTAGGGCAGCACCACCTGGCTTTGCGCATCCCAGAAATTGTTGTACCAGATGCCCAGCAGCGCCATGATCACCGGCATGTTTTGCGCCAGCGGGGCGGTACGGAAATGCTGGTCCATGGCGAAAGCACCGTCGAGCAGCCTGGTAAAGTTGTCCATACCGATCATCAGCGCAACCGACAATCCCACCGCTGACCACACCGAATAACGTCCGCCGACCCAGTCCCAGAAACCGAACATGTGGTCGGTATCGATACCAAAGGCGCGGACTTTTTCGGTATTCGTCGAGACTGCGACGAAATGCCGGGCGATCGCTGCTTCGTCTTTCAAGGCAGCGAGCAGCCAGCGTCTGGCCGCCTGCGCGTTAAGCAGGGTCTCCGGCGTGCCGAAAGACTTCGAGGCGACGATAAACAGCGTGGTTTCGGGGTCCAGGCGGCGCAGGGTTTCACTGATATGGGTGGGATCCACATTGGAAACGAAATGCGGGGTAAGGCCTTTTTGCCAGTATGGCGTCAGCGCCTGGGTGACCATTACCGGGCCCAGGTCGGAGCCGCCGATGCCGATATTCACGATGTCGCTAATGCGCTTGCCGGTGTGGCCGCGCCATTTGCCGCTGCGCACTGCCTGGGTGAATTTTTTCATGCGTGCCAGCACTTTGAGCACATCCGGCATGACGTCTTCGCCATCCACAAACACCGGCTGCTCCGAGCGGTTGCGCAACGCAGTGTGGAGTACCGCACGGTGTTCGGTAAGATTGATTTCGACGCCGTCGAACATTGCCTCGATGGCCGTTTGCAGCGGACTGGTTCGCGCCAGCTTGATCAACTGCTTCATGGTATCCGGCGTGATGCGGTTTTTTGAGTAATCCAGCAGGATGCCTGCCGCATTGATTGAAAAGCGTTCGAAGCGTTTTTTATCCTTTGCGAACAGTTCGCGCAGGGATGTTTTGGCCAATGCTTTGCGTTGGGTCTTGAGTGCCTGCCAGGCAGGGGAGAGGGTAGGGTCAGACATTGCTATGTAGTCGCTCCAGCCAGGTGAATTATTGCCGGTTATGCACAAGGATAACGCCAGCCAATGGCGGGACGGTCAGTGTTAGGGATGCGGGGTATCCCATCCATGCTGCGGCGTCGGCCAGCAGACCGGCGCCGTTGCCCGCATTGCTGCCGCCGAAGTATATTGAATCACTGTTAAATATTTCTGAATATGAACCGGTTTGCGGCACACCAATGCGATAGTTGGTGCGCAGCACCGGGGTAAAGTTCAACACGACGATGACGTACGAGCCGTCGCCGGCATAGCGTACATAGCTCAATACGGATTGTTCCGCGTCATGGCAATCGATCCAGGCGAAACCGTTCGCCGCGAAGTCCAGCTGATGCAATGCCGGGGTGTCGCGGTACAGGTGATTGATGTCACGCACCAGTTTTTTGACGCTGTCGTGCCAGTGACTTTGCAGCAGACTCCAGTCCAGTTCCCAGCCTGAATCCCACTCGCGCCCTTGCGCAAATTCGTTGCCCATGAAGTTGAGCTTTTTCCCTGGGGTGGTCATTTGGTAAGTAAATAGCAGGCGCAGATTGGCGAATTGTTGCCAGGCATCCCCCGGCATTTTGCCGATCAGCGAGCCTTTGCCGTGTACCACTTCATCGTGCGAGAACGGCAGCATGAAATTCTCGGTATAGGCATACAGCTGGCCAAAGGTAAGCTTCTCGTGGTGATGCTTGCGATGCACCGGATCGTGGCGAATATAGGTCAGGGTGTCATTCATCCAGCCCATGTTCCATTTCATCGAGAAACCCAGTCCACCCAGATACACCGGTCGGGACACCATCGGCCACGAGGTGGATTCTTCCGCCAGCGTCAGTGCACCGGGGAAAGCGTCGTGCACCATGATATTCAACGCGCGCAAAAATTCGATGGCCTCCAGGTTTTCGCGCCCGCCGAACTTGTTGGGCAACCATTCGCCTGCTTCGCGTGAATAGTCGAGATAGAGCATTGACGCTACCGCATCAACGCGCAGGCCATCGAAGTGGAACTCGCCCAGCCAGTAGTGCGCGCTGGAGAGCAGGAAGCTTTTCACCTCGTTGCGGCCATAATTGAAAATATAGGTGCCCCAGTCCTGATGGAAGCCGATACGCGGGTCTTCATGTTCATACAGGGCTGTACCGTCAAAGCGCGCCAGCGCAAAAGCGTCTTGCGGGAAATGCGCGGGCACCCAGTCCAGCAATACCCCCAGTCCGGCCTGGTGACTGGTATCGATGAAGTGGCGCAGGTCATCCGCACTGCCGAAGCGGCTGGTCGGCGCAAAGTAGCCGGTGGCTTGATAACCCCAGGATTCATCCAGAGGGTGCTCGTTGATCGGCATCAACTCGATATGGGTATAGCCCATGCCGAGTACGTAGGGAACGAGGTGCTCGGCCAGTTCGCGATAGGTGTAAAAGCGACCGTCAGGGTGGCGTCGCCACGAACCGGCATGGATTTCGTAGACGTTCATCGGCGCCTGCAGCCAGTTGCGCTCACCGCGCGTGGTCAGCCAGCGCGCGTCGTTCCAGGTATGGCTGGAAACCGGTGCCACGCGCGAGGCAGTGCCGGGGCGCAGTTCGGCAAACTGCGCGTAAGGGTCGCTTTTCAACAGCAACTGGCCGCTATGGCGGTTGTGTATCTCATATTTGTAATGTGCGCCTGCAATGATGTCGGGAATGAACAATTCCCACACCCCGGAATCGCCATGCGCACGCATCGGGTGCTTGCGCCCGTCCCAGTGGTTGAAGTCCCCCACTACCGAGACACGGTCTGCGTTGGGCGCCCACAACGCAAAGCGCACCCCGTCTACTTCATCCACGCGGCATGGCTGGCTTCCCAGCATTTGATAAGCTTGATTTAGCCGGCCTTCATTGAACAGGTACAGATCGTGCTCAGTGAGCTGGAGAGGGAAGGCGTAAGGGTCATGATCGACAATTTCACCGTTGGGATAAGTGCGGCGTATGCGATAAGGATGAACCGGTGCAACCACCCCATGCCATTCAAATACGCCGCGTATATCCACACGTTGCAACTCGGTTTCGGCACCATTGACGAGCAGGAACATGGATAAGGCATCCGGATCGTATACACGGATTACCCATCCGGCATCCAATTGGTGCGGCCCGAGCAATTCGCACGGATTATGTGCATGCCCGCCGGTGAGGGCGTCAAACTGGGGAAGTGTACGGGCAGCGCTAGCAATATTAGCCACGGGCAGGTTGGGGGTCATGGGCGGACTGTATCGGCGTTCATTGGTGTGGGCTATTATAGCCATGAGGGGATCGTAATCATTCGATCAACAATAAAGCAAAAAAGGAGCCTGTCTTGCAAAAAGATTTTCCGCGTTTTGTCAGTCGCCTTACTAAAAATACTGTGGCGCTGATCCTTGCAGGGGGGCGTGGTTCCCGCCTGAAACAATTAACCGACTGGCGCGCCAAGCCCGCCGTGCCATTCGGAGGCAAGTTCCGCATTATCGACTTTCCGTTATCCAATTGCCTCAATTCCGGTATCCGTCGCATCGGGGTACTGACGCAGTATAAGGCACACTCGATGATCAAACACATCCAGCGTGGCTGGGGGTTTTTGCGCGGCGAGTTCAACGAATTCATCGAACTGTTGCCAGCGCAGCAGCGGATCTCGGAACTGAATTGGTACAAGGGTACCGCAGATGCCGTGTTTCAGAACATGGACATTGTGCGGAACCACGAGCCGGATCATGTGCTGATTCTGGCCGGCGATCATATTTACAAAATGGATTATGGAGAAATGCTGGCCTGCCATGTCAGCCATGCCGCCGATATGACGATGGCATGTATCGAAGTGCCGATAGAACAGGCCCACGCGTTTGGTGTCATGACCGTGGGGGAAGACGGACGTGTGGTGGATTTCACTGAAAAACCAACGGAAAATCCCGCTACCATTCCCGGAAACCCGGAGCGGGTACTGGCCTCCATGGGTATATATGTGTTCAACGCCAGCTTTCTTTACGAACAACTGATTCGCGACGCGGACGATCCCCATTCAGACCATGATTTCGGCCACAATATCATTCCCTATTTAATCTCGCGCTACCGTGTCTATGCGCACAGTTTCAAAGACAGCTGCATCGGCAGCTTACCCGGTGGTGAACCCTATTGGCGTGATGTAGGTACTGTAGAAGCCTATTGGTCGGCCAATCTGGATCTGGCCAAAATCACACCCGAGCTCGATTTATATGACACGCACTGGCCTATCTGGACCTATCAGGAACAGTTGCCGCCAGCCAAATTCGTATTCGACGAGGAAGAGAGACGCGGTATAGCCATGGATAGCACTGTGTCGGGTGGCTGCATTATCAGCGGTGCCACGGTGCGGCGCTCGGTGCTGTTTTCCAATGTCCAGATCAACAGCTTCGCTACGGTGGAAGACGCGGTGATACTGCCGGACGTTGATATTGGTCGGCATGCCTATTTGCGTCGCTGTGTGATCGATAAGGGCTGCAAGATACCTGAGCGCATGGTGGCGGGCGTAGATCGCGCGGAAGACGAACGGCGTTTTCATGTGACCGAAAACGGCATCACGCTGATTACACCGGACATGCTCGGCCAGTACCCGCACCAGATCCGTTAGACGCAATTCGAAACTGGCAGTGCAATGGTTTTTTTCAGGGTTTGTTTATGACTACACGTTGTCTTGATCTTGTCCTGTGCTGGCATTTTCACCAGCCAGATTACCGTGACTATGCCACCGGTGAATACCGTCTGCCCTGGACTTATCTGCACGCCATCAAGGATTACAGTGACATGGCAGCGCATCTGGAAGCGCATCCGCTAATGCGGGTGACGTGTAATTTCGTGCCGGTTCTGCTCGACCAGCTGGAAGACTACACCAGCCAGTTCAAAGCAAACAATCCGCGCGATCCACTGCTTGCATTGCTGATCGAACCGGAGCTGGCACACCTCACGCAAGCCCAGCGCGATCTGATCCTGGAATACTGCTTTCGCTGCAACCACGTCACCATGGTGCGGCCATATGCCGCCTATCACCAGCTGGCTGAATTGTTCCAACTGGCAGAGCGGCAGGGAAGCGATGCGCTGAATTATCTTTCCGGGCAATACCTCGCTGACCTGGTGACCTGGTACCACCTGGCCTGGATGGGCGAGACGGTGCGGCGTCGCTATCCGTGGTTGCTGGATCTGATGAAAAAAGGCCGCGGCTTTACCCTGGCAGACCGGCGCAGCGTGTATCAACTGATCGGCGAAGTGATGACCGACCTGATTCCGCGTTACCGCAAGCTCACTGCCTCCGGTCAGGTGGAAATATCCAGTACGCCGCACTATCACCCGATAGCCCCGGTTTTGATGGATTTTGCCGCCGCGCGCGAAGCCTGGCCGCAATGCGAATTGCCCGTCGAACCCGTGTATCCCGGTGGTGAGGTGCGCGTGCGGCGCCACCTGGATTCCGCGCTTGTCAGTCACAAGGCGCGCTTTGGCGCTGTGCCGCAGGGTATTTGGCCGGCTGAAGGCGGTATCTCGACGGCGCTGCTGGGGGTGTTCGACGAAGCCGGGCTGGCGTGGACTGCGAGCGGCGAGGCTGTGCTGTCCAACAGCCTGCATGCTGCCAAGGTAGCGGACGCCGACCAGCGCCAGTTGCGCTACCGACCCTATCGGGTGGCCGCGCACCAGACACTGTGTTTCTTCCGCGACGATAAGTTGTCCGACATGATCGGTTTTGAATACTCGAAATGGCATGCCAACGATGCTGTCAAGCATTTTGTCGCCGAACTGGAAGCCATTCTGCATCAGACTCCGGAGCACGAAACCCCGGTGGTGAGCGTGATTCTGGATGGCGAGAACGCCTGGGAATACTATCCCTACAATGGCTATTTCTTCCTTGATGAACTGTATACCGCACTGGAGAATCATCCCGACATTCATCCCCACAGCTTTGCCAGCTATCTGGCGGAGCGCGTCCGGCACCCCCATGCCGCGCAAATTGGAGCGTTGCCGCGCCTGGTAGCGGGTAGCTGGGTTTACGGCACGTTTTCGACCTGGATTGGCGTGCCGGAAAAAAACCGCGCCTGGGATCTGCTGGCGCGCGCCAAGCAGCAGTATGACCTGGTCATGGCAACCGGCAAGCTGAGCGCAGCAGAAAAAACCGCCGCGGAAGCGCAATTGTGCGACTGCGAGAGTTCGGACTGGTTCTGGTGGTTTGGCGGCTACAACCCGCGTCACAGCGTAGAGAGCTTCGATCGCCTGTATCGTGCCAATCTGGTTCAGCTCTATCACCTGCTCAAGTTGCCTGTGCCGGAAGCGCTAAGCGTTCCGATCAGCCATGGAGGCAGCGAAGCGGAGGCGGGAGGCACCATGCGCCGGGCATCCTGATCCCTACAGAGGCTTTTTCTTATTCAAGACGCCGGACACGTTAATCCATGAATCCCACCATTTCACTGCTTTTCGGCGTACATGCTCACCAGCCGGTGGGTAATTTTACTGAAGTGCTCGATGATGCCCACCGGCGCTGTTACGGACCGTTTATCCGCACCCTGTATCGTTATCCAGGGTTCCGTTTTGCCGCGCATTTTTCCGGCTGGCTGCTCGATTATCTGCTGCGTGTTTACCCGGAAGACATGGCGCTGCTCAAACAAATGGTGGTTCGTGGCCAATTGGAAATGGTTGGCGCAGGCGACACCGAACCGGTGCTGGCGGTCATTCCCTATCGGGACCGCATCAGCCAGCTCAATGCCTTGTCTGACCGGCTTCATGCTGCCTTCGGCCAGCGCCCGCAGGGTGCCTGGCTGACCGAGCGGGTATGGGAAGCGACGGTAGTGCCGGCGCTGGCAGATGCCGGTATTGGTTACGTCACGGTAGATGACTATCATTTTCTTTGCGCCGGTCAGGATGCAGACAAGCTCGACGGTTTTTTTTCAACTGAAGAAGATGGCCGTCGTCTGGATCTTTATCCGATTTCCGAGGCATTGCGGTATCGCCTGCCGTTCGCACCCGCGCATGAGGCGGTTGCCTATATCGAATCCCTGGCCAAAACCGGCGAAACGGCAGCGATTTATTTTGATGACATTGAAAAATTCGGTATCTGGCCGGAGACTTACGCCTGGGTATTCGAACAAGGCTGGCTGACTCAGTTTATTGAAGGGGTGCTGGCCTCGCAGATCATTCGCACCGAAACCTTTAGCGAACATCATGCGCGCACCAGAACCCATGGCGTCGTGTATTTACCGACGACCTCGTACATAGAAATGAACGAATGGACGCTGCCTGCGCATGTTGCGGCGCGCTATGCAGAGCTGATTGCTGCGAGCAAGGCGGGTGGTCGTTTCGACGGGGAGAAAGCCTTTCTGCGCGGCGGTATCTGGAAAAACTTTTTCTCGGCGTATCCCGAATCCAACTGGATGCACAAACGTATGCTAAGCCTGTCACAACGTCTGCACGCGCTCCCGGCGCAACAGGCAAGCGGGCGCATGCAGGTGTTGCTGTATGAAGCCCAGGCCAACGATGCCTACTGGCATGGTTTGTTTGGCGGGCTGTACTTGCCGCACCTGCGCCGCGCTGTGTATCACGCCATCGTCGAACTGGAACAGCTGCTGGATAGTGTGGCCCCGCGTCCGGCGCTGCTGCGCGAAGATGTGGATATGGATGGCAACGATGAGATGTTCCTGCACAACTCGACTATGCAGGCGGTAGTGAGACTGGACGGCAGCGCCAGCGTGATCGAACTGGATGCTTACCGCCTGCACCACAATTTTGCTGATACCCTGCGCCGTCAGCCGGAACATTATCACCACAAAACCCTGGTCAATGATTCGGCTGCATCGCATCACGGTGATGGCATCAGCTCCGCCCACGACCGCATCAGTTTCAAGCACATTGTGACGCAGGACGATCTGGCCTACGATGCGACAGGGCGTACGCTTTTCAGGGACACGCTGCATACCGCTGATGGCATATTGCCGCTGGATTTTGTGCTGCAGGCAAGTACCAACGATAGTCTGGGCTTTGTTGCCCAGACCAGTGCAGGTACGCTACACAAACATATTGTCATGCTGGACGGACAGCTGAAGCTTGTTTACCAGTTTCCCGATAATCTGCATGGCCAATTCAGCACCGAAATGAATCTGGCCATGCCCAGTTGCGATGGGCCGGCGGGCCGCTTTGTGCTGGATGGTCAGATTGCCGGGGGATTCGGCCAGCCGCTGACAGTGGAAAGCATGGATCAAATCAGGCTGGAAGATGAAGTGCTGGGGGGCAGTGTATCGCTGAATCTGAGCCAGCCAGCTGGATTGACAGCACATCCTCTGTTTACGGTATCGCAATCTGAAGCCGGATTTGAGAAAATCATGCAGGCTGTGACATTGCAACTGGACTGGCAACTCCCCACAGGAGAAAATCAGATGGAACTCAGCCTGATCATATCCCCTGTTTGATTGCTATCTAACCGGAGTCGTTTATGCATAAAAAAACCGTCGAAAAGAATAAGGTGGTCTATCTCACCTACAGCATCATTGACCAGAATGGAGCGGTGTTCGAGCAGTATGATGTGCCCATCGGTTATGTGCATGGCGCCAATAGTGGATTGTTTGAGAAAATCGAAGTCACGCTGGCAGGGCATGAGGAAGGCGAACGGGTCGAAGTGATACTCCCACCTGCCGACGGTTTTGGACAGCATCAGCCTGAGCTCACCTTTACCGACAGTATCGAGAATGTGCCGCCCCAGTTTCGCCACATTGGCGCGGCGGTAAGTTTTGAAAACGACGCTGGCGAAAGCAAGGAATTTCGTGTGACCAAAATCGAGGACGGCAAGCTCACCGTGGATGGAAACCATCCGCTGGCCGGGCAGACTGTGCGCTTCATCGTCAATATCGTGGATATACGCGATGCGACTGCTGAAGAAATTGCCAACGGCCGGCCGGAAGATGCCAGCGCGCCGCGCTTGCACTAAATGCTTTAATACACTCCAGGCCATAAAAAGCCCCCGATCACGGAGGCTTTGTGTTTTGGCGAAGTGTTTATTTTGGGCAGCTGCTCGTATCGGAAGGCACCTTCCCAACCAGCATCAGGAAACTGCCGAACGGTCCCATTACACTCATTGCTTCCATTTTCGGACCAGAGAATTCTAGACGGCCAAACATCATGGCTTTCATCGGACCGTATTCACCGGCTCCCATCTGTTTCCAGCGCTCGGTTGTCGCATGCATGAGGTAATCCACGCTGGAATCGAGTTTGGCTGTTTCCAGTTTGCCACCGTAAATGCACATGGCCTTGTCGCCCTTATCGGCAATGCGCATTTCCACATGCGGGCTGCCCTCGCAGTCGGTGCGATACATCTGGATGACCTTGAAGCCGTGACCGTGGTCATTTTTAATCCATTTTCCGGCCAGACCGGTGGTCAGGGTGGTGTCCTTATTCCAGGCCTCGCAGGCCTGGGCGGCCCATTCGGCCGACATCAGGACCGGCGCTGCGTGTACCTGACCTGCAAGCATGGCTAAACCGAAACCGGACAAGGCAACGAATTGTTTCAATCCTGCATGCATGTGTGTGTCTCCTTGATTATGTATGAGTAGTTGGAATGATGATTCGGGGTTGTCGTTATTGGCTGCCACCGAAGGCAAAAACTTACCCGCTTCAACCATGCCTGTCAAACTTGTCTTTGCGCCGGTCTGCGCGATTATCAATGTGGTAATTCGGCGCCCACCTCAGATGATACATTGCGTGCCCGACACGCCATTAATAGCGCAGGCCGGACTCGAAAAAATCACCCGGGCGGTGAAGGGAAAAGCGGCGCTGCCGGTAGTTTGAACCGGCCATACGAATTCAGGAGCCAGCCCGATCAGCTGGATGCAAGCACCTTGTCATAGGCATCGGAAAACAGTTTCAATCCGTCCGCTTGCAAGGTCTCGCCCACGGCATTCAGATCAATACCGATTTTTTCCAGCGCAATATAATCAGCCTCGGCGGCGGCGATTGCATCTTTCAGGGTCAGTTCGACGCGACCATGATCGCGAAACGCCGCCAGCGTGGCGTCGGGTACGGTGTTGATGGTTTCCGGGCCGATCAGCGCTTCCAGATATTTCACGTCTGAATAGGCCGGATTCTTGGTACCGGTGCTGGCCCATAGCAGATACTGCGGACGGGCGCCTGCATGCGCCAGATCCGCAAACATGGCGCCATGAAAAATATCCTGATAGCGCTGGTAGGCGAGCTTGGCGGTGATCAGCGCCGCGCGGCCGGTCAGGGCTTGCGCCGCATCGCTGTCAATTGTCGAGAGACGTTGATCCACCAGGGTATCCACGCGCGACAGGAACAGGCTGGCAACGGCTTTGACATTGCGCAGATCGTTGCCCTGCGCCAAACGTTGTCTGAGGCCACGAATGTAAGCCTCGAACACGCGCACTGTCTGGCGCAGCGAAAACAGCAGGGTGATATTGATGCTGACACCTGCCGCAATCAGCTGCTCAAACGCCACCAGGCCGGCCGCTGTACCCGGTATCTTGATCAACAGGTTGGGGCGGTTCACGGTGGCGCGCAGACGTTGTGCGGCGGCAATCGTGGCGGCGCTGTCATGGGCAAGATGCGGTGATACCTCGAGACTGACATAGCCATCAACGCCCTGGCTGCGCTGAAAGGTCGGCAGCAACAGGTCACACGCCGCCTGGATGTCGGGAATCACCAGTGCTTCATAGCGTTTTTCCGCATCCGCTTCACTGGCTTTGAGGCGTGCCAGATCGTCCTGGTAATAAGGACTTTCGGCGAGTGCTTTCTGGAATATGCTGGGGTTGGAAGTCACCCCGGAAATGCCGTCGTTTTCGATGAGTTGTTGCAGGCCGCCTTCGCGCAGCAGGGTGCGGGAGAGATTGTCCAGCCAGATTGACTGACCTGACTGATTGAGTATGCGCAGTGGATTCATTGCCGGGTTCTCCAAATAATCGGGATGTCTCCTCAATATAGCCTGTCGTGGTTACTTTGTTGTGTCAGCAGCTGGTTGCGCCGCTGGCTTCATCATGGACTGTTCCACCAGGCGGATGCGTGCGGCGATGATGGCAAGTGTTGCTGCATCACCGCCTTGTTTTTCCTGCAAGCCCAGATAAGTCAAAAGGGGACGCCGCCAGCCCTGTTTGGAAGCGACATCCACGGCGGCCTGCAAAGTGGCGGCATCGAACTGTCCGCGTCTGACCATGACGCCGGTGGCGACCAAGCGCGAAACCGGATCGGCAATCGCCACGATGTTTTGATTGATATGGGCTTGGGACTGGTTGGCAGTTCCCATCAGAGTGCCATATTGTGCAGGCACCAATTTGGGATCGATGCCTTGCCAGTTACCGCTGATGAACCGGGCATAAGCGTTATCCGCGGGCGTGGTACGGATAGCCGCGAGTTCGGTGTAGCCGGTGCATGGCGCAAAATCAAGGGACGCGACGTGAAGTCCGCAGCGCAACAATTCGATATGCCCGACCGCGGCGATATCCCCCGTTGCAGCGACGGCGCTACGCGCCTGGGCAAAGCTGGTCTCGGCAAGTTTCACATTTCCAGCCAGGTAGTGTTGCGTATAGCGCGCGGCCGCAGTTTGCGCATCGTACTGCCAGTCAGGTGCAGACTGGCCGGCACATGCGCCGAGCAGCAAGCTCAAAATCGGGATGAAGAGGATTTTCATGGCAACTTCACCTCGCCGGGTTTGGAGGAAGGCAGGATGCGGTTGATTTTGGTGATGAGCTGATTGGCCTTGCTTACTGCTTCGTCCACTTGTCCGCGCAGTTGTCCGAGGTCATCGGTGCCGTCCTTGAGATTGGCGCTCAGACCATTGACGTTGACCAGAATTGAATCCAGTTTTCTCAGGCTCACTTGCAGGTCGTTGAGCATGGCCTGAATTTGCGCCAGCGACTGGTCGGCCTTGTCTGCTACCCCACCTTGGGAAAACGCCCACGTATCCAGTTTTTTTGACATGACGTCGAGGTTGGCGGTCAGCTTGCGCGCATTATTGAGCGCATCCATCAGCACCTGGGCGTTCTGTTCGCTGCCCAACAGGCCTTGCGCTACGCCGTATTTACCGGACATCTGTGTGGTAATGGTCTTGACATTGACCAGCGTGGTATCGATTTCGCCGTTCTTGCGCGTGATGTATGCCAGGTTTTTGCTCACCCCGCCCAGCTGATCGAGGATGCCGTTGACCTTGGCCACCAGCGCCGGCACATCAAGCGGGGGGTTCAGTATGAGCGGAACGATAGCTTTATTGGCGAGTTGGGGGTCATCCAGTGTGGGCGTATCAAGACGTATCACGGCGGCGCCCACCAGGGGCTTGTCGAGCGTGAACTCGCTGGAGGTCCGTAACCAGCGGTGTTCGCGTTCGGGTATGGTTATCGCCACCAGCGCCAGACCAAGATCGCTCAGGGACACTGTCGTCACCCTGCCAATGGCAATGCCGCGATAAACAATGGGTGTGCCTGCCTCAACACCGGTGGCATCGGCAGAAAGGAGCGTGAAGTGCGATTCTTTTTCAAAGGTGCCGCGTGCATACAACAGATAGAGCAGCGCGGCCGCGCTCAAAATGGTAAAGAAGACCAGAAACAGGCCTGTTTTGAATTGTATGGATGTGTTCATGTCTCGCCCTGATATAAGGGTTTGTTCCAATCGTAATCGAGTATCTGGTGGTCGGGAAGCTTGTTGGCCAGGCTGCCCAGCATGGTGGCCAGCAACTTCGGATAGGGCGTATCCGCCAACAGCTCGGCGGGTCGATCTATTACCAGCAGCGGCCGCGCAAGCATCATTGCGCGCGCCATTTTGACGGCAAAGCGCTGCGTGGGTGTGAGGTCCTCATCGCGCTTCATCGCGACATCGCCATGCCCGCATTGATCCAGTAGTTGCTGCGCGTCAACACTGGCTTGTTTCCAGGACAGGTTGAGATGGTATTGCTTGATCAGCGCGATGTTTTCCAGCGCGGTCAGGTTCACCCGCAACGGCAATTCTGGTGACACCAGTGCGCAAGCGTCGCCCTGATCGCCCAGTAGCGCTGCCAGCCGGGCGCGTCGTGCAGCCTCGTCTGCGCACCAATCTATATGTATTTGAAAGCTAATGATGCAACCTCGATCAGAACAATGGCAAAGAATACCCGCATCATGCCCTTGAGTACCGCGACCGGCACCAGAAACAGCCGTTTGGGAATTTCCAGCCCGGTTTTGATCGGTATCAGCGTCACGCTTAGCCCGAACAGCGTGGTCTTGAGCACCAGCCAGAACACCAGCGGGAACGCCAGAAGATGGGCGATGGCACGCGAATACGCGGGGAAATTCACCGGTTCAAAGCCATAAATCACGAAAAAGGCCACCCCCAGTGCCGTAAGCACCGACAGGCCGGTCAGCGCGAGTACCGACAGAACCCCGCCCACCACGCGCGGCATGAATTCATAACGGATGGGATCAATATGCGCATGCTCGAATGCCGTCAGTTCGTCGTTGACATGCATCAGCGCGACTTCGGTATTGATTGCCGCTCCCGAGCGCAGGGCTACGAACAGCACTGATAAAAACGGCAGCAACTCCATCACTAGGAAACCCACGATCAGCCCGGGCACATACTCCGACAATCCGAAATTGCGCGCCACGGTCACCATGATCTGGATAATCACTGCACTGATGACCAGCGAATAGGCCATATATATGGGCAGTGCCTGCACCGCCGTGAAATAAATCTGCTTGACAATAATCCAGCGCGTGGCGCTGTCGTAAGTACGTGGATTAAGCGCCACAGTCAGCAAACGCCAGCCGAAATCGACCAGCGCAGTGGCAGACCGCAGACGCGTAATCACAGCATTCCCGATGGTTTCGATCCTGGTAGCCAGCACGTTCATTGTCTAGAAAAATTATCGAACAGGGCAAGTATGGGTTGCAAGGTTAGCATGCGCAAGTACACTGGTATGAGGTTAGAATGGTCAACCGTTAAGGAGATCATGAAGATGAAAATCAGACAGGCAAAATGGCTATTGCTGATCGGTATGCTATTCACCTCGCTTGCCTCTGCGGCAGCGGGTGGCGTGCTGATCAAGGACGAAACCCTGTATTCCAAACCTGCGGTGCGCAGTGCCTCGGTAGGTAAAGTGGCGCGCGGCACCCCGGTAACTGTGATAACGCGCCAGGGCGGCTGGGTGGAAGTGACCAGCGGACGTACGCGTGGCTGGGTGCGCATGTTCTCGGTGCGCAGCAGCGCGGGCGGCGGCGGGAATGCAGCGTCGGATCTGGCTGGCTTGGCGCGGGCAGGTCAGCGTCGCCCCGGTAATATCGTGGCGACGGCAGGCGTGCGCGGGCTCAACGAAGAAGAACTCAAGACTGCGAAATATAGCGAACGCGGTATCCAGGATCTCGCATCCTATTCGGTTTCTGCAGGTGCGGCGCGCCAGTTTGCCGGCCAGGCACGGCTTACCCGTCAAGCGGTCGCGTATTTGCCGGATCCGTCCAGAGCAAACGGTGCAAACAGCAGTAATTCCTGGGAGGTGCAGTAATGAAAAAATCCATGTTGATCATTGCGATCGGGACCCTGTTTGCCGCCAGCGCTGCACAGGCAGACTGGCAGGACTTGTTGAAAGAAGAGCTGCGCAAACAGGTTGTGCCGCAACAGACCGAGCCCCGGCAAACGAATCCGGGTGAGGCAGGCAACTCGACCAGTACGCAGGACAATACGGCGGCTACCGTACTGGGGGCGTTCTCAAAAACCTCGACGGATGATGAAATTCGCATCGGGCGCCAGATCGCCGGCGATCTGCTCGGTGCCGCGCCGCTGGTACCGGACCCCAGGTTGCAGCGCTACGTCAACGAAGTGGGGCGCTGGGTCGCGTTGCAGAGTGATCGCCCGGATCTGCCCTGGCATTTCGGCGTAATCGATACGACCGACATCAATGCTTTCGCAGCCCCCGGCGGGTATGTATTCGTCACCAAGGGGCTGTATCAGAAGCTCAATAGCGAGGCGGAACTGGCCGGGGTGCTTGCGCACGAAATCAGCCACGTCGTGCACAAGGATCAACTCAAGATTCTGCAGCAGACTCAGTTGCTCAACCTTGGCGCACAGTACCTCGGGAAGCAGGCGAAAGATCAGGCTGCAGTACAGAAGCTGATCGGTAGCGGTGCTGAAATCGTTGCGCGCGGACTCGATAAAAATGCCGAGTTTGCCGCTGATCGCATGGGTGTGGTGCTCGCTGCACGCGCCGGTTATGAACCCTACGGCCTACCCGCAGTTCTGGAAGAGATCGGCCACACGGCACCGAATGACAACCGCGTTGCGCTGCTGTTCAAAACCCACCCGGCACCGGCCGAACGCTTATCCAGGCTGGGCGATGCGATCGGCACTCGTTTTGATAACCTCGCGCCAGGCAAGGAAGTCAAAGACCGGTTCTACCGGATTCGTTAATCGTCTGGATGCAGTTCGCCCAGTTCAAACGCGCGTTACCGCGCACCGTTGTCAGTCTGCTGCTTACCCTGTTGCTGGTGCTTGCCAGCCAGGGCAGCGTGCAGCTCGGTTTGCTTGATCGCCTCGAAGCCTGGGCCTACGATGCGCGCCTACTGCTCACCATGCCGCACACGGTTGATCCGCGTGTGGTCATTGTGAACATCGACGAAAAGAGCCTGAAAGAGGTCGGACGCTGGCCGTGGGGGCGCGACAAGCTGGCCGAGCTGACGAAGCGTTTGTTTGAGCACTATAGCGTCGCAGCAGTGGGGTTCGACGTGGTATTTGCCGAACCTGATACCAGCTCTGGTTTGCCCGCACTGGAAAAACTCGCCGCCACCCGCCTCAAGGGTAATCCGGGTTTTGCCGCTGCCCTCCAGAATGCACGGCCATTGCTGGATTTCGATGGCCAGTTTGCCGAATCCCTGCACAAGGGGCCGGTAGTGCTGGGCTACTATTTCACGCCTTACGCCGAGACTTCGGGCGTGTTGCCCAAACCGGCATTTGCGGCCGGGGCGATGGCGGGGCAGGACGCGAATTTCATCAGCAATCAGGGCTATGGCGGCAACCTGCCTGCCTTGCAGGCAAACGCAGCGGGCGGCGGGTTTTTCAACATGCTGGCGGATTTCGATGGCGTTACCCGGCGCATGTCCATGCTGCAGAAATACCAGGGTGCGGATTACGAGGCGTTGTCGCTCGCCACACTGCGTACCGCGCTTGGCTCGACCCTGAACTATCAGCGCGTAGCCGACGCCGGAGCGCATTACACCCATCTGGAACTGGTCGCAGACGGCCTGCGCGTGCCGGTGGACAACGGGGCTGCAGCGTATGTACCGTATCGCGCCTATCCCGGTTACCGTTACTATTCCGCCGCCGACATACTGGCGCAGCGCGTCCCGGCGGCCGAACTGGAAAACACCATCGCACTGGTTGGCACCACCGCTCCCGGCCTGCTCGATCTGCGCGTCACCCCGGTGGCGCGCAGCTACCCCGGTGTGGAAATCCACGCCAACCTGATTTCCGGCATCCTCGACGACACCATCCGCTACGCGCCGGCTTACGCGCACGACCTGACCCTGGCCGTACTGAGCGTGTTCGGCGTATTGCTGGCGCTGATACTGCCGCGCCTGACCCCGGTGCGCGGCGCGGCATTATCGCTGACATTGGCTGCGCTTGTGGTGGCAGGCAATTACTGGGCGTGGCAGCACAAGCTGGTGTTTCCACTGGCCACGCCGCTGGTGCTGATCCTGGGCCTGATGCTGCTCAACATGGCGTGGGGATTTTTTGCCGAAACGCGCGCCAGACGCCAGATTACCGGGCTGTTCGGCCAATATGTGCCGCCTGAACTGGTGGACGAAATGAGCCAGGATCCGTCGCGTTTCAACATGCGCTCCGAGAGCAAGGAGCTTTCCATTCTGTTTTCGGATGTGCGCGGCTTCACCACGATTTCAGAGACGCTTACCCCGCAGCAGCTATCGGATTTGCTCAACGAATTCCTGGGCGCCATGACCCAGGTGATCCACCATCGCATGGGTACCATCGATAAATACATGGGCGACTGCATCATGGCATTCTGGGGTGCGCCGATTGACAATCCCCACCATGCCCGTGACGCCGTGCTGGCCGGGATGGAAATGCAAACCGCGCTGACCGAGCTCAACAAAACCTTCGTTGCCAAAGGCTGGCCTGAGTTGCATGTGGGGGTCGGCATCAATACCGGCCGGGTCAGTGTGGGCAACATGGGCTCGCAATTCCGCATGGCCTACACGGTAATGGGCGACGTGGTCAACCTCGCTTCGCGCCTGGAAGGCATCACCAAATTCTATGCGGCACCGGTGGCGGTAGGCGAGGGTACGCGCGCCGCACTGCCGGAGATGGTGTTCATCGAACTTGATCTTGTGCGTGTCAAAGGCAAAGAACAGCCGGTCGCCATCTTCCAGCCGCTGGGACTGCAAGGCCAGGTGGACGCTGCCACGCTTGCCGCTGCACAACGCTTCGCCAGCGCGCTGGCCGCGTACCGCGCCCAGCGCTGGGACGAAGCCGAAGCGATTCTGAATGCGCTGCAAAACGAGCATCCTTCGAAACTCTACGCCCTGTATCTCGAACGTCTTGCGCACCTGCGCGACAATCCGCCCGGTGCGGATTGGGACGGCGTGTGGATCTACGAATCGAAATGAAACACAGGATGCGCTGAATTAGCCATTCTTGGTTACGGCGCTAGCAGCCAGACTGTAGCAATTAAAATACTGCGCTGAAATGTACCGCACCCGGCTCAAGCCGGTAACGGAATAGGTCACCATGGAATATCGCCCAACCTGCCGGCAACGGCCATCAGCCCGGTATTCTTATGGGAACTTGTGGTGTCGATCTGTGACCGGAAAGTATAAGAGTTGAAATTAAAAAATGTTGAATCGATCCTGGCCGATTCGTTTTTGCAAGGCATTTGGCAGGAGATGATATAATTTCAAATATGAGTAGGCCATTCACAAAATATCTTTCGCTTGCGGTGCTCGTCATTTTCATGACGAACATGGGCGTATGGAGTTTTCATTCGAACTGGCTTGCGCATGAACTGGAACACAGCGGTACGCTGGAGGTGATGGCCGCCACAGCCGACCATGCCGATGCCGGCAAGTTGGGCGCATTGGCCGATAACAATGAAAAATCACCCGCCACCATGGATCATCAGCTGCTGCATGCGGTCGACCATTTGCAGTTTTTCCCAGGTGCCGTCATCGACGGAATTTTTGCATCCCAGCCCGGTGCTGTACGCTATCATTTCACCTCCTTCAATGTGGCGCTAGCAACATTTGAAACACCGTTCCGCCCCCCTTCGCATTTCCCTTCCTTAAGCTAGAGCAGTCCGTCTGAACATTGGGCGCCATCGCGCCGGTGTTTGATTCGTGCTGTTTTCAGCCCGACAGAACCTGCGCTTGTGTCAAGCCGCGCATGTAAGGCATTCGCGCAACGCAGATACCTGTCAGGATTTCTGTTTGACCCGGGATCCCGTCCATAGAAAGCATCGTGCGTGTTTATGCGCAGCGCTTGGGCCAGTTCCGTCAATCCGTTTACATGCCGTTCGGCGCGTATTTTTTGCGTTGCCGTGTTATCCAGGATGAATTATGAAAAAGAGTGATGTTGCCCCGTATCTGTTGCTTGCCGTTGTGCTTGCCTTTGCGCCACTTGCCTCGGCAGCCGATCGGCCAGGGAGATTTGCCGTTGCCAAGAGCCAGATTCAGGCGTTGGGCATTCAAACCGCGCCCCTGCAGAGTCAAACCGGCTCGGTAAAGGCGAGTTTTCCTGCGCAAGTCGTGGTACCGCCAAATCGCGAGCAAATCGTCAGTGCGCCGCTCGCCGGTTTGGCAGTACAACTGTTCGTGCAACAGAATCAAGTAGTGAAGCAAGGCACACCGCTGTTGCGGCTGGTCAGTCCGGAACTTGGCCAGTTGCAGTTGCAGTTGCTGCAAGCCGGCACCCGTGCCGTGCTGGCGCGCCAGACGGCACAGCGTGAACGCGCCTTGTTCGACGAAGGTATCATCCCACAGCGACGCGTCCAGGAAACGCAGGCTGCATTGCAGGAAAGCAACGCGGCGCTGTCTCAGGCCAAGGCGGCGTTACGTCTGGCCGGAATGCCGGCAGCGGACATCAACCGGATTGCTGCCTCCGGCAAGCCGCAAGACAGCATCACGCTTACCGCGGCGCAGGCCGGAATCGTCACCGAGATTGCAGTCAGGCCCGGCCAGCGGGTCGAAGCGGCAACTGCCTTGCTGCATGTGGCCCAAACCGATTCCCTATGGCTCGATATTCAGATTCCGGTCTCGGAAGGTACGAACTGGCAAGCCGGAACGAGAGTCAAGGTACAAGGCCGGGATGTCACGGCGCGCATCCTGAGCACCAGCCCGACCGTTTCGTCCAGTAGCCAGACCGTGGTGCTGCGGGCGGCGATCGAGGGCAAGTCCGGACTGGTTCGCCCGGGCGAGTTCGTGACGGTCGAACTTCCCGTCGCAACGGCGACGCAGGGCGGCTGGGACGTGCCGCTATCCGCCGTGGCCCATGACGGCAACCAGGCTTACGTATTCGTGCGCACGTCAGATGGTTTCGAAGCCAGGCCAGTGCAGCTTACGGCCAGCGCCGGGCAACAGGTGCGCGTGCAGGGTCAGCTCAAGCCTGGTGAGCAGATCGCCGTCAGCGGCGTGGTCGCTCTCAAGGGCGCATGGCTTGATGAAAAGGGGAGCAAGTAATGCTTTCCCGCCTCGTTCAATTTTCCCTGTCGCAGCGCCTGTTCATCCTGCTGGTGACGCTGGTTGTCGCCGGTGCGGGTTGGTATGCCTACCTTGGGTTGCCGATAGACGCGTTTCCGGATGTGTCGAGCACCCAGGTCAAGATCATCATGAAGGCTCCCGGCATGACGCCGGAGGAAGTCGAAAGCCGCATCGCGGTGCCGATCGAGGTGGAAATGCTCGGCATCCCGAAAACCAGAATTCTGCGCTCGATCACCAAGTACGGTCTGGTCGATGTGACCATCGATTTCGAGGACGGCACCGACATCTATTGGGCACGGCAACAGGTCAGCGAACGCCTGAGCGGGCTGACGGGAAGTCTCCCGGACGGCATCACAGGCGGGATGGCGCCGATCACTACGCCATTGGGTGAAATGTTCATGTTCACTGTCGAAGGCGGGGGGTTGTCTCTGGCCGAGCGGCGCAGCCTGCTTGATTGGGTCATCCGGCCCGCTCTGCGCACGGTACCGGGCGTCGCCGATGTGAATGCGCTGGGTGGTGTGGTTCGGGCATATGAAGTCGTGCCCGACCCGGTCAAGCTGGCCGCCAGCGGCGTGACCATGGCGCAGCTCAAGGAAGCGATCGTCGCCAACAATCGCAATGACGGTGCGGGACGGCTTGGTGAAGGCGACGAAGTGCTGCTGGTGCGCAGCGAAGGCAGCGTCACCAGCCTGGACGATTTGCGCGCGGTCGTCGTTGCAGTGAAAGACGGTGTACCGGTCCGCCTCGGGAATCTTGCCGAGGTCAAGATCGGCACGGTGACGCGCTATGGTGTGGTGACGCAAAGCGGCCAGGGCGAGGCCGTCGAAGGGCTGGTGCTGGGATTGGCCGGTGCCAACGCGCAACGGGTTGTCGAAGGCGTGCGCCAGAAATTGGAGGAACTGCAACCGACGCTTCCAAAAGGCGTACAGATCAAGACTTTCTATGACCGTGCCTCCCTCGTCAGCAAAGCGGTTGGCGCGGTATCGTCCGCGTTGCTCGAAGCGACCGTCCTGGTCATTGTGCTGCTGGTGCTGTTCCTGGGCAATCTCCGCGCGGCATTGACGGTCGCGCTGGTACTGCCTCTGGCGGCGCTGATCACCTTTATCCTGATGCGCGCCTTCGGCATGTCGGCGAACCTGATGAGCCTCGGCGGCCTGGCCATCGCGATCGGCATGCTGGTCGATGCCGCCGTGGTGGTGGTGGAAAACATCGTTCAGCGCCTGGCGACCGATCCCACTGCCGGCAAGCTGCCGCGGCTGCATACGATCTATCGCGCGGTGCGCGAGGTTACGGTGCCGGTCACTTCGGGAATATTGATTATTATCACCGTGTTCCTGCCGCTGCTGACGCTCCAGGGTCTCGAAGGAAAGTTCTTTGTGCCGGTAGCGCTCACCATCGTGTTCGCGCTGGCCGGATCGCTGGTGCTATCGCTGACCGTCATTCCGGTACTGGCATCCTACCTGTTGCGCGAGGTCAAGCACGAAGACCCGTGGTTGCCGCGCAAGCTGCTGGCGCTCTACGAACCGGCGCTGGCCTGGGGCCTGCGTCGGCAGCGCGTCGTTGTCGTGGTGGCGGTAGCGATGTTGCTGGTGGCTGGCGTGATCTACACCCAGGTTGGTAAAACCTTTATGCCGACCATGGACGAGGGCGACCTGATCGTCGGCATCGAGAAACTCCCCTCGATCAGCCTGGAACAAAGCGCCGCGCTCGATCTGAAAATTCACCAGGCCATCATGAAAGCCATTCCCGAGGTGACCGGCATCGTCGCTCGCGCCGGCTCAGATGAAATCGGCCTCGATCCGATGGGCCTCAACCAGACCGATACTTACCTGTTGTTGAAGCCGCGCGGCGAATGGCGCATGAAGAGCAAGGAAGCGCTGATGGATGAAGTGCGCAAGGTGCTCGACCCCATGCCCGGCATCCAGTACAGCTTCACACAGCCGATCGAAATGCGCGTATCGGAAATGATCATCGGCGTGCGCGGCGATCTGGCGGTCAAGATTTTCGGTCCCGACCTCGACAAGCTCAACGCGTATGCGAGCCAGGTCGAAGCGCTGCTCAAGACGGTCCCCGGCAATCAGGACGTGTACACGGTCCAGAACGACGGCGTGCAGTATCTGCGGGTCGCGGTGGATCGGTTGCAGGCCGGAAGGCTCGGTTTGAGCGTCGAAGAGATACAGGATGCGTTGCGCACACAGATCGAGGGACAGCGCGCCGGCATCGTGATAGAGGGCAACCGGCGCACGCCTATCGTATTGCGTGGCGCTGAATCGGTGCGCATGTCGCCGGCCGAGTTTGGCGCCATGCGAATCACGACCCGGGACGGTAGCACCGTGCCATTGACCAGTGTCGCCAGACTGGAACGTGCTGCAGGTCCGGTCAAGATCGACCGCGAAATGGGCAGCCGCTACAGCGTGGTGATCGCCAACGTCGGTGGTCGTGACCTGGTCGGTTTTGTTGAAGAGGCCAGGGCACTCGTGACGCAGAAGCTCCCTCTGCCTACCGGCTACCGCATCACCTGGGGCGGGCAGTTCGAGAACCAGCAACGTGCAGCGGCCCGTTTGGCGGTCGTCGTTCCGGTCGCGCTCATTCTCATTTTTGTCATTCTCTTTTCGACCTTCCGTTCGGTGCGCCAGGCCTTGCTCATCCTGAGCAACGTTCCGTTTGCCCTGGTCGGCGGCATTATCGCCTTGTGGGTGACGGGGGAATACCTGTCGGTGCCGGCATCCGTCGGTTTTATCGCGCTGCTCGGCATCGCGGTTCTGAACGGTGTCGTGCTGGTCAGCTATTTCAACCAACTGCAAAGTGAGGGAATGAAACTGAGCGAAGTTGTCGTGCAAGGCGCGAAGCGACGCTTGCGGCCGGTGCTGATGACCGCTGCCATTACGGCGTTCGGACTGATACCGCTGCTGTTCGCCACGGGGCCGGGTTCCGAGATTCAACGGCCGTTGGCCATTGTCGTGATCGGCGGCCTGCTTACCGCCACGGCGCTGACCTTGATGCTGTTGCCAATTCTATATTTACGCTTTGCTTTTCCAAAGCAGGCAACCTCCACGGAGATTACCCATGTCTGAACTTTGTCTGACACTGTTGTGCCCGCCCGCGCTCGAAGAAAAACTGCTCGATATGCTGTTGATGGCGCCGGAAATCACCGTATTCACCAGCACGCCGACCGCCGCCCATGGCTCAGTGGCCGGAAATCTGAGCCCTGCCGAGCAGGTGCTCGGTCGTGCTATCGCCACGCAAGTACAGGTCTTGCTCGCTGTCAAGGACAAGGACGTTTTGCTCAACACCATTCAGCAACAATTTGCCGGTACCGGTATGCGCTACTGGCTGGCGCCGATCCTCGAACAGGGAGTATTTGCATGAGAGCCATGCTATTGATTGTCCTGTCAACCATGAGCGTTTCCGCGCTGGCGGCACCATTGCCGGAGGCGCCGGGCCTGCTGCCAACACCGGTCGTGCGCCCACTGCTTGAACAAGACCCGAGCGTTGCCGCAGCGCGTGCCAGTCTCGAAATGGCGCGACAGGAAGCCGGCATCCTCGACAGTTCGCCGTACGAATGGAACGCCAGGTTGTCGAGCCAGCGCCGCACCTTGCAAAGCGGGCCGCGCTATCAGGAATGGAATGTCGGCATTGAGCGCACGCTACGCCTGCCGGGGAAAGCCACAGCGGACCGCAACATCGGCAAGGCGACAGTCGAAGAGGCTGAAGCCCGCTATGGTGACGCGAAGCATGAGGCCGCGCGCGAGTTGCTGACTTTGTGGCTGGATGGGCTCCACGCCGAACATGCCCACGAATTGGCGGGAGCCAACGTGCAAGCTGCGCAGGAAAACCTGAACGCGGTCGAGAAGCGAGTGCGTGCGGGCGATGCGGCCAGGCTGGATATCAGTTTGGCGCAAGCGGAACTGGCAGAACAGAAACGCATCGCCAATGACGCCAAGACGCAGGTGGCGGTCGCGAACGCGCGCCTGCAGGCACGCTTTCCCGGTCTTGGCCGTCAATTTACGGTAGCACCCACGCCTTTGCCACTGAAGGAAAATGCGGCGTTCTGGCGGGAACGCATTCTCGCCCAGAGCGATGAACTTAAAACCGTACAGGCTCAACTGCAACGCGCCTTGGCCCAGGCCCAGCGCGCGCGCGCCGACAGGGTGCCGGATCCCACGATTGGCGTCTACAACGCATCGGAAGTCGGCGGCCAGGAGCGGATTACCGGAATGATGATCAGCATGCCGATCCCGGGTGGAAAGCGCAGGCTGCACGCTGCCAAAGCGCTGTACGCCGTCGAAGCCGCGCGCCAGGAAGCTGAGTTCAGGAAACGTCAACTGGATGCAGAGATTGCCAGTAATGTGGCGGCCGCAGAAGGTGCCTACGAAAGCCTGAAAATTGCGGAAGCCGGCGCATCCGCCATGCAGGATAATGCCAGGCTGGTGCAGCGGGCCTATTCCCTGGGGGAAGCGGATTTGCAGGCCTTGCTATCGGCCAGGCGGCAAGCGACGATGGCAGCGCAAAACGCACTGGCGGCAAGAATGGCGGCATTGAAAAACTACTACCTGTTGTTCATCGACGCGCATCTGGTATGGGATTTGGAGCATGACGAATAGCTGATCCCAGCTACCCGGCGAGCAGGCTTTTGAGCTGGTAGAGCGCCTCCAGCGCGGCCTTCGGGCTCAGGCTGTCCGGTTCAATCTCCGCCAACTGCGTCAGCACCGGGTGCGGTGCGGTTTCAACTTCGGCTGCGGCGAACAGGTCGGGCTGCAGGTCGTTGCGCGTGGCGCCCTGCTCCAGCGTCACCAGATGCCTGCGCGCGGCCTGGATGACGTTGCCCGGCACGCCTGCCAGCGCGGCCACCTGCAGGCCGTAGCTCTGGCTGGCCGGACCCTCTTTCACGCTATGCAGAAACACGATCCGGTCCTTGTGCTCGACGGCTTCGACGTGCACGTTGGCGATCTGGCGCCATTCCAGCGGCAGCCGGGTGAGCTCGAAATAGTGTGTGGCGAACAGGGTGTAGGCGCGGGTTTTTTCCGCCAGCTGGCGCGCCACCGCCCAGGCCAGCGCAAGGCCGTCAAAGGTGGAGGTGCCGCGTCCGATTTCGTCGAGCAGCACCAGGCTGTTGTCGGTAGCGTTGTGCAGGATATGCGCGGTCTCAGTCATTTCCACCATGAAGGTGGAACGCCCGCCGGCCAGATCGTCCGAACTACCGATGCGGGTAAAAATCTGGTCGATCGGTCCGATGCGCGCAGTCTGCGCCGGCACAAAACTGCCGCAGCAGGCGAGCAGCGCGATCAACGCCGTCTGGCGCATGTAGGTGGATTTTCCGCCCATGTTGGGGCCGGTAATCAGCAGCATCTGGCGTGCGCGCGACAGCAGCGTGTCGTTGGGGATGAAGTCGTCAATGCGCGACTCCACCACCGGGTGGCGTCCGCCGCAAATCTCGACCACCGCTTCATCGGTGAATTGCGGTACACAGTAGCCCAGCGTCTGGGCGCGTTGCGCCAGTGTGCACAGCACGTCCAGGTCGGCCAGCGCGGCAGCCAGGGCTTGCAGTGCAGGCAGGCCGGGCAGCAGCGCCTGCAGCAGCGCTTCGTAGAGCAGTTTTTCCCGTGCCAGCGCGCGCTCGGAGGCCGACAGCGCCTTGTCCTCGAAGGCTTTCAGTTCCGGCGTGATATAGCGTTCGGCGTTTTTCAGCGTCTGGCGGCGGCGGTAATCGTCCGGCACTTTGTCAGCCTGGGCGCGGCTCACCTCGATATAGAAGCCGTGCACCTTGTTGTACTCGACCTTGAGATTGGCGATGCCGCTGCGTTCGCGTTCGCGCGCTTCGAGGGCGATGAGGAACTCGCCGCTGTGGGTTTGCAGACCGCGCAGTTCGTCCAGATCGGCATCGTAGCCGTCAGCAATCACGCCGCCCTCGCGGATGATGCTGGCAGGTTCCGGGCGGATGGCGCGGGCGAGAAGTTCGTGCATCGCGTGTTGCGGCGTACAGGCAGTCGCGGCGGCTGCCAGCAGCGGGCTGTCCCATTGCGCCAATTGAGTACCGATTTCCGGCAGCAAAGCCAGGGTATCGCGCAGGCCGGACAAATCGCGCGGGCGTGCGCTGGCCAGCGCGATGCGGCCGCCGATGCGCTCGATATCCACACAGCCTTGCAGCAGCCGGTGCAGTTGACCGCGGCCGTGCGCATCATCCACCAGGCGGCCGATTGCATCCTGGCGCAGTTGCAATACGCCGCGGTCGCGCAGCGGATGATGCAGCCAGTGGCGCAGCCGGCGCGATCCCATGCTGGTGGCGCAGGTGTCGAGCAGCGACAGCAGGGTGGGGCTGGCCTCGCCGCGCAGGGTTTCGGAGATTTCCAGATTGCGGCGGGTGGCGGCATCCATCAACACAAATTCGCTTTGGCTTTCGACCGTCAAACCGTTGATATGCGGCAACACGCCGCGCTGGGTGGCCTGAGCGTATTGCAGCAGGGCGCCGGCGGCGGTAATGGCCGCGGACATCTGCGCGCAACCGAATGCCTGCAGGTCACGCGTACCGAATTGCCGGGCAAGCAATTCGGCCGCGCGTTCATTGTCAAACTGCCAGGCGGGCAGGGCGCGCAACGCCGGGTAAGCCGACAATGCGGAATGCGAAAACCCTTCCGCCACCAGCAGTTCGGCGGGGCGAATGCGTTCCAGTTCGGCCGCGAGTTGCGCGACGGGGATTTCAGCCACGCGCAGGCTGCCGCTGGATAGGTTCAGCCACGCCAGTCCCAGCGTGTCGCGCTCGGCGTACAGGGATAGCAACAGGCTGTCGCGATGGTCGTCGAGCAGCGCCGCATCGGTCAGCGTGCCTGGGGTGACGATCCGCGCCACGCGACGCTCCACCGGGCCTTTGCTGGCCGCCGGGTCGCCCACCTGTTCGCAGATGGCGACCGACAGCCCGAGTTTCACCAGACGCGCCAGATACTGCTCGGCCGCATGGTACGGCACTCCCGCCATTTTGATCGGCGTACCCGCCGACGCGCCGCGCGTGGTCAGGGTAATCCCCAGCAACTGCGATGCGCGCGCGGCATCCTCATAAAACAGCTCGTAAAAATCCCCCATGCGGTAGAACAGCAGCATATCGGGGTGTTCAGCCTTGATGCGCAGGTATTGCTGCATCATCGGGGTATGGGCGGCGGGTGCATTCATGGCCATATTTTACCGTGCCGGCGGCATGATCCTAATAGTGTTTGCAACTTAATGCCCCGTCGGCTAGTCTGTATCAGTGTGTACTGATAAACGGAGGTGAAACATGCAACCCGAACTGCAAATGAACAGCCAGTCCACGCAACTGGCGCTGGCGCAGAACAAAGTCCTGCGCAATACCTACATGATGCTGAGCCTGACCATGATCCCTACGGTGATCGGCGCGTGGATGGGCCTGAGTCTGAACTTTTCCTTCATGGCGGTGCATCCGGTACTGTCCATGGTCGGCATTCTGGCCGTCATGTTTGGCATGTTCTACGGCATCCAGGCGAATCGCAACAATAGCCTGGGCGTGATGCTGCTGCTGGGCGTGACCTTCCTGTTTGGCTTGATGCTGGGTCCGATACTCCAGGCGGCGCTGCATTTCCGGAACGGCGCGCAGTTGATCGGCCTGGCGGCGGGTGGTACCGGCGTGATTTTCTTCACTCTGGCCGGCATCGCCACGGTGACCAAGAAAGATTTCAGCTTCATGGGCAAGTTCCTGTTCGTGGGACTGGTGATGCTGGTGATCGCCTCGCTGGCGAATGCTTTCTTCCAGGTGCCGGTAGCATCGCTGGCGATTTCCGCCATTGCCATCATGATTTTCTCGGGTTACATCCTGTTTGACGTGAGCCGGATCGTGAATGGCGGCGAAACCAACTATGTGATGGCGACGCTAGCGCTTTACCTGGATATCTACAACATCTTCGTCAACCTGCTGAACCTGCTGATGGCATTTTCCGGCAATCGCGACTGACGCGTCTGGCTTGGCGAAAAGGGCGCACTTCGGTGCGCCTTTTTTTATGGGTATCGGTAAACTGATCTTACCCCCGAAAAACGTAAGCCTTAAGCGATATGCAAAACAGGGGTAAGATCAATTTTCGCAACCAGCATCATCTTCCCAAACGTGGCAGCAAACCTGAAATGGAATTCTCTCAAGAGCAGTTGTCCATATACAAGGCTCTGTTAACCGCCACCAAAAGCCTGGCTCAGGGCAATACCCCCGATGAAGTATTGAGGGCGGCCTGCGATGCGCTGGTGGCATCGTCTGAGCGTATTTGCGTGGCCTGGATGTACCTGGGTAATCCCGGAACTGAAACGATCAGGCCCTCTTACTCGGTAGGAAGGGCTTCCGGATATACCCGGGATTTGGTGCTTGATCTTTCTCCGGAAGCAATGAAAGGCCCTGGCAGGCGTTCCCTGGCAAATAACGAACCTGTTCTGGTACAAGTCAATGCCGATTCGAGCTTCGGTATCTGGCGCGAAAATGCGATTCGGTACGGTTTACAGGAAGGACTGACCTTGCCGATCGGTGATCCGAAGCATCCCTTCAGGGGACTGATCGTGATCTTTGTTGATATGCAGGATTACTTTGAGCAGATCGGAGTGGAGCCTTTCATCGCTTTTGCCCAGCTGGCTACCGTCGCCCTGGATCAAGCCCGTTTGAAAGTCTCCCTGGAGGTAATGGCCTCGATTGATCCTTTGACCGAGCTGCTTAACCGGCGCGCAATCCAGGAGGTGATCAACCGCGAGTATGCGTACGCGAAAAGATACGCAAAGCCTTTCAGCATGATCCTGTTCGATCTGGATCGATTCAAGATGCTCAATGACAATTATGGTCATGATCTCGGCGACAGGATTTTGCTCGGAATCAGTGAAGTCGCAAAGCAGACGCTACGCACGAGTGACTGGTTGAGCAGGTGGGGTGGCGAGGAATTCTTGGCTATCTTGCCTGACACCGATGAGCATGGTGCGCTGATGATTGCTGAACGGCTGCGGGACGCAATCGAGAAATTCTCAATTGAGCTCAATACGCAAAAAATCAGAACGACTGCAAGCATCGGGATTGCCAGTTATCCCCGTGATGGCGATGTGTCTGACTTCCTGTTAAAGGCAGCTGATGCTGCGCTTTATGAAGCCAAGAAATCCGGCCGCAATCGTGTGGTGGCGGCCAGGGACAAGCGAGAGGTTTATTCCATTGCGGCGAAACTCAACACCGCCATAGAAAGCAACCGGCTGGTGCCGGCCTATCAGGTGATCGTGGACCTGAAAACAAGAAGGCAGGTTGCTGAAGAAGCCCTGGCCAGATTAATCGATGAATCCGGGAAAATCATTGTGGCTGCCGACTTCATTTCGGCGGCGATGGAATTGCAGTTGACCCATCTGGTTGATTACCAGATCATCAAACAGACCATGAACCATTGTGCAGCGAATATTGCTGGCGGCGGCCCAAATTTAGCGCATTTCGTTAATATTTCAGCGGATCTTTTGCTACATCAGGACTTGATTCAGGATTTGTTTGCTGAAGCTCAGGCGGCGTGCATAGCGTGCGGGGTGGATATGGGCCCCACCAAGCCTCTGGTGCTGGAAATTACGGAAAGGCAATTGCTCGGCGATGCCCATGCAGTCAAAGCCAAGCTTGCTCCATTCATTGATTATGGAATGCGTCTGGCCATTGATGATTTTGGTAGCGGCTATTCTTCATTCCAGTATCTGGCTGACCTGCCTGTTTCGTTCCTGAAAATTGAAGGAAGTCTGATTCAACAGGTAAAAGACAAGCGCGTCAGGCAGATCGTCAAACGCATTAGTGATATCGCAAAAGATCTGCAGTTGACCACGATAGCCGAATTTGTTGAAGATGCGGATACCGCTGATATTCTCTGTGAGCTGGGGATAGACTGGGCCCAAGGCTATTTCTTTGGGCGCCCTGTTCTGGCTAAACAATAGTCGTACTGCTGTAACCATGTCCACTGTGCCGTGCAGTTTTAAACAGCACGGGTTCAAATTCTAAGTGGAATTCTAATTAATGCGCTGGGAGGGGAGATGCGGCCATCGCCGCCCGATAGAAGCATGCACCCGGCAGCCCTCACGCCTTGTTTCTACACCGAGGGCGATGGAATCCAGTGTCGATTAATCTGATATTTGCGCATTGTGTTCCGGATGCATTTTTTCAGTCAGCGTTCGAACACCGCGATGGATTCCACGTGGGCGGTATGCGGGAACATGTTGGCGATGCCCGCTGCACGCAGACGGTAGCCTTTGTCATGCACCAGCACGGTGGCGTCACGGGCGAGCGTGGACGGGTTGCAGGAGACATAGACGATACGTCGGGGCGCGTCGTCACCCAGCGATTCGACCAGTTTGAACGCGCCGTCACGCGGCGGATCGATCAGCATTTTGTCGAAGTGGCCGAGTGCGGCCAGTTGCTCCGCACTGATCTCGAACAAATTTTCCACCCTGAATTCGGTGTTGTGAATACCATTGCGTTCGGCGTTCTGGCGTGCGCGTGCGACCAGTTCCTTGCTGCCCTCGATGCCCACCACCTGTTTTGCATGACGCGCGATGGGCAGCGTGAAGTTTCCCAAGCCGCAGAACATGTCGACAATGCGTTCAGTGGGCTGCGGGTCAAGCAGCTGCATGGCGCGACGCATCAGGACCGGATTCACCGCGGTATTGACCTGGGTGAACTCGCTGGGGCGAAATGGCATCACCAGATTGAACTCGGGCAACGTATAGGCCAGCTCCGGCGCGTCCAGCGGATAAAACGGCACGATGGTGTCGGGTCCCTTGGATTGCAGCCACCACTGGATGCGGTGAGTATCGGCGAAACTGCGTAACAGGATTTCGTCGGCTTCAGCAAGCGGCACCATGTGGCGAATCACCAGTACGTCCACCGCATCAGTAGCAGCGAGTTCGAGTTGCGGGAGCTGGTCGCGAATTGACAACTGCATGATCATTTCGCGCAGATGCGGAATAAGCGCCGAAATGCGTGGCGGCAGCACGTCGCAACTGGTCATTTCGGCGACAAAACTGCTCTTTCTTTCGTGAAAGCCGACTAATACACCACCCTTCTTTTCCACCAGCCGTACTGATAGCCGCGCCCGGCTGCGATAACCCCAGGCCGGGCCGTGAATGGGCGAGAGCATGGTTTCCGGTCTGACCTTGCCGATATGCGCCAGATTGTCTTCGAGCACGCGCTGCTTGGCGGCGATCTGGGCAGACGGTTCCATGTGCTGCAGGCTGCAGCCGCCGCATACGCCGAAGTGCTTGCAGCGCGGTTTCACGCGCGCCGGGCTCTCGCGCAGGATGCGGACGGCCTGCGCCATCTCGAACGTGTCTTTTTTGCGGTACACCGAGTAGGTCACGGTCTCGCCGGTGAGCGCGCCGTCCACGAAAATCGCCTTGCCGTCGCGGTGCGCGACGCCGCGCCCTTCATGGTTGAGGGATTCGATATCAAGGGTGGGTGGGGTGGGGTTCATCTGGATGTGGAGTGCTAACAGGAATGGTAGGGAAAAATGATTATTTGCCGGATTGCGCCGCCGGTTTTTGATGGACACGTACCAGCACGATGCGCGGGCCGTTCATTTTCTTGACAACTACATCGAAATGCTCGAATTCAATCCTGTCGCCTTCCTTGGGGAGATCGCCGAGTTTCCACATGATCAGGCCGCCAATCGAATCCACTTCATTGTTGTCGAGATCAATCCCGAGCGCGCGTTCCAGGGTGAATATCGGCAGGCTGCCTTTGCCGATCAGGGTGCCGTCATCGAGTTTGGTCCAGTCGTTCTGGCTATGGCGGAATTCATCGCGAATCTCGCCGACCAGCGCGCTCAGCATATTATCGAGGGTGATAAAGCCAAGCGGCGGACTGCCTTTATGGCCGATGACTGCGAAGTGGGGGGCCCCTTGGCGAAAACGGCGAAATAGTTCCATCGCCGACAAGTCTGGGGAGACCTGCAGAACCGGGCGGATAAATTTTTCCAGATCGTCGATATCGCCTTCCTTGAGCTCGGCCAGGAACATGTCCTTCAGATGAATGACGCCTTTGACCTCGTCATTCCGGTCCAGATAGGGGTAACGGCTGAAACGATGACGGGTGATGAGTTCGAGATTTTCCGCCAGTGTATGGTTGGCCGATAAGGCAACAACTTCATTGAACGGACGCATCAGCTCGGTGACTTCCAGATCGCTGAAATCGAGAGTGTGGGCGAGTACGTTCCATTCGTCGCGCGTGAGATGCTCACTGGCGCGGCTGCTTTTCAGGATCAGCTTGAGTTCATCGGCCGAATAATGGGCGTCGTGACCATGCGCACGGTCCAGCCCGGTCAAACTGAGTACCCAGTTGGCGCTGGTGTTGAGTACCCAGATCGGCGGGTACATCAGCCAGTAAAAACCGTAAAGCGGTACCGCAGTCCATAGCGCCACTTTCTCGGTCCGGCGGATCGCCAATGATTTAGGCACCAACTCACCGACCACGATATGGAGAAAGGAGATGGTGAAGAATGCGAAGAAAAAAGCAATGCCGTGAATCAGCCTGGGGGATACGACTCCGCTCCAGGCCAGTAATGGCTTCAGCAGTTCGGCAAAAGCCGGTTCGCCGATCCAGCCCAACCCCAGCGAAGCCAGGGTAATGCCAAGCTGGCAGGCAGACAGGTACGCGTCGAGCTTGGCATGAACCTTGGCGAGCATGCGCCCGCGCAGCCCATATACCTTGGCGATGGCCTTTACACGGGTTTGGCGCAGTTTGACCATGCCGAATTCGGCAGCCACGAAAAAACCGTTTAACGCCACCAGCAGCAGCGCGACGATGATCAAAAAAAGGTTACTGCCCATAGCGGGAATGAAAATCGTCCCCGTCCTTTCCTGTTGTGGCGTGGGTTTTGCCGCAAGACTGCGTGCCTGAACTCATCCCGCTGGTATTGGGGATGCTTTCAATATCGGAAACATGAATTGGGAACATGGCAACGCGCCGTGAATCGGGAGACAGCATTTTACCCGATTACACGGCGCATCCGGACTGCGCCGGTGGATGTTTGTGTTACAAGGCAGCTTCTTCTGCACTAATCAATGCGTTGATGAGTGCGATATTGACGTCGATGTAGGACACCATGCACTGGGCAGAGCCATTCTCGATGCGGGTTTCGTTGTTTGCTTCACACGCCAGGGCGAGTTCCAGAAACCCGGCATAGATGCCTACGCCATTCACCAGGGCTTGCTGGATTGAACTGCCCAGGTTGAGGTGGGCAATGGCGTCCTGTATCGGCATGTCGAGCATTTCCCCCAGTACCGAAAACAAGCCAGTCAGGTAGAGTTCGTCGCCATTGACCGGTTGCAGGCTTTTGCCGGCCAGTGCCTGCATGAAACTGGCACGGGTTAAGGCGCGCTTCAATACGGTCGGGCTGACGGCAACGGGTTTGCCACTGCTATGCAACAGCAGGGTGAGCCAGCGATACAGTGCTGCATGGCCCATGCGCAGCAATATCTGGCCAATCGAAGTGACTTCGTGAACGACGCCACATCCCGCGCTGCTGGCGTAACGCAACAGACGGTAGCTGAGTACAGCGTCCATTTTCAGCAGGGATTCCACTTCAGCCATGTCCGAGTGCGCCATGACCCGGTCAATGAGTTCGAGCAGGCGCAAACGGTTCACCGCCATGCCCATCGCGGGTTTGCCACCGGTCTGGGTGACGTAGGTGCCCTGAAACAGGTCAAACCCGAGTTGGCGCGAGACTTCCAGCATTTCTGCACTGCATATGCCAGTCGCAATTAATTGGTGTGTCCCCATGGCGCGCAGGGTGCGCTGCAGGTTATCCAGGTGAATGGCGTCGTGGCGGCTTACGTCTATGCGCACCGTTTTAGCCACAGCAACCAGCGGCAGGAAGGCTTCGTCGCCGTTTATGTCGTCCAGCACGATGCGGTAGCCGCATTCGGTGAGGCGTTTGATTCTGGGTAACAGTGTCGAGACGTCGCCAATGCCTGCATGGACTGCGAACACGACATTTTGGGGTGGCAGGTATTCGATGTCGGCTGACATCAGGGTATCGGCCGTAACACTGGCAAACAGGATGTTCTTTCTCAGTGCGCCTTCTTCAACCAGCGAATACAGCCCGGCAATCAGGGTTTCGTCCTCGGCATTGCGCAATCTCGGCATGGAAAGCTGGCCTTGGCTGTAAGCCAGTTTGACGCGCAACGTCAGTTCAGCGGCATGGATTTGACCATCACGGTCATATATTGTCTGCTGCGACAGCAGGCGCTCGCGGATTTCATCCTGACGCGAAGGCAGTCCTTCTGTTTCCACGGCCAGAACATGCGTCGCTATCCCGTGCCAATCACCGGCAACGGTGTTGACGATACGGGCCTTGTCGCAGGAATTTTGAATGACGTCGTTTTGCATGATGATCTCCGGCACTGGTTTACGCCTTAAGATAAGCAGCAACCATGCCACCCGCGGATGCCGGATTACGGGCAGGGTACAAACGCCTGCAAGCTAGGATTGACGCCATGGTTAGGCTAAACTGAAAACATGAAATCACATCAACTGGATGCTGCGACCCGTTGGCATTTCGTCAACGCTGTCGAACAACTCGTCGAGGCAGCTTTTATCCGGGTTCACGCGGCGGCAAGTGAGGCACTGCGCGAACGCGGCGCATTCCATCTGGTACTGGCTGGCGGCATCACCCCACGGGCGCTTTATGCGCGGATGAATGGGATGGATACAGACTGGCGCGGCTGGCATGTGTGGTTTGGCGATGAGCGCTGCCTGGCCGCCGATCACCCTGAGCGCAACAGCCGCATGGCGCAGGATGCCTGGCTGGCAAGCAGCGCGATTCCGGCCGCGCAGATTCACCCGATACCTGCCGAACTGGGTGCGCCTGCCGCTGCCAATGCCTACGTGAACAGCTTGCGCGATGTGGGGGAATTCGATCTGGTACTGCTGGGGCTGGGCGAGGATGGCCACACTGCGAGCCTGTTTCCCGGGCACGATTGGGGCACCTGCCCGGATAGCCCGGATGTGCTGGCGGTGCGGGATGCGCCCAAGCCACCGCCGGAACGCGTCAGCCTCAGCGCGCGCCGCCTGGGCCGTGCGCGCGCGGTGCTGTTTCTGGTTAGCGGAGCTGGCAAATGCGATGCGGTCGCGGCCTGGCGCCGGGGCGAGCCGATTCCGGCGGCGGCGATCCGCCCGGTAGCGGGCGTGGATGTGCTGGTGGAGCGTATCTGCATACAGCCTGCGAATAAGGAGGATGCATGAATCCGTTGAAGCCCATGATATTGACTCTGGCACTTGCGACCGGTACCGTCCAGGCCGCGCCTGCCGACGAAAAACTCACCACCCAAAGCGACCAGACTGAGGTGGCGGTGACCATTTACAACAATGACCTGGCGCTGGTTAAGGATCAGCGCAAAGTCAATCTTGGCGCGGACCTCAACAAGCTGGCCTGGCGCGACGTGGCGGCGCGCATGCAGCCGGAAACCGCATTGCTGCGCAACCTCTCCGATGCAAAAGGCTTTCACCTGCTGGAACAGAATTTCGACTTCGACTTGCTCACCCCGCAAACCCTGCTGGAAAAATACGTGGGCAAGCAGGTCACCGTGATCAGCACCAACCCGGCGACTGGGGCGGAAACGCGCGAAGCGGCAACCGTGCTGGCCACCAACGGCGGCACGGTGCTCAAGTTCGGCGACCGTATCGAGACCGGCGTGCCGGGGCGGCTGGCGTTCGCCGGGGTGCCGGATAACCTGCGTGACCGGCCTACTCTGGTGATGAGTGTGGTGAATCCACGCGCGGGCTTGCAGAATCTGGAGCTGTCCTACCTGACCAGCGGCCTGTCGTGGCGCGCCGATTATGTAGCGGAGCTGTCCGGCCTGGATGACAAAATGGACTTGAACGGCTGGGTCACACTCACCAACCAGAGCGGCGCGAGTTACCACAATGCCAGGCTGCAACTGGTCGCAGGGGATGTCAATCGAGTGCAAACAGCCATGCAGGCCACTGTGCTGCGCGGGAAGATGCAAGCCCAGGTAGCCGAAGCGGCGCCGCTGGCGCAGGAAAACCTGTTCGAATACCACCTCTACACACTCAACCGCCCAACCACTCTGGCCGAACAGCAAACCAAACAGGTCGCGCTGCTCTCCGCCATCGGCATCCCGGTGCGCAAATCGCTGGAGTTGCGCGGCGCAGCGTATTACTACCAGGGCAGTTTTGGCGACCTCGGACAAAAGCTCAAGGTCGGGGTATTCGTGGAATTCGACAACAAGGGCGCTGGCCTGGGTGTGCCGCTGCCCAAAGGCGTGATGCGCCTGTACAAGAAAGACAGCGCGGGCAACGCCCAGTTCATCGGCGAAGACAGCATCGACCATACCCCGAAAAACGAGCGCGTGCGCCTGAAACTGGGCGAGGCCTTTGATGTGACAGCCGACAGAAAGCAGACCGATTTCCAGAAAATTGGCGTGAGCGGGCGTTATAACAACGTATTTGAATCGGCCTACCAGATCACCCTTAAAAATGCCAAAAACCAGCCGGTGACTGTCAAGGTATTCGAGCCCATGCCGGGCGACTGGCAAGTATTGTCGGAGTCTCTGCCGCATACCAAAGAAGCGGCCGGAACGGCATTGTGGCAAGTGCCGGTGGCGGCTGAGGGCAAGACCGTGCTGACCTATCGGGTACGGGTGAAGTATTGAGGGGCAAGTCACCTCATGCCTGGCAATTCGCCTGAGCAGTAAAGTGCAAGGCGCCCAAATGCGTACCCTGTCTTCAGATAACAGGAGAACAGCATGAAAAAGATCGTCGGAATTGCCGGCAGCCTGCGCGCCGGGTCGTTCAATGCAGCGCTGTTGCGTGCTGCAGCAGGTCTGATGCCGGGCGGTTCCAGTCTGGAAATCGCGACCATCAAGGGTATCCCGCTCTACGATGGCGACGTCGAAGCGAGCGAAGGTATCCCTCCAGCAGTAGCGGCGCTGAAAGACCAGATTGCTGCTGGGGATGGATTGCTGTTGGTTACCCCGGAGTACAACAACGCGATGCCGGGTGTGTTCAAGAATGCGATTGACTGGCTATCGAGGCCTCCAGCTGACATTTCTCGGGTCTTCGGCAATCGGCCAGTAGCGGTCATTGGTGCATCACCCGGCGGATTCGGGACGATCCTGGCACAGAATGCCTGGCTACCTGGACTACGGACATTGGGCATGCAGCCCTGGTTCGGCGGGCGTCTGCTCGTCTCCAGAGCGGGGAATGTGTTCAACGACGCGGGCGAGATGGCGGACGAAAAAATGCAGGCGCAATTGCAGCAATTCCTGCATGGTTTCGTGGATTTTGTGAATTAGGCAATGCTACGTGCATTGTGCAGGAAACGACGATGGGTACAGGCCGGTTAGAAGCATTCAGCGATGGGGTGCTAGCCATCATCATTACCATTATGGTGCTGGAGATGAAGGTGCCGCACGATGCGAGTCTGGCTGCATTGTGGTCATTGTGGCCGGTATTCCTGAGCTACATCCTGAGTTTTGTGTACTTGGGCATTTACTGGAACAATCACCACCACCTGTTGCACACAACACAGCGGGTGAGCGGCGCCATTCTGTGGGCTAACTTGCACCTGTTGTTCTGGCTATCGCTGGTTCCATTCGTGACCGGCTGGATGGGCGAGAACCATTTTGCCTCTGCGCCAACGGCTTTTTACGGCATCGTACTTTTGATGGCAGCCATTGCTTATTGGATATTGCAGCAGGCGATCATGGCTGAACAAGGCCGCGACTCGCTGCTGGCGGTGGCGATCGGGAACGACCTCAAGGGCAAGCTCTCTCCGTTGCTCTACGCGATCGCAATCCCTTCCGCATTTTTTAATCAATGGATCGCCGGAGCGGTGTACGTGGTGGTCGCGCTGATGTGGCTCATCCCCGACCGCCGTATTGAGCGGGTCATTGCCGAACATGGGAATGGGCCTGACCATAAATAAGAATATCAATCAAATGGGCCTGCAACACGTTGCGTAAACACGATGAAGACCAGCTCACGCATTGTGTTAAGCGCCAATGCCTCCTTTCGAGTTAGCCGGTTGCAAGCTGTAGATTGAAGACTGCTTTAGCAAAACGATATGGCGCAATAGTTAGAAATCGCGCCATATAAATCAATTTATGTGACACGAAAGCAATTGTGCGCCAAATAAAATGGCGCAATACTATGTTCCGCGTCGCAATAAAGAACGAATAACATGCCCAAAGTTGTATCACCTCAAGCATTGGATCGGTTAGCAGAACTGATCGCCAACCACCCCGACGGTATTGGCGTGGAAGCGCTTTCGCAGGCGCTTGATATTCCCCGCCGCACGTTGCAACGCCGTCTGTCCACACTTGCCGGGCAAAAACGAATCTTTACCGAAGGCGAAGGGCGCGCGACCAAATACCGGCTTGCGCCAATCCTCAATGCAACCGTTGCAGTGCAAGGTGTAACTGCTGTGGAGTCGGTCGGACAAGTTAATGCTGAGGTCTATGTCCACACCTCTCCCGAAGGTGAAGAGATCAAAGCCTACATCCGCCACCCGCGCCAGCAGCGCCAGCCGGTGAGCTACAAGATCGAGTTTCTGGAGCAATACCACCCCAACAAGACTACCTATCTGCCGACGCCGTTACGCGTCCAATTGCATGCCCTGGGCCGATCCTCTGCCGAACAAGCTCCTGCGGGCACTTTTGCGCGCGATATTCTGCACCGCCTGCTGATCGATCTGTCGTGGGCCTCGTCAAAACTGGAAGGCAACACTTATAGCCGTCTCGACACCGAGCGCCTGATCGAATTCGGCCAAGCCGCCGAAGGCAAGGATGCGCTGGAAACCCAGATGATTCTGAACCACAAGGCCGCCATCGAATACCTGGTGCAGGGCACCGAACACGCAGGTGTCAATCCAGAAACCATCATCGCCTTGCACGCCTTTCTTTCCGACGGCCTGATGCCCGATCCGCTGACCTGCGGCCGCATCCGCAACCGTCCGGTGGATATCGGCGGCAGCGTCTATCTGCCGATTGCCATGCCGCAACGCCTGGAAGAACTGTTCGGCATTGTGATGAGCATGGCTGCGGAAATCCAGGATCCTTTCGAGCAGTCATTCTTCCTGATGGTGCATTTGCCATACTTGCAACCCTTCGAGGACGTGAATAAGCGCGTCTCGCGTCTGGCCGCCAACATTCCGCTCATCCAGTACAATCTGTGTCCGCTGTCATTCATCGACGTGCCACAGCAAGCCTATGTGGATGCGGTGCTGGGCGTGTATGAACTCAATCGCATTGAATTGTTGCGCGATGTTTTCGTCTGGGCATATGAGCGCTCCTGCCAGCAATACGTCGCCGTGCAACAGCAACTGGTTCCGCCGGACACCTTCCGCCTGCGCTACCGAAATGAACTGGCCGAGGCTGTGCGCGCCATCGTTCGCGGTGGCCACCCAGCCAGCGAAACAGCGATACGCGCCAGCATGCCCGCGACGGTGTTGCTGGAAGATCAGCCACGCTTTGTCGCGCTGACACTGGAGGAATTCAAGACACTGCACGCGGGCAATGTCATCCGCTTTGGCTTGCGCCCGCTGGAGTTTGTCGCATGGAAAGAACAAGGAGAGCGTTCTTGAGCGGCAACGAACTATAATCGAATTGGCACAGGTCCGGCGCTGCTGTCGGAAATGTGGGTGACGGCGTGAGCGCTGCCGTGCAGCGATGCGCTGGGTACGCAATTAATCAGCGGTACAAAATCCCGGATACCAGATACAGCGGATGGACAAAGGCGTTTATGCCTTAATCAGCCAGCAGTATCAGCGCAGCTTCGGCAGTGACTGGATCGATATCAACCTGCATGACACAGTACTCATTGTTTTCATCGATGGGCGTGGGGTCGTCTGCGCAGCTGCAACCGGCAATGATGCTGGTATAAAAAATGCCGACCTTGGCGCGTATATGGTCTTCTTTTTCAGCAGCGCCGATGACGATGACGTTGAGCTTGTTGTCCAGTGCATAGCTGCCAATGGACAAGCCTTGTTGCAAGGGAAGCTGACTGGCATCGAGCTTTTCGATATCGGTTTTGAGGACGTGGTTGAAGTCGGGCGTCCCCCATGCGCGTAATGAATCCGCAAATTTTGGCATCAGTTCACTCCTTGAGCGAGTCCTGCAGGCAGATGCTGCGCGGCGCGTTTTTGGCTGCGCAGATCCCACCAGTTGCGTAGCGCAACCAGCAAACCCAGGCCAAAGAAGGCACCCGGCGGCAGTATGGCCAGCAAAAAGCCTTTGTAGTCCGGCACAACGTGAATGACGAAGGCCTGCGCCGCGGGGCCGAAAGCCAGGTCCAGACCGGAGAACAGGGTGCCTTTGCCCACCACTTCACGCAGTGCGCCAAGCAGCGTGATGACCATGGTGAGGCCGAGGCCCATCATCATGCCGTCGAGCATGGAGGGCAGCACCGGGTTTTTGGCAGCGAAGCTGTCGGTGCGTGCCAGCACGATGCAATTGGTTACAATCAGCGGTACAAAAATGCCCAGCACCAGATACAGCGGATGGACAAAGGCGTTCATCGACATGTCGATCACCGTCACCAGCGCAGCAATCACCAGGATGAATACCGGGATGCGGATTTCGTGCGATACCAAGTTGCGGATGGCGGAGATTGCGCCATTGCTGAAGGTCATCACCATGGTGGTGGCGAGCCCCAGGCCGACGGCATTGACGACCGAATTGCTGATGCCCAATAGCGGACACAGCCCCAGCAGTTGCACGACGCCGGGATTCTGTTTCCACAGACCGTTGACGATAATGTCGCGATATTGGCTCATGGTTTGGCTCCAGGGGTAGGTTCAGGGTGCGGCGCAGGGGCATACAGTTCGTCGCGATGCGCGGCTTCGTATTCGAGGGCATGGTGTACGGCTTTGACTACCGCCCGCGGCGTAATGGTGGCGCCAGCCATGTAGTCGAATTGGCCGCCGTCTTTTTTGACCTTCCAGCCGCCGCTGGCCGGGTTATCCAGCGCCTTGCCGTCAAAAATGCGTATCCAGGCACTCTTGGCGATATCGATGTAATCGCCCAGCCCCGGCGTTTCCTTGTGGCTCACCACGCGCACACCTGTAATCCGTCCGTTTGCGCCGATCCCTACCAGCATGTTGATAGCGCCGCTGTAGCCGTCCGGCGCGATAACCTCGAGCACCAGCGCCACCGGGGCGCCGGCCTTGCGCGCGCGCCAGACATGGCTGGGAAGGGTGGTGCCCAATAGCTGGTGCGGCGGCAGCAGCAAGGCATCATTCAGAGGGTTGTTGTCATAGCTGCCGGGGACGAGTGTTTGACTGATGAGCTTCAGCCGTGCCGCGTCTTCGTTGCGGGTAACGACCTCGCGGGTAATGTCGTAGGTAAAAGCCAGCACAGCTGTAGCGACGATGGCGAAGCCCAGCAGGACGAGCGCGGCTCGTGCCGCGGAACGCAAAGTGGGCGTCATTCCGCGGGCTCTTTGTGCTTGTGACCGTACACTTTGGGCTGGGTGTAGGCGTCAATCAGCGGCACCATGATATTCATCAGCAACACGGCGAAGGCGACGCCGTCCGGATAGCCGCCCAGAGTGCGTATCAGATAAGTGAGACTGCCAATGCCTGCGCCGAAAATCAGTTTGCCACGCGGCGTGGTGGCGCCCGTTACCGGATCGGTGGCAATGAAGAATGCGCCCAGCATGACGCCGCCGGTAGCGAGGTGAAACCATGGCGAGATATAGCGATCCGGGTCGGAGATGTGGAACAATCCGCCGGTAATCCACAGGCCGGCGATAAAGGCCGCCGGGATATGCCAGGTGATGATGCGCGCCAGCCACAGGTACAGTCCGCCCAGCAGGAACATCAGCACCACCGCCTCGCCGCCAGTGCCCCCCACATTGCCGAAAATGGGCAAACGCGTGATTTCACGCACCGTGTGTTCCAGTTGCAACTGGGTGCGCAGCGTATCCAGCGGCGTGGCGGAACTGATCGCGTCGAGTTTCAAACCGTCCGGCAATATCCCGGTGAAGATGTATTGCGCGGAATCAAGGAGGCTCAGATGCGCACCCGCCAGCGACAGCGGCGCCGACCACTGCGTCATCTGCACCGGGAACGAAATAATCAGCACTGCATAACCCACCATCGCCGGGTTGAACAGGTTGTTGCCCAGTCCGCCGTACAAGTGTTTGGCCACCACGATGGCGAAAAATGTTCCCACTACAATCAGCCACCACGGGGCGATCGGCGGCAGCGAAAGCGCCAGCAGCCACGCGGTGACCAGCGCACTGCCATCCATCAGGAACGGCTTGGCCGGCCAGCCGCGCAAACGTACTGCGATGGTTTCCAGCACCAGCGCGGTGACGCTGGCGAGGGTCAGCGTCACCAGGATGGCCGGACCGAATAGCCAGACGTAAACCGCGATGCCCGGTACCAGCGCCGCCAGCACCTTGAGCATGATGATGGAGACGCTGGATTGTTCCGCGATGTAGGGGGAAGAGAGCATGGGTTATTGATCTGCCTGGATGGGAAGTTGAGCGTGCACGGGGTTCATTTTTCTACCGCATCCTTTGCCATGGCGCGGATTTTGGCGCGGCGCGCTTCGATTTCGGCGATCTCCTGCAATTTTTCCGGCGGCAGGTTTTCAACATTGCGCGGGGTGGCGCCTTCTTTCTTTTCCTTGGCGCGTGCTAGCGCGGCCTGGATCGCGGCTTTTTTGGCGGCATTGGCGGCATCATCCGGGCTTTCAGGGGATGTTTCTGCGAGTTTGGCACTCGCTTTCAGGGCGAGTTTTGCGGCGCGCTCCTGCTGTTCGCGCTCGATACGCAACTGGCGAAATTCATGGCGCTCGCGCGCCAGGTCGGCGGCCTTCTTGTCCTTTTCCTTGGCCCATATCTCGCTCTTGGCGTAGCGGTAATACTGCACCAGCGGAATGTGGCTGGGGCAGACATAACTGCAACAGCCGCATTCGATACAGTCGAACAGATGGTATTCCTGGGTCTTGCCGAAATTTTTTGCACGCGCAAACCAGTACAGTTCCTGCGGTTGCAGATCCGCCGGGCAGGCTTGCGCGCAACGGGTACAGCGTATGCATGGCATGGCTGGCGGCGGAGGCGGGAACAGCGCCTGGGATTTGACCAGGATGCAGTTGGTAGCCTTGACCACCGGCACATCGGTGCTGATCAGATCGAAGCCCATCATCGGGCCGCCCATCACGTAGCCGCTGGTGTCGTCGCGGGTTGCGCCGGTCAGTCGCACCAGTTCGGCGAGCGGGGTGCCGATCAGCACTTCGAAATTCTGCGGGCGGTGCACATTGCCGGTGACGGTGACAATGCGCGAAATCAGCGGCTCGCCGTGGTTGACCGCACGGTGCAGGGCATACGCGGTGCCGACGTTGAAAGTGGCGACGCCGACATCGGTGGAGCGTCCGCCCGACGGGACTTCCTTGCCGGTCAAGGTCTTGATGAGCTGCTTGGCGCCGCCGCCGGGGTAGAGGGTAGGCACGGTCACCACTTCCACAGGAAAATCGCACTGGCTGGCTGCCGCCTGCATTGCGGCGATGGCTTCCGGTTTGTTGTCCTCGATGCCGACCAGCACTTCGTCGCTGTGCAGCATGTAACGCATCACGGCGGCACCCGCGAGGATTTCGGCGGCGCGCTCGCGCATCAGCATATCGTCGCAGGTGATCCACGGCTCGCATTCGCCGCCATTGAGAATGAGGGTGGGCACTTTCTGGGTGGCGCCGGGGTTGAGCTTGATAAAGCTGGGAAATACTGCGCCGCCCAGCCCGGCGATGCCGAGATCGCGCAATTGATTGCGCAGATGGCTGGGATCCATGTTGCGGTAATCCAGCGCGCTGTGCTCGATCCAGCGATCCGCCCCATCGGGCGCGATGGTGATGCACAGATCGGTCAGTCCGGACGGGTGCGCCACGGCATGGCCGGCAATGGCGGTCACCGTGCCCGAAGTCGGCGCGTGCACGGCCACCGAGACATAGCCCTCGGCCTGGCCGATCATCTGGCCTTTTAAAACCTGTTCGCCCACCGTCACAATGGGTTTGGCCGGTTGGCCAATATGCTGGCGCAACGACACGATCAAGGTCCTGGGCAATGGCGCCATGCCGATCTGGCGGCTGGTGGATGCGTGCTTGTGTTCCTCGGGGTGCACACCGCCATTGAATTCGTAGAGTTGGCGGGTCATCAGGCGACTTTCAGTTTGACCACGGGGTATTTCCATTTCCAGGTGGCGACGTCTTCTGCGATGGGGGCCATGCTGATGCAATCCACCGGGCAGGGTGCGATGCACAATTCACACCCGGTACATTCCTGGGCGATGATGGTATGCATCTGCTTGGCTGCGCCGAGGATGGCATCGACCGGACAGGCCTGGATGCATAAAGTGCAGCCGATGCAGGTGGTTTCGTCGATGACTGCCACGGATTTGGGTTTGGGTTCACCGTGTTCGGCATTGAGCGGCTTGAATTCCACACCCAGCAGTTCGGCCAGTTTATGGATGCCGTCTTCGCCGCCGGGCGGGCACTGGTTGATGTCAGCATCGCCATTGGCGATGGCCGTCGCATAGGGTTTGCATCCGGGAAATCCGCATTGCCCGCACTGGGTCTGCGGCAGGATGGCGTCGATTTGCTCGACGATGGGGTCTTCCTGCACCTTGAAGCGCACCGCTGCAAACCCCAGCGCCGCGCCGAGAAACACGGCCAGGCCGGACATCACCAGAATCGCTGCCAGCACCTTATTTCACCAGACCGGCAAAGCCCATGAACGCGAGGCTCATCAGCCCGGCGGTAATCATCGCAATGCTGGTGCCGCGGAACACAGCGGGGACGTCAGCGCCTTCCAGCCGCTCACGCAACCCGGCGAACAGCACCAGCACCATGGAGAACCCGACCGCGCCGCCAAAGCCGAAAAACAGCGACTGGATGAAATTGTGCTGCGCCTGAACGTTGAGCAGCGGGATCCCCAGTACCGCGCAGTTGGTGGTGATCAGCGGCAGATAAATGCCCAGCACGCGAAACAGTACCGGGCTGGTCTTGCGCACGAACATCTCGGTGAAGCCGACAATGCCCGCAATCACCACGATGAACGACAATGTGCGCAGATAGGTCAGATCGGTGCCCAGCAGGTACTGGTTGATCAGGTAGCTGGAGCCGGATGCCAGGGTGAGCACGAAGGTGGTGGCGGCACCCATGCCGATGGCGGTTTCCAGGCTCTTGGAGACGCCCATGAACGGGCACAGGCCAAGAATTTTCGCCATGATGATGTTGTTGACGAAAACCGTGCCGATCAAAATCAGGATGTAGCTCTGGATGTCCATGATTCATTCAAATGCAATAAGTCAGCCATTATCCTTCCCATGGCTGCTGTATTCAAGGGTGCGCAAGTTTTAAGCAAGGGGAGGCAAACCGCATCCGGCCGGATCGGCGCCAGGCAGCATACCTATTTTTCCTGACTGAAGCCTGACAGCGCTTACAGGGTGTGAGCCGCCACGTAAGGGTGACCGGTATCTTCCGCCACGGCCGGATGCGTGACCGCGCCCAGGTAGACATTCAAGCCGTCGAGAAATCCTTGGTCTGCAAGCAATGCCGCCATGCCCTGATTCGCCAGACGCAGCGCATAGGGCAGCACCACGCTGGCCAGCGCCTGGGTAGCGGTGCGCGCGCAGGCGGCCGGCATGTTGGTGACGCAGTAATGCACTACCCCTTCTTCCACGTAAGTGGGATGGGAATGGCTGGTGGGGCGCGAGGTTTCCGCGCAGCCACCTTGGTCGATGGCGACGTCCACCAGCACCGAGCCCGGGCGCATGCCAGCCAGCATTTTCCGGGTAATCAACTTGGGGGCTTTTCGGCCGGGCAACAACACGGCGCCGATGACCAGGTCTGCCCCGGTCACCAGTTCAGACAGCGCGGCAGTGTCGGAATAACGCGTCTTGAGCCGCCCCTGGTAGAGGTCGTCGAAATGGCGCAGTTTGTCCATGCTGCGGTCCAGCACGGTGACCTCCGCCCCCATGCCGGCAGCGACCCGTGCGGCGTTGGCCCCTACCATGCCGGCACCGACGATAGTGACCTTGCCGGGCGCTACTCCGGCCACGCCGGGCAGCAAGGTGCCGTTGCCGCCGCTTGCCATGGTCAATGCCTGCGCGCCCGCCTGTACCGCAATGCGCCCCGCCACCGCGGACATCGGGGCAAGCAGCGGCGTGCCGCTGGCGTCGGTAACGGTTTCGAAGCCGATGCCGATGATTTTCCTGTCCAGCAGTTGTGCGGTCAGTTCGGGCGCGGCGGCCAGGTGCAGATAGCTGAATAGCATCTGCCCTGTGCGGAGCAGGGAGATTTCCGCGCTTTGCGGCTCTTTGACCTTGACGATGAGCTCCGCCTCGTACACGGCTGCCGCGTTGTCCACGATCTGTGCGCCGGCGGCGCGGTAGGCGTCATCGGAAAAGCCGATGCGCGCAGCGGCGCCGGTTTGCACGCGGACCTGGTGTCCTGCAGCCAGCAGCGCGGCGACGCTGTCCGGGGTAAGGGCGACGCGATACTCGTGATCCTTGGTTTCCTTGGGAATGCCGATCAGCATGGGGGTGTCCTCGCAGCTAGGGTAGGGTGAACAGAGGTTCTTGACGGGCAGCCGGTACCTGTACCGTAAAGGACAGTGTATCCAGCGTGGTGCCTTGATCATCAATAAGGCTGATCTGGTGTATTCCGGGCTCGGGCGTATAAAGCAGGCTGCCGTCTGTCTGGAGCCATTCCACCGGCACAGCTTCGCCGTCCACCAGCCAGTTCCAGCGCTGATGCATGGGGCGGCTATAAAAGCGTACTTTCTGCCATGCGGCAGGTATATCCGTATTCAGGGTCAGCGTGGCGGGGCCGATAATCTGCGCCAGGCTTCTATCCCCGGCCAGCGTCACCACGCTTTGCTCGGTGCCGGCCAGGAACAATTCACGACGTGGCGGTTCCAGCGGCGGTTCGAAGCGCACTGTTTGAACGACGATGCCGCCCGGCAGCTTTGGCGTTCGGCTGGGCTGGACGGCATTCAGTTTGTTGATTAACGCCTGCCATACCCGTGCGGCGCCGTTCACGTCGGAGACATTGCGCATGGATCTGCCCGAGACATTGCCCACCCATACGCCGACAGTGTATTGATCCGAAAATCCTACGCTCCAGTTGTTGCGCCTATCCTGGCTGAGGCCGGTTTTCACGGCAGCAAAGCCGGACGTCGTCACGGCGCCGTCCAGGCCGGTCTTCATCCAGCGCGCATTGCTGTCTGCGAGGATGTCAGTGACGATGGCTGCAACGGGCGCCGGCATGATCTGGGTCGCACCCGCTACTCCGCCAACGCGAAAGCCCAGCGGCTTGAGTACACCGCCATTGGCCAGCATCCGATAAGCATTGGTCAGAGCGGTCAGTGTGACGGCCGTTGCGCCGGGGGCGTAACTGTTGCGTTGTGGCGGGTTAAGGCCCGGAGAAAATAGCCCAAGCCCCCGCAGGCGATCATAAAAAGCCGGCGGGGTGACCAAGGCCAGCGTACGTACCGCCGGAGCGGGCAACGACGAAGCCAGCGCAGTACGCAAGGTGACCAAGTTGTCGCTTGCCGTGCTGTCGTTCTGCAATAGCGCCTGATCCGGCGATGGTTCCAGCGCCAGCGGCGAATTATCCAGGAATGACGCCGCAGTCAGCAGGCGTTGCTCGATGGCGAGGCCGTATAAGAATGGCTGGAGCGTGGCGCCGGCCGGTCGCGGCATGGCCGCATAATCCGGGATTTGCGCGCCGGGCGCGTCGACGCCTGAATCCGCATAGGCAAGAACTTCGCCGGTCTGGTTGTTGAGGACAATCACAGCCCCCGCGTCGACACGGTTGCCTCGAAGTGCTGCCAGCGTGCTTTGCAGGGATTGAATTGCAAAGCGCTGCAGACCTGCATCCAGGCTGACCTGTATCCGTTCGCCGGGAGTATGCAGAAACATGCGCGCGACGTTGGGGGCCAGCTGCTCGCCAAAATCGATATGGGGTGGCATCGCCAGGCTTTTGTATGCCAGTGCGGTGACCGTTGCACACGACGGACGCGGTATGCTGAGCTGCCGTGCCACGCCGCAGGCGCGTTCCGCCACGATCCCGGCTTTAACGTTCGGCCCGCGCAACAGGGCCGCGAGTATGCTGGACTCTGCCTTGTTCAGTTTGGAGGGTTCCTGGCCGAACAGGCCCTGGGCAGCGGCATTGATGCCCGACAGATTGCCGCGAAACGTCACTGTGTTGAGATAGGCATCGAGTATCTGCGCCTTGCTCCAGGTTTTTTCCATACTGCGCGCGGCCTTGATTTGATCCCATTTCTGCGTGTACGTACGCCCGCCGGCGTGGCGATACAGTGCCGGATCAAGCATGCCCACCAGTTGCATGGTGAGTGTGGAAGCGCCGCGATGGGTGTCGTACACCAGGTTTTCCCAGGCAGCGCCGATGAAGGCGCGCCAGTCCACGCCTGAATGCTGATAAAAACGCTTGTCCTCCGACACGATCAGTGCATGCCGCATCGCCGGAGACAGCTCGCGCAACGGCATCCATGGCAGGCGGCGTACTTTGGGGTCGATGTTCAGCGTATCGAGCGGCGCGCCATTGCGATCGACCAGCCATGCTTCGGATGGGCGATGCGCGGCTTCGACTTCCCGGAAGGTGGGGAGGGTATCGGAAAACGCACTGCCCACGCCGCTCCAGGCAAGTAATAGCCAGAGAAAAAGATGTGCAAACGCTTTGCCGCTCATGAGCATGTCCCTGCTGCCTGTCACTCCGACCTCGTCATGCGTTTATTGTTCTCGGTTTTTAAGATATCGGACGATATTTTCAGTGCGTCCCGCTGTGCAGCGCCTGCACGCATTCGCTCACCAGAGCCGGACCGCGATAAATGAGACCGCTGTAGAGTTGGACCAGACTCGCGCCGGCAAGGATTTTTTCGCGCGCATCGTGTGCCGAGAGGATGCCGCCTACGCCGATAATGGGTACTTCTCCGGCAAGGGCAGTAGCCAGCCTGCCAATCACACGCGTGGCGGCATCGCGCAGCGGTGCCCCGGATAGCCCGCCTGCTTCGTTGCCGTGAGGCAGTTTTTCCACGCCGCTGCGAGCCAGGGTGGTATTGGTGGCGATGATGCCGTCGAGCTGGTGCTTGCGCAGCAGCTGGGCGATTTCGGTGATCTGTTCATCGTCCAGATCGGGTGCGATTTTTACCGCCAGTGGCACGTACCGGCCATGCTGCTGAGCCAGTCGGGTCTGTCCGGCTTTCAGCTTGCCCAATAGATCGGACAAGGCTGCGCCGGATTGCAGGTCGCGCAGATTTTTGGTGTTGGGCGAGGAAATATTCAGCGCGACATAGCTGGCATGCGGATATACCGCTTGCAAACAGGCCAGATAATCGTCGGCGGCGCGGGTGATCGGCGTGTCGAAATTCTTGCCGATGTTGATGCCGAGCACACCGCGGAATTTCGCGGCGCGCACGTTGGCGATAAGCGCATCCACGCCGTCATTGTTAAAGCCCATGCGGTTGATGATGGCCTCGGCTTGCGGCAGCCGGAACAGGCGCGGTTTCGGATTGCCCGGCTGCGGGCGCGGCGTGACCGTGCCGATTTCGATAAAGCCGAAACCGAGCGCGGCGAGTGCGTCGATATAGGCGCCGTTCTTGTCCAGCCCGGCGGCCAATCCCACCGTATTCGGGAAGGTGATGCCCATGCAGGAAACAGGCTCGCCACTCGCAGCCGGCGCAATCAGCCGCGATAAGCCGAGGCGGTATGCAGCTTGCAGCGAAGACAGGGTGAGGTGATGGGCAGTTTCGGCGTCGAACCGGAACAGCAGGGGGCGGAGGAGGGTATACATGCGGGCATTTTAACCCGGCATCTCAATTTTCCAGTAATGAGGCAATCAAAGGGCAGCACACGTTGCCCTTCTGGGTCGCGCATTCGGTCACCAGCGTTTGCAGGGTCTGTTCAATCCCGCGCAGGCCTTCCAGGCGCTTTTTCACATCGGCCAGTTTCTCGACTGCGATGCTGCGTGCTTCGGTGCAGTGAGCGCCATCTTCCAGTTTCAGCAGCGCGCCGACTTCCTCCAGGGTGAAGCCCAGATGCTGCGCGCGTTTGATGAATTTGATGCGCGTCACGTCAATATCAGTGTAGCGCCGGATGCCGCCAAGCGGCTTGGCGGGCGCGGTTAATAAACCCCTGCGTTGATAGTAGCGGATGGTTTCCAGATTGACGCCGGCCTGACGCGCCAGCATCCCGATCGTCATGTCCTGATGATGCATGTTCTTTACCTCTTCAAAATGCTGTTGACTCCGTACCATGGTACGGAATTTATCCTGAATTTTCCAACCGTAGTGCGCACTAAAATCCGCCTGATACGGTGCTTGGGTAGCGGATCGGGATAAATCGTTCCCTCGATCAATAATGAAGGAGAAATCATGTCTCAAGGTAAACAGGCGGGCAGCTGGCCCCTGATTGGCGGTGTGGCTGCCGCCATTGCGGCTTCCCTGTGTTGCGTGGGGCCGCTGGTGCTGGTGATGCTGGGTATTGGCGGTGCATGGATTGCCAATCTTGCGGTGCTGGAACCTTATCGGCCGTTGTTCCTTGGTGTCGGTATTGTCTTCATGGTGCTGGCCTACCGGAAGATTTATCGCGCTCCCGCCGCGCAGGACTGCACCCCCGGCTCGCTGTGCGCATTGCCGCAAACCAACCGCGTCTACAAAGTGCTGTTCTGGGTGGTGGCTGTGCTGATGCTGCTGGCTATCGCTTTCCCCTATATCGCCCCATTGTTTTATTAATAAAGGAGTCTGACCATGAATGTTCGTCATTTCCTCACAGCAAGCTTTTTTGCCTTTACCAGTTTGTCTGTTGGCCCGTCCTTCGCTGCCACGAAGACCGTTACTCTGGATGTCCCAAGTATGTACTGCGCGGTATGTCCGATTACCGTTCGCAAGGCGTTGGAAAAAGTCCCTGGCGTCAGCAAGGCTACTGCGTCATTGGAGAAGAAAGAGGCAGTCGTCACCTATGACGACACCAAAACACAAGTCAAAAATCTTCTGGACGCGACGTTTGAGGCTGGCTATCCCTCCACCGTCAAAGGCGCAAAAGCAAAATGACCACGCATGCGCTGCGGGTTACCGGCATGACCTGTGAGCACTGTGCCCGGTCAATAGAAAAACAGCTGGCGGCTGTTCCCGGAGTAAAGCATGCCGAAGTTTCCTACGCGGCAGGCAGCGCTTCGGTTGAGACCACAGCCGAGGTTGCCGCGGCGGCGTTGATCAATGCGATCAGGGCAGGCGGGTACGGTGCCGAATCAGCGGGTGGTCCAGGTGCGACAGCCTCTGCGGCTAATACCACCGGCCTCCGTGTTGCCATTATCGGCACGGGGTCGGGCGCCTTTGCTGCCGCCATTCGTGCAGTGGAAGAAGGCGCCGTGGTGACGGTCATCGAAGCGGGTGAAATTGGCGGTACCTGCGTCAATGTCGGCTGCGTGCCGTCCAAAATCATGATCCGCGCCGCGCACATCGCCCATCTGCAAGCTGACAACCCGTTCGATGGTCTGAAAAAGCAGCCGCCAATCGTCGATCGCAAAGCGCTGGTAACACAGCAACAGGCACGCGTGAAGAAGTTGCGTCACGCCAAGTACGAAAGCATTCTGGAATCCAACCCCGGCATTACGCTGGAACAAGGCTTCGCGAGTTTCAAGGACGCCCATACCCTGGTGGTGAAAAAGGCGGACGGCAGCGAGAAAGAACTGGCCGTGGATCGCATCCTGATCGCCACCGGTCGCTCGCCCGCCATTCCGGATACGCCGGGTCTGGGCGATACGCCCTACTGGACCTCGACGGCGGCGCTGGTTGCGGAGGAGTTGCCGCAGCACCTGATCGTTTATGGTGGTTCGGTTGTTGCGCTGGAGCTGGCGCAAGCCTTTCTGCGTCTGGGTTCCAGGGTCACGCTGATCGCGCGCAGCCAGTTATTGTCGAAGGAAGACCCCGCGCTCGGTACAGAGTTGAAAACCATACTGGAAGGCGAAGGCATGCGCATTTTGACCGATACCGAGGTAAAGAATGTGCGATATGACGGCAAACTTTTCCAGGTGAATATCGGCTCCGAAACGCTTAACGGCGACCGCTTGCTGGTCGCTACCGGGCGCAAACCCAATACCGATGGTCTGAACCTGGATGGCGCCGGGGTGAAAACCGACGCCAGCGGTGCGGTCATCATCGACGACCACATGCGCACCTCGGTGCCGCATATCTATGCGGCGGGCGATTGCACCAATCAGCCGCAGTTCGTTTATGTAGCGGCTGCTGCCGGTACGCGCGCCGCAATCAACATGACCGGCGGCGATGCCGCGCTGGATTTGTCCGCGACGCCCGCTGTCGTGTTTACCGACCCGCAGGTGGCAACCGTGGGATTGAGCGAAGCGCAGGCTGCCGCACTCGGCATCGAAACCAATAGCCGCACCCTCAGCCTGGATAACGTGCCGCGTGCCCTGGCGAACTTCGATACGCGTGGATTCATCAAGCTGGTTGCGGAACAAGGCTCGGGACGCTTGCTGGGCGCGCAGGTGCTGGCGGCGGAAGGTGGGGAAATCATCCAGACGGCGGTGCTTGCCATCCGCAACCGGATGACGGTGGAGGAACTGGCGGGGCAATTATTCCCTTATCTCACCATGGTTGAAGGCCTGAAACTTTGCGCGCAGACTTTCCACAAGGATGTGAAACAGTTGTCGTGTTGTGCGGGATAGCCAAACAGGCAAATTATTTGTTATCCAATACCAGAATCACGCAAGAATTAGAACGCCTGCGCCGCGAATTTCCGCTGCAAGCCAGAGTCGAGGCTGCAGAGATTGCTGCACGCGCTGCCTACAGGATGGTGTTGCAGGCATGGCTGGAAAACGGTGCCGCTCCGCAACCTCATATCATCCCGCTGCACTGCCTGAACCAGCTGGTGGAACTGGATGCGCTGGTGGTGACAGAATCGGGCCTGGGTTGTTACCCTTTCAGTGCAGTTGAAACCGGAATAAGCGTTGAATATGGTTCGCATCGAGTCAACGCGATGTGTGCGATCGATGCGCTGGCCATCCCGTTTCTTGCAAATACCGCCGCCGCCATCATCGCAACATGCAGCATTTGTGATCTCTCCGTGACGGTTCATGCCGATGCCTCCGGGCAGATCACCCGGAACGTGCCAGCCGGCGTGCAAGTCGCCTACCGAAAATTGTCCCAGCAGCATGTCGCCTGCTGTAACGGCCTGTGCCCCGGTATTGTGTTTGTGTGTGCAGAGTGCGCGGCTGCCACAGGCGAACGCGGCATGAACGTTGCCGAAGCAGCGGCAGTCGGACGACAGTTTTTCGGCTTTCAGCGCAAGTGAGTCTGAAGCATATTTTTGCGCGATAAAATATGCGCCACCCAGGGCCTTACTGTCCAGACACATCGGATAGGCCAGACAGGGATATATCCGGTTATTCAGAAGGCTTGTTGAAGTGTAAAACCATCTGTTCTTCATCGAAATAATCAGATCCGATTTTCAGTCCACGTTTTTCCACTGCAAAAATTTCACAGCCCTCGGAAGCATAGAGATGCCTTGCCTTGCCTTGCCTTGGCGTTGGTGGCGATTACGGTCAGATTGATCTGCTGCAGCCCGACTATCTGTTGTGCGCGGTTGATCGCGTTTTGCAGCAGCCTTCTTCCGATCCCTTGACCGGATACTCCGGACGATACATACATGCGATAGATGAGCCCCTTGTGTCTGAGCTTGATGCGCACCTCCCGCTCGAAACTGACTACACCAACCAATCGACCAACTTCCTGAAAAACTCCCAGCGTAAAGGCATCTGGATTGTTTGGCGCAAAAGGCACCAGTGGCTCGCCAGCATCTTCGGGACTGATGCGGAATAATCCCGGGTGCTCGCGCAGACCATTCAGGATCAATTGCTGATACGGTATGCTGTCTGCCGGTGTGAGCTCCCGAATAAGCTTTTGCATTATTTGGTCCTATCTATGCGAACGGTCTTCGCTCGGGTTATGCATCGATTTCATCTTCGATCAATGCGATCAAATCAGTTACTCCAACATCAATGCCGGCCTGGGATAAAAGCGTGGTTGCCTGGCCTCGATGATGGGTTTGATGGTTAAAAAAATGCAGGATAAGCTTTGAAAATGGCTTGTGCGCGGTGACGCCTTTCATGTTGGTATAGTGCAAAATGTGCGACAAATCCTGCTCGGTCAAGGCTGCGGCCCATAGCATGATCATTTGATCCAGCATTTTGCGCCGCTTGAATAGTGCCTCGATATCGGTGAATAGCGGCTCATCCAGTGATGAGGGGACAGGTAAATGTCGGATTGGATCAAGCGCTGGGAAACTGGCTGGATGCGCTGTAAAACGTTTTAACCATAGCGTGTCGGCCACCACGACATGATTGAGTGTTCCGATCAAAGACCCGAAAAATGCTTTTCTATCCAGCGCAAGTTCTTGCGGCGATAGCTTCTCTGCTGCTTCATATAGCTTGTTATTCATCCATTGATTGTAGGAGGCCATCAAAACGATATGACTGCACGTGAACATTTTGGCTTTTCCAACGGGATTGGTAGGGAATGGTAATGGCTGTGTATTCTGTTTAAGCAGGTCGTCATGCAGCAGATATTCTGTGTGAGAGCAACGATTTTATCAATTGAGCCGGGTTGATATCTGAGTGATTGCCGCTCGAAATGCATGCCGGTTTCAGTACGCTGCGCCACGAGCTGTCTATGGATTGCCGCGCCCATCATCCCGGCTTTCCGGTAAGTGCTGGGACACGCAATGACCTGGATCGTATTGAGACGCTCTGGAGCGAGCGCCGGGCGCAATTTGCATCCGCCGGCCCGTTTCTTTTCGGCGCGTTCTCGGTGGCGGATGCTATGTATGCCCCGATTGCACTCAGGATCCGAACTTATGATGCCAATGTAAAGCCTGAATCAGCGGACTATGTGTCCGCGCTCCTTACACTCCCTGCGATGCAGGCTTGGATAGATAGTGCTCGCGACGAACCGGAGCGTCTGCCTCAGTTTGAGCGCTTGCCTGTGTAAGACTGCAAGCGCATACCCTCGGCTACAGACCGAAATTTCCTCGTATTTTTTATTGGTTATACAGCTGATGACAGGCGGATAGTGGAAATGTGGAATCAATGCATTTGAAGTCCCGCTACGTTGCGTAGCGGGGTATTCCGATGCCGGTCAGAGCTGCTCAGGTGGTGCGGATGGATGAATGTAGGCCCAGCCTTGCGCTTCGCGTATGGTGATCTCGCCCATTCCGGAGGGGACGATGCTGATGAACGGGTAGAGGTCGTTGCGATCGACGTGCAGTTCTTTCAGCGTATTGGCGCATTGCGCCAGGATCACGCCTTCTGCCTGCAAATGCTTGAGCTTGTCCTCGAAACCGTTGTTCTTGACGTACACGTCGAAGCCTTTGCTGTTGGCAATCAGTTCCACGTGCAGTTTTCCGGCAAGGCGTGGGTCATGCAGGATGTTTTCGATATTGTTCAGGGTTTTTTTGATGGCCGGCACGCCGCCTGCGTCGAGATGAAAGATCACATTGTACTGACCCTTGTTGGGCATCGCTCCCTGATAATCCCCCGAGGTTCCGGCAGCTGCGCTGAGTGGCAGGCAGGCGGCCAATAATGCTGTGGCCGCAGTGAATCCAATTTTTTGTGAAGTCAAGCTGAGCTTTTTCATGTGTGCCTCCAATATTTTTAGGATTTAAGTTGGCGAGGCGGTGTGTTACTGATCACCGGCCATGCCGTGGCAAGCGGAGGGATAGTTCGCATGGCCCGGATAAACCGGTCTGGTGCATGCGCCGCTCCCCCGATGCGGGAGATAGTGTACAACCGAAATTGCAGGATGTCAGAGGAGGTCAGGCAGAAACCATTCCGGCACGGTAAGGCCGTGCCGGAATGGCTGGAGTCAGGCTGTTCATTCCAGCATGCTTAGCGGGTAGAAAATGACCGCTTCAGAACTTGGCGCGCACGACGTTCCAGAGGTGGCCAAACCAGCCGGCTTTTTCCACCGAGGTCATTGCGACCAGGGGTGTTCGGGCCACTTCCTTGCCGCCTTCACTCAATATCAGGGTGCCGACTTGCTGTCCGCGTTTTAGCGGCAGAGGCATTTGCGCAGGCAGATTCACGCTGGACTTGAGTTGCGCATAGCGCCCGATGGGCATCGTGACCCAGATGTCGCGGGTGGTTCCGATGGATACCTGGGCGGGGCTCGCCTGATTGTTGCGCACCGTGCTGATGATTTGACCGGCGCTATACGCGCGCCGCGTTTCGAAAAAGTGATAACCGTAATCCAGCAATGCCTCGGCGGCATGTGCGCTGCCCTTGCGCGAGGAGGAACCGAGCACGACGGCAATCAGAGGGCGTCCCTTGCGGACGGCCGTAGCGTCCAGGCAATAGCCGGCTTCGTCCGTATGTCCGGTTTTCATCCCGGTGACTGTGGGGTCGCTGAATATCAGTGGATTCCAGTTGTTCTGGGTGACATGGTTATAGGTGAAAGTCTTTTCACCGAAATAATGCAGGTACTGCGGATACTGGCGGATGATGGCTTCGGTCAGTATGCCGATGTCGCGTGCGCTCACCCTGTGGGTGGGTGTGGGCAGGCCGTCCACATTATCGAAGTGGGTGTTGGTCATGCCCAATTGGCGCGCCGTGGCGTTCATCATCTGCACGAAACTGTCGGTATTGCCGGCGATGGTCTCTGCCAGCGCCACTGCTGCGTCATTACCGGAGACCACCACCATGCCCTGGATGACCTGCTCGACGGTTGCCGGCAGATCGGGCTGCAGGAACATGGTCGAGCCGCCGGCTTTCCAGGCAGCCACGCTGACCGGGACGATCTGGTCGAGCTTAAGGCTGCCGCGTGCTATTGCCTGGAACGTCAGATAGGTTGTCATCAGCTTGGTCAGGCTGGCAGGAGGCACCTTCTGGTCGGCTTCGCGTGCAGCCAGCACCTGGCCGGAAACCGGATCAATCAGCACGTAATTGCGGGCGTCAACGTTGGGTGCGTCAGGAATGGCTGGCAGCGGAACGGCGACAGCGCTGGCCTCGAATGCGGCAGCCAGCAATAGCATGCCGAGGGCACGCGACGGGAAGGATAACGGCATGTACAACTCCTTGAGGGTGGTCAAGCCAGGGGCTTGGAAGGATAAGATTTTATAAAATATGGGCGAGGGCACCGCGGTAAGATGCGGTGCGCCATGAGGAGTTCCCTGCATATTATGGTACCTGCTTTGCAGGGCGGGAGCCATTTCAGTTGAGGGCGGAACCAGGGCACTCTGCCGTTGGCATCTTCCAAGTTGAGCACCTTAGGTATTCACTTGCTCTCAAGTACCCATAAATTCATGTGCTTGCTCTTTCGCTAATAATAGTGTATATACACACATATGACTGACGAAAATTCTCCTTTCCATGCCTGTCGCAGTTGTGCCTGTTCGGCGCTGCGCCGGGCAAGTCGGGCCGTGACCCAGCACTACGAAGCAAGTTTTCGTGGTACCGGCCTGCGTGCAACCCAGTTCACGCTGCTTGCGACTCTGGCCCAAACCGGTCCACTGCCACTCAGTGCACTGGCGACAATGCTGGGGCTTGAGCGTACCACGCTGACCAGAAATTTGGGCCCGCTGGAAAAAAAAGGCTATGTCAGCAGCGTGGCCGATGATGATCAACGCGTCCGTCGCATCGCTATTACGAAAAAAGGGGAGGCCGCCGCCCTGGCGGCACTGGATGCGTGGAAACAGGCGCAATCCACTGTTGGAGAGGTGCTTGATCGCATGGGTATCCAAGACTTGAATATCTCGCGTTGCGGATAATTTTTTGTTCAACAATGTGTATATACACGGAGGTGTGCTATGGAATTCGATCTGCTTGCTTCAATTGGACTGACTGCCAGCGCAGCCGTTGCGGTTTCGGTTTTGGCAGTTGGATTCGGCGAAGATATCTGGGGGCGCCTGCGCATCGCCGGCGGACTCACCTTATGGTTCGTGCTGGTAACAATCATGGCGGTCACCGAAGTGCTGAATTACCAGCATGGTGTAGGTGCACCAGGTCTTGGCGTTGCCGTGATACTTCCGATTGTGATTCTCAGCGTTGGCGTGCTTCGCTCGCCGTCCTTGCGCCGGACGTTGCAAACTATTCCTCTATTCATGCTCATCGGTGTGCACGCCATCCGCGTCCTGGGCGTCACATTCTTGATTCTTTATGCGGCAGGCCGCTTGCCGGCGCCCTTTGCGCCGGTCGCCGGCAGGGGCGATGTCATGGTTGGCCTTGCCGCGGGCCCGGTGGCATGGCTGGTGTACAAATATGGTGCAGCCGTGCGCCCGACGGTTCTGGTCTGGAATCTCCTGGGACTACTCGATCTGGCCGCGGCCATTGGCCTCGGAGCAGTCTCTTCGCCGGGGCCCTTGCAGCTGATATTTACGGAACCGGGGTCAGCCATCATGACCACGCTTCCCTGGCTGCTGATACCGGGGTTTCTGGTTCCTCTGCTGGCATCGACACATCTTGCCGTGTTTTATCGCCTGAACCGAAGCGAATCGTTTGTTGATAAAGGAAAAATGTTATTGAACGCACGGCACCCGATGCGAGATAACTGAAAACCAAATAAAAGCCGCTTAGTTGCGAGAGGTTTTTACTCGTGACCAGAATGCGGAAGCGGACCGCCCATAAAACAGGGCGGTCGCTGAGAGAACGATTTATCGGGGAGGCTAAAAAAACGCTTGCTCAGTGCTTGGCCGTCCTGCGCAGGCGTGACATCAGGCGCCGCGCCAGTTCGCCAAACAGCTCGGTCTGGGTCGGATGCGGATGTATCGCCTGGGCGACCTGTTTCAGGGTCATGCCGGCGGACACCATCATCACCGCTTCTCCGATCAGGGTGTCGGTGTGTTCGGCCAGGAAATGCACGCCGATGATCTTCTGCGTGGCCTTGTCTGCCACCAGTTTGATCATGCCGTGGGTCTCGCCGCTGATCATCGCCTTGGCATCGATGCTCATCGGCATCTTGGCTTCCACCGCGTCGACGCCTTTGGCCTTGGCTTGCGCCACGGACAGGCCGACAAAACCGGCCTGCGGACGGCTGAAGGTGACGCCGCAATCCAGATCCTGGTTGTACACATGATCTTCGCCCAGCAGGTTGCTGGCCGCCACGCGCCCCTGGGTGGCGGCGGTGTGAGCCAGCATGTAGCCGCCCACCACGTCGCCCACCGCGTAAATGTGCGGCACGCTGGTGCGGCCACGGGTATCGACCTTGATCGCCGCACCATCCAGTTGCACGCCTGCGGCTTCCAGATTGAGCTTGCTGGTGTCGGGGCGCTTGCCGGTAGCCATCAGTACATAATCGCAATCGAAGCTGGCGGTTTTGCCCTCGGCGTCGGCGTAGTCGAGTTTCATTTTGCCGGGTGTACCGGCAATGCTGCCGATTTTGGCGCTGGTGACAACGCTGAATTCCTGCTTGAGGAGCTCGGTGAGCTGCTTGGCGATTTCTTCTTCCACTTCGGCAAGAATGCGATCCCTGGCTTCCAGCATCAGAATCTCGGTGCCGAAATCGCGGAAAATCTGCGCCATTTCCACGCCGATGACGCCGCCGCCGACGATGGCCATTTTCTTTGGCGGGGCAGGCAGGTTCCAGATGGTGTCGGAAGTAATCACGCCGCCGCCGGTCAGGCCTTCCAGTGTGCCCGGGATGGGAGGCACAAACGGCGGCGCGCCCGGCGCAATCACTGCAGCGCCGAAGCGCAGGGTGTAGGCCTCGCCTCCGGCTGGCTGCACCTTGATGGTGTGATCGTCGACAAAGGAGGCAAAGCCTTCGCGTACGTCAATTTTGACGCCCTTGTCGGTTTTCAGCGCCAGTTCGCCGCGGGTTTGCAGGATGCCCTTGCGGCGTGTTTCCAGTGTTGCCCAGTCGAGCTTGGGGGTATTGGTACCGGTGATGCCTTTTTCCGCATCGTGGGCGCGGTCGCGCATCAGGTCGGCATTGTGGCGCCAGGCCTTGGACGGAATGCAGCCGCGCCACAGGCACTCGCCGCCAGGCAGCGGGGCGTTGTTGATCATCGCCGCCTTGACGCCATGCTCGACCAGGTCGCGTGCGCAGTCTTCGCCGCCGGGGCCGCCGCCGATGACGATGACCGGAAAGTCCCAGTCGCCTTCGGGAATCGGGTTGGCGGCGGTTGCTTCCAGCCAGCTTTCCGGGTTTTCGATAATTTTCTTCAAATCAGCCAGGTAGGCGGCGACGTGCGCGCCGTTCACCACGCGATGATCGCCGGTGATGTTCACCGGCATGCCGTCCGGCCCGGTAGCGGCGATGGCCATGATGGCGGCGATGCCGGGAGTGGGGATGGCGGTGAAGTGGGTGACGCCGAACATGCCCATGTTGGAGATGGTGAAAGTCGGGCTGGCGTATTCATTGGGCGACAGCTTGCGGGCGCGGGCGCGCGGCATCAGGTCGCTCCACTCGGCCTGCAATTGCTCCAGGGATTTCTGTTCGATGTTGTGCAGGATCGGCACTACCAGCCCGCCACCGTCGGCAGCGACGGCAACGCCGAAATCGTGGTTGCTGCGCTCGACGATTTTGTCCACCGGCTGATAGCAATTGTTCAGCATCGGGTGCTTCAGCATGGCCACGGAACAGGCCTTGGCGATGGCTACCGTCACCGAAACCTTGCGCGCCTTGGCGGCAGCGATGAGTTTCTCGGGTTTGATGTTGAAGGTGACATCGAAGGTGGGCAGGGTCAGCGCCGCTGTCATCGCGTGCGACACGGCTTTTTCCATCGAGGACATGGGACGGCCAGTACCGGGCACTTCGACCTGCGGCAAGGAGTGGGCAACTTGCGCCATGCTCGGGCGTGCACGCGCCACGTCCTGGGCGACAATCACGCCGGCCGGGCCGGAACCGGCCAGCTGGCTCAAATCAACACCGATTTCGCCGGCCATCTTGCGAGCGTAGGGGCTGGCCTGACGGCCGACCGGACGGGGTACCGGTTTGGCACCCGGTCGGGTCGCTGCGGGAGTGGCTGCTGGCGCGGATTTGGCCGCCACGGCGTAGATCGGAGTCTTGTCCTTCTGGTGATGGGTTTCGATCACCTTGTGTTCGGCGGAAACGGTGACTTCGGTATTATTCACCTGTGTCGCGTCGCTGACGATGAAGGCCATCGGATGCGCCACTTCCACCGTGCTGCCCACGCCTGCCAGCGGGCCTGACAGGAAACCTTCCTGGAACACTTCCACATCCATGATGGCCTTGTCGGTTTCCACCGTAGCCACGATGTCGCCGCGCTTGAGGGCGGCGCCAATGGCTTTTTCCCAAGTCACCACGATGCCTTCGGTCATGGTGTCGGACAGCTGTGGCATGACAATCGGCATGCCGGCCTGGTGCGGGATCATCTCGGTAGCCGCCTGTTCGGTGACAACCTCGCCTTCACCAATGGCCAGATCGCCCAGGGTATCGGTGATATAGCCCAGTGCGCGGCTGACAGCAACGGTGGCGCCGACTTCCGCCAGCGGGCCGGCCAGATAACCGGCCTTGAATACTTCCACATCCATGATGGCCTTGTCGGTTTCGACCGTGGCGACAATGTCGCCACGGTCGACTTTGTCGCCGACCTGTTTCTCCCAGGTCACCACGACCCCTTCGGTCATGGTGTCGGACAACTGCGGCATGGTGATGACGTAATGTGATGACATTGCTTTTTCCTCTGGCCTGTAACGTTGCAGCGCGTAGCCAAAAAGCTGTGCGGCCAGTGGCCGCACAGAACTCTGCTAGCGGTGATCTGCCACCGGCGGTTTCATTTGCCGAGCATCTTCAAAACTGCCGAAACCACGTCTTCATGGTCGGGAATGGCGGCTTTTTCCAGCTTGTGGTTATAGGGTTGCGGCACGAGTGCGGAATGTACGCGCACAGGGGCCGCATCGAGTTCGAAGAAGCATTCCTCGTTGATGATGGCGATCACTTCGGAGCCGACACCTACCGGGGCTTCGTCTTCTTCGGCGATGACTGCACGATGGGTTTTGCATACCGACTTCTTGATGCCGGCGCGATCCAGCGGCGAGAGCGAATACAGGTCCACCACTTCAGCGGAGATACCGTATTGCTTGTCCAGGATTTCGGCGGCCTTGAGACACCAGTGTACCGAGATGTTATAGCCGAACAGCGTGACATCGTTACCGGAGCGGCTGATTTCAGAACCTTCCAGCGGATGGAAATATTCTTCGTCCGGCACTTCGCCCTTCATGTTGTACATGAGTTCATGCTCGTTGATGAACACCGGGTCATCGCTGCGCACGGCGGACTTCAACAAGCCGTAGGCCTGCTTGGGATTGGACGGGGTGACCACGCGCAGACCGGCGATGCCCATGAATACCTTTTCCATGCGCGCCGAATGCTGGGCGCCCAGTTGATGCGCGGCACCACCCGCGGCACGGAACACGCTGGGGGAGGTGAGCTGGCCGCCGGACATATAACGTACTTTGGCTGCGGAGTTGAACATCTGGTCCATTGCCAGCCAGGCAAAGTTCACCGACATGATTTCGATTATGGGGCGGATGCCAAGAAACGATGCACCGATACCCAAACCGGTGTAGCCGCCTTCGGAGATGGGGGTGTCTATCACGCGCAACGGACCATATTTTTCATACAGCCCTTTGGTGGCCTTGTAGGTGCCGCCGGCCACGCCTATATCTTCACCCATACAGATGACCAGCGGGTCACGCGCCATTTCTTCATCGTGGGCGCGCTGCAGCGCTTCCCAGTACATTATTTCAGCCATGTTGATCTTCCTTAATTCTCGAATCTTTTGTTGCCTCGGAAGGCACAGAATCCACAGAGTGGTTTTTAGAGGCGCAGCAGGGGTTTTTCCCGGTGGCCTTTGTGATCCCTGTGGCTATAGCATTTATGCGAAAACGTATTTTTCGAGGTCTGCCACATCTGGTTCCGGCGATTCCTCGGCGAACTTGATCACTTCGTTTTCGATATAGGCGTCGGTTTCTTTTTCCATGGCGTTATAGTCGTCCATGGTCAGCGCGCCGGCGTCAATCAGGCGATCACGCAGGATGTTGATGGGGTCGCGCTGTTTCCATTGTTCTTCTTCCTCGCGCGTGCGGTAGCCGCGTGAATCGGACATCGAGTGGCCGCGATAACGGTAGGTCATCAACTCGAGGAAATACGGCCCCTTGCGGCTGCGCACATAATCCACGGCTTTGCGCGCGTGTTCATATACGACGTCGATATCCTGTCCGTCGCACTGAGCCGATTCGATGCCATAGCCGCATACGCGTTTGAACTGGTCGAGCACGGCGGTGGAGCGGTCAATCGAGGTGCCGATACCATATTGGTTGTTTTCACACACGAACAACACTGGCAGTTTCCATAATGCGGCCATGTTCAGGGTTTCGTGGAACACCCCCTGGTTATTGGCGGCGTCACCCAGAAAGCAGATGGAAATTTCGTCGCCGCCTTTCATCTGAATGCCTTTGGCAATGCCGGCAGCAAGGGGGAACGGACCGCCAACCAGGGCGTAACCGCCCATGAAGCGATGCGCCACATCAAAGATGTGCATGGAGCCGCCGCGTCCTTTGGAGGAACCGGTTTCCTTGCCGTACAGCTCGGCCATGACGGCCTTTGGATCGGAACCGCATTTGATGGCGTGGATATGATCGCGGTATCCGGTGATGACATAATCGTGTCCGGGGCGGGCCGCTTCCATCACGCCGTTGCAGCAGGCTTCCTGACCGGGGTAGAGGTGCAGAAAGCCACCGATTTTGCGTTCGATATAGGCCTGATAGCAGCGCTCTTCAAAGCGGCGGTGCAACACCATTTCGCGCAGCACGCGCTTTTTATCTTCCAGTTTCATGTATTTCTTCCTTGCAAGAGCTTGAGCCCGGACTGATTTTAGGTAATACAAACTCTGCTATGATCGGTTAAAACACCCTATCCGGTCAAGCCAAAACCCAACGTCAAGGTTGAATATGCTCGCAAAACTTATTGAAAATAAAAAACAAATTCCTATAACGCAAATGGATAAAGCCAGTCATATTTTGATGGTTTTACCGAAAACCGCCGCCTTGCCCCCAGACGGCGACCTGCCGGGTCTTACGCAACTCGCTGCCGCATTGCGGAGACGCGACAAAAAACCAGCTGAATTGGCGAAAACGCCAGTCGCTGTGGAAACGGCACATGGCGGCTTGATCGTGTGGGTCATGCTGGATACCAAACAGCCTGCATTCAGCCAGCACAGCATACTGCGCCAGGCCTTGCATATCCTTCTGGACGAATCACCCAAAGAAATCAGTCTGGCCATCAGCGGCGATGAGGATTTTCGCGCTCAAGCTGCGGCTGCTGCGGTGTATGTGGTGTGGATCAACGGCGCAGCGCTGCCCAGCCTGAAAAGCAAGGATAGGCCCAAACCGCTGCAAATTTTGCGCCTGTTTGGCTATAGTTCGAACGATGGTTTTGCTGCCCAGCGCGCGGTGGCGGAAGGCAATACCCTGTGTCGCAGTCTCACGGTCACGCCACCCAACCAGCTCACCCCCGGCATCTACCGCGAACGGGTGCGCGAGCTGGCCAAAGACAATGGCTGGAAACATATCGAATACGACATGAAAAAACTGCGCAAACTCGGCGCCGGTGCGTTCGTCGCGGTGGCGCAAGGGTCGGATCCGGAGGACGCTGCCATTGTGCATCTGCGCCGTCGCCATCCCAAAGCCAGATTAACCATCGCGCTGGTGGGTAAGGGCATCTGCTTCGATACCGGCGGGCACAACCTCAAGCCCGCCCGACATATGCAGGGCATGCACGAGGACATGAACGGTTCGGCGGTGGCGCTGGGCATTCTGGTGGCGGCCACGCGTCTGGATTTGCCGGTGAACATCGATTGCTGGCTGGCGATCGCGCAAAATCACATCAGCGCGAAAGCCTATAAGCAGAACGACGTGGTCACTGCGCTCAACGGTACCACCATCGAAGTGGTGCACACCGATGCCGAAGGTCGCATGGTGCTGGCCGATACGCTCGCGCTGGCTGCACGCGAGAAGCCCAATGCCATCGTCGATTTTGCCACCCTGACCGGCAGCATGGGCGCTGCGCTGGGCGAGCGCTACAGCGGGGTGCTGTCCAACCGCGATGAACTGCTCACGCAAGCGGTTGCGGCGGGCAAAGCCAGTGGTGAGCGGATGTGTGCCTTTCCGATGGATGAAGACTACGAACCCGCGCTGGATTCCGATATTGCCGATATCAAGCAATGTACGCTTGACGGTGATGCTGACCATATTCTTGCAGCGCGTTTCCTTAACCGTTTCGTGGACAAGCGTCCGTGGCTGCATGTGGACTTGTCTTCCAGCAACTGCGATGACGGATTGGGTGCGGTTGACACCGAGGTGACCGGATTTGGCGTGGCCTGGGGAATCAGGCTGCTGGCCGAGTTGCAGGTCAGCAAGTAAGCGTGCCATGTTAAACTCGGCGCTTTGAAATCTGAGCGAGCACGACCATGTCCGGCAGCAGCATAGGCAAGTTATTTTGCGTTACTAACTTCGGCGAATCCCACGGCCCGGCCATAGGCTGCGTGGTGGATGGTTGCCCGCCGGGGATGGAATTGTGCGCCGAGGATATCCAGGCGCAACTGGATCGGCGCAAGCCCGGCACCTCGCGTCACGTCACTCAGCGGCGCGAGTCGGACACGGTGGAAATCCTCTCCGGCATCTTTGAAGGCCACACGACCGGCGCTCCCATTGCATTGTTGATCCGCAACGAAGACCAGCGCAGCAAGGATTACGGCAACATCGCCGACACCTTCCGCCCTGGACACGCCGACTATACCTACTGGCACAAATACGGCATCCGCGATTATCGTGGTGGCGGGCGTTCATCGGCACGGCTCACCGCACCGACTGTGGGTGCCGGTGCCATCGCCAAAAAATGGCTGGCGCAAAAATACGGCATCCAGGTGCGCGGCTACATGTCTGCGCTAGGGCCGATAGATTTGACTTTTAAAAACTGGGCGGCCGTTGGCGAAAATGCTTTCTTCAGCCCTGATCCAGATAGTGTCGCGGCGCTGGAAGCCTACATGGACGAACTGCGCAAATCCGGCGACTCAGTCGGCGCCAAAATCACTGTAGTGGCCGAGAATGTACCGGCAGGTTGGGGCGAGCCGCTCTATGACCGTATCGATGCCGACCTCGCTCATGCCCTGATGGGACTCAACGCCGTCAAGGGCGTGGAAATTGGCGACGGCTTTGAATGCGTGCGTCAGAAGGGCACTGAACATCGCGATGAACTTACCCCGGAAGGTTTCCTGTCCAATCACGCGGGCGGTGTGCTGGGCGGCATCTCCAGTGGGCAGAATATTGTCGCCCATGTCGCCATCAAACCCACTTCATCAATCCGTCTGCCCGGCCGTTCCATTGACAAGCAGGGAAACCCCATCGAGGTTGTTACGCATGGCCGTCATGACCCTTGTGTCGGCATCCGCGCTACTCCAATTGCCGAAGCGCTGATGGCGATTGTGCTGATGGATCATGCGTTGAGACACCGTGCCCAGTGCGCGGATGTGGTGACTGAAACACCGCAGATTCCGGGAAATATTCAAACGAAATAACATCAAGGCGTTCGCGCCTAGCTTACGCGGCGACGCGCAGCCGGATGGGGCTTAGCGTTTCAGGGTTGCGCGGATGTCCTGGAAAAACTGCACATTGTTGCGCCCGACACTTTTGGCGTGGAACATGGTGTGATCCGCCATGCTCATCAGTGTTTCCGCGCTATCTGCATCATCCGGATAAACGGCCAGGCCGATGCTGAGTGTAATCTTGGTTTCAATGCCGTCCAGGTCGATACTTTTAAGGGCTGCTTTGCGCATGCGTTCCGCAATTCTGCGGATGTCATGTTCGCTGCTGGCGTCGGGCAACAACACCACAAACTCATCGCCTCCCCAACGCGACAGCGTGTCTATCTCTCTGAGCACGGACTGCAGGCGTTTGCTCAACGTAACGAGTACGATATCGCCGGCTTTGTGTCCCAAGGTGTCGTTGATATGCTTGAAATAGTCGACGTCGATAAATCCCAATGCGACTTTTTCATTTCCGCGTTGTGCGCGGGCAATGGATTGTTGCAGGTGCTCTTCCAGCAGAATCCGGTTGGGCAACTGGGTCAGGGCATCATGCAATGCCATCTGGGTAATGCGCCGCTCCTGTAAATAGCTGGAGGTGATGTCGCGCAGAACGCCGCGCAGTGCCGTAATCTGACCCTGCAGAGAATGGTGTGCAAGCAAGTGTGCTTCGATCCAGACAGGATCCTGGCCTTGCAAAAGACGAAAACGAACCACCTCGGAATGTTTCTTGCCGGAGGCCAATAGATGAATTGCTGAAACAAGCGCAGGGCGGTCGTCCTGGTAAACAAAATCAATCAGCGGCTTCCCGAGATGGTCATAGGTGTGTCCGCTGGGCAAATCCAGCAGTTTGTTCCAGGCGCCGCTGAAATTAAGCAGCAGGCCATCCAGAGAGAGATCGATAATGGCTTCTTCGAGCAGATTAAGCGTTTCCAGCATGGACAGGCGCTGTGCTTCTTCTCGCATCAATTCGGTAATGTCTCGTATCAGCGCCACGATGTTTCTGGTTTGGCCTGTTTCGGAAGGCAGCATTTGTAATCTGCCCAGAAAAAAACGATCTGTGCTGTCGATATTGAGCGTGAATTCAAAGGTTTCGCGATTGCTGCCGGCCAGCAATTTCGGCGTGGCTCGCCGGATTGCCTGGGTCATGTCATCTGGCAGGGCCTGTTCCAATGTCGAGCCGGCAATGGCTGGAGCGAGGCCAATGGAAAGGGAACTGTTATCGGACCACACATTGACGATATGACCATTGAGATCATATTCGATAATCATGTCTTCGGTTGCGCCGACCAATGCCTTCAACCGCTCGCTGCTCGCTTCCAGGTTTTGCTCGGCACGTTTGCGGACCAGCGCGAGCGCGAGACTATTGGTTATCGCGCACAACACATTCACCTCTATGGGCAGCCAGTTGCGCGGTTCATTCCGGCTAAAGAGGCCGAGAAAACCTTCCATTTTGTCCTGCATGAGCAATGGTATGCACAATGCGGTATGAATTTGTTGCGTGCCAAAGAGCGTGGCTTCCTCGAGCGGTAATTCCGCAATATTTTTGGAAAACACCATGCCCGCATGCAGTGTATCGAAAAGCAGCGGGTACTTTTGATAATCGATATCCCGGAACTGCATGAAATCGGATAATTGACTTACTGCTTCGACAGACGACCACGTGCAGTAAAGCTTGGCGCCTTGTGCGTTTTTTTCGGGCTTGTTCAGAAATAGTGCGCAACAGCCTATTCCCGTGTTTGCGACCAACAACTGCAGTACTTCAGTCAGGTTTTGTTCGCTGGTTCCTTCCAGCAAAACCTCCGCGACACCGCTGAGCGCTTTGAGGTAACGCTTGTATAACTCTAATTCATCGGCCATGGAACCCCGAAGGGTTCCCGCCGGAGTACCTGCCGCCCGCATGTTTGTCTCGCTCCACTCATAAATTACTTAACTACTGCTTTTTATTATTTGTTTCTTGTTCAGTACAGAATGCAGATTGCAACAATATAACAAAAATATTAAATTGACGTATTCCATCAGGAATCCTATTCAACCAAGAATACAGAATACAGGGCAGGGCTTGCGCCTGTACAAGTTAAGGGCACGGTGTATGCCGAGGAGAGCGGAGGTTCCGCAATTTGACTTGCCAGAGATGCTGATGGTCTTTATAATCCCACGTTTTGCGAAATCAGACAGGAGTTTCATCCATGGCAAACAGCGCACAGGCCAGAAAGCGCGCCAGACAGAATGACAAACAGCGCGCGCGTAATGCCGCTCTGCGTTCCACTTTGCGTACCGCCATCAAGAAAGTGCAGAAAGCCGTGCTGGCGGGTGATAAAGCTGCTGCTCAAACCGTATTCGGTGAGTCGATGAAAGCTATCGACAGCATCGCTGACAAGCGCATCATCCACAAGAACAAAGCATCGCGTCACAAAAGTCGCCTGTCCTCAGCTGTCAAGGCAATGGCCTGAATAGCTTCAACCGCCTGGGAAAATAGTTTCCAGGCGCGTCTGGCATTACCACAGTATTTCTCCCCATAAGATCGTGCGCGGTAAAAAACTGCGCAATGTTTACGCCTGATCGTCGGTCTGTGCTGGATCCAGCACTTTCAGGTCATTTTCACGCGCAAAATTCATCAGGAAAGAAAAAGCCGCCGGTTGCTCAATTTGTAGCTGTTTATCTACTACGACACATTTCACACCAGCCAGCGTGGTCGGGCGCACGTAAGGCGAATAAGTCATGCGGTGGTCTTCGCCAAAAGTCGATAACACACTGGACAGGCGCTCTGCCCAATCGCTGGGGCGAAATGTGCGTCCGGATGTGGTTAAACCTTGGATGATGAGTTCGGTATTGGAAGGCTCTGACATTATGGTGGTTTTTGCTGTATGCCTGGCATGCATTTTACCAGAGTATGGCGCATCGGTTAATGTACTGGTAGGCTAACATATATGTTATTCCATTTAGACGCATGGGCATTAGATGAATATAGGCAGGGCTGTGATTTTCCAGTTTGCTTGCATGTCGAATAATGGGCCATTGAATTCCCAATAAACACTTAAACGATTCAAGTACTTAAAAAGTTAACGCTTGCTACCTGGCATGATTTCGGCTAATTATACGAATGGTGTAATTTTTCCCCCGCCGCAATCCATAATTTCCCGAGGAACATAAATCTGTGAAAAATCCATTGGATTCTTTGTTGGGAACCATTTTCTCCGGTCTGATACTTACTGTAGTACTGTACGTTTTCCTTAAAAACTTTTTGTTGCCGGGGGTATGATGGAATTCGTTCCGGCGCTAGCCAGATGGCTGCACTTGATGGCGGGCGTAATGTGGATTGGTCTTCTGTATTACTTTAATTTTGTACAGGTTGATGCCATGAAGGCGGCAGCCGCAGATGGTAGTGCGGCGGGGATCAGCAAGCATGTTGTGCCACGCGCGTTATTGTTTTTTCGCTGGTCTGCTCTGGTTACCTGGTTGGCTGGGGCGGCATTGCTGGGGCCATACTTCAAGGCGGCATTCAGCCTGCAATCATCCCATGCAGTGATTGGGGTAGGGGCATGGCTGGGTACGATAATGTTGTTTAATGTATGGATGTTGATTTGGCCCAATCAGAGAAAAATCCTGGGTTTGGCTAAAGCTACAGATACGCAGAAAAATACTGCGCGCAGGATAGCTTTTTTGGCGTCTCGTACCAATACCATGCTGTCCATCCCGATGTTGTTTTTCATGGCTGCGGGGGCACATAGCGGCGTATATGGCTTCTAAATTTATTTAACGGTGATCTGTTTTAAAGGAGAAAGCGATGATTCATGAATTACCGGCACTACCTTATGCGAAAGATGCTTTGCAGCCGCATATTTCTGCGGAAACACTCGAGTATCACTATGGCAAACACCATCAGGCATATGTGACCAATCTGAATAACCTGATCAAGGGCAATGAATTTGAAAGCATGACCCTGGAAGAAATCATTAAGAAATCTTCTGGCGGGGTGTTCAACAATGCCGCCCAAGTATGGAATCATACCTTTTACTGGAACTGCCTCAGCCCCAAGGGCGGCGGTCAACCGAGCGGTGCGCTGGGCGATGCCATCAAGGCCAAATGGGGTTCGTTTGATGCATTTAAAGAAGCTTTCAGCAAGGCTGCTGTGGGTACTTTCGGATCAGGCTGGGCATGGCTGGTGAAAACGGCTGACGGTCAGATTGATATTGTTTCCACCAGCAACGCGGCCACACCGATGACCAGCGGCCAAAAGGCGCTATTGACCTGCGATGTGTGGGAACATGCCTACTATGTGGACTACCGCAACGCCCGGCCCAAATATGTAGAGGCGTTCTGGAATCTGGTAAACTGGGATTTTGTGGCGCAAAATTTTGCGTCCTGAACGTAGCAGTTGGTAGCACATCACGGCGGCGTAAGCCGCCGTGTGCTTTTTAACCCTCTCTATAAGTCAATGGCTATGTCTTATTTGATGAATACTTATGCGCGTCAACCTGTGGCGTTTGTTCGGGGTGAAGGCGTGTGGCTGTGGGACGAAGCCGGTGACAAATACCTGGATGCGCTGGCTGGTGTGGCTGTCAACGGGTTGGGACACGCGCACCCCCGATTGGCTGCAGCGCTATGCGAACAGGCACGTACATTGATCCACACTTCGAATATCTACGAGATACGGCGTCAGGAGCAGCTCGCCCAGCGTTTGTGCCAGATATCCGGCATGGACAAGGCGTTTTTCTGCAACTCCGGATGTGAGGCCAACGAAGCTGCCATCAAGCTGGCACGACTGTATGGCCATCAGAAAGGGATCACTACACCTACCATCATTGTCATGGAAAAAGCCTTTCACGGGCGCACCATGGCGACGCTGACCGCGACCGGCAGCCGCAAGGTACAGGCCGGTTTCGAGCCTTTGCTGATGGGCTTCGCGCGGGTACCCTATAATGATGTGGAAGCGGTACGCCAGGTGGCTGAGCACAATCATGATGTGGTGGCGATACTGGTCGAGCCGGTACAAGGCGAGGGCGGCATCAAGATTCCGGATGCCGAATATCTGCTCGCCCTGCGCAAGATTTGCGACGACAAGGGCTGGCTGCTGATGCTGGATGAGGTGCAAACGGGTATCGGCCGCACCGGTACCTGGTTTGGCTTTCAGCACGCCGACCTGTTGCCGGATGTGATGGCCTTGGCCAAAGGTCTGGGCTCCGGTATGCCGATTGGTGCTTGCCTCGCGCGCGGTGCGGCGGCGGATGTATTCAAGCCGGGCAATCACGGCTCCACTTTTGGCGGCAACCCGCTGGCTTGCACCGCCGGGCTGACCACCTTGCAGGTCATGGAAGATGAAGGCCTGCTGGCCAATGCTACCCGCATTGGCGGTGAGATTTTGTCAGGACTCAGGCAAGAGCTTGACGGGGTGGCGGGCGTCAAGCAAATACGCGGCTTGGGCATGATGATCGGCATCGAACTGGATCGTCCGTGTGGCGAACTGGTCAAACTGGCGCTGGCGCAGCGCCTGTTGATCAACGTGACCGCCGATAATGTGGTGCGCCTGGTACCGCCGCTGGTGATGAATTCAGCTGAAGCGGCACAGCTGGTGGCCGGGCTTGCGCCGCTAGTGCGCAGTTTTCTCGGCAGGGCCGCGTGATGCAGGCCATCAAGCATTTCCTACAGTTCCAGGATTTGACGCGCGATGAATTCGAATACATTTTTGCACGCGCGAAAATCATCAAGGCGCGCTTCAAGGGCTATCAAACCTATCATCCGCTGATGGATCGTACGCTGGCGATGATTTTCGAGAAACAATCCACCCGCACCCGTCTGTCGTTTGAAGCGGGGATGCACCAGCTGGGTGGCTCGGCAATTTATCTCAATACCCGCGACACGCAGCTGGGGCGTGGTGAGCCGGTGGAAGATGCGGCACAGGTGATTTCGCGCATGGTGGATATTGTGATGATCCGCACCTTCGAGCAGGACATTATTGAACGCTTCGCCGCCTATTCGCGGGTGCCGGTGATCAACGGGCTGACCAACGAATACCACCCGTGCCAGATCATGGCCGACATTTTCACTTTTATCGAGCGTCACGGTTGCATCAGGGGCAAGACGGTAGCCTGGATCGGGGACTCCAACAACATGTGCAATACTTGGCTGCAAGCTGCCGTGGTACTGGATTTCAATGTGCATGTGTCGACTCCGCAGGGCTATGAAGTCGAACCGGAACGTGCCGGACTGTACGACACCAGTCACTACGAGAGTTTTGCCGACCCCATGGAAGCCTGCCGCGGTGCTGATCTGGTGACCACCGATGTGTGGACCAGCATGGGTTTCGAAGCGGAAAACGAAGAGCGTGTGCGTGATTTTCAGGACTGGCAGGTGGACGCCGACATGATGCGTGTGGCGGCCAGCGACGCGCTGTTCATGCACTGCCTGCCCGCCCACCGCGGCGAGGAAGTGGCGGCCGAGGTGATCGACGGTGCGCAAAGCGTGGTGTGGGATGAAGCCGAGAACCGGTTGCACACGCAGAAAGCCTTGATGGAATATTTATTGTTGGGAAAAGTAAATGAGTGACGTTAAAAAAGTCGTGCTTGCCTACTCGGGCGGGCTGGATACCTCTGTGATTTTGAAGTGGTTGCAAGACAGCTACCAATGCGAAGTGGTGACGTTTACTGCGGATATCGGCCAGGGTGAAGAACTGGAACCGGCACGCGAAAAAGCCGGAAAATTCGGCGTGAAGGAAATCTTCATCGACGATTTGCGCGAAGAGTTCGTGCGCGATTTCGTGTTTCCGATGTTCCGCGCCAATACTGTATACGAGGGTGAATACCTGCTCGGCACGTCGATTGCCCGCCCGCTGATTGCCAAGCGCCTGATCGAGATTGCCAACCTGACCGGTGCCGACGCCATTTCGCACGGCGCCACCGGCAAGGGCAACGACCAGGTACGTTTCGAACTGGGCGCCTATGCGCTCAAGCCGGACATCAAAATCATCGCCCCGTGGCGCGAGTGGGACTTGTTGTCGCGCGAAAAGTTGCTGGCCTATGCCGAGCAGCACGCTATCCCAGTAGAAATGAAGCACAAGGCGGGCGGCAGCCCTTACAGCATGGACGCCAACCTGCTGCATATTTCCTATGAGGGCCGCGCGCTGGAAAACCCGGCAGACGAGCCAGAGGAAGACATGTGGCGCTGGACAGTATCACCCGAACAGGCGCCGGACGCCGCCGAATATGTTGATCTGGAATTCAGCCACGGCGATATCGTGGGCATCAACGGCCAGGCAATGAGCGCTGCAACTGTGCTGGCCGAACTGAATCGTCTGGGCGGCAAGCACGGTATTGGCCGTCAGGATCTGGTGGAAAACCGCTATGTGGGGATGAAGTCGCGCGGCTGTTATGAAACCCCGGGCGGTACCATCATGCTCAAGGCTCATCGAGCCATCGAATCCATCACGCTGGATCGCGAAGTAGCGCATCTCAAGGACGATCTGATGCCGCGTTACGCCAGCCTGATTTACAATGGCTACTGGTGGAGCCCGGAGCGGACCATGCTGCAAACCATGATAGACGCATCGCAGGCGAGCGTGAATGGCTGGGTACGAGTCAAGCTATACAAGGGCAATGTGATTGTGGTGGGGCGCGATTCCAAGACCGATTCGCTGTTCGATTCCACCATCGCCACTTTTGAAGACGACGCAGGTGCCTATAACCAGGCCGATGCCGGTGGTTTCATCAAGCTCAACGCGCTGCGTTTGCGGATTGCCGCCAAACTCAAAAACCGCAGCAGCAATTAATACAGGAACCAGTCATGTCTCAATTCGATAACGTGAGCGTGGTCAAACAGGCCAATATATATTTCGATGGCAAATGCGTGTCGCATACCGTGGTATTTGCCGACGGCAGCAAAAAAAGTGTGGGTGTGATTTTCCCTAGCCAGTTGGTGTTCAATACCGGCGCACCTGAAATAATGGAAATAAACGGTGGTGTATGCAGAGTCAAGCTCGCTGGTGAATCCGACTGGAAAACCTACAAGGCGGGTGAGCGGTTTTCAGTGCCGGGTAATAGCAAATTCGATATTGAAACCACGGAAACACTGGATTATGTCTGCCACTTCGGCTGATATGTTCAATCAATACTGAACTGGAGTCCGACATGCCCTCATTTGATATCGTCTCCGAAGTAGACAAACAAGAAGTCAAAAATGCAGTCGAGCAAACCAACAAGGAAGTTTCGACGCGCTTCGATTTCAAGGGATCCGACGCGCGTGTGGAACAGGCGGAATATGTGCTTACGATTTACGCCGACGACGACTTCAAGCTCGATCAGGTGCAGGAAATCCTCAATGGCAAGCTCATCAAACGGGGTATAGACATTAAGTGCCTGGAGATGGGAAAGTCGGAGAAAGTCACCGGTAACAAGGTCAAGCGGAGTGCCACGGTGAAAACCGGCGTGGAAAGCGAACTTGCCAAAAAAATCGTAAAAATCATCAAGGACAGCAAACTCAAGGTGCAAGCCAGTATTCAGGGCGAAGCGGTGCGCGTGACCGGCGCCAAGCGTGACCTGTTGCAGGAAACCATCGCGCTGGTACGTAAAAGCGTCAGTGATTTTCCATTACAGTTCCAGAACTTCAGGGATTGACCTATCCAAGGTGCATTCGGCTTTCATGCATGCCGGGCATCTGATATTCTGTATGCGTGTGTGTAAGCAGGTTTGCCTGGAGCTATGATCAAATGATTATTCGTGAAATTCTGACTATCAAGGGTGGCGATATTTTCGCTATCGACCCGGATCAACCGGTTTCAGAAGCGGTTGAGGTGATGGTGAAACACGATGTCGGTTCGTTAATCGTACGTCAGAATGGAACCATGGTTGGATTACTTACCGAGCGTGATGTGCTGCGCGGATTGAATGAGCGCGGCTGTGCGCTGATTGCGGTTAAAGTCAGCGATATGATGGTCACTGAACCCATCATCGGCAACCCGGACGACACCGTGGATTATGTGCGCGGCGTGATGACAGAAAACCGGGTTAGCCATCTGCCGGTAATGGAAGGCGAAACATTGCTTGGCGTGATTTCCTTCCATGACGTCGCGCGCGCCTGTCTCAACGAAGCGGATTTTGAAAACCGCCTGCTCAAGCGCTATATCAAGCACTGGCCGGAATAATCGGCTGCCCCCTCAACGGATCGCCTCAATCGAAAATTTCTTGTACTGCACATTTGGCGTAATCAGCGCATAGCCCTGCATTTGCCAGTGGACCAGTTCAGTGATGGCATTGGGCACGATCTCGATAAAATCCTGGAAATCTCGCGCACTATAGCCGTATTCTTCGGCGGCATAGCTGCATACCTTGAAGCTCACTCCCAGGTTTGCGTAGTAGCGCATCCTGTCCACGGCGTCTTTGTATTTCGCTTCGTTTTTTTTGGCGACAGCGACAATTTCCGTACCGTGTATGACTACCTTGATATCCAGCTGCTCGGGTGAATAACCATAGGGATCTTCCAGCAACGGGTTCATCAGGGAGCGTATCCAGTACAGGGCACTGCCGATTTTCTGCGGATCATCCAGAAAAAAATCAAATACGACCCTGGCGGGCTTATAAGGAGTTTTGACGATAGTAGCGTCTGCCAAGGCAGATGTCGGCCACGCCAGGAGCGAAACAATAAACAGGCGTCTTTTCATGATTATCTCCCCGTATTGAGAATAATCTGTTTATAGACGCTATCCTGCTTTACTGTTTCAGGCTGCTTAAAATCTGTCGATAAGCCGTTAGGCGGTCCGATGAAATATCCCCGGCAGCCACTGCTTGTGCCACGGCACAGTCCGGCTCGTGTTGATGACGACAATTGCTGAATCGGCAATGACCGATATATGGGCGAAACTCGACAAAGTACCGGTCGAGTTGTCCAGGCTCGATGTGGTTTAATCCAAACTCCTGCATGCCTGGTGAATCAATCAATCTGCTCGATGCATCCAGTTTGTACATGCGTGCACCGGTGGTGGTGTGGCGCCCTGAATCCAGTGCTTCGGATACCTCACCGACCGTGGTGTGTGCTTCAGGTACCAGCGCGTTGATCAGGCTGGATTTGCCCATGCCGGATTGGCCTACGAAGACACTGATTTGACCTGACAGATAAGGCCGTAACGCGCTGATGTCTTGGTGGGCAGAGAGCGTCAGGAGCGGATAGGCCAGCTTGATGTAAGGTTCAAGACGGCGTTGAGCCGCATACGCAGGTTCCCCAAGGTCGTATTTATTCAAACAGATGAGTGCCGGGATGGCTGCGGCTTCGGCGGCAACCAGGCAGCGGTTGATGAGCAAATCATAAAAGCTGGGAACCGGCGCGACGACGATGACGATGCGCGACACGTTCGCTGCGATCAGCTTGCTGCGATGCGCAACCGAGCGATGCAACAGATTGTCGCGCGGGAGTATCGATTCGATGACGCCTTGCCCGGGAGAGGTAGGCAGAAAAACCACGCGATCGCCACAGGCGATACCGCTGCGTTTACCGCGCGATACGCATTCGATCAGTGTGTCCCTGGCTTCAACCTGGTAGTGCCTGCCGAAGGTGGCAGTCACCAGGCCCTGCATGGGTATTGGGCTGGGCATCAGTGCGGGAGGCTGGCAGGGTAGATCATGCCCGTATTCTATTTCACTTGACGGTATAGTTGCAGAAGTGGCGACTTAATATTTCAGAAACGCTCGTTCAGGATGGACGGCTTACAGATGGAACAGGGCGTCGATCTTGGCTGCACAGATGAAATCGTTTTCAGACAGGCCATTCAGCGCGTGGGTGGTGTATTCCACGTGACACTGGTTGTAGCCGAGATGGATGTCGGGATGATGATTTTCGCGGTGGGATATCCAGGCCACCGCATTCACGAATGCCATGGCTTGATAGTGGTCTTTAAAGGGGTAAGTTTTTGCGATTAATACACCGTTCTGTTCCCAGCCGTCCAGTTGGGCCAACAGCACGGTGATTTCAGTCTGGTTCAGCGCAGGTGTGCCACCCTCGCAAGGCAGGCAGGATTTAGTGGTGAGGTCGCATGCGTCGGTCATGATGGGATTACTTGAACTTGTAATATTCCTGGTTCAGGTAGGCCTCTACATGCAACTCATCCTGCGGAAACCAGTTGGCACCGGTATTGGCGTTGCATGCAGCAACGCGCGCGGCGAGTTGCTGCGGGTTTTTGACCTTGCGATCAGCACGAGTATAGATTTTGGAGCCGTCGCCGCCGACCATCGAAGCATGGCAACTCAGGCAGGATTTATCCACCAGCGTTTTGCCGATTTTCGGGTCGCCTTTGTCGAACGGGGCAGCATAGAGTGGAGCAGTGGCAAGTAACAATGTAACGGCAAGAATGGATTTCATGTAAGGCCCTTTGAAACAGAGTATTTGCGTTAATTATGCACGGCTATCTGCAAACGCGCTATGCGCTGTTGAGCATCCGGATGCGAATTATAGAACATGGCATAGAGCGGGTCCGGGGTGAGGGTAGAAGCGTTATCCCGGTATAATTTGATCAATGCACTGATCAGGCTATGTGCCTGCGTTTGCACCGCAGCATACTGATCTGCTTCGAACTCATGTTTGCGTGAATACAGGCTGCTCAGCGGTTGCAGCAGGAAGGTGAATACCGGCAATACCAGAAAAAACAGCACCAGCGCCATGCCTGTGTTCTGGCTTGTTACATTCAGGCCGTTAAAAAACCAGGTTTGCGTCATCAACCAGTTGAGTACCCACAGAAACACCAAGCTGGCTGCAAACACCCAGGCCATGCGCTTGACCACATGGCGGCGCTTGAAATGACCCAGTTCATGTGCGAGCACGGCTTCTACCTCATCCGCCTCCAGGTGTTTCAGCAGGGTATCGAACAATACGATACGCTTGGTTTTGCCAAAGCCGGTGAAGTAGGCATTGCCATGACTGCTGCGTTTGGAGCCATCCATCACGAACAAGCCCTGTGCGGTAAAGCCGCATTTTTGCAATAACTGTTCAATGCGCGATTTGAGCGTGCCATTTTCCATCGGCTCAAAACGGTTGAACAATGGTGCAATGAAGGTCGGATAAATGGCAAGCAGGGTGAGATTGAAGCCTACCCATACCAGCCAGGTATAGAGCCACCATAAGTCTCCTGCTGCCTGCATCAGCCACAGTACGACGAACAGCAAAGGTAACCCAAGCAGCACGCCAATCGTGGTCTGCATTAGCAAGTCAATAAAAAAGCGTTTGGGTGTCAGCGCGTTAAACCCGAAGCGGTTTTCGATGACAAATTTGCGGTATAAATCCAGGGGTAATTCGATGGCGGCAGCTATCACCATCACACTGCCAATAAGCAGAATGTTGCGCGTCATTTCCGAGGCGAAAACGCCAGACAAAGCGTTATCCAGCCACTGCAATCCGCCTCCCAAGGTAAATGCCAGTAATAATGATGTTTCCACCACGATTTGCAGGAATGAAAGACGGGTTTTAGCGAGCGTGTAGTCAGCTGCTTTATGGTGTTGCGTAAGCGTGATGGCGTCAGAGAATGCAGCAGGCACGGCGTCTCGGTGGCTCGCAACATAACGCAAATGACGCTGTGCCAGCCAAATCCGCACCGATATACTGATCGCCAGGGCAGCAAGGAAAATAAGTGTGAATGTATTCATGGTGTGATTATGACACAATTGCCTTTTTCAACTTTGAATGGACATGATGGCTCAAGATAACAACAACCTGATCTGGATAGACATGGAAATGTCCGGTTTGCTCCCCGACAGCGACCGTATTATCGAAGTAGCGCTGGTAGTCACCGACTCCCAGCTCAACACCGTGGCCGAAGCGCCGGTGCTGGTGGTACATCAGTCCGACGCCGTACTGGACGGCATGGATAGCTGGAACAAAGGCACGCATGGACGCTCCGGACTGATTGACAAGGTCAAGGCATCTACCCTGGATGAAGCAGCAGTGGAAACCCAGATGATAGCGTTTTTGTCGCAGTACGTAGGCAAAGGTATTTCGCCCATGTGCGGAAATTCAATCTGCCAGGATCGCCGTTTTCTCGCGCGCTACATGCCCAATCTTGAAGCTTACTTCCACTATCGAAATCTGGATGTCAGCACGCTCAAAGAGCTGGTCAAGCGCTGGAAACCCGCCGTCGCCAAAGGCTTTGTGAAGGAAAGCAAGCACGAAGCACTGGCCGACATTTACGATTCCATCGTCGAACTCAAATTTTATCGCGACAACTTCATCAACCTGGCGTAAATATGGGCGAAAATCCGCATCGCCGCGGCGGTCTCATCATGCTGACGATCGCCTGGGCGTTATTGTTTGCCGGTGCTTATTGGTATTTTCAACTGCGCCTGACGCACAATGCCAACCCCAATCGTGCCGAAGTTCTGGCTCTCCAGCACGGTGAAGTGCGCCTGCAACGCAATCAGGATGGGCATTATCTGGCACAAGGCAAAATCAATGGCCATACCGTCACGTTTCTGGTGGACACCGGAGCGACGCGAGTTGCCATGTCGCCGCAGCTGGCACAAAAACTGGCTTTGGTAGCCGGCTCTGCGGTCAACGTACAAACTGCCAATGGCGCCACGCGCGCCTACCAGGCGCGGTTGCAAACGGTGCGACTGGGTTCGATCGAGGTGCATGATGTGGCAGCATTGATTACCACCGGGCTGGATGACAACACAGTATTGCTGGGGATGAGCTTCCTGAAGCGGATGGAATTCAGCCAGCGCGGTTCCGAACTCACGCTCAAGCCACTGAGCCATATTTGATCGTATAGGCGAACGCTATTTCAGGCCAAACTCAGAATTTCTCATCCGCTGCAAGATAACGCCACTGCCCGACGGGCAAGTCGCCCAGCTTCACAGCACCGATGCGCACGCGTTTCAGGCCCACCACCTTGAGTCCTACCAATTCGCACATGCGGCGAATCTGGCGCTTTTTTCCTTCGCGCAGGATAAAGCTCAATTGATCCTGGTTCTGCCAGCTTACCCGTGCCGGACGCAACGCCACATCATCAAGTTTCAAGCCGTGGTTGAGCAATTTGAGCCCTTCAGTACTGAGCTTTCCTTGCACCCGCACCAGATATTCCTTGTCCACGCTCGAATCATCACCGATCAGCTGTTTGGCAATTCGTCCATCCTGTGTCAGCACCAGCAAACCCGTGGAATCAATATCCAGCCGCCCGGCAGGTGCCAGTCCGCGCGCGTGTTCGTTGGAAAAACGTATCCCGGAGCGGTCGTCAGCGTAATGATTGGGTGCTGTCACCAGCGTTGCAGCGGGTTTGTAGCCATCCTCCGCCTGGGCAGACACAAATCCCACCGGCTTGTTCAGCAAAATCGTCACCCGACTGCCTTGTTCGTGCTGCGCTTGCCGGGCCAACTCGATGCTGCAATCCGGCGACACCTTGCTTCCCAGCTCATTGACCAGTATGCCGTCCACCTTCACCCAGCCGCGTTCAATATAAACATCCGCCTCGCGGCGCGAGCACAGACCACGTTCAGACATGAGTTTGGAGAGTCGAATGGTGTCCACAATGCAGGCCAGTTCAAAAGCCGGAATTTTACGCGACACTCGGCAGAATGCGCGCAATTTGTTTGACTGAAAAAGCCCGCTGTGATTAAATGCGCGCCTTATTGGGCGGTTAGCTCAGTGGTAGAGCACTGCCTTCACACGGCAGGGGTCGCAAGTTCAAACCTTGCACCGCCCACCAGCAATAACATAGTTAAAACAACAGCTTACAATAGTCCAGCCTGGTGCTGGATTTTTTGTGTCTGGATGAAAGTAAGCAGATAGTAAGCAGTAGTCCAACAAAAACCCGGCACGCGGCCGGGAAATTCGGGTTCAGGTTGGAATTAGCGGGTCACGGGGTGGGCTTCAATCGCATCATCTCGTCCCCAATTATTTTGCCGAAGGCTTTGCGCAGGATCGCGCCTTCCGCCTCGCTGACTTCGTTGTCGTCGAGGGCACGGGCGACGCCAGCTAGAGCCGTAAGCTGTTCACCGATGCTTGTGGCCTCGCGCATCTGCCGCCGCAGATCAATCATTTTTGGACTTTCCAGTGCTGGTGAACTCACGCTATGCAGCCGCCTCTTGTGGCCTATCTTCTGCACGGCAAGCGAATTACATTGGCCCCAGGGTCGTCAAGTTCTGCATCTTGCAGGTCGCCTCTATCTATCCAGGACAGCAACTGCTTGAAGTGTTCGCCGATTCCTCGATCGGCAGCAGCATCGAAACGATATGCGCTGCAGTTTAGGCGATCAGCAACAATGTTTTCGCAAGTGGCCACCAGCCACCGGATATCGTCTCTTATCTCTTGCCTGGAGACCGTCGCCAGTTGAATTTGTATCCGCTTCAGATCGTCTTGCTCCTGTTGCGCCCGGCGTTCCGCAATTTTACGGAGGGAGCGCTCGTGGTACTCCTTATGAATCAATTTAAGGCTTTTCGATTGCTCCGCCGTGGCTGGCATTGTCACCTCGAAGGTCGTACTCGACGCCCGTTTGATGGTGATGAGGTCGGCGTTGAATTTTCTGCCGCGCCTGTTCCCGTGAAACAGCTCGGGGCCATCGTCGCCAAAGAAAACGGTTTGTGAAACCTTGTTGTTGCCGGGCAGGCCGGGCAACCAGTCGAGTCGCAGCAGGCCATGCGCTGCCAGAGATTCGGCGTTGCCACGGCAGCACCAACGGCTGCCGCATCCTTCAACCAATATTGGCCCGAATGGGGTTTGAATTGTGAAGGTGGCATGGCCGAGCTCGTTTTCTGTTACGCCAATATTAGGAAGGGCTATCCGTGGCACGCCTGAAATGCAGCGCGTGATTGTTACAAGAGTAGAATGATTTGCAGACATAATGTGAGTTCCTTTCACGTTGTGTTTAGTGCGGGGGTCGTGCTTCAACACGATTTCCGCACGCCCACAATACACCCGCCCCGATAGATTGCAAACCACCCCGCCAGAATCGACGCAGCTCGTTTATTCAGGCTGGCTGGCATCGCTACCCCAACCCAGCGCATTTAACGCCTTGTGGACGTGCTGGGGGTGCCCCAACATCGCTGCGGCAAAGCGCGCGCTGCCGCTATCCGGGAACAGGGCGCATTGATATTTGTCCGGACGTTCCAGCGCGCGATCCCCTGCGCGGGAGAGTCGCTTGAACCGGGCAACGGCGGGCAGCAATCGGTTTTGAGCGACACAGCGTTCGCAGAGTCCCAGGACGCCGTGCACCGTGCCGTCGTTCGAGCTCGCAGCGAGGCACGCGGCGAGCCGGATCATGGGCAAGTCGCAGGACGGGCAGCGCTTCATCCAAATTCCTTGCTGTACAGCGAGTCGGATCATGAGGTCATGTTTGGTGTGTGCCGTAACCCTGCTTTTTACACAGGATGGAGGTCACTTCCAGGCGCTATATGCCGTCGCCTGCCTGCCGTGCCCATGGTTGGAGGCCTTCCGCTTTCGGGTTATGGGTCGCGGCTCTCTACCCGATGCGGCTCCCCGCTCATCGCGAATACGATGGCACGGGGCCCGGTTGCGATTTAAATTTCATCATCCGCCCGGTCAAGCTGGGGCGAGGCGAGTGGATCTGCGCTCACGTCATCGTCCGGCCCGGTATGCGCCAGCGGTGCGATCAACAGGTGGTGCCTGAGCAAGTGCTCGGCCGGGATCGCTGGCAAACCGGCAAAACGCTGGAACGCAGCGAGTTGAACAAGCTGTGGCACGGCCTCGGCCGCAAGCTGCGCTTCCAGGTCGGCAGCGCGCCTATTCCAATACGCGCGCCGTGCAATTTCGCACGCCTCCCAGGCAGCGCCGGACGCACGCTCCGCATCGCGCGCTGCAAGCCGGGTGCGGGTGATATCGCCCGGACAATCGCCCGCACGGGCTGCGGCCAGCGCATCGAGGGCGCGGCCGAGTTCGGCCTCGATGCGCTTGAATTCCTTCACCGCGCTAGCGTAGGAGCCGCGCAGTTTTTCAGGTTCAGATTGGAGCGCAAACATATTAGACCCCGCCCTTGATCGCCGTGCGCGACAGTGCAACCACGCCAAGGTCGGCGCGCACGCCGATCAATGTGCCGTCGCGCGATTTCGAGCCGTCGTTTTTTGCGGGTTCCACCATGACCGGCCATTTCGCGCCGGTCAGACGTAACAGGCCGATAACAGGCGCCACGTCGGGGCTCGGCAAAAGATACCATCGGCCAACGGCCAGCCAGGGCGATGCGACAACCTTAAGATCGAGACCCGCGTCGCGCACCAGGCGCCGTGCGAGAAGCTCCATGCGTCCCTCGACGAGCAACACAGCGGCGTCGAAATTGGACACTGCGCCGAAAGGATCGGCCAGGCTGCGCAGCTGGCCCATAGCAAGGCCCAGGTTCGTTTCGTCGAAGGCGGCTGCCAACACGTTGCCGTGTGCCGCGTCGAACATCAGTTCGGCGTCTGCCAGAGCCGGGTTTGATTCGAGCAGGGCGTATACCTCCCAGGCTTCGCGCCGGGCTGCGCTGCTACCAAAATTGGCGAACGCACTGGCGATGAGGCCGATGTCGTCGGTGAGCAGCAGCTGGCGGGAGATGAGAATATTGCGGCCATACGTGGCGAGCTTGGCTGACAGTCCAGGCAGGTCAGCCAGGCCAGCGTCCAGGTATTCCCCGATCTCGTCGGCAGGCAGTAAATCTGATTCGATTCGCGCCATCGGGAATTGATGCGGCATGAAATTCGGAACATCGAGGCGTGCGGCGAGCTGTTCGTGCTGCATGGACACAGCCATCCGGGTGTAGGTGGCCACGCGCAAGATGTCGGACAGGGCATTGCCGAAATCGGGCAGGCCAAAACCTGCGGACGGCTGGCGGCCTGCGGCGGACGGGCTGCGAGTGAGGGTTTCTTTGTCGGCAACGAATTTCGCCAACACGGGCAGCAGCTTGTCGCCGCCAGCAGCCAATGTGCAAGCGTCTGGATGGCAGATTGGATCGTTTGCGCTCAACAACCCGGCACGAATCATTGCTGCATCGCGGTGGGCTTGTACAAAATCACGTGGGTTCAGGTTCATGGTATTTTTTCCTTCGGTGTGGTGGTGAAAACGATCATGAGCATTCTTCAGTGACACGTCAGAGATTTCTTGTCACCGGATATCCAGAAGTCGAAATAAATGGCGGCGGCTGGTGATCGGCCTCGCACCACTTTCGCAAGCCGACAGCAGGTGCAGCTCGACCTCATCGAGCTGACCGGCGAGACCGCGCCGATACAGTGGCAGCTTGGCAGACTGAAAGCGCCGCAGCCTGGCCGCAAGCTCTCCGGCCAAGTCCCAGGCAGACAGGTCGCGCTGGGCGCGTAGCACCTCTGCGGCTGCCCTCAGCGAGCCATCACGCCAGCGCATACGGTGGGCATGCGTCAGGCCAAGCGCGGCCTCCAGCGGCATGCCGCGCCGCGCCCATTGCCTAAGTCCGTCTGCAAACCACTCCCAGTCCTCCGTAGTCGGCGGGTTTCCAGCGATGATGCTTTCGACAATTTGGAAGGCATCGCGGCTCATTCCCCGCCCTCTCCTTTTTTACCGTGAAGCGCGTCGAGGCTGGCAGCCTGTAACGCTGCATCGAGGGCGGCGAATTCAGCGGCAGTGGCGGGATCAGCCCGTAACGCTGCATCGAGCGCGGCCATTTCGGCATCTTCGGCATCCAGTTCCAGATTCAGAAAATGCCGATCGAGCTCCCGATCGAGCGCGGCCATTTCGGGGTCGGCGATATTGCCGAGCTGCACATCAGCGGCCTCGTCTGCGGCAAGCTCCAATCGATTCAGGATTGCCGGCCAGTCGGCGGTCGGGGCGGCGCGCAGTTCGTCGGCTGCGGCGACGATCGAGGATTTCAGGATTTCGAGGGCACGCGCAGCGGAGGCGATCCAGGCTTCCCCGCCCGCGATGCTTTTCTCCGCATTCCGCAACGCGGCCTCCGCGGTGGTGGCGCGATCCTCGGCGCTGGCGAGGTTTTGCCGCAGCTCCAGTGCATCCGTCACAGCCTGGCGCAGCACGCGCGAGCGCAGCCGGCCGGGGCTGGTGTTGCGCAACACGTCCTGAATCGCGCGGCGCACGTCAAGCAGGCCGTCGAGCGTGTTGATCGTCACTTTCCCGTCGCGAATCCAGGTCGAGACGGTTTGTTTCGAGACGCCCAGCATCCGGGCAAACTCGGCAGGCCGCACGCGTATGGCGAGCAGCTCTTTGTGATTCATCAGGAAACCCAGCTCAGGCTGGGGGGTGGCGTCACTTTTCGTGCGATTCGTCATATCGTCAGCACCAGTGTTGCCAATGCAAATGATTTTCATCCTAGAAATACCGCGAGCTCGAATAGACCCCCAGCGCTTCGCGCTGGGGAGTAACTTCGAGCCGTGCGGGGTCTGCGGGGTTTGCGTGGTCAGTTTTGCCCCATATATATTTTTTGTCTTTCTTTGACACTTTCTTCACCTTGTATAGAAATGACCACGCAAACCCCGCAGACCCCGCAATTAAATGCATTTCAAAACTTTCCAGAGGGCGACTTTCGAATGCCCGTCCTCGCCGGCCTGCTTAACCTGCATGCCGTCTACGAAGCGGTCTCGGTGAGCCCTCAACCAGTTGCCGAGCTTGCGCGAGGTGGGTTTTTCGTAGCAGATCATTTGCAGCGCATCGCGCAAATCGGGGTATGCGTAAGCATCAGATTGAGGTCGGTACTCCATGCCAGCCTTCAGCAGATCAGAGGCTGTCTTGGGTTCGTTACCGAACGCATCGTTCCATGAACCGAGCAGCAGCCGCATGCCTTCGAGGTCGGGGTCTTGCTCGCGCAAACCTTCTGACGCCTTCATAGGATCGGCCAAGCCAAGCCAGCCCAGCGGCCGGCGCACCAAGCGGTCCCATTGCTCGAAGCCACCGAGCGGGTGCCAGTCTTTGACTTCGATTGCTGGCGCACATGCAGCCAGGTAGGCCATCGGGATGGTGAGCGCGGCGCGGATCAGTTCGCCGCGGTGCTCGAATACATCTTCGAGGTGGTCGCGTGAGAAGGTGCGCTGCTCGGGTCGTTCCTGCCCGCTGTCCATTCGGATCATAACCACGCGGCGCTTGAGGTCGCCGACAATCGACAAATTGTTGCCGGTCGCCACCATCAGCGCATGCGTCGGGATCGACAGCATGCCGCTGGCGCCGAGCGGCCGCAGCCGGACAAACTGTTGCGTTGCCACCTGGCAAAGTAGGTCGCCTTTCAGCGGCCGCTCGATATTGTCCAGGGCAATCACGGCGTCACCGGCCAGCAGCACGCCGGCCAGGCGCTTTTCGGCCTCGGCGTCATCGTGTCCGAGCGACAGCACACTGGCGCGGCGGCCGGTGGCAATGATGGCGAATGTCTCGGCGATCAGTGTTTTGCCGGTGCCGGGCGTCGGCGCTGTTACTGCCAGCAAAGGGGCGGCGGGGAGCACTCTGCGTAGCAGGCCGGTGATGATGCCGGCAACGGTGGCGACTAAATCCTCTTCGTAGTCAAACGGGAAAGTCCTCACCAGATCAATCAGCACATACAGCGCGGCCATTGCCTCGGCTTTGCTGGGCTTGGCCGACGGTGGCGACCATCCGGGAATCGCGGCGCAGGCCTGAAATAGTCCGGTTTCGCTATCGTGTCCGGGCTCATGGATCAGGCGGCCGTCGAGGGTAATTGTCGGCGCTTCAATAAAGCCAGCCAGCGGTCGCAGTTCCGGCCAGTTGCCGCGTGCCAGGTAGGCGTCGGCGACGCGGCGCGGACAGTCGCACGGCTTGTAGCCTTCAGAGCGCGCCTCATATCGTTCATGCACGGCCGCAGCGGTCGCCAGCTCAGTCAGGTGAGATCCGTCGACAGGATGCAGCACCAACGCACCACGCGGACGATGCACGCCGCCAGAGGCCGTTTCCGGGGCTGCATAGACGCGCACCAGGCGGCCGGTGTAGCTGAAAAGATTGTCGCAATGCTCGGCGAGCGCCAGACCAAGCTGGTCGAGGATTTCTGGAAGCTTGCCGGGGTCGTGGCGGATCACGCGGCGACCAGACGGGTCGAACGTCTCGCCGCCCGGTTTGACCAGGTGCAGGCCTTTTTTGCGGCGCGGCTTCTTTTCGGACGCCAGCTTGTCGAGGGCAACCGCGCCGCGTTGTTCTATATCGCTCATTGAAATGCCTCAGCAGCCGTCAGCAGCCGCCTGGCGGCGATGCGCAGGCGCTTCAGGTCGACGGGTTTGATTGTCTTGCCGGCCGCCATGTCAGCTGCTGCAATCGCGACGATCATCGTCTCGAAGCTCACAGCGCGCAGCACATCGGCGGCAGGGAATGGTCGCCGTTCCGGCTTGGTGCCGTCGGCGTTGATTTTCTCGGGGAATAGCGCGGACATATCGAGCCCGACTGCACCCACTACTTCCGCGATCGAACACCCTGCGAAACAATGGGCCAAAATTACGCCTGAGCTAAGCTCGCGCACGGCCAGCGATGCGCGGCGGTCGGCGTGTGCCGGACAGCGTGCAAGCCAGCGGCCGTCGCCGGTGCGCTTGACGTTTTCCAGGTGATCCAGCAGGGTGTCGGCGCTCATCGGATAACGCCGTTAGCCTTCAATCTTTTTTTCAGGTTTCGGCGTGCCAGGCGGCGCGTCTCGCGGTTGCCGTTCAGGGCTGCGAAAAATAAGTCCGGCACGTCGTATGACGCGGCGTGCGCGCTTGCACCGTTCGGTCTGCTCTGATTTGAATTGTGCCGGACTTTTCGCGGATTGCGATTGACGGGCGCTTTCATCGTGCGGCATCGCAATCATCGAGGTCGAACTTGGCGGGCCGGGCGTAGGTCATCGCGGGTGCGCCCATCTTGCGCTCTGCCCAGGCGTCAAGATCGGATGCCAGATAAACGGCGCGGTGCCCGAAGCGGCGATACAGCGGACCGCCTCCGACTGTTACCCATTTTTGAAGGGTGTTCTTGCTGACACGCAAGCCCTTTGCGGTCAGATATTCGGCCGCTTCGATGCGGTCAAGAAAGCGTGTGGAATCCATTTTGCCTCTCCATATAAACCCCGCTCACCAAAGTGGCTGGCAGTATGGATAGGCAATTTATAGATTCAGACGGGTTCAAGCACGGGGACAAAATGGGGGTGCGTTTTGTACCTCACTGCTCCCAGCGCGGCAAAGTGAATGCGACTTCCTCATCATTCTTGCGGCGATTTGTGATCGCACGCTTCAGGCCTTGGTGCATCGCGGCAAATGATTTGCTTTCGCGAGTAGCCAACGCCTCGATCAGCGCAAGCTTTTCGGTGGTGTTCTCTGGCTGGAATCGTTCGCATTCTTTGAGCAGGTCGTCCCAATACTGAGGATACTTCGCCCGCAACCCCAGGGCGCGCGCGGCGGCAATGGCCTTGCTTTTCGATCCCTTGATGTGGGGATCCCTGTACTCGCGTTCGGCCTCACTGATACGGCCATGTTCGTGCAGATAATTGTCGTCGGCCGCTTCTCCCTGCTCAAAGACGTGTTCCAGCGTCTCTTCCAGCAGCTCGACAATCCGCACGGCATCGCCAGCATTTATTGAAACCGCTGGCAGTCCCATCGCCTCAGCCATACGCGGTGAAGGAAAAAAGCCTTCGCGATAACCATAACCATCGTCATCAATGCTACTCATCAGCGCATCGCGAAGCGCCTTGACGATGCGGTCGCGTTCGGCGCGTAGATCGGTATGAACGATGCCGGTCATTTCACCACCTCCAGCTTGGGCTTGGCCTTCGGTGCCGGTGTCGTGTTCATGGCGGCGGTGATATGCGCGGCAGACCGTTCAGCTAAGCCTTTGCGCGCATCCTCAGCCCAGTGAATGTATCTCTGTGCGGTCGATAACTGCCGGTGTCCCAGTGCGGTCATGATCTCGGCAGCTTGCGCGCCATTGATCGCCATGTGGCTGGCAAGTGAATGCCTCAGACCGTGCAAGCCTATGCCGTCGGGTAATTTGGCTTCTACGCGCACCCTGCGCCACGTGGCCGATAGGGTGACGGCTCCGCCACTGCCCTTGCTCGGAATGAAAACGAAGTCGTCAGGATCGCCAGCGGGTTGTCGGGCGATGATTTCAACGGCAGCTGTTGGCAGACCAATGATGCGCGGCTTGCCGGTCTTGCGTCCGGTCTTGTGCTGGCTTGGTGGCAGGGTAATCAGTGCCTTCTTTTGATCGACGTGCCGCCATTGCAATGACGCAATTTCGCCGCGCCTGGCGCCGGTCAATGCAATGATGCGGATGGCGTCGGCATGGGCTGGCCTGATTCGTTTCTCATTCTCCATCGTGGTCAGGGTTTCAAACAGGCGGGCGTATTCCTCGCCGGTTTCCAGAACGGTGTCGCGTTCGCCATCGCTGCCGACGTTCACATTGTTGGCCGGGTTCCTCTCTCCGGTGTATCCCTCCCACGTCAGAACAGCCCGTAGCAGCCTTACTGACATACGGGCCGCACCTTCGCCGCCCCGAACGATTGCGCGGCCTCTGAAGCCCGTTTTCTGATTAGTGGCGGTCTTGCCATCGCGGATATGGTTAAAAGCTTTGCGCACGTCCTCCGCTGTTAGATCGTCGGCGTACAAGCGTCCGATGGTCGGCTTCAGGTGGCGATTGATTCGGCCCCGGTCGATCGCCCTGGTGCTGTCTGCTTTTTCTGCAAACTTGGCAGACGCCAGATAACGGTCGAACACTTCCTCTAATGTCTCGGCCTGCCGATTGACCTGCTTTTCGTTCATCGGGTCGCCACCATCCTCGACGGCGCGGCGTAAATCCTTTGCGCGTTTTCTGGCCTGGTCGGCGGTGAGCGTATCGCTATAGCGCCCGATGGTGAATCGGCGGCTTCGCCCTTGCTTCGTCCTGTACTGGAAAACAAACGCCTTTGACCCGGTAGGGGAAACCTTCAGGCCGAAGCCCTTGATTTCGTCATCCCAGAAAAACGCATCTTTCTCAGGCGTGCTGGCGGACTCCACGAATGACTTGTTGACCTTCGGCATGACGGCTCCTATTTCGGCCTGCTTACTTTTTCTGGTGTCGTTTTTTGAGGTGCAGCGGTCAAAAAAGTAAACGCATAGTAAGCAGTAAGCAGTAAAAAACAGTCAAAAACAGTTTGACCGCTGCACTAATGGTAAGTCTGAAATGAAGGCACATCAAGGGGAAAGTGCGTTTTAGTAAAAATTCGTAAGCAAGGGAAATACCCATGTTCGGGCATTCACACGGCAGGGGTCGCAAGTTCAAACCTTGCACCGCCCACCATTAAAATACTTTAATATCAATATTTTAGCGAGCATTTGCTCGCTTTTTTATTGCTTGTAAGTAGTACACTTTATCTGTACTACTTTTGTGGCTTTTTGAAACTCCTTTCCTTTTGTTTTTCCTGCTTGTGCCTGTTATAGGTAGGAGCAGAAAGAAATAGAGTGTAAATTACGATAATGGAAGAGTCAGGCAAAGCTGCGAAAGTCCCTGCTACACAAACACTAAAACGGCACAAGACGCTGCCGATACCATCGTCGGTCAGTTACATACCTGGCTATCCCCAAAAGCTATTCATCTATCAGCTTGAGGCAAGCAAGTATTGGTGGGTTCGATACTTTATTGCAGGCAAGACACTGCGCAAGAGCACGAAGACGGAGAACAAGTCGCAAGCTATCGCGTTCGCAAAGCAGTTCTTTTATGACGTTGGCTACAAGCATGAGCATGGCGAATCACTCAGTCAGACCAGCTTTGCTTCATGTACGGCAGGAATGCTCAAAGCAGAAGCCGCCAAACTTGAGCGAGGCGAGCTTACCAAGATCACTTACGACAACACCAAGTACAGATTAGATAAGCTCATCCTGCCTTACTTCAAAACTCAGGACGTCGCATCAGTCGATTACTTTGCGCTGGAGGGTTATCTCGAAAACCTCAGCCGCCAAGCCACCAAACTGAGCCTATCGACAATCGGTGCGTACATGGGACTCGTGCGCAAGGTGCTGACCTATGCAGCAAGACGAGGCTTCATCAAGAGTCTGCCTGAGTTTCCGCCTGTGGGTGTTAAGGACGTGGCAAGGGGTTGGTTCAACACGCAGGAGTATCGGAAGCTGTGGTCTGCTGCGACACGCTATGCAGGCGAAGTTATTGAGGTTCGCAAGTACAACAACGAACGCGGCGAGACTGAAACGCAGTACATCAACGCCAAGGCACCTGCCTCGCGCAAGAAAGGTGATCTCATGCGCAATGTCGAGATGACAGAAGACATGCGCAGACTGATCGTGTTTATGGTGAACAGCTATATACGACCAACAGACATCAAGTTCATGCAGCACAAGCATGTCGATGTTATGCGTGGCGAATATGACTTTTTGCGCTTGCGCATCCCGACCACGAAAAAGCACAACAATCCCATTACCACTATGCCCAAAGCTATTGAGGTGTATGAGAGATTGAAAGCGTTTCACGCCGCGAAGGGGCGGGCGGCAGACGACGACTATGTGTTTTTGCCGCAGTACAAGTCGCGGGAGTATGCGTTGAAGCAACTGCAAAGACAGTTCGATGTTTTAATGTGGGATACGAAGCTAGGCCGAGGCGCTGATGGGGAAGCTCGCACGCTATATTCGTTGCGTCACACTTCAATCATGTACAGACTGTTGTTTGGTGAAGCTATCAATACTCTGTTCTTGGCGCGTAATGCTCGGACGAGCGTAGAGATGATTGATCGGTTTTATGCGAAGCCATTAACGGGCGAGATGAATCTGGAGATGCTGCAATCACGCAAGCGTAAGCGGAAGATTTACGACGGTGGAATTGAAGCACTATAAGGTGCCAATTTTTCTGCTAAAACAAATGGGGTTGCGACGTGGCTGACTTACCAAAAGCGAAGAAGTTGGTTGAGAAGCTAAACAACGGTGGCAACGTTAGTCTGCGCGACTTGGAAGCTGCACTTGGCAAAGATGGCGTAGAGGATTACGAAAATAGGTGGCGATATGAGTTGGAGAAACGCAATCAGTTTTCCCAGAAACCTGAAGAGATCAAACAATATGAGGCGCTTGTACATGAGGCCGACTTTGACGAAAACAGAGCAAATGGAATTAAAGGGATTGGCAAGCGTTCGAAAAAGGACAGCCTGGGACGCGATAGTAAGAAGCGATTGCGCGAGCAAGCAGAATCAAAATACGAGCGTGCGCTAGAGTATTTGAGCGAGATTCTCAACGCCGACCCAAGCTTGGAGATTTGGTTTGATAGGAAGGTCGACATCGATCCCAATACATCCAATCTAGGCACTCATCCGCAAGGCGTTCCGCGAACAGTCACCTCCCGCTCCGAGTACAAATTGGATGACGGGCTGGCTCAGAAGCGCAGTAAAGCAGATATAAAGCGGGAAGCATTGCAAGAGGCAATTGAATGGCTTGAACGGAAAGATGGGGCTGGGACAACTAGGGAACTTGGGGATGAGGAGAAAGTGCTGTTGAAACAAAAATTAGCCAAGTTGAAGACGAATGACTTGTGAAAGCGAATTTGGATAGCGTGCAAACAGACGTAAATATTACGCACACTTAATGCGTGAAATATTTACGTCTGTTTGCACACTTCAAAATTAAGCACCGATAGTTAGCCAAGCCTACCAACCGAACTAACCGAACCAACCGAATCAAGTTATTAAGCTTAAATTGCGTCAGTGCTAAATCAGTTCGACTGCGCGACGCTTCATCCCGTCGTTCAAATCGATATATGCCTGTGTTGTTGAAATGTTCCTGTGTCCAGCCAAGGCCATCAGCACACGCACTCCGACTCCTTTGTTTGCAAGTGCGGTAATGAACGTCCGTCTGCCGCTGTGACTGCTTGCGCCATACACACCCGCTCTTTTGTATAAGTAGTGAAAATGCTGGGTTAGTGTGTTTGCAGAGAATCCATCGCGTTTTTGTGTTTTGAAAAGCGGCTTGCTTGGGTCACTTGTTTTGATGAGTGAAATATAGCTGCCCAATTCCTTGCGCAGCTTTTCTGGCAGAAACACTGTGCGGCTTTTGTCGCCCTTTGTTTGCTCGGCACTCAAGCGCACCTCGTCCTTTATGCTGCCGTCTGCCGCTAGCACGTCGCCAATGCGCAACGCAGCAACTTCTCCAACGCGCATGCCCGACCAATGCGTCACTAACAGCATTGCCCTGTTTCGGGGTGCGTGCTTGCGGAGTGCAATGTAGTTAAGGACTTTTCGCAGTTCCTTCTCGTTCAGCGTCTTTGCCTGTGCCATTTTATTCCTCGCCAAATCAAAGTATTTGTATGACTTATTGTGTTTTCTTTGCTTCGGTTTGGGCAACCGAAAAAGGCGCAGCGCAGACCTGCCAATATTCAATGACTTGCGTAATAACCAAAGCATTTATGTAATTCCTTTGTTTTTGTATTTAATGTGACCAGCGTAAAAGCCCTGCAAGCGCTTAAAACATTCACTCAGCATCACAACCTTCGAACGCTCCTAATAGCGTGCTGTAGGGCTTGCATGCTTGTCACTGTGGAGTTTTGTTAATGTATGTCATCTGTTTTGTTTCGCTTCAGGTTTCTGTGAAACTTGTCTTGTGTAGTAAGAGCCATGCTGAAAGAATTAAAGCATCACCTGATGCCTTAAATGGTGCAGCTCTGCAAAGGACGCTTAGGTCAGCGATGCAGCAGACAGACGAACATTTTCCCAATCGACAACATCAGCATTACCCAGTCCAATTTCTTTCCCAGCGTATGTCAGCCAGCCTCCGGTTTGCATGGGCTGAATGTCGATTTGCTGATTCCCAAAAGAAGTCTGATGCCAAGCACTGGTGATTTTGGCGGCAATAGCCTCGTCGCAAATGTCGGCAGGGAATCCACCTAAAGCGCAGTGATAGTGCAGGGGCTTCTTGGTTGCTTGGCCCTCAAGCAATGGGATGACGCTCACTGACTTGCTGTGGCGTTTCGCATTGCCAAACAGACTTGCATTCAGACGATTCAGAAATTGGCGGAACGTGCGCTGTGCCTCGATGGCTGTCAGCGCTTCGCGAATATCGCCTTTCTGTGTAGAAACGACGCGATACGGTTTAAGCGTGAGCGTTACCGCAAGCGTGAATTGGTCTGCGTGTTTCAGCATCCAATCCAAACTGGCAGCACGCAGATGAAGTTGGTTTTCTGTCATGCAAGTATTTATCTGCCTGCGACAAGAACCAAAGGAAATCAGAAAATAATCTGGCCTCCTTTTCGGTTGTCCAGACTGCTGGGCTGACCATACAGTAATGACTCCAACATAACGTTTAGGAGTAATTGATATGTCCGCATTAGCCAATCTGAAGTTGATCGCTGCAAAGCGCCCCGTCCAAATGCCGCCAGTTGTTCAGCGGCGGAACAAGCTGGCAAAACGGATTGGGGAACAAATCGAACTTGCCAAGGCCAAGCAAGAGGGGAAATCGTATGCCCCCACGAAGCAGCGCATGGTTAAGGACGAGGAGACAGGCGAAACAAAAACTATTCAAGTGCCCAAGCGCATTAAGGAATGGTGGTTTGTGGCAGACAGCGGCAAGACGTGCGTGTCATTGCGATATGGTGCAAAGGTTATTGAAATTGCGAAAGGGAAAACGGCGATTGAGCTTGCGAATGCAAAAGAACTTGTTGCAACGCTGGAAGTTTTGCGGCAGGCCGTAGAGGCTGGTGAACTGGATATGCAGATCGAGGCTGTTGCGGGAGCGGTGAAAGCGGCCATTCAGAAGTGAGCAGAGCGATTACTGTTAAAATACGAAGTGCACTTATGCAGTTCAACGACATAGCAATCAAAATCGAGTACAAATGAAGGCAATTTCACTTTTTTCAGGCGGTGGCGGCATGGATTTTGCCGCGCGCTCATTGGGCATCGACGTTTTGTTTGCCAACGATGTTATCCCTGAGACGGAGCTGACATTTGCCAGCTCGTTCCCAGAAACTGACTTCCACCTTGAGGACATTCGTCAGATTTCAAAGTTTCCTTCAGTCGATTTGGTGACTGGTGGGTACCCCTGTCAGTCATTCTCACTTGGTGGTAACAGGAATCCCGCAAATGATCCACGCACTTTTTTATTTAAGGAGTTTGCACGTGTTGTGGATACTGTTAAGCCAAAGTACTTTGTTGCGGAGAATGTGTCTGGATTGAAGTCTATTCAGGATGGTAATTGGCTTAAGTTGCAACTAGACACCTACAATGAGATAGCTGGTGTTGGCTATAACATCGCAACAGCAGTAGTTAATGCTCGCGACTACGGGGTGCCACAACGAAGGAAGCGTGTGATTATCGTAGGCGTTAGGAAGGACCTGGGGGTGTACTATCACTTCCCCAAGCCAACGCATGCGAAACCCGACATTGCGGCGAAAAAGGGGTTGCTACCTTACGCATCGCATGGGGAGGCGATTCGTCATTTACCGCTAGACGTGCCTGGTGAGTATTACGAACGACCACATGACCCAGAAGGTAATTTTTCCTGGTATTACATGTCGCGAAATCGTAAAGCAAGTTGGCTCGAACCTTCCTACACAATTGTTGCCAACTTTAGGCACACTACATTGCATCCAGCTTCACCGACCATGAAGCTGCTTTGGTCAAATTTGGCAGATGGCTGGAAGCAGAAATGGGAGTTTTCATCTGAGTATGAACACCTTCTGCATGACCCTACTTTGCCCGTTCTTGAAAAGCCGCGACGTCTTAGTTGGCGTGAGGCTGCACTCATACAGACCTTTCCAGAAGGCTATGAGCCTGCAGGGAAATTAGAGAAAAAGTTTGAGCAAATTGGGAACGCAGTGCCGCCAATGCTAATGCGCGCGATTCTGCAGCAGATCGTATCTGGGGAAGGTCTGTTGCAATTTCCCAGTGAGCACGAGCAGTATTTAACCGTCGGAAAGCAGTTATCGCTCCTTAGCGAGGAGCAAGACATCGAGCCAATCGAAAGCTAGCTAAGCTGGCTCGCTATTCGAAAAGATGAGGGAAATACGCTATAGCACGTTCATGAATTGACAGCTTTTTCGGGGGCGCTGATAACGTAAAGACGGACGACTTGAATTTAGCGTCAGTAGCTTTTGGGTAGTATTTCAGTTGCCCGCCTGAAAGCGCATACCAGTCAATGACCGATTCTTTCGATACTGGGTCGCAACCAGTCAGGCATTTTTCAGACTTAAATTTCCACTTAAGGTTTTTCGCATAGATCAAATCAAAAGCATGCACTTGATATTTGCGGTTGGTGGCTGGGGATTCTTTTGAATAGGAGAGGCAAAGGTAGCAGCTTTTATTCAGATCTAACGATTTACCTGGGCTAGTCGTTTCAAACGCCTCCTTTCCTTCCTTGTGCCATTTTTCGACTATTTCGATCACACAAGTGCCAAACTTTTCTGGCGAGATGCCTTCCCTAAACTTATCTTCATTAAGTCCTAGCGGCTTAAGTGCCTCCCAGAATTTTGCTGGGGAGTTGGCTATCTCCATGTAAACACGTCCGCCGTTAGGTAGGGCGGAAAACTGTTTTGGGCTTAATTGTTTGGACTTTACAGAAAAACCACTGTAGGTGTTAGGTGCCGAGTCATCCACTGCGACCACATCGAAGATTCCTTTGTTTTCCCCTCCAATTCCACCCAAAAGTTCTGCGAATACTCTCTCAATTTGCCTCCATCCTGCGCGTGTAGTTCCATCCTGCTCGCGTTCGCTTCCTGAACCTTCACGAAAAGTACTCAAATAAGCACAAAGAATATCCTCTTCGTGTTTCAACGGGTCTCGCTTAATAAACATCGTTGTCATTGTTGGTTTCTCCTTGCAATCGTGATAACTCATAAGTCTACCGCGGTGGTAAAGCTTTGTGTTCCTTACCTGGCTAAATACATAAAGGAGAGTGAAATGCGTATACATGAAATTGAATCTGTCGACCCCGCGAAGCTGGCGGCTGACAATGCGGGAAAGGCCGCCAAGAACATGCAAAAGCAAGCGAAGATTGCGCAGGCAAGAGCTAAGTTGCAGGGGGCGCAGCAACAATTAGCCAAGGCGACGAAGCCAAGTGTCTAGAATGGCTGCCTGCCATGATTGGCGGTAATACGTGTGGCAGAGGGGTGTTTGCTGTCGGCCCGAGGTGTACTACTTTGTGTACTACATTTTATTGTGTTGATATAACTGTATGATTAAAATGTTAATTATAATTTAACGACGTCTTCACACGGCAGGGGTCGCAAGTTCAAACCTTGCACCGCCCACCAAATAATACAATGGCCCAAAGATATAAGCTTGGGCCATTTTTTTCTAAATGCATCTACGCCGGGATATTTTTTTGGCGCAGAGCTTCCCGCATTTCATCAAGTTCATGATAACGAACCCGGCTTGATTAGGGTGCCTCCAGCACCCTGACAACCTGTGTCTTTCCCATATTTAAATTAAATAAAGTCAAACAGTTACTACGCTATCCTCATGCTTCACGGGTCTTCAGGTCGGTAAGCTCAGTGTCAGTGATTCTTTATATAGCCGTCATGTTGGGCCCCTAGTATGGTCTGTGCGCGGTGTTATCCGCGTATCGCCTTTGCGCAGCAAAGGGAGCCTATTTCCCCATGCGTGGGCGCACTCAGGCTCGACAACCATGAAATTCAACCATTGAACAGCCATAGGGGTTCCTGATGAAAATGAATAACAGTCCGAAATTATCGGTATTGGCGCTTAGCCTCGCCATGATCTGGCAATTCAACGCTGCCCATGCCATGAATGAAAGTGATGAAAATGGACATTCCCATGAACGCTTGAAGACCGCAACGCCGATCGAGCACATAATTGTGATCATCGGCGAAAACCATACCTTTGATAACCTGTATGGCGGCTACAAGCCGCGTCGCGGGCAAACCGTGGAGAACTTGCTGTCCAAAGGCATCATTAACGCGGACGGTTCGCCCGGCCCCAACTTCTCGCTGGCAGCCCAGCAGCAGGCCTCCAATCCGAACAGCTACAGCATTGACCCTTCACTGACCGGCCCGTATGCGCATTTGCTGCAACCCGCCACCACCTATGCAACAGGCCTGCCGCCGGGTGTTCCCGATGCGCGTTTCCCGGCGGATCTGCCCAATGGCCCGTTCCAGATTACCAAGTACGTTTCTTATGACGCACACACCGGCGACCCGATGCACCGCTTCTTCCAGATGTGGCAGCAATCCAACAAGGGAAAAAATGATCTGTTTGTCTGGGCCGACCAGACGGTCGGTATCGGTCCGCAAAACGGTGCGCCAGCCCCCACGCCAGGCAACACCTTTCAGGGCGGCGAAACGATGGGTTTTTATAACATGAGCACTGGCGATGCGCCTTTATTCAAGGCCATGGCGGATCATTACGCAATCAGCGACAACTATCACCAGTCCATCATGGGTGGAACCGGTGCAAACTTCATTGCCATTGCCACGGGCGACGTCGCGTTTCACAATCTGAATGGCGTGCCGGATATCCCGCCTGCCAACCAGATCGAGAATCCCGATCCGCAACCCGGCACCAATAATTTTTACAAGCAGGACGGTTATCGCGGCGGTTCCTACGTGGACTGTTCGGATATCAAGCAGCCTGGTGTCGCGCCCATCATGGATTACCTCAACTCGCTGCCGGGCAATGCCTTTAACAACGGCAACTGCGCACCCAATACCTATTATCTGCTGAACAACTACGGGCTGGGATATACCGCCACAGGCGCGGTGAAACCGCTGGGTGCGAACCTGTTCACGTTGCCGCCGCAGACTATTCCTACCATCGCCGAAGCCCTGTCGGCCAAAGGCGTTTCATGGAAATGGTACAGCGGCGGGCGCAATGACGGGGTCAAGCCGACCAACGAGTATTGCAGCATCTGCGATCCGTTCACCGGTTTCAAGGGCGTGATGACCACCCCATTGAAGAACAACCTGCAGGATGTCACGCAGTTTTACCAGGATGTCACCCACGACGCGACCTTGCCCGCGGTGTCCTTCATCCGGCCGTTCGAAAGCAAGGCCGGCCATCCGGCCAATGCCACCATGCCTGATTTCGAGAACTTCGTTGCGGGCGTGATCAAGCGCGTCAAGAGCGACAAGAAGGCATGGGCGAAAACGGCGATTATCATCACCACCGACGAAGGCGGCGGTTACTATGATTCAGGCTATATCCAGCCGGTCGATTTCTTCGGCGATGGCACCCGCATACCGCTGATCGTGGTTTCCCCGCTCGCCAAAAAAGGGCATGTCGACCATGTATACAACGATCATGCCTCCATCCTGAAATTCATCGAGAAGAACTGGGGGCTCAACCCGCTTTCCAAGCGTAGCCGCGACAATCTACCCAACCCGATTGCCACCAAAAACAACCCCTACGTGCCGCTCAACCGCCCAGCGATTGGCGACCTGATGAGCATGTTTGATTTCGACCATGCGCATTTCGAACAGCGTGATGGGGATGCGCAGGATCACCATGCAGGTCAGGATGATTGATGCTAAGCCCGGGCTAGCCGGGCAGAACATATAGCGTATCCAGTAAGCGTAGTTTGGAATGGCCAAGGGCGACCTTGGCCATTTTTTTTACTCTTTTGGCGTACCGCTTACCTGGAAGACCTGATACAGGAGACGTATTTGCACAATATTCAAAGACATATCAACCTAAAAACCGCGATTCAAGCCACAGAGAACACAGAGGGCACAGAGTTGCGGGAGGGCGAGCAGGATTTTTCTGCAAGCAGCAAGTGGCCGAACCACCCGATCCCTTCTTCGTTTTTCTCTGTGTGCTCTGTGTTCTCTGTGGCTAACAGATTTTTTCAGGGTCAGGCCATTATCGTTACCCAATGGGTGAATGATAGGTCTGTACAAGCTGTTGACTTATTTCGCGCCTTTCGTGTTTTTGCGAGTTATTGCCAAAGGCAATATCCCTGCGAGAACCGTTTCGTGAATAAATAGCCGTTTTTAGGATAGCCAGGGTTCCGGTTTTCACAATTCTGACAAATCTGTCAGGTATCTTGGGTCACTGTTTAATCAGTTGAAGTTGGCTGCGTCTGTTTGCCCAGTCTGCAACGGCACAGAAAAACTGGTTTGAACATGTTGAGTCATTGGCTAGTGCAGATTCTGATTTAAAACCAACATTTCTCCGGGAGCCTGAAAATGAAAATGAAAATGAAATTTGGATTGAAACCCATCGTAGCCGCAACGGCTTTTGCATTATGTGCCCACAGCATGCTGGCTGCTGCCGAAGTCGAAGAAGATAGCGCTGCCGGCGTCGAAAGCGCCGCCACCTGGTACAAGGCCGGCCAAAAAGCGCTCAGAGAAGCCAAACAGCTTCACCCCAACGCGCACCGCGCCAAGAACGTGATCCTGTTCATAGGTGATGGCATGGGCATTTCCACGGTGACGGCCTCGCGCATCCTGGAAGGCCAATTGCAGGGCAAGGATGGCGAGAAAAACTCGCTGGCCTTTGAAAAGCTGCCTTACCTGGCGCTGTCCAAGACCTATTCCGCCAACCAGCAAACGCCGGATTCCGCACCGACCATGACCGCCATGGTCACCGGCGTGAAAACCAGCGACGGGGTGTTGAGCATCGACCAGGACGTCGCGCGTAAGGAAAAAGACAACGCCGTCATCCAGGCGCATAAGCTCACTACCATCCTTGAACTGGCGAAAGCGCGCGGCATGTCCACCGGGGTAGTGACTACCGCTCGTGTCACGCACGCCACGCCCGCTGCAACTTATGCCCATACTGCCGAACGCGACTGGGAGGCCGACAGCAACCTGCCCGCAGGGACCAGCGTCAAGGATATCGCAGCCCAGGCAATTGACAACTTTGCCGCCAACCGCGGCATGGAAGTATTGATGGGCGGCGGGCGCACCTATTTCATGCCCAATACCAAGTTCGATCCGGAGTACCCCACGGTCAAGGGCCGCCGCAAGGATGGGCGCGACCTGACCAGCGAATGGCAGACCAAGTTCAACGGCAAATATGTCTGGAACAAGGCCCAGTTCGACGCGATCGATCCTGCCAATACCAAGAGCCTGCTGGCCTTGTTTGAACCCTCCCACGTGCAATACGAAGCCGACCGCGAGAAGATGGATGGTGCTGGCGAGCCTTCCATTGCGGAAATGACCGACAAGGCCATCGACATTCTGCAGAAAAACAAGAAGGGTTTCTTCCTGATGGTGGAAGGCGGCCGTATCGACCATGCCCATCATGCAGGCAACGCCTACCGGGCGCTGACTGATACCATCGCCATGTCTGACGCGGTCAGGAAAGCCATGGAGAAGACCGACCCGGAAGACACGCTGATCGTGGTGAGCGCAGACCACAGCCATGTGTTCACTATCGCGGGTTACCCAAAACGCGGCAATCCGATCCTGGGCAAAGTGGTCGAGCCAGGCAAGACCGATTTTGCCAAAGCCGACGATGGCATGCCTTACACCACATTGTCGTACGCCAATGGCCGCGGCTACCATGTGTTGCCGGTAGGGGGGGACACCTCGTATAACGAACCCATCCAGACCGGCCGCGTGGCCGACATGACCCATGTGGACACCACCGATCAGGGCTTCCACCAGGAGGCGCTGGTGCCCCTGTCTTCGGAAACCCACGCGGGTGAAGACGTGGCGATCTTCGCCCGTGGTCCGAAAGCACACCTGTTTCACGGCGTGCAGGAACAGAACTACATTTTCCACGTGATGAAAGACGCGCTGGATCTGTAATCGGCCTGTTGTATCCGCGTGCTTGTTGGAGAGGCCATCTGGTCTCTCCATTTTTATTTTGAAGGAATCTTTATGAGCCATCGTTTCATGTTCATGGCAGCATCGTTGCTTGCCTTTTCAACACTTGCCCAGTCCACCCTGGCCAGTGCCGCTCCCAAATACGAGGAGGTGGCTGCGCGTTACGTGACCACCGCCTGCGCAGTTCCTTGCGACAAGCCACAGAGCAGCCGCTGGTATTTCTGGCGTGGTGAAAACCGGGTGGAAATTCGCGACGCCTCCAATGAAGTGGGCGAGATATGGCGGCGCGATGGCAAGGGTCGGCTCAATTTTGTCTATGTCGAGCCGGCGCACCAGCGCGGCATCGAATACAATGCGACCGATCTGCGCATCATCAACCACAAACGCCCGTGGGACAGATTGGCCAGCATCATTTCTCCGGCAGAGCTGAAAAAACTGGGCCCCGCAGGTGACACAGAAGTTCTCGGCCACAAGGCGCAGCGCTATCGCGGAAAAATGGATCAACGCACTGTTGAAGTGGTATGGGTGCCGGATCTGCAACTGGCCACGCAGGTCATCAACACTTACCCGGATCGCCAGGTGACGACCGAACTCGAATCATTCCTGACCCAGCAGGATGGGGTGATGGCGACCTCCGATGACCAGCTCGCCGAGTACCAATTGGTGGACTTCGCCGATCTGGGTGATATGGAGACCAACGCATCCATGGCCTGGCTGAAACAGGCAACCGCAGCGCCCGGGCATGAAACTCACGCGCACTGAACCGTAGCTTTCCGGTCGGCCTCGGTGCTTTGGCTTATTTACCGGAACGCCGGCAAGTGCGTGATCCTGGGCCTGCCAGTTTCGCAGATGACTGCGGCTGATGCAGTGGCCGCAATATCGACCAGTGTGTGCTGACGTTGCCCTGGACAAATTTCGCGGGGGGCAATTTATTTGGGTGTAACCGGCAGTTGGCCTGGCGCAGCTTTCACAGGCGTGGCACCCGGCACCGGCGGAATAGCGGCAGCCGGAACGGCCTGCGTCGGCGCATAGACAAACTGCCAGTCCCGATAGCTGCCTTTTCCAGCGAAATCCTGATCGGCCTTGTCGAAGTTGCCGGTCTTGATCGGCGTCCCCTCGAAACGGCTATACACCCCCATGATGGTGCCGCCCGGGCCGGGCACTACCCCCCATTGCTTGCTGGCCGTGAATGGATCAATATAGATTTTGCGCAAATAGCGCGTCAGGCTGACCTGGCGCTTGTCTTCCAGCAGATCGTCCAGCTTTTTCGGGTACTGCTTGGCCGCACCCGGCGTGCGTTCGTAATACAGCCCGATCGCGCGCCGGAACGCGTCGCCCGCATAAAGCAATTCCTGCTCCTTGTCGCGTTGCGCCAGGGTGTGCCAGACCATCGCGGTGGCCGCCAGCACCGCCCCCATGATCGCCACCATGAACAACAGCACCAGATACGTGAAGCCGCGCTGATGCATGCTTCACCAGCCCGAATACGGCGTGCCGTCGCGGCCGTTGCCGGGTGCGCCGCTGTGCAGGTCATACACGCCGCCCTGATCCGCATCGGCCGGCGGCACCGTCACCCAGGTGCTGGCGCTATCGGTGACCGGATCGACCGGCAATTTGCGCAGGTATTTCTTGCTGACCAGATCGTCCAGACTGTCGGGGTATTTTCCGGTATCGCCGTAATACTTGTCGATGGCGTCGCGCAGCGTGGACAGGTCCTGTCTCAGCACCGCCTCCTTGGTCTTATCCACGCTGTTGAAATAGCGCGGCGTGGCAATCGACAACAGCAGGGCGATGATCGCCATCACCACCAGCAGTTCGATCAGGGTAAACCCGGAGGATAGGCGTCTGGTCATCACCACTCCCGGTACGGCACGCCATTCAGTCCCACGCCTTTGCTCAGCGTGTAGACGTCGTACACGTCATCGCCCTCCTGCGGATCGTCGGGCGGGCTCTTGTACGAGCGCTTGCCCCAGGTATCGGCAGGCGGGCTGGTGGTGTCCTGGCTGAACGGATCGCGCGGGATGCGGCGCAGGAAATAAATTTTGCTGTGCGTGGGGCTTTTGAAGTCTTCCACGCCGTTCACCAGCACCTCCAGCGATTTCGGATAGCCGGATTCGTCCACGCTTTTCTGGATGCGGCCTTCATCCCACATCTTCTTGTAGGCATCGATGGCGCTGCGGATTTCGCGCAGGTCGTGATGCAATTCCTGCTCCCTGGCGCGCTGTACGACGAGTTCGGTCATCGGCAACGCGATGGTGGACAGCAGCCCCACTATGGCCACCGTGACCAGCAGCTCGATCAGCGTGAAGCCGCGGGTGTGCATCATTGCGGATTGTCCGGATCGGGTTCCGGCAACAGCGTAGGGGTCGGCACCAGTGCCGGATCGGGCGCCGAATCGGGCGTCGGCGCTGGAGCAGGCTCCGGAGCCGGGGTTGCGGGTACGGGCGCAGGGATGGGGGCCGGCGCGGGTGCCGGTGCGGGTACCGCCCCGCCGGGCAACTCCTGGGGTGCCACAGGCGCTACCGGTACCCCGGGGCGCAGGGCCGGTAATCCTGCCGGTACCGGCGCCGCAGCCGCGGGCATCTGGTGCAAACTCAGCGGCGCGCCGCCGATATCGGCTTCGGTGCCTGCCGCAAACTCGCTCACGTTCGCATCCTGCGGGGTCAGGTTGCGGATGATGTGCGGGGTGATCAGCAGGATGATCTCGGTCTTGTTGGCCTCGTTATGATGGGTGGAGAACAGGTGGCCCAGCATGGGCAGGTCGCCCAGGCCCGGAATCTTGCTGGCGCTGCGCCGATCCTCGTCGCTGATCAGCCCGGCCAGGATCTGCGTTTCGCCGTCCTTCAGGCGCAGCAGGGTGTCCGCATTGCGGGTGCCGATCTGGTAGGTAAGCGTGCCGCTGTTGCTGCGGATTTCGCGCACGATGTTGGAGACTTCCAGGCCGACCTTGATGCCCACCTCGTTATCCAGATACACGCGCGGTTCCACATCCAGCTTCAGGCCCACGTCCAGGTAACTCACCGATTCCGACACGCCCACATTGGCGGTGCTGGTGGTGGTGATCACCGGCACCTTGTCACCGATATGGATTTTGGCTTTCTGCTTGTTCATCACGCGGATGCGCGGGTTGGCGAGAATCTGCACGTCGCCGTCCTCTTTCTTCAGGTTCAGCTGCGGATTGGGCGACACCGCGATATTCCCCGCGCCCAGGTTTTTCAGGGTATCGACGGTGAGGATGTTCTGGGTCTGCGACGGCGCGCTGACCACCGCGGTGCCGCCCTGGAAGGTCTGCGTGGTCTGGTTGGCGATGTTCAGCGCGGTAAACGTGTTGGGGTACTGGATGCCCAGATCCATCAAGCGGCTGCGCTTCACTTCCAGCACTTCCACTTCCAGCATCACTTCCGGCTCGGCGCGGTCCTGCGTGGCGATGAGTTTCTCGGCGAGGCGGATGGCGTCGGGCGTATCGCGCATCACCAGCAGGTTGAGCTTTTCATCGATGAACACATCGCGGGTCTTGACCAGGGTCTTGATCATGTTGAGCGTCTGTTTCACGTCGGCGTTGCCGAGATAGAATGCGCGCACCATCAGCTCCTGGTATTCGCGCGCCTTGGCCGGCGTATTGGGATAGATCAGCACGGTGTTGGCGTTGAGCACGCGCATCTGCAACTGGTTGGTCACCATCAGCAGATTGATGACATCCTCGATGCTGGTGTGCTTCACGAAGATGGTCGATTTGAGATCGGGGCGCACGTCGTGGTCGAACACGAAATTGATTTGCGTGGCGCGCGAAATGACTTCGAAGATGGCCTGCAGGCCGGCGTTGCGGAATTCCAGCGAAATCGGTTTCTTGAACGCCGCGCCCAGCGCCGGTTCGGCCGCTGTTTGCGTGGCCGCGCGCCGCGCCAGTTCGCGCGCGATCCTGCGCGCCGCTTCCTGGCGCGGGTCTTCCGCCAGCACGGTGCGCACGAGCGCCTGGGCTTCATCGGTCTTGCCGGCCTTGAGCAGCTGGTCGGCATCGGCCACCATTTGGTCATGGCGGCGATCCTGGCGCATGCCCTTGATCGCGTCGCTGGCGTGCTGGTTGCCGGGGTCGTACTGGAACACGTGCCGATAGGTGGCGTCCGCATCCGCATAGTTCTTTGCGGCGCGTTCGGCATCGCCCTGGTTCAGCAGCTGGCGGATATACAGTTCCTTCTGGCGCAGGTAATAGCTTTTGAATTCGAGGTTGGCGGCATTGGCTTTCCGGGCCTGTTCCAGCGCGGCCAGGCCGGCTTCCACATTGCCGCTGCGAATCTTGGTCTGGCCCTCGTCGAAGGCGCGCCGGCCCGCCGTACACGCGCCCAGCAGCAGCACCAGCGCCAGTCCCAAACCGATTGTTCCTATCCTGTTCATCAATTCACGTTTCCTATGGCGAGCGACTGTTGCTGGTTGAGCGGTAAATAAGTGAACACCACGCGCTGCGGCGCGACACTGTCGACGCGATAGGTGCCGTCCAGGGTAGCGCCGGGCTGCACGGCGTAATTCTGGTCCTGGCGGGTGAGGAAGACGGTCAGCTTGCCGTCCTCCAGCAGCTGGCCCAGATACGTGAACGGCAGCGGCGGCGGCGCGGGGGGAGGCGGCGGCACGGCGGGCAAAGCGGGCGGCGGCGGAGGCGGTACATACCAGGATTGCACCTGGAATGCGTCCTTGATTTCAGCCCGCCTGGCGGCGCCGCTGCGGTGCAGCTTATCCAGCGCCAGGTGCACGCCGTCGCGCGCGTCCGTGGTGCGCGCGGTGTTGTGTTTAAGCGGCGCCACCACTGCGGGCGCCGCCGGGTCCTGCGTCTGTTCGTGCTCCCACGCCACGGCGATCAGCGTCGCCGCCAGCGCGGTGCCCAGCAGGATCTGGCGTGTGCGTGGCGTCAGCGCCATCACGGCACCCGCGCGCGATCCGCGCGGAGGAACAGGGTCAGCTTGATATGCGCCTCCAGTTGCGCGGCGCCGATGGTTTCGCGCTTGAAGCTGATGTCGTCCAGCGCCGCCACCGGCACCTGGGTCAGGGTCTGCGCGACAAAGCGGCGGATCTGCGCATAACTGCCCTTGACCGGCAGGGTGATCTGGTAGCGCGTCAGCTTGCCGGTGCGGTCCGGCGTCATGCGGTATTCGCCCTGTGTCAGCACCAGGTCTTGCGCAGCCGCGGCGGCAAATAGCTTATCCAGCCACGGCGTCGCCTCCGCACCTTCAAAAAAGCCGTAGAAACGGCTCAGGTCGTCCTGACTGCCGGTGGCCGGAATGCCGCTGCGCGCGGCCTGTTCGATGCGGGTTTTGAGGGACAGGTTGGCGCGTTGCAGTTCGGCCAGCTGCGCGGTCCGGGGCTGCACCATGGATAGCGTCATGCCCGCCGCCAGCAGGAGCAGAAGGAGGCCCGCAACACCCGGCCAGCCCAGGCTGTCGTACAGGCGGCGCAGCGCGGCGGACAACGCGTTCATGGTTGCACCGCCCAGTGCGCGGCCAGGCTGAAGCGCACCGGCTGTTCGGCATCCTGGGTGCGTACTTCGTGGCTGGTCAGGTAGACGTGGTCCAGCACGCGGCCCTGTTCCAGGCGCGTGATATAGGCCAGCAGGGTGGTCAGGTTTTTCGCCTCGCCGCCGATGCGCACGCTTTGTTTGGCGGCATCGGGCTGGATCGACAACAGCGCAATGTCCTGGTCGCGCGTCGCTTCCAGGGTCTGGAACAGCGCGTCCCAGGGCAGCGCCAGCTGTTGCAGGATCGCGTTGGCCTGGCGGATCTGCTGCTGCAAGGCCTCGGCGTCGAGCGGCGGCGCGGCTACTTTGATTTTGCTGTGGCGCGCCATGACTTGCTGGCGCGCTGTGGCCAGGTCGATCTGGCCGCTGAGCGCGCGTTCGCTGTTCACCACCTGAACCAGCCACGCCGCGCCGATCACCAGCAACACGACGCCCAGCCACGCCCATGGCCGCGGCGTGCGTTTGAAATCCAGCGCCAGTGCGGGCAAACCCATGTCAGGCCCCCAGCGCCATCGCATACGGCGCGTCCACGCTGGCGGAGAAGCCCGGGTGCAACGATGGCGGCAGCCATTGAACTGCCCATTGGTCTGCGCCATCCAGCGTTACCGGTTGCGTTTCCGGCGCGGAAATCACCAGCTTGCGCGGCATCGTGTCCACGCCGTGCAGGTGCCAGGCGCGCTCCAGCAGGCCGGGCAGTTGCGTCGGCCACGGCGCGTCGCCGAGCGCATGGCTGCTGAGCGCCTGCCAGCGTCCATCGAGGATGAGCAGCAGCAGCACTTTGTGCGGTTCCACTTGCACGAACCACAGATCCTTGTCCTTGAGCGCGCGCCGTGCGCGGTTGAATGCCGGCATCAGGTGCGGGACGACCGAGCGCAGTGGCGCCGGCGCCACGGCCGCCTCCAGCTGCGTCAGCAAGGCCTGGTCGACGGCGCTGGCGAACCACGCCGCGCCGCGCTGCGGGGTGCTGATTGAATAAGCCCATTGCGCCGCGCTGTCTCCGTACACCTGGGCAAAGCTCGCGCGCACATATGCGGCACGCTCGTCGGCGCTGGTGATCTGCGCGCTCCACGGGATCAGCTGGTAGCGCACGAAGTGGTTGGACAGCACCGCGTTCACCGCCAGCCCCTGCCACTGCGCATCGGTCTGCAGGGTGTGGGCGAGCGTGTCCAGCGCGGCCTGCCAGCCGCCTGCGGCGTGCTCGCCGGGCACCGTGATGAGGCTTTTTGCGACCACTTGCGGGCGCAGCCGGCCGTGCGTGCGTACCAGCACGATGCGCTGCGGGGCGATGGCCAGCGCCAGCCGGTCACGCCACAAAGGTGACACGGTTGATCTCCTGCAGGGTGGTTTCGCCGTTGGCCACCAGTTCCAGCGCGCCTTCGCGCAGGTAGCGCGTGCCGTTGTGGCGCGCCGCGTCCTTGATCTTGCGGATCGGTTCGCGCGCCACAATCAGTTCGCGGATTTCGTCGTTCAGGTTGAGGATTTCGGAAATCGCCTTGCGCCCCTTGAAGCCGGAGCCGCGGCACTGGCCGCAGCCGTTGCCGGCGCGGAAGTCATAGGCGGCGGTGGCGGCGCGGGTCAGCCCGGAGTCGGCCAGCAGGCTGTCGGAAGGTACATACGGCGCGCTGCAATGCGGGCAGCTCACCCGCACCAGGCGCTGCGCCAGCACGCCGTTCAGCGCCGAGACGAAACTGTACGGATCGACTCCCATGTGCATGAAGCGGCCGATCACGTCGAACACGTTGTTGGCGTGCACCGTGGTAAACACCAGGTGGCCGGTCAGCGCGGCCTGTACCGCGATCTGCGCGGTTTCCGGGTCGCGGATCTCGCCCACCATGATCTTGTCGGGGTCGTGGCGCAGCACCGAGCGCAGCCCGCGCGCAAAGCTCAGGCCTTTTTTCTCGTTGACGGGGATCTGCAGCACGCCGGCCAGCTGGTACTCGACCGGGTCTTCGATGGTGATGATCTTGTCGTGGCCGTGATTGATTTCGGTAATCGCGGCGTACAGCGTGGTGGTCTTGCCCGAGCCGGTGGGGCCGGTCACCAGCACCATGCCGTAAGGTTCGCTGGACAGGTGGCGCATCGCCTTCAGGGTGCGTTCGTCGAAGCCGAGGAAGTCGAGGCGCAGGCCTTTCACCTGGTCGGACAGCGCCTGCTTGTCGAGGATGCGCAATACTGCGTCTTCGCCGAAGATGGACGGCATGATGGACACGCGGAAGTCCACCTCGCGCCCGCGCATCGACACCTTGAAGCGGCCGTCCTGCGGCACGCGCCGTTCGGCGATATCCAGCTCGGACATCACCTTGATGCGCGACACCACCTGCTCGGCGAAATCGCTGCGCGGCACGCTGCCGACCTGGGACAGCACGCCGTCGATGCGGTATTTGATCACCAGGCCGTTGGCGACGGTTTCCAGGTGGATGTCGCTGGCGCCGGTTTTCAGCGCATCGTAGAGCGTGGAATGCACCAGCCGCACCACCGGGCTGGTGTCTTCGCTGATGCTTTTGAGCGACAGGTCGGCCAGTTGCAGCGCGGCGGTGTCGTCGGCATTGTCCAGGCTCAGCACGTTTTCCATGGCGCGCATCGATTCCTCGAAGCGCGCCAGGAACGCCGCCACGTCGGCGTGATGCGCCAAATGCCAGACGAAGGGGCCGGGCAGGCGCTCCTCGGCCCAGGCATTCAGACCGGGCACAAACGGGTCGCCGCTCACCAGCAGCAGGCGCGCGTCGGCGTCGCGAAACGCGATGCAGGTTTTTTGCTGGGCCAGCTGGAACGGCAGCAGGTCGAACGCGGGCGCCAGGTCGTGCAGCTGATCCATGCCCAGCACCGGGTAGTGCAGCGTGGCGCCCAGGCGCGCGCTGAATTCGGCTGCGGGCAGGTCGAGTTGTTCTTCCAGCACGTCGACCAGGCGCCGGCGCAGGCGCACCGCCTCGGCGCGCGCCGCTTGCAGCAGCGCGCCGGGAATGGGTATGGCGGGTTCGGATGCGGCCGTGGGCGGCAGCAGGGTCACGGCGGGATTCGCGCTCACTGGATGCTCCCGGCCAGGTCGAAGATCGGCATGTACATCAACACCACGATGCCGCCGATGATCACGCCGATCACCGCCATCAGGATCGGCTCGAACAGGCGCGTGAACCAGTCCACCCAGCGCGCCATTTCTTCATCGTAAAAACCGGCGATGCGCTCCATCATTTCGCCCATGCGCCCGGTGCGCTCGCCTACGCGCAGCATGCGCAGGCTGACCGGCGTGGTGAGATGGTGCGCTTCCATGGCCTGCGAGGTCGGCTTGCCCTCGCGGATGTCGGTGGTGGCGCGCTGCAGCAGGCCGCGCAGCGTCGGGTGCAGCAGGCCTTCCACCATCTGCAGCGCGGTGACGACCGGGATGCCGCCGTTCAGCAGCATGCCCACGGTGCGATAAAAGCGCGCCAGTTGGTACACGCGCATGCGTTCGCCCAGCGCCGGGATGCGCCACAGCTTCAGTCCCACCCAGCGCCGCGTGGCGGGCAGACGCGCCAGATAAATGCCCAGCCCCAGCATGCCCAGCACGGCCATGCCGATTTGCGGCGCGTGGCCTTCCATGAATACGCCCCACTGGATCAACAGCCGTGACATCAGGGGGATGTGGCCGCCCATATCGTCGAAGATGCGGCTGAATTTGGGTACCACATAGCCCATCAGGAACAGCGTCACCAGGCCGCCGACACTGACCAGCATGACCGGGTAGATCAGCGCCGACACCAGCTTCTTTTTGACGATGTCGAGCTGGGTCTGGTAGGCGATGTAGCGCGCCAGCGCTTCCGACAGGTTGCCGGTGCGCTCGGCGGCGCGCACCGAGGCGATGTAGAGCGCCGGGAACGACAGCGGAAATTGTTCCAGCGCCTGCGACAGGGTGCGGCCTTCGTACAGCAGCGCAATCACCTGGCCGATCGCGCGCTTCACTTCCGGACGGTGTTCCTTTTCTGCGAGGGTCTCGACCGCCTCGACCAGGGGCAGGCCGGCATCGAGCAGGGCGAGCAGTTCCTGGCTGAACAGCACCAGCGGAAAGCGCGCGTGGCGGGGCGAGAACAGCGCCAGACTGGTGTGCGCGGCCACGGTGAGTACGGTATAGCCTTGCAGTTCGGCCTGGCGGGTGGCGTCGACCGGATTGGCGGCATCGAAGGACAAGGCCGTCAGGCCTTCACCGGCGCGCATGGCTTTTACGCTGAAACGCATGCCGGGTTACCAGTTGGTGAGGTCGGCGTTTTCGCCGGTGCCGCCGGCCTGGCCATCCTTGCCCAGCGACAGCAGATCGTAGTCGCCGTGCTCGCCGGGGTTTTTGTACAGATAGGGCCGCCCCCACGGGTCGGGGGGCACGGCTTTGGCCAGGTAGGGGCCATCCCATTTCAGTTCGTTGGCGGGTTTGGTCACCAGCGCGGCCAAGCCTTGTTCGGTGGTGGGGTAGTGGCCGGTGTCGAGGCGGTATTGATCCAGCGCCTTGCCGAGTGAATCGATCTGATCCTTGGTGGCCTTGACTTCCGATTTGCCGATCTGCGCGAAATACTTGGGGGCGACATAGCCCACCAGCAATCCGATAATGACCATGACGACCAGCAATTCCAGCAGCGTGAAGCCGCGCTGCGCGGGCTGGGTTTGTTTGACTTGCGACATCCAGCGTCCTTTGATTGACAGGGCTAACAGTTGAGACGGCTTATGCTGGCTGTCAATTGTGACGCTAGTATTACCGTCGTGATTTTTATGAAGTCTCGCTATCGGACCAGTCAGACGTAAGGCGCTTGTAACCCGCAATCCATGGCGACATATCATCCCGCACACCACGGAAGCCGAATTGCCTGCAAAACCTCGCCAGTGGTCAGATCTTGAGCGAACGCCACCAGGCCCATCTTTGCCGCGACCCATTCCGGGTTAAGTTGCACGATTTGTTGCCACGTGACGCGCCCATCGCGATCCATCGATAGCGGGCCATACCATTCGCGTACCACGTTGTCGTGATGTAACTGCCGGCCCTGATTTTCTCCGGCCTTGATTTTGGATTGCAGATCGTTTTCATATAGGGCGACATAGAGTGCCGCCCCGCTGCGTGCTCTGGCATTCGCAGTGACCTGCAATTCATTCGGACCGGATGGAGATAGCGTTAACGTGATCCATGCATATGCCGGTTGTCTGTTGATTTCGCCGACGGCACGTGAAAATGAATCGCTTCCCCACGCACGAAAATCCTTGCCGTTCAGCATTACCTGTGGGGTATAGACGATAGCCGAGTGATTCAGCCGGACCATTTCCCTTTGCCGGGTTGAAAATTTCGATTGCGCAAAGCGATCCTTCCACCCTATGTAGTCCCAATAGTCCACATGCAATGCGAGCGGAATAACACGCTCGCTGCTTGAGTGATCGGCTGTCAGGCCGCTTAGCCAGCGATCTGCCGGCGGGCAGCTGCTACATCCTTCCGAGGTATACAGCTCTACCAAAGGGATGCGCCAGGAACCGCTGGAAATCGAGCACTGCGCGGCGGAAAGTTGGCCGGAAAAGCAAAAAAGCGTTACCAGTACGCAGAAGCGCTGTGCAAAAAATATTGTTTGCCGAATGTGTATTGCCGCTAGCGTCATGGGTAGGCTCCGGGATTCCACGTGTAGAAATGCAATGGGTAAAACTTTTCCAGGGTTCACCACCTGCTTCCTTGCCGGGTATTTGATTGAGTAGAGTTGGCGGCAGATTTCTTACAAGAAACAAGCTGCGAGAATGAATGAACGTGGAAAAATATTCCGGATAGATTGGGCGCAGAAATCCGGCTGGCAAGAAAACGATTCGGCATCGGTAATGATATGCTGCCGTACCCGGACATGATTATTGGAATAACGACCATGCGTCTTGATGATGAGCGCGAAAGCGAAAATATTGAGGATCGCCGCGGCGAGGGTGCCGGAGGTGGTTTCAGGATTGGCGGGGGCGGGTTAGGAATCGGTGGTATTTTGCTGGTGCTGGTGGTGAGCTATTTCACTGGATTCAGCCCATCCACGCTGCTTGGTCTGGTGCCTGACAACAGTCAATCGACCACGCAATCAGTAGCGTCGCACAAGCCTGCTGCCAATGATGAAATGGCCACCTTCGTCTCGAAGGTGCTCGCCGACACCGAAGACACCTGGCAACAAATTTTTCGCGAGTCAGGGCGTGAATATCACGACCCGAAACTGGTGCTATTTACCGGGTCAACACCCACTGCGTGCGGTACCGGCAGCGCTGCCATGGGTCCGTTTTACTGTGCGCTCGATCAGAAAGTTTATATCGATCTGGCGTTCTATCAAGACCTGAAGGATCGCTTCCAAGCGCCGGGAGATTTTGCCGAGGCCTACGTCATTGCCCATGAGGTCGGCCACCACGTGCAGAATCTGCTCGGCATCTCCGGCAAGGTTCATGCGGCGCAGGAACACGCAGCCAGCGAAGCACAGGCGAATGCACTCTCAGTACGGCTGGAATTACAGGCGGATTGTTTTGCGGGGGTATGGGGAAATCATGCGGATAAAATGCGGCACATTATCGAACCGGGAGAAATCCAGGAGGCGCTCACTGCAGCCTCCGCCATTGGCGACGACAGGTTGCAGCAACAGTCCCGTGGCTACATTACTCCAGAAACCTTTACCCACGGCACCTCTGAACAACGTGTGAAATGGTTCACGCGCGGTATCGAAACGGGCGATCCGAAGCAGTGCAATACATTCGGGAAGCAGAGTTTATAAGCGTGGGAGGTTTTCTATTCGAGGCGAATGGGGCACATACTTTCTGAATTCCGCGGCAATATGCAGAATGCGGGGCTTCACCCGTTTTCACAGCCATATGGCCAAGCTGTATGACTTTGGAAAGGCCGTTACCAGCAACCGCTAAGCACGGTGGGCAGCGGAAACAGCCAGGGTTAGATCGAGATGTTTCGCCGAAAGGAAAAGATTCGGCAGATTACGCGCAATGAATTAAGTAATGGCGTGGAAAATCCCACGCCATTTTTTGCACCGCTGATTCGTTGGAAATGAATTTTTCTGTAACGTCAACGCAAGCCTGATGGTCACTGCGCTTTTGCGGCGTCCCGCTCGAATGCAGGGTGGGCGTCGGGTGCTCAAAGGCTGCGCCCATCAAAATGCCCCACCTGGATAGGTGACAAGTCGACACCATCCAGGCAACGGGCGTTAATAGCAACCATGTAGTTACCAGAAGGCGCTATACCTTCACTATATGGCGCACACCCGCACTTTGGGCAGTAGCGATGTTTAATGGTGTGCTTGTTGAATGTGTATGTGCCCATGTCGCCCTCGGGACTGAGCAAACGAAAATTCTCGCGGGAAATAAACCAGTGAAGCGAACCACGCTTGCTACAAATTGAGCAATTGCACTCCATAATTTTCTCTAGATTTCCTTCGGCTTCGAACGCGACCTGCCCACAGTGGCAGCTACCTTTGTATATCATTGGATCGCTCCTTTCGATGATTTTGTTTCAGGCCCTTGGTATTCCAGTGGCCCCGATTGTCTGACGCCCAACGTAGAGCTAACCGGCTCGACAAAGCGCAGCTTTGGCGAGTCCAGCGACCGAAGGGAACGAGGTTGAGCGCCGAGTTAGGTTGCATTTTCTGCCTGAGGTATGCCGAGTAACTTCGGGGCCGTGGCAAGAATATCTTGCGCTATCTTGAGCAAGATAAAATACGGAAGTGGTAACCCACCCATTTGATACTGCAGGAGATGGTGAACTGCAGCATCAAAGCTATTTTCCATATCTTCGTTCGTGCCCGCCGCAGATGGATGCGAACCATCGAGAGTGTTTGCGACTCTCCGAACAATCATTTCTCTGGTGATGGCTAGTTTCTTAAGGGCACCGTCTTCGGCGGGATACGACAGCCGTACAGCCTCTGCACCCATCCATTGCATGTAGTTGCAGCGCGTGACGTCTTCTGCTCCCAGTGCCTTGATTAAGGGTTGCTCGAAGGCCAAGCCGACGATGCAGTAGTTCTTTAGCTCCATTGCTCCATCGGCCCGGAGCATTACGGACGCTCCAATTGTGAATGGGCTGTTGGGTTTGCCAAGCTCTGGGCCAGACGCGATTTGACCATTGCCTGCGTATGTGACGACCCCGTCCGGCATGTAGGAGAACACGAATCGCGTGCCGTGGGCTGCGCGCAGTACTTTCTTAGCTGGGATAGCAGTCTTGAATGCCAACGTTGTAGCGAATGCCGGTGCGATATTGGGAAGAGCCAGTTTTAGGTCTGCCCATACGCGAAGTGAATGCGAGAGATCGAGCAGTGAAACGTGGTCGTAGGTACGCACGGCGGCGGTGTAGTGACGTCTTAGTCGCTCCAGATGTAGCAGGACAGTTTGCATGTGCAACTTAACGTAGAGGTAACCGGCCTGCAGCGGCCTTATGCGGCAGGTCCGGTTGACCGCCGGGTTGGGCGCGCACGAAACTCACTTAAGCTTCTCTCGCTCCACTGCCTCGATAAACCCGATGATTGTGTCCCGGGGCATTCCTTTGGTGGGCACCAAAATGGTTTGCCCTCCATTGGATGCAACGGAAATGACCGCTTTGCGAGTGAAGAAATATGCAACGATAAGAGCGACCGCCACAAAGAGCAAACCCCCTAGAGCGTCGCCACGCTGAGTGAAAGCGCCGACGATGGCTATAGCCGCGAGGATGAGTAGCAATGGAAATGATCTTGTAATGAGACCACAAGACGCCACCGAATCAAGAGTGATGCTAATTAAGTTCGACCTTCCCCAAACTACAGAGTCGTAGCGCACCCGTTTTGTCGTGAGCACTAGAACATCGTTGTCGGAGCTGGTTACGATCTGCTCCCCAGGAATTAAAGCGATCTTGTTGCTCATTCGAGATTCTCCCTTGTCAATTTGTTGCGTGAATCCAAAAGCGCCCAACGTAATGTAGGCATCCTATTTGACGCAAGATATTGCGTCAAATAGTTGCCTATTTTTATTTTAAAAATTAAAATTCTAACAATTTCATTGTGTTGCATTGTTTTAGCCTATCCTACGAATTATGGAAATTTCTTCACCGCTAGCAGCGCCTAAATTACTGGATCAAGTGCGGGGAAAAATCCGCCTCAAGCATTACAGTATCCGTACCGAGCAGGCTTACGTGGATTGGATTAAACGCTTTGTGCTGTATTTTGACAAGCGTCATCCGCGCGATTTGGGCGCGGCGGAGGTAGAGCAGTTTTTGACGCATCTGGCCGTGAACGGAAATGTGGCTGCCAGTACGCAAAATCAGGCCAAGAGTGCTTTACTGTTCCTCTACAAAGAAGTGTTGGATATGGAATTGCCATGGCTGGATAAGGTGGAAAAGGCGCGGGCCTCCAGGCGCTTGCCTGTGGTGTTGACGCGCGACGAGGTGCAGGCTGTGTTGACCCGTTTGAGCGGGACGCATTGGCTGATTGGCAGCCTGCTCTATGGCACGGGAATGCGCATCATGGAGGTTTTGCGGTTACGGGTGAAGGATGTGGATTTCAAGCGCCATGAAATTCTAATTCGTGATGGTAAAGGCGCTAAAAACAGGGTGACGATGTTGCCCGTCTCGCTGACTGTCGCTTTACAAACGCATTTGAGCCGGGTGCGCGAACTGCATGTTGCGGATTTGCAGCAAGGCTACGGGGCTGTGTATTTGCCGAATGCGCTGGCGCGCAAATATCAGGCGGCTGAACGTGAGTGGGCATGGCAATATGTTTTCCCGGCGGGCAAGCTTTCAACTGATCCGCGCAGCGGCGGGGTGCGTCGCCATCATGTGCAGGATCAATCCGTGCAACGTGCGATCAAACAGGCGGTACGCGATGCGAGCCTGACTAAACCTGCTACGCCGCATACGCTGCGCCATTCATTCGCCACGCATTTGCTTGAAGGCGGCTATGACATCCGTACCGTGCAAGAGCTATTGGGTCATTCGGATGTGGCCACCACGATGATATACACCCATGTGCTGAACAAGGGCGGGCGCGGTGTGGCCAGCCCGCTGGACGCGCTGTGACGGGACTGCCGCCGGCAATTTTCCTGATGGGGCCGACGGCTTCCGGCAAAACCGGGCTGGCGGTGGAACTGGCGCAACGGTTGCCGGTGGAGATCATCAGCGTGGATTCGGCGCTGGTGTACCGCGATATGGACATTGGCACGGCCAAGCCAGATGCGGCGACGCTCGCTGCCGCGCCGCATCATTTGATCGATCTGATTGACCCGACCGGGGTGTATTCCGCCGCGCGCTTTTGTGACGATGCGCTGGCCTTGATGGCGGACATCACCGCGCGCGGGCGGGTGCCGTTGCTGGTGGGCGGTACCATGCTGTATTTCAAGGCGTTGCGCGAGGGGTTGACGGATTTGCCACAGGCAGATGCGGGCTTACGTGAAGTCATTGAGGCCGAGGCTGCAGATCGGGGTTGGCCGGCATTGCATGCCGAACTGGCGCGGCTGGACCCTGAATCCGGAGCGCGTTTGCAGCCGACCGATACGCAGCGTATCCAGCGCGCGCTGGAAGTGGTGCGGCTGACCGGCAGGCCGATGTCGGATTATTGGCGCGCCGGGCGCGCGGCCGCATTGCCCTATCAACTGTTGCAGATTGCACTAGTGCCGGCAGACCGGGCGTTGCTGCATGAACGGATAGCACAGCGTTTTGATGCCATGCTTGGCGCCGGACTGATTGAAGAGGTACGCGCCTTGCGCGAGAAATACCCACTGGATGCTGCGATGCCATCCATGCGTTGTGTCGGCTACCGGCAGGTGTGGGATTATCTGGAAGGTGGGTATGGTCGGGACGAGATGCGTGATCGTGGCATTTTTGCCACACGGCAACTGGCCAAGCGCCAATTGACCTGGCTGCGCGGGATGCAGGACATCATCCAGATCGAACCCGGCAGAGCAGAGGCCGGCCAGAAGGTATTGTCGATGGTGACTGCTGAGCTGGCTCGCTAGCGGGGACAATCCACTTAAATGGGAAGCAGCTGGTGCAAGGGCATGGGTTTTTCAACCCCGTAACCTTGTGCGTAATCGATGCCGATTTCTTTGAGCTTGGCGAGAATGGCATCGTTTTCCACATATTCGGCGATGGTGAGCAGGCCAAGCGAGTGTCCGACTTCGTGCATGGATTTGACCATGGCAAAATCGGCAGGATCCTTCAGCATATCGCGGACAAATGCGCCGTCAATTTTCAGGTAATCCACCTTGAGGCCCTTCAGATAGGCGAAGGAAGAATAGCCGCTGCCAAAATCATCCAGTGAAAAACGGCAGCCGTAAGCCTTGATTTTGTTTATAAATGTCTGGGCGGCATCCAGTCTTTCTATGGCTGCGCTCTCGGTTACTTCGAATATTATTTTCTCAGTCGGAAGATCGTTTTTGTCCAGCGCATCCTGGATAAAATCAAGGATGATTTCGTTGACCAGCGACAGCCCGGAGAGATTAATCGAGAAGCCGTTCAGGGCGCCAAGCCGTGTGGCGTTTTCCCGTATCCATTGAAAGCTGCTGCGCAGTACCCACAGATCAAGATCGGGGCTGCGTTTCCAGCGTTCGGCGGCGCGAATGAGGTCAAATGGCTGGATGCCCAAACTGTCGTTCAGGCCGAGGAGGATTTCGTAATGGGGTAAAGCCCCGTTACCGGCAAGCACCGGCCGAATTTTTTGACAACGCAGGTACAACAGGTCTTCGCTGAGTGCCTTGTCGATTATCCCGGCCCACTCGAAAAGTGCCTGCTCGGATTGGATGTGCACGTTGCTGTTCTCATATCGCTGAACCGTATTTGAACCCATCGATTTAGCAGCCACGCAGGCCGAGCCCGCATTTTGCATGAGCGTGGAGGGGGAATCCATATCTGCAGTAAGCTCCGCAATGCCTGCGCTTACCCCTAGCACAAAGCTTTTGCCCTGACATGTAATGCGGTGTTCCTTGATCAGGGAGACCATGTTTTGAGCAGCGGAATAGGCATTATCCAGGGTGCGCCCTCTGAACAGGACCGCAAAGGTATCTTCGCCCAAACGCGAAAACAGGTCATTGGGCTGAATCTCCTTGCTTAAAGATTCCACCATGGCCAGTAACGAGGCCTCAGCCTCGTTCTGGTCGCAACTATGGTAGATGGCCTTGAGCTGGTCGAACATCATCAGGCACAGAATATCGCTTTGATTGTCTGCACCACCGGCAACGAAAATCTTCTCCAGCTGGCTGACCATCCCCTTGCGGTTTAACAGGCCGGTTTCAGGGTCGTGCGTTGCCTGGTGGTAGAGCCGTTCGTAGGCATCGAGCATTACCTTGTGCGCCGAGCGCTCCATGAATGGCGCATCGAGCGCAGGTATTTTGATGGCCATACCGTTCTGGATTGCCTGATGCAATTCGTGCTGCTCCAGATGACGTTTTTTGGTTGCCGAGCGATTGGCAAACACGAATCGGGTTTGCGAAACGTTCGACCAGACCAGCTGGTGAGGTACCTGGATGCCCTCCTGCTCGAAGGACAGCCAGTCCCCTATATGCAACTGATGGATTTCTGCGTCGCCTGGGTTGTACTGGTCTGTGGCATTGGTGTGATCCGAACCATGGAACTGAAATTCGATGGGCTGTTTTCCCTGCAGCTGTTTTGACAAGCTTTGCGTGATCTCTTCAATGGCGTCTTCGTTGTGCAGTATTTCTTTCAGCTTTGCAGAGATATAGGTGACAAGGTTTTGAATTTTTTTTGCGTCGATTCCCGCGTTGATCACATCCGGAGCCAGCAATTCGAGCAAGTCATCCAGTAGCGCCAAGGCGTGCTGGTGTTCCGTGCTGTCCTGGCCTTCGCGCAGGGAGGTCAATTGAAGATAATGGCGCCAACCTGCATCGAGTAAAAACGGGATAATTTTCGGCACCATTTTGCCGCCCAGGGATGAATGAATTTGCTGTTCGACTTGATCCCGAACCAGATAGATTTTTTCTCCGCCCTCACTAATCAGTTGGATCCGGTTCGCGTTTTTTTTCCGGACATTTTCGACGGGTTTGAGCAGATTCGCCAATATTCCGTTGACCTCTTCGAAGACCGCGGGGTTGGTCTCGTAATTGTCTACTATGCGGTTGGCCAGTTGATGCAGGAGCTTGAGCAGCTTGGGGTCGAAAATCTTCCCCAAATCATCGGCGGCCACGTAGTAGCGCTCGAACAGGTTTACCGTATGGCGGGCAGGATGCGCATCCGATTCCAGAAATTTTTCGTCCAGCAAAGCCAGCTTGAGCAGTGGCACCTCAAGTTTTTTGAGTATGGAACGAATGTCCGAACCCAGTACATCGTCCGCAAGGGGTTTGCTGACCAGCGCGTCAAACAGCCGAATGGCCTGAAAGTATTTATCCTTGCTGGTTTCGCTGTCATCGAGCTGCGGCAACTCCGTAGTCAGCCGCCGCTTGATCGAAATATGATCGTTCTGTTCGGCCCCGGTGCTTTGCCGGAGCCTGACGTTATCCAGCACATCGAGGATCTGTTTCAGATTGGCTCTGCCCTCAATGATGCTGGTGCCCGAGGCAGGCTGCATGCCATATCCGGCGTTATATTCCTGTGTGTGATGGGCAGCATTGAACAGGCTGTTCATCGCGGGTATCAGGCTGTTCGAGCGGTTGGCAGATGCGTCTGTCCAACCCGGGTGGCCGCCGAAAACGGAATGGTCGATCGGTGTTTTGAATTCCGTTTTAGAATTACTCAAATACTGGAGCAGATTGTCCAGTTTGTAGTCACGCTGCTCGTTGTCGGAGTCTGAAGCAGCGCCCGTCGGGTGTCGGGTGGACGCCGGTTCGTTCTCCAGACCGGATCCGGACACCTGAGGGCCACGGTTTTTGGTGGTGTCGAAATCCTTTGCTTTCTGAACCGTTGTACGGTCTTGGGCTGCAGCGATTTTGGCATTTCTGGTCGATGGCACGAATGCGACAGCTTCGTTCAGGCCTTGATAAAATTCTTCAAAAGAACGGGACAAGGATTCAAAAAAAGCCTTGTACAGGACGGCTCTGATTGGATTGCTCAGCTTGATATCTGATATGGCTTTGCGAAAAGTTTGAAAGATGAAATACGGGCCGTATGGATTATCGTGTGCAGTGGTGGCTTTGGAAACCAGCACCTTATATCGTATTAGAAAATTTTCTATTGCAGACTGGTGTTCAAACCCCAATTCATTGATCACCTGGGAGACATTTAACCAGTCCTCGAAGTCGTCGATATCGACCAGCGATAATTTTTCGCTTTGCTGCTGATCGGGTGAAGTGGGGCGTTGATCGAATAATTGCTGGAGATACGGCGCCCCCAGAAATGCCTGCTCGATTTCTGGGCGTCGGGAAGAAAGCAGCGGATAGAGGCTTTGGATAAATCGGATCGCGGTGAAATCAGAGATATTGCTGGCAGCTATAGCCAGTTTGTTATCCACGGTTTCATAAAAATTCTGGATCGCATCTTTAATGAATGCATGAAATTGCTTGTGGCATGAGGCCCTGGCTGCATCCAGCTGATGTTGCGGAAAGGCTTGTGTAGAAACCGATTCGGTATCTGATGCGCTTTCTTTGGCTATGCGTGTCAAGTCAAGGAACGCATTCATCGGGAAGTTTTCTACGGCGATTCCCAGCGAATTCTGGTTAATCCTTACGACATTTCCTGCGAGTCGATATACATCCTCGCCTGCCGGATCCGAACGAAATTCAATGGTTACTGTCTGATCCTGGAGCTGGACAACGGATGCGAGATTTGCACTGGATCCCGTTAATGAGACGAGAATGCCTTTAGGGCAAAAGTCATGGATCTCGCATTGGAATAGCCCAGCCCAGCTATTTTTAAGCATTGCGGGCTGCAATACCCAGTACCGTTTGTATTGGCGTCTTTCAGCAGATCGATTCATAAGTAATCGGTACCAGAAAGTATGTTGCTCTTGGATAAATTAACGTTTTTTTTGCACGCAGTCACTAATATCCTGGCCTGTCTCGTTGAGCTTATTTTGTTATGTGGATTTGTCTGTGACTATTACCCGGGCACTTCCACTCGCCAATCGGATGCTGAGGGATTCATCAATTCGAATTTGATCGCTGCTATGAACAATAACGCCATGCTCGTTTAGCACAATACTGTAACCGCGTTGGAGCACCGCTTCCGGGTTGAGATGGTGCAGGTGACTGACAAGACGAGCGGTATTCTGTCGGGTATGGGTGAGATGCCGGTGCATGGCCCTTACCAGTCCGACAGCCTGGGTAGCCAGTATAGCCTGCCGGGTGGAGAAGTCGGGGCGCGCTTGCTGCAGTCGCCGGGCGAGTACACGCTGGTGCCAGCTGCGCCGTTCCTGTGCGGTTGCCATCGCCTGATGCAGGCGCTGGTTGAGATTGCCAAGGGCAGCTTGGCGTGCTTCCAGTCTACGCCCCGGATGAATGAGCCGACGTGCCAGGTAGTCGAGGTGTTGGCTGAGGGTATCAAGCTGATGCCGTGCCTGACGCAGCAGTCTGGCCTGGTGAAGCGCCAATTTGTGGATCAGGTCGGTGCGATTTGGGCTGACCAGTTCTGCCGCCGCCGTGGGAGTTGGGGCGCGCAGGTCGGCAGCGAAATCGGCGATGGTGAAGTCGGTTTCGTGGCCGATACCGCACACGACGGGGATCGGGCTGGCGATGATGGTACGCGCCACGGCTTCTTCGTTAAACGGCCATAGGTCTTCAATGTTGCCACCCCCCCGGCACAAAATCAGTACATCGCATTCGGCTCTTCGATACGCGCTCTGCAGTGCGGCCACGATCTGCGGCGCGGCGTCCGCTCCCTGAACGGGTGTTGGATACAGCACTATTGGCAAACCCGGCATACGCCGTTTGAGAGTAGTGAGCACATCACGCAATGCTGCCGCCTGGAGCGAGGTGACAATGCCAATGCATTGTGGAAAGCGGGGCAGACTGCGTTTGCGTGCTGACTCAAACAGGCCTTCCCGCTCCAATTTTCCCTTGAGTTGTTCGAACGCTTCGAACAGCGCACCCAGTCCGGCGCGGCGCAACGTATCCACCTGTAGCTGAAATTCGCCGCGCGCTTCATATAGCGTTGGTGTAGCGCGTACTTCCACCTGCATCCCATTTTCCGGCCGCCAGTCAATAAATTGATTGCGGCCTCGAAACATGACGCAGCGCACCTGGGCGCTGGCGTCTTTGAGCGAAAAATACCAATGCCCCGAGGCCGCTCGCGTGAGGTTGGAAATTTCGCCCGCGACCCAGGTTAGCGGAAGCGTTTGTTCCAGCATTTCGCGTGCCAGGCGATTGAGTGCGCTGACACTAAGCGGTGGAGTGAGAGGAGATAACAGGGGGGCGATCATGTTTTTGTCAAGAAGTTCTTCCACAGTCACGGGAATTTAACAGGTGCTTTGAACATAGTGGGTTGATGCAATAGGTGTTTTTTGTAACTTTATGTTTTTAAAAGAAAATTATTAGATTAAAAATACAGCGACGGATAAAAATTCTTTATCCGCTGGTTACTTAGGGGCGTGCCGAACAGGTTACCCACAAAGTTATCCACAGCTTTTGTGGGCAACTTGAAAAAATGCTTACGAGCTGGCATGTTAGCCTTCTCTTTACAGTTGCATTATGAGCAATATGCGCTAAGCAGTGCAAATTGGAAATGGCAATATCGATAGTTCAGTAACGACCCTTGCCCAAACTGGCTTGCCGAGCTAAAGTGACGCACGTTTTCGATTCGGGAGTTCATGCGTGTTAGCCATCATTGAAGCAGCGGGTTGGCCGATCTGGCCGCTGATTTTAGCCTCGGTGCTGACGCTTGCCATCATCATTGAGCGTTTCATTTCTTTGCGCCATAAAGAAGTTGCACCCCGTGGCCTGCTTGAAGGTGTCATCCAGGAATACCGCAAGCAAGGTGTGACTGCGGAAATGCTGGATCGTTTGTCCATGGGGTCACACCTGGCGCGTATTTTTGGTGCGGGTTTACGCAACGCCAAAGCGCCCCGCGAGGTCATGAAAGAGTCCATCGAGGAAGCCGGACGCGCGGCAGCTCACGATCTTGAACGTTTTCTCACCGCACTGGGCACGATTGCCTCGATTGCGCCCTTACTGGGACTGCTCGGCACGGTGATAGGCATGGTGGAAATATTCGGTGCGCAAACACCATCCGGCGGCAACCCGGCGGTACTGGCACATGGTATTTCAATTGCGCTATACAACACTGCTTTTGGTTTGATCGTGGCCATCCCCAGCATGATTTTCTATCGTTTTTTTCGCACCCGTGTAGAAGCCCTGGTGGTTGAGATGGAACAGCAGGCCATCAAGCTGGTGGAAATGGTGCATGGTGAGCGGACATGAATTTCCAGCGCGGACAACATCGGGATGAACCGGAAATCAATTTGATTCCGATGATCGATGTGTTGCTGGTGATTCTGATTTTTCTGATGGTGACCACCACCTACGCAAAATTCTCGGAACTGCAAATCAATCTTCCCCAGGCAGCCGGTGAGCCAGCCAAGGAAAAGCCGGCTCAAATCAATGTGGCTGTCGATGCCGCAGGAAATTACCAGATCAATAATGCCACAGTGAATTTCGCCAATGTGGCGAGTTTATCCGACGCCCTTAAAAAAGCGGCAAGCGGTACAACTGCTCCGGTGATTGTTATAAATGCCGACGCCAAAGCCAACTATCAGTCAGTGATCAACGTGATGGAAGCCGCGCGTGAAGCGGGCTTGGTGCGCGTCACCTTTGCTACCGAACGGGGCCAAGCCCGTTAATTTTCCTGGCTGGCTACCGCCAGCCGTTGTTTCCCGATTCCCGATGAGTCATCCTGCAGCCAATTCCTGGTCCGACCCCTTTGGCAGCAACCGCCTTGGCCTGTGGCTGGCCGATCGGCGCGACCGCAAGGCAGGATTGTTGCATCGCGTTGCTGCCCGGTGGGGCTGGTTAAAACCAATGGGTGAACGTGGCAAGGTGGTATGGCTCATCGCCGGGGCGGAACGCGACAGCGTGCGTCTGGCAGTCGAGCTGCTGCGCGCCATCCGGGCGCGGCGGCTGGATATTCGCCTGGTACTGACTTACGAGCATGAATACCCGGAACTGCTGGCGTTACTGGATGATTGCGACAAGACCGGATGGGGGTATGCGCCGTGCGATCATCCCAAGGCAATCGCGCGGGTACTCGAGCGCTTCGAGCCGTATGGCGTGGTGTTGGTAGATACCCGGCCGCGGCCGAATTTGCTGGCGGCGCTGGCGGGTCGGGCACATTTGCTGGCGGTGAATGTTCCCGGTCAAATCGATTTCGCTTGCGAGCGTGTCTATGCGAGCAATGAATCTGCTAGCGCGATCCACCAGGCCCCCGTCGCTGACATGCACGCAATCCTGACCGAGGCGCAGGTCGATCCCAATTTCAAATCGCTGGTTAATGGCAATACTGAACGCCACTTATGGTGGCTGCATGGCGCCAGCCCCGGCGTTGCGGATGAACTGGCGCAGGCGCTCTTCGCGCACGCGCCGCAGGATATCCTGTTTGTCAGCGGTGAACGCCCGCACGCGGCTGTGATCGCGATGAGTAGTTGGAACCGTGAACCGCCTGCGGGCGGCAGCGTGCTATGGGTGGATGACAACAAGTGGTTGCCGGGGATTGCGGCCGCGGTGACAGCGGCCCATCTGGCACGGTTTGATGCGGCAGTGTTTTGGCAGGCCATGGCGGGCGGTGCGGCATTGTCGCGTGCGCCCGGCATGACTTTGCCCAAAGCCGCACTGGCAGAAGCCGTGCCGGAGATGGCGGATATCGCCGCGTTATGGTTCAGCTACCGGGATGCGCCCATTGCCGCTCGCAATAAAGCCGACACTGCGCGGCGTCTGTTCTGGCAGGAGCGGCGGCTGGCGGAATCGGTGAGCCGCGAACTGGTGGAACGGGTATTTGAATGGTGAGTACCTGGATCACGCGGCAGTGGCAAGGCACTACGCTCTGGCATGCATTGCTGATTCCGTTGAGCTGGGTATTTGGTCTGGCGGCTGCTCTGCGCAGGCAGTTGTATCAACGCGGCGTACTGCACACTTTGAAGTTGCCAATGCCAGTCATCGTGGTTGGCAATATCAACGCCGGGGGCACCGGCAAAACTCCGCTGGTCGCCTGGCTGGCGCAGGAATTGGCAGCGCGTGGCTGGCATCCTGGTGTGATCAGTCGCGGCTATGGAGGCAGTACCCATATTCCGCAGCAGGTCGGCATGCACAGCGATGCGGCGCATGTGGGCGATGAACCCGTGTTGCTGGCGAAGTTGCTCAAATGCCCTGTATGGGTGGGGCGTGACCGTCATGCCGCAGGACGAGCATTGCTGCTTGCCCATCCTCAAGTGGATGTGCTGATTTCCGACGACGGCTTGCAGCATTATCGTCTGGCGCGCGATATGGAAATCGCCGTGGTGGACGGGGCGCGCGGATTTGGCAATGGCCGCTTGCTGCCGGCGGGCCCGCTGCGCGAACCAGTGGTCAGGTTGGCTGCCGTGGATGCCATTGTGGTGAACCAGCCCGAGACGGCGCAGCTGAATTTGCCTGCGCTGCTACCCGTTTATTCGATGCGCATGGAAGGCGCGAGTTTTGTGAACCTCGCGGATCCTTCGCGTAGTGTGAGTGCTGCAGAATTGGCCGGGCATGAAATTCATGCCGTAGCCGGCATCGGTCATCCGCAGCGCTTTTTTGACCAGATTGCTGGCTTGGGCATCAGCGCCCAGTGTCATATTTTCCCGGACCATCATGTCTACCGGGCCGCCGATCTGGCTTACCCTGGCCAGATACTGATGACCAGTAAAGATGCGGTAAAATGTAGCGCATTCGCGCATCAAAACATGTGGGCGCTACCGGTACAGGCGTCCATACAACCCGACCTGATCGGGCTTGTGCTCACCAAACTAGGAAAACGCCATGGATAGCAAACTGCTGGATATTCTTGTCTGCCCGCTGTGCAAGGGTCCACTGGTCTATAAAAAAAACGAACAGGAACTGATCTGCAAACCCGACCGCCTGGCTTTCCCAATTCGTGACGATATTCCGGTGATGCTGGAGGGCGAAGCGCGCAGGCTGGCAGAAACCGAAGAAGTCTGATGTCCGATTTTATCGCCGTCATCCCGGCGCGTTACGCTTCCACGCGCTTGCCTGCCAAGCCGCTGGCTGATATCGCCGGCAAACCGATGGTGGTGCGTGTGGCGGAACGCGCAGCGCAGAGCGGCGCCAGTGCGGTATGGGTGGCGGCAGACGATGAGCGCATCATCACAGCGGTTATGGAACACGGCTATCAGGCCTTGCTGACCGCGAGTCATCATACGTCCGGCACGGATCGTCTGGCGGAAGTGATGGACATGCTGTCCCTGGATGATGACACCATCGTCGTCAACGTACAGGGTGATGAGCCATTGATTGATCCGGTGCTGATTCATGCCGTGGCGCGCGAGTTGCGGTTGCACCCGGAGGCAGTGATGGCGACCGCCTGCCATGCAATTCATGATTACGCGACATTGACTAATCCCAACGTGGTCAAGCTGGTCATGGACGCTGAAGGCTACGCGCTGTATTTCAGCCGTGCGCCGATTCCCTGGCCGCGCGATGCTTTTGCGGCGGGACAAAGCCTGCCGGACGGCCTGCCGGTGTTCCGTCATATCGGACTGTATGCCTATCGGGCAGGTTTTCTTCGACAATACGCCGGGCTCACGCCGGCACCCATCGAACGTTTTGAATCGCTGGAGCAGCTGCGCGTGCTGTGGCACGGCCACAAGATCAGTGTGGCCGTGAGCGAGTTGCCTGCCCAGCCCGGCGTAGATACCGCTGAAGATCTCGCAATGGTGCGCCAGCTATGGGTTTGAAACTGGTTTTATGTTTGAATAAAAAAAATTGACTGTTCAAATCGGCCCTAAATCCAATACCCTCTTGGGCTGTCATACAAAATAAATCATGGAGTAAGAGATGAGACTGATCCTGTTGGGCGGCCCCGGTGCGGGCAAAGGTACACAAGCCAATTACATCAAGGAACGCTATGGCATCCCGCAGATTTCCACGGGCGACATGCTGCGCGCCGCGATTGCCGCCGGCACCGAGATGGGCAAAGCGGCCAAAGCCGTGATGGATGCCGGCCAACTGGTTTCGGACGATATCATCATCGGTCTGGTGAAAGATCGCATCAAACAGGCTGATTGCGCCAAGGGTTTTCTGTTTGACGGGTTTCCGCGCACCATCCCGCAGGCTGAAGCAATGAAGGCCGCTGGCGTACCGATAGATTACGTGGTCGAAATCGACGTGCCGGATGAGGAAATCGTCAAACGCATGTCGGGCCGCCGCGTCCATCCGGCTTCGGGGCGCACTTATCATGTGGTATTCAATCCGCCCAAAGTCGCCGGCAAGGATGATGCGACCGGCGAAGACCTGATCCAGCGCGACGATGACACCGAAGAAACCGTTAAAAAACGCCTCGATGTGTATCACGCACAGACCGAGCCACTGGTGGCCTACTATTCAAAATGGGCGGCAAGTGGTGCGGCGGGGGCGCCGAAATACGTGAAGGTGACAGGTACCGGAAAAGTGGAAGGGATTCGCGATTCCATTTTCCAGGCATTGGGTTAAACCCTCATGGGAAACACTATCGCGGATTTCAGCGATACCGAACGCAGCATTGTGGAGCGTGCGGTCAAGGAACGCTATGGGCACGATGTGCCAGTGGAAGTCGCTGACACCGAACTGCGCATGTATCCGGAAGACCGCGAACTGACCACATGCCCATGCCTGTTCTGGAAACAGCGTGATTGCAGTTTCGTGATCGCCAAGGTGGGCGAAGGACGCTTCCGCAGCATGTTTTTCTACCGGGTGCATCAGATGTTCGGCACCGGGCGCGAGGAATACGATGACCTCGGCGATTGTGTGCTGGTATTGCTGAGAGTGCAAGCCGACCACGAAAAAGAACAGGCCGGAGTGACTTCAGGAAAAACCGGTAAAGACATCAGTTAAAACCATACGCCAGCAGAGCAATCCGCTGGCGTTTTTTATTTAGCATGGAGAAAACATAAATGGCGAAAAAAAATGCCTTCTACGCACAATCCGGCGGCGTCACTGCAGTTATCAATGCATCGGCTTGCGGGGTGATTCAAACCGCACGCAAACACAAGGACAAGATCGGCAAGGTCTATGCAGGCCGCAACGGCATTATCGGAGCGTTGACCGAAGACCTGATCGATACCAGCAAGGAAACCGATGCGGCCATTGCCGCGCTGCGCTCCACGCCCTCCGGGGCGTTCGGTTCATGCCGCTTCAAGCTGAAAAGCCTGGAAGCCAACAAGCGCGAATACGAACGCCTGATCGAAGTGTTCAAGGCGCATAACATCGGTTATTTTTTCTATAATGGCGGCGGCGATTCCGCAGACACCTGCTTCAAGGTCTCGCAATTGTCCGAATCCATGGGTTACCCGATCCAGGCTATCCACGTGCCCAAGACCGTGGACAACGACCTGCCCATTACCGACTGCTGCCCCGGCTTCGGCTCGGTAGCCAAGTACATTGCCGTGTCTACGCTGGAAGCTTCGTATGACGTGCGCTCCATGGCCAAGACGTCGACCAAGGTATTCGTGATCGAGGTGATGGGTCGCCATGCTGGCTGGATTGCGGCAGCGGGCGGCCTGGTGGCTGAGCAGGGTATCCCGGTGGTCATCCTGTTCCCGGAAATCGAATTCGATCAGAAAAAATTCCTCGCTGCGGTGAAGAAAAAAGTCGAGGAATTCGGTTATTGCACGATTGTGGTGTCCGAGGGTTGCCACTATCCCGATGGCAAGTTCCTTGCCGAACAAGGTACCCGCGATGCTTTCGGTCATGCCCAACTGGGTGGCGCTGCACCGGTGGTGGCCAATATGATCAAGGAAGCGCACGGTTACAAGTTCCACTGGGCAGTGGCGGATTACCTGCAACGTTCGGCGCGGCACATCGCCTCCAAGACTGATGTGAAACAGGCTTACGAGTTGGGTAAAAAGGTCGTTGAGCTGGCCATCAAGGGGCACAATTCGGTGATGCCGACGGTGGATCGCATCTCCGATTCGCCCTACAAATACAAGATCGGCATGGCGCCTCTGTCCAAGGTCGCCAACGTCGAGAAATTCATGCCGCGCGACTTCATCAGCAAGGATGGCTATGGCATTACCGAAAAATGCCGTCGTTACCTGGCGCCGCTGATTCAGGGCGAGGACTATCCAAAATATGAAAACGGCTTGCCGCAATATGTGACATTGAAGAATGTGGCAGTGGCGAAAAAATTGAAGCCGTTTTCAATTTGATGCGCGCACAACTCTAAACCCAAAAAATCCACGATGACCCTAGACCGCGCGCGTCAGTTGCTTGCTGTCCAAGCCGATTTTGGCGGCTTTTATAACGGTAATTCCGCCAAGCTTATCCTCTCGGAAGTGCAGCGTGAGCATGGTCAGGAGGCTGTCGATCAATTAATACAGGAGTTGAATCTCACCGAAATTTTCGGCTTTGAGCCGGGTATGCGTTTTGAGGGTGGTCTTGCCATCGGCAAGCCGTACTGAAAAAGATAAAAAGTCGCAGGGCAATGAGCCGGCCGGAACAGGCTCCGATTTGCACAAGTAGTCCAAGGAGGGATGAAGTATGTCGGATGGTCTAGTATTGGCGCTCGCTTGCGCTGTTTTTGCCATAATCTATGGCCTGGTTTCCATTAAATGGGTGCTGGCCAAACCCACCGGAAACGAGCGCATGCGTGAAATTGCGGCGGCGATTCAGGAAGGCGCACAAGCCTATCTCAATCGTCAGTACCGCACCATAGGCATGGTGGGTGTGGTGTTGTTCGTGCTTATTTTTATATTCCTCGGAAAACTCACAGCGGCGGGTTTCGCGCTGGGCGCGATACTCTCCGCTGCGGCAGGCTACATCGGCATGAATATCTCGGTGCGTGCCAACGTGCGCACTGCCGAAGCCGCGCGTGAAGGACTGAATCCGGCATTGAAAGTGGCATTCCGCAGCGGCGCGATTACCGGCATGCTGGTTGTGGGTCTGGGTTTGTTGGGAGTGGCGGGGTTTTATGCTTTTCTGACGGCGATCACGCCGGCAGGTGAGGTGGTCAACATTTCGCCGCTGATCGGTCTGGGCTTTGGCGGCTCGCTGATTTCTATTTTTGCGCGGCTGGGTGGCGGCATTTTCACCAAGGGTGCGGATGTGGGCGCCGATCTGGTCGGCAAGGTGGAAGCAGGCATTCCCGAAGATGACCCGCGCAACCCGGCTGTCATCGCCGACAACGTGGGCGACAACGTGGGCGATTGCGCCGGCATGGCGGCCGACCTGTTCGAGACCTACGCCGTGACCATCATCGCCACCATGTTGCTGGGTGGACTGATGCTGCATACCGCGGGTACCGGCGCGATGATTTATCCGCTGGTATTGGGCGGTGTATCCATCGTCGCCTCGGTGATCGGCACGTTTTTCGTCAATGCACGGGAAGGCGGAAAAATCATGAACGCCCTCTACCGCGGCCTGATCGTGTCGGGCGTGCTGGCGGCCGTTGCGTTCTACCCGGTCACGCAATGGCTGATGGCCGACAATGGCAGCTACAGCGTGATGAGTCTGTATCTGTGCGGCCTGGTCGGGCTCGGGTTGACGGCGGCGATGGTGCTGATTACCGAGTACTACACCGCTACTGAATACGCACCGGTACGCCATATCGCCCAGGCTTCCACAACGGGTCACGGTACCAACGTGATCGCCGGGCTGGGCGTGTCGATGCGTTCTACCGCTGCACCCGTCCTGGCCGTGTGCGTGGCCATTCTCGTATCCTATCAACTGGCGGGTTTATATGGGATCGCCATTGCGGCTACCGGCATGCTGTCCATGACCGGCATCATCGTGGCGCTGGATGCTTATGGCCCTGTTACTGATAATGCAGGCGGTATCGCGGAAATGGCTGATTTGCCTGACAGCGTGCGCGCGATCACCGATCCGCTGGATGCCGTGGGCAACACCACCAAAGCGGTCACCAAAGGCTATGCAATTGGTTCAGCCGGTCTGGCAGCGCTGGTGCTGTTTGCCGACTACACCCATACCTTGCAACACGCCGGCAAACTGGTGGACTTTTCCTTGTCTGACCCCGCGGTGATTATCGGCTTGTTCATAGGCGGCATGGTGCCGTACCTGTTCGGCGCCATGGGTATGGAGGCGGTGGGTCGTGCAGCTGGCAGCGTAGTGGTGGAAGTGCGCCGCCAGTTCAAGGAAATCCCCGGCATCATGGCGGGTACCGCCAAGCCGGATTATTCCAGGGCTGTGGATATGCTCACCCGTGCCGCGATCAAGGAAATGATGATCCCATCGCTTCTGCCGGTGCTGGTGCCTATTGTGGTAGCGCTGGGCATGACGGCTTTGATGGGCCCGGGCGCCGGCACCAAGGCGCTGGGCGGTGTGCTGATGGGCTCCATCGTCACCGGCATATTCGTAGCCATTTCGATGACCACCGGCGGCGGCGCCTGGGATAATGCCAAGAAATATATCGAAGAAGGTAATTTCGGCGGCAAAGGATCGGAAGCCCACAAGGCCGCGGTGACCGGTGATACCGTGGGTGACCCTTACAAGGACACGGCCGGACCGGCCATCAACCCGCTGATCAAGATCATCAACATTGTGGCGTTGCTGATTGTGCCGCTGCTGCATTAACAATGCCGGGATATTGATTGTGCTGCGGCAGTAAGTCTAAGCATAATGAAACGAAGTAGGCCAGACGCGAGTCTGGCCTTTTACTTTGTGATTGTGTGGCGGCAATTAGTAAAAATATGAATTAGCATATATTCACAGGAGTGGTCCGCCGAGTGCACACGCCACGTTATGGCACCAGGCCATAAGCACTTGGCTACGGCTGATTAGGCTGATCTGGATGTGAAAAAGGCCGTAAACCTGGCATTTATTTTGGTTTACGGCCTTTGTCGGACTTCTTTGGAATTGCTGATGGTGCCGATGACCGGAATCGAACTGGTGACCTTCGCATTACGAATGCGCTGCTCTACCAACTGAGCTACATCGGCACAAGGCGTGGATTATAGAGAATGGCCGGGTATACGGCAATCTTGTTTGGAGGGAAATCCTTCAGAATCGATTCCATGGTTGAACTATATAGGCAAGACGGGGGATAATCGCGCCTTTCGCCCATAGATAAATCCATGACGCTATCCGAACACGATTTGCGCGACCATTTTTCCGAGACGTGGCTGGCCCGCGGGCGCGAACTGGTCTGGCGGGAACGCGTGCTGGACATGGAGTGCAGTGAGGACAAGCGCTACATGTCAGCGCGGGTGCAAGGTTCGCGCACGCAGCCTTATCCGGTGACTATCCGTGTGAATCACAGCCCGAAAGGCTGGTATCCGGTAGGGCACTGCGGATGCCCGGTAGGGTACAACTGCAAACACGTTGCGGCAGTGCTGATTGCGGCATTGGGAGAGGGCGGGCAATCGGTGGAAGGCGTCCCGGCAGGTTTGGACAACTGGTTGCAGCGACTCGGGGTGGCGGCACAGGCTGCCAGTCCGGAGGGGCAGTTTTCTCCGGAAGTGCAGGATCGTTTGCTGTATGTGATTGAGCCATTGGTTGACGGGCGTCTGGTGGTGCGTCTGATGAAGGCGCGCTTGCTGCAGAAGGGCGGCTATGGCTCGGCCAAGCCATGGTCGGGCTTCAAGTCTTTATACAACCCCAACCCGCCGCAATTTGTTTCGCCAGTCGACTGGGATGCGGTTGAATTACTGCGTACGCTGGAACGCGGAATGGACGTCGATCCGAGTTTTTATCTGAGCGGTCATCGCGGTGCCCTCGCGTTACGCCAGTTGCTATCGACCGGGCGCGCATTCTGGCAGTCCGCCGAAACGTCGCCGCTGCGCTATCAGGGTGTACGCCCGGCCACAGTGGTTTGGGTAGATGCAATGGATGGTGACCAGCGTTTGACGTTGCAGCCGCAGCCTCCAGCCCAGGTGCTGGCGCTGGCGCCTCCCTGGTGGCTGGATCCAGCCACTTACGAATGTGGCGAACTGGAATCCGGGCTGGTTGATGCGGTCGCCGAAGCCATTGCCAACGCGCCCGCTGTGCCCGTGCAGGCAATGGAAGACGTCGCCCAGCGTCTGGCACAGATTCCTGCTGCCTTGCCGGCGCCGGCGCGTTTGCAGACCCGTCATATCGACAGTGTGATTCCGACACCGGTACTCAGGCTCACCAGCCAGCAAATGGATGGGCCGCCTCTTGTGCATTATGGCTGGCAGCGCCCGGGACAGACGGTACATGTGGATCTGGCGCGACTGGAATTCGATTACCAGGGGACTCGCGTCAATATTCATACAGCAGGCGACAGTGTGAATCGCCGTGTAGGCGAAGAGTTACTCGCCATGCAGCGGCATCAGGCGACTGAACGCGCGGCACTGCAACGGCTCGAGGCTCTGGATTTCTTTTCGGCCAAGCGTCTTGATCTGCCAGGTGCGAGCAAGCTTGGCGATGCATTTACTTTGGAAGACGAAGATAGCTGGGCGGATTTCGCCATGCAGCACTTGCCGGAACTGGTCGAGGCTGGCTGGCGCATTGAGAGCACACCGGAATTCCGTTGGGATATTGCCGAGGCGGAAGATGAATGGGATGCCGATCTGGAAGAAACTTCCGGTACCGACTGGTTTGGCCTGGAGCTGGGCATCACTGTGGCGGGCGAGCGCATCAGTCTGCTGCCGATTCTGGCCGGGCTGGTCCGCGATTTAAGCGACGAGGCACATGCCGCGCTGCTGCGGGGTGAGGCGCCGGTAACCGGGCATTATCTGGCGGCGTTGCCCTCCGGCAAAAAAATTGCCCTGCCTGCCGAGCGTGTGCGCGGCCTGCTGTCGGTGCTGGTGGAGCTGTTTGATGGGGATGCACTGGATGGTGCCGGGCGCCTGGAGATGAACGCGGTACACGCCGCGCGTCTGGCTGATATCGATTCGGCAGCGCGGCTCCGCTGGCTCAGTGGCGACAAGTTGCTGGAGCTGGGTCGCAAGCTCCGTGAATTTTCCGGTGTCATGCCGGTGGCGCCGCCCGTCGGCTTGCATGCCGAGTTGCGTCCTTATCAACAGGACGGACTCAATTGGCTGCAATTCTTGCGCGAATATCAACTGGGCGGCGTACTTGGCGATGACATGGGGTTGGGTAAAACCCTGCAAGCCCTGGCCCACGTTCTGGCTGAAAAAGAAGCGGGCCGGGCCGATCGTCCCAGCCTGGTCGTTGCACCCACCAGCCTGATGTTCAACTGGCGCCGCGAGGCGAGCCGATTTACCCCGGGTTTACGCGTGCTGATTTTGCATGGACCGGATCGAGCAGCGCATTTTGACAATATCAACGATTATGATTTGGTGCTGACCACGTACGCCCTGTTACCGCGCGATAGTGCAGCGTTGGCCGAATGCCAGTTTCACTTGCTGATACTGGATGAGGCGCATTTCATCAAAAATCCTAAAGCCCAGGCCACCCAGGTGGTGCACAAGCTGGTGGCGCGCCACCGCCTGGCGCTTACCGGCACGCCGATGGAAAACCATCTGGGCGAACTGTGGTCGCTGTTTCACTTTCTGGTACCGGGATTGCTGGGCAGCGAGGCGCAGTTCAAGCGCGTATTCCGTAACCCGATCGAAAAATATCACGACACCCTGTGCCGCGATGCTTTGGCGCGACGGGTTGCGCCATTTTTGCTGCGTCGCACAAAAGCCGAAGTGGCGCAGGACCTGCCCGCCAAGACCGACATTCCGCGTACCTGCGAGCTCAGCGGTGCCCAGCGGGATCTGTATGAAACCATACGCGCGACCATGCAGGACAAAGTACGCAACGCGATAGCCGAGCAGGGCTTCAAAAAGAGTCAGATAGTGATTCTTGATGCGTTGCTGAAACTGCGTCAGGTATGTTGCGACCCACGCCTGCTGGCGATTCCCGCGGCGCGCAAGGTGAAGGAGTCCGCCAAGCTGGAATTGCTCATGGCGTTGTTGCCGGAGATGCTTGCGGAAGGCCGTCGCATTCTGCTGTTTTCTCAATTCACCAGCATGTTGACCCTGATCGAGCAGGAGCTGGATGAGCGCGAAATCGATTTCGTCAAACTGACCGGGCAAACGCGTGACCGCGAGACGCCGGTGAATCGCTTTCAGGCGGGTGAAGTGCCGCTGTTCCTGATCAGCCTCAAGGCGGGCGGCACAGGCCTCAATCTGACTGCTGCCGATACCGTGATTCACTATGATCCGTGGTGGAACCCGGCGGTGGAAGACCAGGCTACCGGACGCGCACATCGTATCGGGCAGCTCAATCCGGTGTTTGTGTACAAGCTTTATACCGAGGGCACGGTGGAGGAGAAGATTCTTGCGCTGCAGGAGCGTAAGCGCAGCATGGTTGCAGGTGTTCTGGGAGATGGCGAGCACGCCGCCACAACATTGACGGCGGAGGATTTGCGGGTGATGTTTGAGCCGTTAGGCTAGCTGCTCCTGGGCTTGAGCGATAGCGCCGGGACGAATGCGCACGATAATGTCCACACCTTCTGTGACCACACCCTCAGGTAATTGCGGTAGACCGCAAATCGTGACGCCCTCTGCATCAATGTCGGTCAGCTCGCCGCTGGTTACATTGTAAAAATGATGATGCAGTTGGGTATTGGGATCGTAGAAAACCTTGTTCGGATCCACGATTACTTCGCGGATCAGCTTCTTTTCCAGAAACAGATTGAGTGTGTTGTATACCGTGGCCTTGGAAGTTTCCGAATGGCGGTCGTTGACAATGGCCATGATCTGATCGGCAGACAAATGTTGCTGGCGTGAAAATAACGCGTAGGCAATCTCGATACGCTGATGGGTCGGATTGATGTCGTGGCTGCGTAGTAATTCCGCCATGTTGTCGCGGCTGTATTGTTGCATCTTCATGTCCATAGCTTCTGTTTGCCTTTTGTATCCAGCTTGCGAATATTACAATACTAATCCAAAATCTGGACTCTGTCTAATTCAGGGTCTTGGCATAATTAGCGCTGAATTCAGGGCCTTTGCCGGTATAATATCGAACTGTAATTGCTGAAGCCTACTGCTGTTTATAGATTGATAAAGACCATGCTGACTATCCAACGGCTGACTACCCGTTCGCCGCAGTTTCAATCCGAACTTGACCGCCTGCTTGCCTTCGAAAGTGGTCAGGATGCAGCGATCGAACGTACGGTGGAAGATATCCTGATCCATGTGCGTCGCGATGGCGATGCCGCTGTGCTTGAATACACCAAGCGTTTCGACCGTCTGGATGTTGACACCATGGCGCAGCTGGAGTTGCCGATCGCCAGTTTGCACGCTGCCCTCGACAAGCTGCCGCAAATTCAGCGTGATGCGCTGGAAGCCGCTGCCGCGCGTGTCAGGGCCTACCATGAGCATCAGGTGATGCAATCGTGGACTTACACCGAGGCCGACGGTACCGTGCTGGGCCAGCAAGTGACCGCGCTGGATCGCGTCGGTCTGTATGTGCCGGGCGGCAAGGCTGCGTATCCGTCGTCGGTGCTGATGAATGCAATACCGGCCAAGGTGGCGGGTGTGGACGAACTCATCATGGTGGTGCCTACCCCCGACGGCGTGCAGAACGAACTGGTACTGGCGGCTGCCGCGGTGGCTGGGGTCACGCGTGTATTCACCATTGGTGGCGCGCAGGCGGTAGCCGCGTTGGCCTATGGCACCGCCACCATCCCGCAGGTGGATAAAATCGTCGGACCCGGCAATGCCTACGTGGCCGCAGCCAAGCGTCGTGTGTTCGGCACTGTTGGCATAGACATGGTGGCCGGACCATCTGAAATTCTGGTGATTTGCGATGGCAAGACCAATCCGGACTGGATTGCGATGGATTTGTTCTCGCAGGCGGAGCACGACGAGCTGGCGCAATCCATCCTGCTTTGTCCCGATGCGGCCTTTATAGACGCCGTGACAGCCAGTATCCATAAGCTTCTGCCGGAAATGCCGCGTCGCGAAGTCATTGAAGCCTCGCTCGGTGATCGCGGCATACTGATCGAGGTACGCGACCTGGATGAAGCCATCGCCATTGCCAACCACATCGCACCCGAGCACCTGGAGCTGTCGGTGGATCAGCCCGAAGTGTGGGCGGCAAGGATCAAACACGCCGGCGCGATTTTCATGGGGCGCACTACCTGCGAGGCGCTGGGCGATTATTGCGCCGGACCCAACCACGTATTGCCGACTTCGCGCACCGCGCGTTTTTCCAGTCCGCTGGGAGTGTATGATTTCCAGAAGCGCACCAGCCTGATCCAGGTATCGGAGCAAGGCGCGCGGACGTTGGGGCAAATTGCCGCCACATTGGCCTATGGCGAGGGCTTGCAGGCGCACGCCCGTTCAGCTGAATATCGCATCATCACGGATTGATTTTATGAGTCGTTTCTGGAGCCAGGTGGTACATGGGCTGACCCCCTATGTGCCTGGCGAGCAGCCCAAACTGGGCAATCTGGTCAAGCTGAATACCAACGAGAATCCTTATGGTCCAGGTTTGCGTGTGCTGGAGGCACTACGCGCAGAAGCCGCAGACAGTTTGCGCCTATACCCGGATCCGAACAGCGAGCGTCTCAGGCAGGCGATTGCCGAATATCATGACATCGAGCTGGCCAACATATTTGTTGGGAACGGCTCGGATGAAATATTGGCCCACGCGTTTCACGCATTGCTCAAGCATGATTTGCCCATTCTGTTTCCGGATATTACCTATAGTTTTTATCCAGTGTATTGTGGTCTGTACGGCATCGAATATATCGAAGTTCCGCTCACCGGCAGTTTTGAAATATGTGTGAATGATTACCTGCGACCGAATGGCGGCATTGTTTTCCCGAATCCGAACGCGCCCACCGGCCGTGCGTTGGCGCTGAGCGAGATTGAACGACTGTTGCGGGCTAACCCTGATTCGGTGGTGGTGGTGGATGAGGCATATGTCGATTTCGGTGCCGAGTCGTGCGTTAGTCTGGTCAAGCGCTTCCCGCAGCTGCTGGTCACGCATACGCTGTCTAAATCGCGCTCGCTGGCAGGCTTGCGTGTCGGATACGCGGTGGGGAACGCCGAGTTGATCGAGGCGCTCGACCGCGTCAAGGATAGTTTCAATTCCTATCCATTGGGTCGACCCGCACAGGCGGGTGCTACGGCCGCCATGCAGGACCGTGCTTACTTCGAATCGACCTGCCGCAAGGTCATCGGTACGCGTGAAAAACTCGTTGCAAGCCTGCAATCACTCGGGTTTGAAGTATTGCCTTCGGCAGCGAACTTTGTCCTGACCCGCCACCCGCAGTATGATGGCAAGGAATTGACAGCGAAATTGCGCGAACGCAGTATTATTGTGAGGCATTTCAGCAAGCCGGAACGCATTGCACCATTCATGCGGGTTACCATAGGAACCGACGTGCAGTGTGCTGCGTTGGTGGATGCATTGGCAGATATTCTGCGCAAGCCCGTTTAATTTCGAGCATTCAATAAAATAATCATGCGTACAGCCCAAGTAACCCGTAACACCCTGGAGACCCAGATCAGCGTAACGCTCAATCTGGATGGTAGTGGTAACGGTCGCTTCCAGACCGGCGTGCCCTTTCTCGACCATATGCTTGATCAGATTGCCCGCCACGGTGTGATGGATATCGAAATTGACGCTGCCGGGGATCTCCACATCGATGCTCACCATACCGTGGAAGACATCGGCATTACCATGGGGCAGGCATTCGCCAAGGCTATTGGTGACAAGAAGGGTGTGCGTCGTTACGGTCATGCCTACGTGCCGCTGGACGAAGCTTTATCGCGCGTGGTGCTGGATTTGTCCGGGCGTCCCGGGCTGGAATATCACGTGAAATATACGCGCGCCGCCATTGGAGCCTTCGATGTCGACCTGATCCACGAATTCTTTCAGGGCTTCACCAATCATGCGGGCGTGACGCTGCACATCGATAACCTGCGCGGCGCCAACGCCCACCATCAGGCAGAAACCATTTTCAAGGCATTTGGCCGCGCCCTGCGCATGGCGGTGGAAGCCGACCCGCGCATGGGAGGGGTGATGCCTTCCACCAAAGGCAGTCTCTGACATGGGTGTGGATATCGCCGTCATTGATTACGGGATGGGTAATCTGCGTTCGGTGTCCAAGGCGCTGGAGCATGTGGCACCTGCTGCAAGTGTCGCAGTCACTGCTGATCCGGATGTCATCCTGAATGCCGGACGCGTGGTATTCCCCGGCGTAGGTGCGATGGGCGACTGCATGCACGAGCTGCGCGAGCGTGGCTTGATCGAGGTGGTCAGGCAGGCTGCTGCCAGCAAGCCGTTCCTGGGTATTTGTCTGGGCATGCAGATGCTGTTCGAGCATAGCGAGGAAGGTGACGTCGCCGGTTTGGGTATACTGCCCGGTCGGGTATTGCGCTTCCCAAACGAAGCGATGCATGACAACGCGGGCAGCCGGCTGAAAGTACCGCACATGGGCTGGAATGAAGTTCACCAGGCAGTGCCGCATCCGATGTGGGGCGGCATTGTTGATGGCGCACGCTTTTATTTTGTGCATAGCTATTATGTGGAAGCAGGCAACCCGGATATGGTTTCAGCCTTTACGCTTTACCCGTTCCCGTTCACCAGCGCGGTGGCATCCAATAATATTTTTGCTGTGCAATTTCACCCGGAAAAAAGTCAGGCGGCCGGGCTTGCGTTACTGGGTAATTTTGTGACCTGGGACGGCAATATTTCTGCCAATCAATGTGACACTTTCAATACCCACTGTTCTCTATAGGCATTCCAAGTACCAATACCATGTTGATTATCCCCGCGATTGACTTGAAAGACGGACACTGCGTGCGTCTCAAACAGGGTCTGATGGAAGAGGCCACTGTATTTTCCGAAGACCCCGCCGAAATGGCGCGCCACTGGCTTGCGCAAGGCGCGCGCCGTCTGCATCTGGTGGATTTGAATGGTGCATTTGCGGGCAAGCCGGTCAATGAAGGCGCGATCAAAGCCATCGTGGACGCGGTGGGTGAAGATGTGCCGGTACAACTCGGCGGAGGCATCCGCGATCTCGACACCATTGCGCGCTACCTGGATGACGGTATTCGTTACGTCATTATCGGCACGGCAGCGGTGAAAACCCCGGGTTTTCTGCATGACGCCTGCAATGCTTTCCCCGGCCATATCATCGTCGGGCTGGACGCCAAGGAAGGCAAAGTGGCGGTGGAAGGCTGGTCCAAAATGACCCATCACGACGTGATTGATCTGGCACGAAAATTCCAGGACTACGGCGTGGAAGGGGTGATCTATACTGATATTGGTCGCGACGGGATGCTCTCTGGTGTCAACATCGAAGCGACGGTGAAGTTGGCGCAGGCGTTGACTATTCCTGTGATTGCCAGCGGTGGCATTACCAATCTGGACGACGTGCGTAATCTGTGCGCGTCAGAAAAGGAAGGCATCATGGGTGCGATTACGGGCCGTGCCATATACGAAGGTACGCTGGATTTCGCCGCTGCCCAGAAGCTTTCTGATGAGCTTTCAGAAGCATAATGGGGCTCGCCAAGCGCATTATTCCCTGTCTTGACGTGACAGCCGGCCGGGTAGTCAAGGGCGTCAATTTCGTCGGCCTGCGCGACGCCGGTGATCCGGTTGAAATCGCCCGTCGCTATGATCGTGAGGGTGCGGACGAGCTTACTTTTCTCGACATTACCGCCAGTTCTGATCAGCGCGACCTGATTTTGCACATCATCGAAGCCGTTGCTGCCGAGGTATTCATTCCGCTTACCGTGGGGGGCGGCGTACGTGAGGTCAACGACGTGCGTCGCCTGCTGAATGCGGGTGCCGACAAAGTCAGTATTAATACCACCGCCGTGACCAACCCGCAGGTGGTGGCTGACGCGGCAGCTCGCTTCGGATCACAATGTATCGTGGTGGCGATAGATGCGAAGGCCAGCAGCGATGGTAAATGGGAGGTGTACACCCATGGCGGGCGCCGCGCCACAGGCCTGGATGCGGTGGAATGGGCGCAAAAAATGCAGCAAATGGGGGCGGGCGAAATCCTCCTGACCAGCATGGATCGCGATGGTACCAAGAGCGGCTTCAATTTGCCGCTGACGCGCGCAGTATCGGACGCGCTAACAATCCCGGTGATTGCCAGTGGCGGCGTGGGGAACTTGCAAGATCTGGCCGACGGCGTGATACAAGGTCATGCCGATGCAGTTCTGGCGGCGAGTATTTTCCACTTTGGCGAATACACCGTGCATGAAGCCAAGCTTCACATGATGCAAAACGGGATCGAGGTCAGACTGTGAGCGTATCGGACAACTGGTTAAACAAAGTAAACTGGACTGAGGATGGTCTGGTGCCTGCGATTGCCCAGGACGCTGACAATGGTGACGTGTTGATGGTGGCGTGGATGAACCGAGAGGCGCTGAAACGTACTGTAGAGACCAACGAGGCGGTATATTGGTCTCGTTCGCGCAAGAAATTGTGGCACAAGGGCGAAGAATCCGGGCATGTGCAGAAAGTGAAGGAAATCCGCCTGGATTGTGATGAGGATGTGATTTTGCTCAAGGTTGAACAAATGGGTGGCATTTCCTGTCACACGGGGCGGCATGACTGCTTTTTTAAGAAGTATGAAAATGGTCAATGGGTGACTACAGAGCCGGTATTGAAGGATCCTGCGGAGATTTATCGCAAGTGAACGACATTCTCGAACGTCTCGGCGCTACCCTGGAAGCCCGCAAATCGAGTGCTGCCGGCTCGTCATATGTCGCCAGCCTGTATGCCAAGGGGCTTGATGCCATGCTGAAAAAAGTTGCCGAGGAGGCAGCCGAGACCATTATGGCGGCCAAGGATGGCGATCCGAAAAAAATCGTATATGAAACGGCTGATTTATGGTTTCATACCTTGATTCTACTGGCCAGCCAGGGTCTTGGTCCTCAGGACGTTCTTGATGAACTGGCACGCCGTGAGGGCGTGTCCGGACATGCGGAGAAGGCGGCACGGAGTAAACAATGACGGACTGCATTTTCTGTAAAATTGTGGCGGGCGAATTGCCCAGCAAAAAAGCCTTCGAAAATGATGAGTTGCTGGTATTCCACGATATTCACCCGGCGGCGCCAGTGCACTTGTTGATTATCCCCAAGGTGCATATTGCGTCGCTGGTGGAATGCGAGACACAGCATGAGGGCTTGCTTGGCCGTATGTTACTTCTGGCCCCCGAGCTGGCGCGAAAACATGGGCTGAATGACGGATTTCGTACTACGATCAACACAGGACGGGGTGGTGGGCAGGAAGTATTTCATCTGCACGTACACGTATTCGGCGGTGGTAAGATGCCGCATTTAATTTAACCAAGGAGACTCATCATGGGCAGCTTTAGCATTTGGCATTGGCTGATCGTTCTGGCTATTGTGCTGGTGGTATTCGGCACCAAAAAACTGCGCAATATAGGCAGCGATGTAGGTGGGGCGGTCAAGAACTTCAAGGAAGCGATGAAAGAGGGTGAGCAAGACAAAATTGATGGCGGCGCGAGCCGTGGCCAGACCATTGAAGGCGAAGTCAAAGAGAAAACCAAAGTTTGAGCGTAATTTGCTTAGGTTGAATTATGTTTGATATCGGATTTTCCGAGCTGGTAATGATCGGCGTAGTGGCGTTGATCGTGATTGGCCCTGAGCGTTTGCCTAAAGTTGCGCGTACAGCAGGCCATTTGCTGGGGCGCCTGCAACGCTATGTATCCACTGTTAAATCCGACATCAGCCGGGAAATGCAGTTGGATGAACTGAAGAAAGCCGGCGAACAATTCAAACAAAGCATGGAGAATACGGAAAACAGGATCTCCGAAGAAGTTATGGGTGCACAGAATGCCCTGAAAGGGATGGTGCATACGGAGCCGGAGGCAGTCACATCAGATACGGCTGCGCCTAATCAGGTAAGTGCAGAAACTCACTTCATTGATTCTCCTCAGGCTGAACTGGAACTGGAACCTGTCCATCTTCCCCAGAGCCATAACGTTACGCATGAACCAAACAATACCAAAGCATGAGCAACTCCGCTTCGCAGGAAACCTTTATCTCCCATTTGATCGAATTGCGCGACCGTTTGTTACGTTCGGTCATCGCAGTGGTCGTGATCTTCCTTGGCCTGTTCCACTGGGCCAATGATCTATATACCTTGCTTGCAGAACCCCTGTTGCATGCCCTTCCCAAAGGAGGCCAGCTGATTGCCACCGAGGTCACTGCACCGTTCCTGGTGCCGATTAAAGTGACACTGATGGCAGCTTTCCTGATTGCCTTGCCGTATATACTTTATCAAATCTGGGCGTTTATTGCGCCGGGCCTGTATTCGCATGAAAAACGTCTGGGTGTGCCACTGGTCGTTGCCAGCGTGGTGCTTTTTTTCTGTGGTATGGCATTCGCTTATTTCATGGTTTTCCCGGTGGTGTTTGGTTTTATTACCGGCGTGGCACCGGTCGGTGTGGCGGTGATGACCGATATCACTAAATACCTGGATTTCGTGATGACCATGTTCATGGCTTTCGGTATTACTTTTGAGGTCCCTGTCATAGTCGTGTTGTTGGTCAAAATAGGTGTGGTGAGTGTCAGTAAATTACGTGAAATTCGTCCCTACGTGATTGTCGGAGCATTTGTCATCGGGGCGATTTTTACGCCCCCGGATGTGATTTCACAGTCCATGCTCGCAGTGCCACTATGGTTGCTGTATGAACTGGGCATCGTAGTTGCCAGTTTTATTTCCAAGCCAAAACCGGTCAATTCAGAGACCTATCAGCCGCTTTCAGAAGAAGAGATGGATCGTGAACTCGATAATCTCGGTTCGGATGCTGACGCCAGGCGTATCGAGAAGTAATTGCCTGGTTGGTTTCCCCTTCTGACTTCCCTCCTTTTAAATTCCCCTGCTCGCTTAATGAATTATCAGCTTATTTAGCAGAGCTGGGATATTCAAAAATTTATCTGCACCAATATGGTGCAATATAGTTTGTAACGCACATAATTTGTGCATATTAATCAATATTTTTAACATGTAAATAGTTATCTAATTGATATATTAAATAAAAAAATATTGGTGCATAAATTGCTTAGGAATTGATCTTTCATTGGGGAGAGATATGGAAAATTTAAAAAATTCCAGCGACGTACTGTTTATTTTGCTGGGCGCGATTATGGTACTGGCGATGCATGCAGGTTTTGCTTTTCTGGAACTGGGAACAGTGCGCAAGAAAAATCAGGTGAACGCGCTGGTAAAGATACTGACCGATTTTTGTGTTTCAACGATCGCCTATTTCTTTATTGGCTACAGCATCGCCTACGGCGTAAGTTTTTTTAGCGGTGCTGAAGTGCTGGCTGCTAAAAGTGGATATGAACTGGTCAAATTCTTTTTCCTGCTGACCTTCGCGGCTGCAATTCCGGCTATTGTTTCGGGGGGCATTGCTGAACGCGCCAAATTTACCCCGCAACTTGCGGCGACCTTTGCGCTGGTTGGCTTTGTTTATCCATTTTTCGAGGGCATTGCCTGGAATAATCATTACGGTTTTCAAGACTGGCTAAAAACCAGTTTTGGCGCAAATTTTCATGATTTTGCCGGCTCTGTTGTGGTCCATGCAGTGGGGGGCTGGATTGCTTTGGCGGCTGTGCTGCTGCTGGGTGCGCGGCATGGGCGCTATCGTAAAAACGGCGAGATCGCTGCACATCCACCCTCCAGCATTCCTTTTCTGGCTTTGGGTGCCTGGATTCTGGTGGTGGGCTGGTTCGGTTTTAACGTCATGTCTGCGCAAACCATCGACAAGATTACCGGATTGGTAGCCGTCAACTCGCTTATGGCCATGGTCGGTGGCACGCTGGCTGCACTGGTTTTTGGTCGTAATGACCCAGGGTTTATCCATAATGGCCCCCTGGCGGGTCTGGTAGCCATTTGCGCAGGATCAGACGTGATGCATCCTCTGGGTGCGCTGGTGACAGGAGTGGTTGCGGGAGGGCTGTTTGTGTGGATGTTCACCATTACCCAAAACAAATGGAAGATAGACGATGTGTTGGGTGTGTGGCCATTGCATGGCCTGTGTGGCACCTGGGGAGGCCTGGCAGCGGGAATTTTCGGAGCAAAAGCGCTAGGGGGACTCGGTGGCGTTGCCTTCATGTCGCAATTGTTGGGAACACTGCTGGGTATTGCGGTTGCCTTGATAGGCGGCTTCGTGGTCTATGGTCTATTGAAGATGTTTGTGGGTATTCGCCTCAGCCAGGAGGATGAATTTAACGGCGCAGACCTTGCCATCCACAAGATTTCCGCGACGGCGGAACGCGAAACGAGCTGGTAATAGGGTAGCGTTTAAAAAAGCCGGGAATTCCCGGCTTTTTTGTATCATTTACATCGATTATTTTATACAGGGGCAGTGCGAAGTTTGTCAGGATTGAGGGGCGACGTTGCGTAATAGGGCCGATGCCAGAGTGGGGTCATCAAGCTGTTTTTGGAACCAGCGCAGCGCACGGCCCTTGTTTCGGCTGCGCCAGGCCAGATAGAGCGGTACCAGCGGTTTCGGTTCGGCCACCTCGCATATCACCAGGCGACCTGCCGTGACCTCTATCTCAGCCATAGAGCGCGGCAGGAAACCGGCACCCAGCCCGGCAATTTGTGCAGCGAGCTTGGCGGTTACATCGGGTACGGTCAGTACGTCTTGTCCGTCCAACAGGCCGCTGCTGCGGGTGGAAAGCTGACGTGAGGTGTCGGCTATGGCTATGGCGCGATGCTTGAGTAGTTCATGTGCAGTGATGGGTTGATCCACACTGGCCAGAGGGTGGCCCGGAGCCACCGCAAAGACGAATTCAGCATCGCCAATTTTATGTGTGACATACCCACCCCCCGGTGGTCCGTCGCCGGACACACCAATGACCAGATCCGCGCGGTTCGTCGCCAAAGCATCCCAACTACCGCCGAGTACTTCGTGGCTAAGACGCAGGCGGGTTCCGCTCATCTGCGTATAAAACGTTTCAATCAAAGGGAATAGGGCCGTGATATCGAGCATCATATCCAGCGCGATGCGCAGTTCCGTTTCCCACCCCGTGGCGACACGTTTTACCCGGCATTCCAGTGCGTCGGCAGCTTGTAAGAGTATACGACCTTCATCCAGCAGGACCCGGCCTGCTGGGGTGAGCAGGGCGCGGCGTCCGGCACGATCGAACAAGGCTACGCCTAGATCGCTCTCCAGTTTTTGCATGGTATAGGTGAGAGCGGAAGGTACACGGAACACTTCTTCCGCAGCTGCGGCAAAGCTGCCGCGCCGATCAATCGCATCCAGAATTTGCAGGGATTCCAGGGTGATTTTCATATTCAAATGAATTGATCTTGTTGCGCACGATTATCTCCCATAACCGGCAAAAAACGGCGGCTTGCTGGCCCCCGTTTCCAAGTCGTCCGGATATGCGCTGCGATAATCGGTCAGGCTACAGCTTGCTTGTGCACGCAGTACGGGCACGATACGCCCAGCACATAGTCTGCGGATTGCTGATCTTCAGGCGTCAATACGCTCCTGCAGGCAAAGCACATATTGGTTTGCGTAGGTTTGAGTTCGCCATCGAGCGCGACGCGCTTGTCGAACACGAAACACTCGCCATCGTAGTGTGCTGCGCCGCATTCCTCGAAATATTTGAGGATGCCGCCTTCCAGCTGGTATACCTGGCTGAAACCCTGTCCGGCCATGAATGGTGCCGCTTTTTCGCAGCGGATGCCGCCGGTGCAAAACGTGACGATAGGCATGTCGCGATAGTTCTTGAGCTGCTCGGTGGCTGCCGCAAAATCTCCAAAGCTGTGTAGTTTGAGATTTACCGCATTCTTGAACGTACCGACGCGGTATTCAAAATCGTTGCGGGTATCCACGATGATGAATTCGCGGCCTTCGTCGTACCATTTTTTCAGTTCATTGGCGGGGAGCTGGGGCGCTGGGTGACTGGTACGTTCGAAATCAGGCTGATGAAAGGTGATGATTTCTTTTTTCAGCTTGACCAGCATGCGGTTAAATGGAATGTCGTCCGACATACTGCGTTTGATGGCGATGTCGGCAAAGCGCGCATCCGCGGTGAGCCAGTCAATAAAGGTTTCCAATTCGGCGGCAGCGCCGGCGAGGAACATATTGATGCCCTCAGGCGTGAGCAGCACGGTACCCTTGAGCCCGCGGGTACGTTCACGGAAGGTTTCGCGCAGGGCGGGCAGGTCTTCCAGTGGCACAAAACGGTAAGCAGCGATGTTAAGAATGGCTGGCATGATTCGGAGATTCAAAGGCTTATAAACAGACGGTATTATACCCTGCCGCAACCGGGTAAAATCAGCAGATGCCCGATCCCGAGTTTATCCATCTCCGCCTGCATTCCGAATACTCCATCAGCGACGGCATCGTACGCATCGACAACGCGGTGCAACGCGCCGTGGCGGATGCCATGCCTGCGCTGGCCTTAACCGACCTATCCAATTTATTCGGGATGGTGAAATTTTATCAATCTGCGCGCAGCCAGGGCGTCAAACCCATCCTGGGCTGCGACGTGTGGATGAGCAATGACTCCGATCGCGATCGGCCCAGTCGCCTTTTGCTGCTGGCGCAAAACCGCGACGGCTTTCGCCGCCTGTCTGAATTGCTGACCCGCGCCTACCGTGAAAACATGTATCGCGGTCGTGCGGAACTGCGCCAGGCATGGTTTGGTGAAAGCGGTACCGCCGGGCTGATTGCCCTGTCCGGCGCGCAATTGGGTGATGTGGGGCAGGCGCTGCTGGCGGGTAATAAGGACGCGGCGCAAGCCGTGGCCAGCCGCTGGGCAGCGCTGTTCCCCGATCGCTATTACCTGGAAATCCAGCGCAGCGGCCATGTCGAGGCTGAAAACTGTCTGCAGGCCACGCTGCCGTTGGCGCTGGCACTGGATTTGCCGGTGGTGGCTACCCATCCCATACAGTTTCCTGAACGCCAGGATTTCAAGGCGCACGAGGCGCGCGTGTGCATCGCGGAAGGCGCATTGCTGGCCGATCGTCGCCGTCCGCGCATGTTTACCGAGGAGCAGTATTTCAAAACCCGGGCGGAAATGACGGCGCTGTTCGCCGATATTCCCGAAGCGCTGACCAACAGCGTAGAAATCGCCAAACGCTGCTCGCTGAGCATGGAGCTGGGAAAAAGCATGCTGCCGCAATTCCCCACGCCGGCGGGCATGACACTCGATGAGCACTTGCGGGAACGCTCCCAGGAAGGCCTGGCTGGGCGCATGGCGTTGCTGTACCCAGACGTTGCCGAACGCGACAAACGCTACCCGGAATATCAGGAACGTCTGCAATTCGAGCTCGGCACCATTATCCAGATGGGTTTCCCCGGCTATTTTTTGATCGTGGCAGACTTTATCAACTGGGCCAAAAATAACGGTGTGCCGGTGGGGCCGGGACGTGGCTCCGGTGCGGGTTCATTGGTGGCTTATGTGCTTGGCATTACCGACATCGACCCGATCCCGTACGACCTGCTGTTCGAGCGATTCCTGAACCCGGAGCGGGTGTCCATGCCCGACTTCGACGTGGATTTCTGCCAGGACGGGCGCGAACGCGTTATCAACTACGTCAAGGACAAGTACGGGCGCGAGGCCGTATCGCAGATCGTGACCTTTGGCACCCTCGGCTCCAAGTCGGTGATCCGCGACGTCGGGCGCGTGCTGGACATGCCCTATCTCCTGTGCGACCAGCTCTCCAAACTGGTGCCGATTGAGGGAGTCAAGCCGGTCTCGTTGCAAAAAGCCCTGGAAACCGAACCGCAACTCAAGGACCGTTACGATAACGAGGAAGACGTGCGCGAGTTGTTCGACCTGGCGCAAAAGCTGGAAGATCTGACCCGCAACGTTGGCATGCATGCAGGCGGGGTGCTGATCGCGCCGGGCAAGCTTACCGATTTTTGCCCGCTCTACATTGCCGAAGGCTCGGATTCTGCCGTGTCGCAGTTCGACAAGGACGATGTGGAAAAAGCGGGTCTGGTGAAATTCGACTTCCTTGGCCTGCGCACGTTGACCATTCTTGATTGGGCAATGCGTTATGTCGCAGCATTGTCGCCCGATGGCAAAGCACCATTCAGCCTGGAAACCCTGCCATTGAATGATCGGCGCAGCTACGCGCTGCTGAAGGCCTGCAATACCACAGCGGTATTCCAGCTCGAATCGCGCGGCATGAAAGACTTGATCCGGCGTCTGCAGCCGGATTGTTTCGAGGACGTGGTGGCGTTGGTGGCACTGTTCCGTCCCGGTCCGCTGGAGTCGGGCATGGTGGACGACTTCATCAACCGCAAACACGGCAAGGCACGTGTGGACTACATGCATCCCACGCTGGAAGACACCCTCAAGCCCACCTACGGCGTGATCGTTTATCAAGAGCAGGTGATGCAGATCGCCCAGGTCATGGGCGGTTATACGCTGGGCTCGGCCGATTTGCTGCGTCGTGCCATGGGTAAGAAAAAGGCTGAAGAGATGGCCGAGCACCGTGATATTTTCGTCAACGGTGCGGTAGCCAAAGGAATCGATGCCAAGCAGGCTACTTACATCTTCGACTTGATGGAGAAGTTCGCCGGCTATGGCTTCAATAAATCACACTCGGCCGCCTATGCACTGGTCGCTTATCACACGGCCTATCTAAAGGCCCACTATCCGGCGGCATTCATGGCCGCCACCTTATCCGCGGATATGGATGCCACGGACAAGGTGAAAAATTTCTACGAAGATACCCTGGCCAATGGTCTGGAGGTATTGCCGCCGGATATCAACCTGTCCGGTTACCGCTTTGCCCCGGAAAACGACAAACAGATCCGCTATGGTCTGGGTGCAGTTAAAGGGACCGGCGAGGCAGCGATCAGCGCCATTGTTGCGGCACGCGAAAAAGACGGTCCATTTAAGGATCTGTTCGATCTTGTACGGCGTGTGGACAAGCGCAGTGTGAACCGGCGCACGTTAGAATCACTGATTCGGGCGGGAGCGTTCGACAGCCTGAACGATCATCGCGCGGCGCTGCTGGCTTCAGTCGGTATGGCGCTGGATCTGGCCGAGCAGGCAGCGGCTGATATCAATCAGGTTAGCCTGTTTGGTGATCTCGACAATCATCCGGACAGTCAACCATCTCTGGCGGATGTTCCGCGCTGGCACGAGAAAGAAAAATTGCTGCAGGAAAAAACCGCTTTGGGGTTTTATTTCAGCGGGCATCCGTTCGATGCGTATGCGCCCGAACTGGCCGGGCTGGCTAAACTGCGCCTGAAGGATGTTGCACCCAGTCCTCAGCCGGTATTGCTGGTAGGCATTATCTCGGCGTTGCGCGCGCAGATGACGCGGCGCGGAAAAATGGCCTTTGTCCAATTGGACGATGGAACAGCAACGCTCGAAGTGCCGGTCTTCAATGAGGTATTCGAGCGGCATCGCGAGTGGCTCAAGGAAGACCGCTTGTTGTTGGTAGAAGGCAAGGTGTCGAAAGACGATTACTCGGGTGGTCTGCGCGTAATGGTGGACAAGCTCTACGACCTCGCCGCTGCGCGTACCCGTTATGCAAAATCGCTCAAGCTTGCCATGAACGGACAATCCAGCGCTGGCAAACTATTGGACATACTGCAGCCGTACCGCTCCCAGGAAGGCGGTTGCCCGGTACGAATTGCATATCACAATGGCCCGGCTGCCTGCGAACTGGCACTGGGCGACAACTGGCGCGTGGAACTGCATGATGGTTTGCTCGAAGTGCTGAATGGCTGGTTAAGCCGCGATAATGTTCGAGTCGAGTTCTGAGCCGGACTCTATGCAAATAAAAAACGGGTGGTTTTCCACCCGTTTTTTATTTATTCAATAAATCAAATAGATAATGATTTCTGATCGATCTGTGCAAGAAATTTTCGAAAATTAATTGACATGAAAGTAATAATATTAGAAAATTCTTATAACGCTGATCTTCAGCTCTTTCCCAAGAGCTCAGTGTTGTCTCCTCCTCCTCCTTAATAAGAGGATTTCGCCCGGCAGCGTTACGCGCCGGGCATTTTTTTGTCCTGAATTTCAAGAAAGATCCGGTCAGCTAAGCCGGTTTGGCATGCGGGAAATCATTTATCCCTCAGCATTTCGCCGGGATGCGCATGCTCTGTCGCCAGATTGTAAACACGCAATAAATCTTCTTCGCTCACGTCTATGTAGGACTGAATTTCCGACAAGGCGTAGACCAAGTCACTGTGCCGAATAAGATATTTCTCGGGTAGATGCAGATGGGATTCCACTTCCGCTATGTGAGCTTCCTGTTTAGCGCGAAACAGATGGTTAAAGACCATCGCTGCCACTACCAGAATGCCGGCATTCACCAGGATGGGAAAAAGTGCATAGCCGAACCCCATCGCGTGAATCTCCGGTCCGCCCATCACTGCGATAAAAGCAGTGGCACCGCCCGGCGGATGGATGCAATGCAAGTAGTACATACAAACAATGGACAGTCCGAGTGCCAGCGGTGTGGCAATGAATAGATTGGGTACCAGCCACGCACATGCAATCCCGATCAGTGCAGAGCTAACATGCCCCCCCAGAACTGCCCACGGCGTGGAAAATGCGCTATGCGGGGCGGCAAAAAGCAATACGGCACTGGCGCCCATCGATGCTACGATCAAAATTGCATGATGGCCCGGAACCCACTGGCTGGTCCATAGCGTCAGGGCAATACCCACTGCGCCACCCAAGCCGGAAATCCATTTTTCACGGTGACCGGGCAAGGGCAACTGGTGCGAGGGAGTAATGCCAAGGTTTTTCATTATGTACTTCATTGATGACGATGCTTTATACGATAGTGTTGGATAGTTTTACGCGAATAGCGACTGGATCGGTTGGTTAAGCCGTTTGACCCCGTGGCGCGCGAATCAGGTTTGCTGCGGCGCATCAGCCTGTTGTTCTGGTGCTGCCTGTATAAAAGCGGGCTGAGCCATGCAATGGCGATAGATCCGATCGATACGTGGATAAGCCGCGATATCGCAGCCTGCGCGCGCTGCACTCCATACCTGGGGTACCAGGCAACAATCGGCCAAGGTGGGTTGGTTACCAAAGCAGTAAGGCGCGTCGTCCTGGCGTGCGAGTAAACACTCCACGATGTCAAAACCCTGTTCTACCCAGTGCCGGTACCAGATATTTTTCTGCTCTTCGGTCACGCCCAGAATGTTTTTCAAATACAGTTGCACCCGCAGGTTGTTGACGGGGTGGATATCACAGGCAATGACATTAACCAGTTCCAGTACTCGCGCACGTTGTAGCGGATCTGCGGGAGTCAGGCGGGGCTCCGGATAGCGGCTATCAAGATAATCGAGAATGGCCAGTGATTGGCCGAGGCAGACATCCCCATCGACCAGCACCGGGACGCCGCCTGAAGGATTGCGGTCAAGGAATGCCTGCTGGTGTTGCTCGCCGGCGCGCAGATTTACGGCTCGATATTCATAGCTAACCCCTTTGAGCGCAAGAGCGATACGGACCCGGAAAGCGGTTGAACTGCTGAAAAAACTGAAGAGTTGCATGGTATGGCTCCTGTAATGTATCCAAGCTTGTGATCCACCTGGCGCTGAGCGAATTGTCCTTTGAGGCAAGATCAAACGCCGGTTTTGATATCCCGTCGATGTGTGCTCCGGGGGGTAATGGTCCAGATCCGAGGGCGCCGTCCTTGATGTCGACCTTGAAAGCGCCTGAAAGTCAGGCAGTTTAAGATGCTTTTATTTATAATAAAAACGAAATATTATGATGCTTTGTATCGGAATTATCGATAGATGGATATAGAACAGGCGCGCACTTTTCTCCATGTGGTCGCCATAGGGAATTTTCTGGGCGCCGCCGAAAAACTACACGTTACCCAATCTACTGTGAGTGTCCGCATCCAGAATCTGGAAAGGAAACTGGGCGCAAAATTATTCAGCCGGGGCAAGCAGGGTGCGGCATTGACGGCGGCGGGGCAGCGCTTCGTGCGCCACGCTCAGACGCTGGTGCGCACCGCGGATATCGCCAGGCAGGATGTGGGTTTGCCCGATGGATATTCGGGCGGCTTGACCGTCAGCGGACGGATCGCTTTATGGGAAGGTTTTTTATCACGCTGGGTGGCATGGATGCGAGAAACTGCTCCAGCGGTTTCCTTGCGCCTGGAGATCGGTTTCGAGCCAGGATATCATGCAGGGTCTGGTGCAGAACACACTGGATATCGGCTTGATGTACACGCCCGAAGCACGTCCGGGACTAGGCCTGGAGCGCTTGTTTGATGAAACACTGATATTGGTAACGACCGACAGGATGCGCCCCTGGCCCGATCCCGGTTATGTCCATGTGGACTGGGGCACGGAATTCTTTCACCAGTTCTCCCTGCATTTTCCTGACCATCCGCCCCCGGCGCTGAGCGCAAATGTTGGCTGGCTGGGCATCCAGCAACTGCTGACATCGGGTGGTTCGGCGTACTTTCCGCTGCGTATGGTTCGCACGCTTCTTGCCAAAAACCGCTTGCACCGTGTGCCTGACATCCCTCATTTTTCGGTGACTGCGCACATGGTGTATCCCCTGTCACGCAATGATGATTTTCTGCAGCAGGCGCTGGCGGGTTTACGGCTGCTGGGGCGGGAGGAGCGGCGTGGACAGACTATGGATACAGATATCAGCCTAAGCCTCTGAAGATGGCGCGAATGCCGGCAAGATGGCTTTTGCCGGCGCAGGGAACAGGAAAAAAGGCATGACCGTCTTATTTCACTCGCATTCCGGGCACTGCGCCGTCATCCGGCGACAGGATATACAACCCCGGCGTTTCGCCTGAAGCGGCCAATACCATGCCTTCGGAAACGCCGAATTTCATCTTGCGCGGCGCCAGATTGGCGACCATCACGGTCATGCGGCCGATCAGTTTTTCCGGATCGTAGGCGGATTTGATGCCGGCAAAAACATTGCGGGTTTTGCCTTCGCCGATGTTCAGGGTCAGACGAATCAGCTTGTCCGCGCCTTCCACGTGCTCCGCGTTGACGATTTTTGCCACGCGCAGGTCGATCCTGGCGAAATCATCTACCGTGATGGTGTCGGCTATCGGGGCGATGGAGTGGGCTTGTGCCTCGGCGTGCCGTGCCGGAGAGTGGGTCTCAGCCGCAGGTTCCAGGCTTTGCTGGTTGGCAGCCACCAGGGCGTCGACCTGCTTCTGCTCGACACGCGTCATCAAGTGGCTGTAGGCGTTGATGCTGTGGTTGGTCAGTAGCGTGCCGGCATCCGTCCAGGTCAGCGCGGCGATATTGAGGAAGGATTCTACCTCGGTGGCGAGCTTGGGCAGCACTGGTTTGAGATAAAGTGTGAGCAGTCGGAACAGGTTGACGCTGACCGAGCAGACTTCATGCAACAGCGCCTCGCGGCCTTCCTGTTTGGCCAGTTCCCAGGGTTTGTTGTCGTTGACGTACTGATTGGCCAGGTCGGTGAGGCGCATGATTTCGCGCAACGCTTTGCCGTATTCGCGCGTCTCGTAGCATTCGCCGACGAGCGTGGCGGCGTGCTGAACTTCGCCGAGCAATTCCGAGGCGGGCAGGCTGGCAGCCAGTTTGCCGTCAAAGTGCCTGGCGATGAAACCCGCGGTGCGGCTGGCGATATTGATGTATTTACCCACCAGGTCGCTGTTCACCCGGGCGACAAAGTCGGCCAGATTCAGATCCAGGTCTTCCATGCTGCCGTTGATCTTGGCGGCGTAGTAGTAGCGCAGCCATTCCGGGTTCATGCCGCTGGCTAGGTAGCTTTCAGCGGTGATGAAGGTCCCGCGCGACTTGGACATCTTGGCGCCGTTGACGGTGAGAAACCCGTGCGCAAACACGCCGTTCGGAGTGCGGTAGCCGGCGTTTTTCAGCATGGCCGGCCAGAACAGGGCGTGGAAATAAAGGATGTCCTTGCCGATGAAGTGGTATAGCTCGGTGCCGGAATTACTGTGCCACCAGGCGTCAAAGTCCAGGTTTTTTTCCGCCGCGAGCTTTTTGAAGCTGGCCATATAGCCGATAGGTGCGTCCAGCCAGACATAAAAATACTTGCCCGGCGCGCCGGGGATTTCAAAGCCGAAGTAGGGCGCGTCGCGCGAAATGTCCCAGTTTTGCAGTCCTGCGGAAAACCATTCGTCCAGCTTGTTGGCAGCCTCCTGCTGGAGTGCGCCGGAGCGTGTCCATTCGCGCAGGAACGCTTCGCAGGCACCGAGCTTGAAGAAGTAATGCTCGGATTCGCGCCGTACCGGCGTGCTGCCGGACACAGCCGACACCGGGTTGACCAGGTCGGTGGGCGTATAGGTCGCGCCGCATACCTCGCAGCCGTCGCCATACTGGTCCTGCGCGCCGCATTTTGGGCACTGGCCCTTGATGAAGCGGTCCGGCAGGAACATTTCCCGAACTGGATCGTAGTATTGCTCGATGGTCTTTTTCTCGATCAGTCCGGCTTCGCGCAGCTTTAGATAGACCGTGCTGGACAGTTCGCGGTTTTCCTCGGAATTGGTCGAGTGATAACTGTCGAAACCGACGTGAAAGCCGGTGAAATCGCGCAGGTGCTCGCCATGCACGCGCGCGATCAATTGTTCCGGCGTGATGCCTTCCTTCTCGGCGCGCAGCATGATGGGCGTGCCGTGGGTGTCGTCGGCGCATACGTAATAGCATTCATGCCCGTGCATTTTCTGGAAGCGCACCCAGATATCGGTCTGGATGTATTCCACCAGGTGACCGAGGTGGATGGCGCCATTGGCGTAGGGCAAGGCGGAGGTGACGAGAATTTTGCGGGTCATGGGAGTCGATTTTTCATTGGACGGGAGAGGGTTTTCGTATCGCAGCGATACGCGAAATTTATTTCAGCCCCATGGTCAGGTAGGCGGACAGCACCATGCCAAGCACGGCGAGTAACAAGGTGGAAAGCGCCGCCATGTTGACCCAGTAACCGTCCGGAATTTCCACCGGCTTGAGGGTGCGCAGCACACGCCGGTACTGGATCACCGCGAGTACGGCCATCAGGCTGCCGAGCAGAATGAAACCCAGTCCCACCCAGAACGAGATGCCGCGCTCCAGATGCTGGGGCATCTGTGGCGCGAGCATGTGCAGGAACAGGCCGAAGCGCTCGACCACAAAGCCGAATGCCATCAGCGTGAGGCAAGTGCGGTTCCAGGCCAGCAGCGTGCGCTCGGCGGCGAAAAATACGCGTGGATCGTTCAGGTCGGACATGGCTTAGCCGCTCAGTCAGCCAGCAACTGGGTCAGCACGAAGGGCAGAATGCCGCCGCTCTGGTAATAATCCACCTCGATCGGTGTGTCGATGCGCAGCTTCACCGCCGCTGTATCGGTCGAACCATCAGCGCGGTGGATCACCAGCGTTACGTCCTGCTGTGGAGCGATGCCGTGTTCCAGGCCGAGCAGGTCGAAAGTCTCACTGCCGTCCAGATTCAGAGCGTCCGCGCCTGCACCATCCTTGAACTGGCAGGGCAGTACACCCATGCCCACCAGGTTGGCACGGTGGATGCGCTCAAAGCTTTTCGCTATCACCGCCTTCACGCCCAGCAGGCGCGTGCCCTTGGCTGCCCAGTCGCGGCTGGAACCGGTACCGTATTCCTCGCCGGCGAAAATCATCAGTGGAGTGCCTTCCTGCTGGTATTGCATGGCCGCATCATAGATCGCCATTTCCGCGCCATCGGGCTGGTGTTTCGTCACACCGCCCTCGCTGCCGGGCAATATCAGGTTCTTGATACGCACGTTGGCGAAGGTGCCGCGCATCATCACCTCGTGGTTGCCGCGGCGAGCGCCATAGCTGTTGAAATCGGCACGGTCCACGCCGTGTTCCTGCAGAAATTTTCCTGCCGGGGAACTGGGCTTGATGGACCCGGCCGGACTGATGTGGTCGGTGGTGACGGAATCGCCGAACACCGCCAGCGCGCGTGCACCATGAATCACGCCGCTGTCGCCCGCTGCGCCGTCGAAAAACGGCGGCTGCTGGATGTAGGTAGATGCAGCATCCCAATCATATACCGCGCCAGTTGGCGCCGGCACAGCGGCCCATAGAGGGTTGTCGGCACTGAAGTCGGCGTAAAGTTTGCGGTAGGTGTCCGGGTTGGTGGCGGTGCCCATCACTGCGGCCACTTCGTCCAGGGACGGCCAGATATCCCTGAGGTATACCGGGGCGCCATCGCGGCCCGTACCCAGCGGCTCGGTTGCCAGATCCTTGTTCATGGTTCCGGCGATGGCGTAGGCCACCACCAATGGCGGGCTCATCAGGAAATTGGCTTTCACGTTCTGATGCACGCGCGCCTCGAAGTTGCGATTGCCGGAGAGCACCGAAGCGGCGATCAGGTCGTTGCCGGTAATCGCGGACTCAATTGCGGCAGGCAACGGGCCGGAGTTGCCGATGCAGGTGGTGCAGCCGTAGCCCACCAGCTTGAAGCCCATCGCGCCCAGCGGGTCCAGCAGATTGGCGGCTTTCAGATATTCGGTCACCACGCGCGAGCCGGGGCCGAGCGAGGTCTTGACGTGAGGGGAAACGACCAGGCCTTTTTCCGCGGCCTTTTTCGCCAGCAGGCCGGCGGCCAGCATCACGCTGGGGTTGGAGGTGTTGGTGCAGGAGGTAATCGCGGCGATCACCACGTCGCCGTGTCCGAGCGTTCCGCCTTGTGCAGCCGTGTAGACCGCATTGCTGGCAAGATGGTCTGGGGTGGGGCGGTTGTCCACCATTTCGCGTTCAATTACCACCGCCGGGTCGGTGCCGCCGGCCGGCAGGGTGTCGCTGTTTTGCACGCCACCGCCTGCGATATCCGTTCCGGCGGGGGCCGGCGTGAGCGCCACACGCTGCGCCAGCGTCCCGGCAGCCTTGCCGTAGCCGCCCTCGGCCACCGGTTTGGCAAACAGCCCGGCAAAAGCCTGTTTGACGTGATCCAGCTCGATGCGGTCCTGCGGGCGGCGCGGGCCAGCCACGCTGGGCACCACGCTGCCCAGGTCGATTTCCAGCACTTGCGAGTAGTCGCAGTCGCCAGCCTGGGGGATGCCGAACAAGCCCTGTGCCTGGAAATAATTGCGGATGGTAGCGACCTGTTCAGCACTGCGGCCAGTGGCGGCGTAATAGGCGCAGGTGGCTTCGTCCACCGGGAAGAAACCCATGGTCGCGCCGTATTCAGGAGCCATGTTGGCAATGGTGGCGCGGTCAGGCAGTGACAGTGCCGCAGCACCTGCGCCGAAAAATTCGACGAACTTGCCCACCACCTTCGCCTTGCGCAGCATTTCGGTCACGGTCAGCACCACGTCAGTGGCGGTCACGCCCTCGCGAATTTTGCCATTCAGGTGCACGCCGACCACGTCCGGGGTGAGGAAATACACCGGCTGGCCGAGCATGCCGGCTTCCGCCTCGATGCCACCCACGCCCCAGGCGACGATGCCCAGACCGTTGATCATGGTGGTGTGGGAGTCGGTGCCCACCAGGGTGTCCGGGTAATGTACGCCGTCCTTCTCCATCACCCCGCGTGCCAGGTATTCCAGGTTGACCTGATGCACGATGCCGATGCCGGGCGGCACCACCTTGAAGGTATCGAATGCCTGCATGCCCCATTTCAGGAACTGGTAGCGCTCGCGGTTGCGGATGAATTCCAGCTCCATATTCTTTTGCAGCGCGTCGGGCTGGTTGAACACGTCCACCTGCACCGAGTGATCCACCACCATGTCTACCGGCACCAGCGGCTCGATTACCTGGGGATTCTTGCCTGCTCGCGCAGTTGCCGAGCGCATCGCCGCCAGATCGGCGAGCAGCGGTACCCCGGTGAAATCCTGCAGCAGAATGCGCGCCACCACGAAAGGGATTTCCTCGGTGCGCTTGCCGTTGGGCTGCCAGCTGGCCAGTTCGCGAATGTGCTGCTCGGTGATTTTCAGGCCGTCGCAATTGCGCAGCACGGCTTCCAGCACGATGCGGATGGATACCGGCAAACGCGATATTTTCCCTACCCCGGCGGCTTCCAGTGCAGGTAGCGAATAAAACCGGCCAATGCCGCCATTGCCGAGCGGAAATTCGGAGAGGGTGTCGAACAACTGGTGGGGAACGTGCATGGTAAAAAAACCCGGGATTGAAATAGCATGATTTTACCGTACTTTGCGAAACGAAAATTGCGCACAGTCTGAAGCCGCATGAAGTAGGCCTTTGCAGCGATTGATTCGTGTCATCCAGAAGAATGTACTAACGATCAGGCAGCATATTTATTCTTGATTAGACAAGAATATTTACGCCGAAATATTTTTGTGATACCACTGGCAACGCGCACATGCGCCGGCAGAGTCATCCCTCGATATACCAGGAGAAAATAATGAACGCAGTAGTGGACTTCCAGCAATACAGCAATGGCAACTTTGAACAGATCCGCACCCGTTTCGATGCAGAGTACGGTGTCATGTGGTCATTCATGAGGCCTGAACCCAGGCCTTGTTTTACCAAGACAACTTTGCAGGACTTGTTGCAGCACCATACATATCAGGAAAACATGAAAGGGCGCACTATTTCAAATGGAAGTTTTCAGAAGACGAACTATCTGATTCTGGCCTCGGACTTGCCGGGAGTATTTAATCTGGGTGGTGACTTGGCTGCGTTTGGCGAAGCGATCAGGGCTCAAACGCGCAAGGAGTTATTGACGTACGCCAGGCTATGTATTGATAACGTTTGGACCTTATATAACATGCAGGCCCCAATCACGACCATTTCCCTTGTTCAGGGTCAGGCGATGGGTGGAGGGTTTGAAGGCGCGCTTTCTACCCATGTCATGATCGCGGAAAAGAGCGCTCGAATGGGGTTGCCAGAGGTGTTGTTCAATCTCTTTCCGGGCATGGGCGCGTTGAGTTTTCTGTCCCGCAAAATCGGCATGCGCGCAGCTGAAGCCATGGTGCGCTCGGGTAAGGTATATACAGGGGAGGAACTGTATGAGATGGGTGTGGTGGATGTGCTGGCCGAAGACGGGCAGGGTGAAAAAGCCCTCTACGACTGGATACGCAAGAATCACCGTTCGTTGAATTCTTTCCAGGCCATACAGCGCGCCAAGCAGCGTGTAAACCCGCTTACTGTAGAAGAATTATACGAAATCACCGAGATTTGGGTGGATGCGGCGCTGCGCTTGAGTGAACGCGATCTCAAGATCATGGAGCGTCTGGTACGGGCGCAGAACCGCAAAGTGACGGAGCCGGCAATAGCAGAGCAAGCTATCGCATGAGGACTCAGCGCGCGGCTGTCTGCCGACGACTGAGGTAGTCTTCGATAGCAGCCCGCGCCGCTGTGTAGTCAGTGCGTAATAGTCCGAGCATGGCGATACCGCGAAAGCGCAGTTCGCCAGGATCAGCTCGATCCATGGTTTCGGCGCGGACGAAGACCCCTCGGGCACCGACGCTCAGGCTATTGCCTTTGAGCGCGTGGCAATGGTCGCGCAGTGCACCGTATTGCTTGTGCTTGACCGCGTATTCGATCTTGTCCAGTAATTCGCCTGAATCACGCAAGTAGTTGCGTAATAGGCGTTGCACAAACAAGGCATCCCCCGCCCCCAGGATTTCCAGTTCGCTGAGCGTGGCGGCATCCAGCACTGCGTTGGTTTCCGAACTGGCCGGAACCGGATTGGGATGGGAACCGCCCATGACCGTATCCAGCCAGGTTTCAGCGGTGGTGTCAGGCATGCCTAGCAGGTTTGCGATGGTGCTGAACAAAGTGGAGGCATCTACAGGTTTGCTCAGGAAGGCATCGAACCCGGCTTCCTTGCCTGATTGGCGCGCACCGGGAGTGGCATTGGCGGTAAGCAGTATGAAACGAGTGCGAGTGTCGTCCGGCCTGGTGAAGCGATAGAGCTTCAAGGCATCCGTTCCGCTCATGCCCGCCATATTGAGATCGGCGATAACCAGATCGAAGTTGGCGCGTTCAAGTTGATCGAGCAACTCTTCGCCATTGTTTGCCAAAGATATCTGGTGACCGGCCAACTCCAGCAAGCGCAGCAATATTTTCTGATTGGTGGCATCGTCCTCGCATACGAGGATGCGCAGCGAACTGCCGAGGCGGGCATCACGTGTAGTGGGTAACGGCACGATCCCGGCACGTTCGGGCTGAGTCAGCAGCGTTTTTTCCAGCGGCATGTCAAACCAGAAACGGCTGCCTATATTTTCTGCGCTTTCGAAAGAGAGGCGCCCCCCCATGGCTTCCACCAGATGCTTGGAAATGGTCAGCCCCAGCCCGCTACCACCGAAGCGACGGGTCGTGGAGATGTCAGCCTGGGTGAAACTCTCAAATATTTTGCCCTGTGCACTGGTGGGAATGCCTACGCCGGTATCTGCGACTTCAAAACGCAGATTGCAGTGATGCTCGTCTTCCCCGAGCAAGGTGACGGATAGGGTGACGCCGCCAAGTTCTGTGAATTTGATGGCGTTGCCTACCAGATTGGCAAGCACCTGTTGCAGCCGGTGAGGATCGCCGCGCAGCATGTCGATTGTGGTTGCGATATGGGTATCCAGGTGGATATTTTTGGCTTCAGCATTGGAATGAAAAATTTTTACGGTTTCTTCCAGCAGCTTATGTACGGAAAAGCTGGTGTGCTCGATAGTCAGCTTGCCATCCTCGATTTTGGCGAAATCCAGCACATTACTCAGAAGAGCTACCAGTAATCTGGAAGAACTGTCCAGCGTGTCGAGCAAATCACGTTGCTCGCTATTGAGTGGGGTGGCTTTAAACAAGGTGCCGATACCGATAATACCATTGAGCGGCGTGCGAATCTCATGGCTCATGTTGGCCACAAAGCGGGTTTTCGCGGCGCTGGCTTCCTCGGCTTTATGCCTGGCCTCGTTCATTCGCCCTATCAAAGCAGCAACATAAATCGGCAGGGCAACCAGCATAACCAATACGCTATAGCTAATAGGTGGGTGATTTTTCCAATAGGGGGAGATTAAAATGATGAGACCGAATCCCGCGATACTCAATATTTGAGAATGAAAAAGATATTTTTTCCCGAAGCGAAATCCATTGCCGAATATGACCCATAAATAAACGCCTACCAGTAGAACACCGACTTCACCGGTAAACATTATCAGTAATGTAACGGTCCCGATATCTATCCATGCTCCCACCAAACGACGTACAACAGATGGCTTGCTGCTATATAGAATAGAACCGATAAGTGCCGAGGAAAGCAGCAGGAAGGAACCGATAATGATCAACGAGATGGTCTCGTTATAACTAAGCGTGGCCCTGGAGAAATAATAGTACAGTAACAGATAGGTAAAAACGGCCACTCCCATACCCAGCCGAATCAACGATTGCTCAAGCTCCACCCTGTCGCATCTCGCAACATGATCGGTGAACCAGATTTTCATTTTCCCCAGCATGCTCATGGTTGGTCTGCTTTACTGCGTAGTGTATTGCCGCCTGCCATTTTCGAGCAGGGTGCGAGCTATTTTTGACAGTTGTGCTGCGCGTGCGGGCTTGGTCAGGCAGGCCGTGACGCCTGCTTTCAGCAATTGCTGATGAATATTTTCATCTTTCAGCGCAGTCACCACGATTATCGGACACATGGGCTCGATTCTTGAATCGCGTACGGCATGGATGAAATGGATGCCATCCATCTGATACATCCGGTAATCGGTGACAATCAGGTCTACCTGTTTTTGACCCAGCCATTCGAGCGCGGCCTTGGGATCGGTCATGGTTACAATGCGCAAATCCATGGAAATGGATTTCATCACGGCAGTATGGATCGCCAGGACCATGGGTTGATCATCAATGATGAGCACGGTCTGGCGATAGGTAGGCGCACTGCGTATATTGCGGACGGACATATGACTGATGGAAGCGTATGAGAATAAATGCTGAGAAGAAGAGGATATCAGCATCATGGCGCACATTTATAGATTCCTCAAGGGCGAGGGTCAGGGGAGATCGGCAAATTCCGACTGTATTTTTTGCACATTCGCGCCGAGTGTAAGCATGATTTTTACCAGTTCAGGATCGAAATGCTGGCCGCTTTCCTTGAGCAAATACTGCATGGCTGCTTCGATGCTCCATGCTGACTTGTAGGGACGGACCGAGGTAAGCGCGTCCAGTACGTCCGCGATAGCCACGATGCGCGCAGAAAGCGGTATCTCCTGGCCTGAAGCGCCAAACGGGTAGCCTGACCCGTCGTAGCGTTCATGATGGGCCAGGGCGATTTCACCGCCCAGCCGCAGATATTTGGACGGGCTGTTTGCCAGGATGTCGTGACCGATTTTCGGGTGCTGGCGCATGATGGCAATCTCTGCATCCGTGAGTGGCCCGTTCTTGCGCAAGATGCTGTCGGGAATACCGATTTTTCCGATATCGTGCAGAGGCGCAGCAAGTTCTATGAGTTCCGCTTCTTCTTCAGGCAGCCCGAGAGCATCCGCCAGTATGCGGCTATAACGCGACATGCGTAGCAAATGCTTGGCCGTATCGGTATCACGGTATTCGCCAGCGCGCGCCAGCCGCATCAGGGTTTCCCTTTCACGGCAGCGGATTTCTTCAGTGGCCACGCTAACCATATCTTCCAGTACGCGGCTCTTGTCTTCCAGTGCCAGTTGCTGTTGGCGCTGCGTCAGCAGGTTGCGACAGCGTGAAAAGCACTCGCGCATGTCCACGGGTTTGGTCAGGAAATCGGTCATCCCCGCGTCCAGTGCGGCATAACGCGTTTCCATATCCTGCTTGATGGTGACCATGACGACTGGAACGTGCTGATAGCCGGGTAATTGACGCAAGCGGCTAATGAATTCGACCCCATTCATGTCGGGCATTAAATAATCTGCCAGCACCAGATCGGCGGAGTGGGCTGCTGCCCAGGCCAGCGCAGCGGAAGGCGATGTCTCCTCTTGTACGCTGATACCAGTGCCTATACCACGCACGACCTGGGCGAGGATAGTCCGGCTGGTCGCCTGGTCATCAAGTATCAGAACTGTACTGGTTGCGGGTATATTGAAATTGGTCATGAGGCCGTTAGGCTGATATTCGACATGAAATGTCATTATATTAATATTATCGGCAGGACTGGCCGAAGCTTTATTCCGCCTGTGCAGTTTTACTGGCCGCCCTGTCCATGGGCGATATGAAGATCAAATATATAATTCTAACAATATGATTTTTAATGATAAACACATGCATGATGGCGCTGAGAGTATAATTCTGCACTACCTTATTATAACTACTGCGCAATCAACTATCCCGGAATCCCATGTCCTCATTCAAACAACAAGCTCTCGATTACCATCAGTTTCCCAAACCCGGCAAGCTCTCCGTTGAATCTTCCAAACCGTGCGCCACCCAGCATGAGTTGTCGCTGGCTTATAGCCCGGGCGTGGCGGAACCGGTGCGTGCAATCGGCGCCGATCCGGAACTGGCCTATCGCTATACCAACAAGGGCAATCTGGTGGCGGTGATTACCGACGGCACGGCGATTCTGGGTCTGGGGAATCTGGGACCGCTGGCCGCCAAGCCGGTGATGGAGGGCAAAGGCGTACTGTTCAAGCGTTTTGCCGGAATAGACGTGTTCGATATCGAAATCAATGCACCCAGTGTGCAGGCATTTATTGATACGGTCGTGCATATTGCGCCAACGTTTGGCGGGATCAACCTGGAAGATATTGCCGCCCCGCACTGTTTCGAGATCGAAAAAGCGCTGTCCGAACGATTGGATATCCCGGTATTTCACGATGACCAGCACGGCACGGCAGTGATCATTTGCGCAGGCCTGATCAATGCGCTGCACGTTCAGGGCAAAAAGCTGGCCGATGCCCGGATCGTCTGTCTGGGTGCGGGCGCGGCGGGCAGCGCGTCATTACGTTTGTTGCTGGCGATGGGCGCGGACAAATCCAGGCTGCTGGTGGTGGATAAGGTGGGTGTACTGCACATCGGCATGACCGACCTGCCACCGCACCATGCTTTTTTTGCCGCCGAGACGGATGCCAGGACGCTGGCCGATGCAATGCAGGGTGCAGATGCTTTCATTGGTGTGTCGGCGGCCAATCTGGTGACGCCTGCGATGATCAAGAGCATGGCGGACAGGCCCGTAGTATTTGCTTTGGCGAACCCGGACCCGGAGATTACGCCGGATGCCGCGCATGCTGCGCGCGATGATCTCATCATGGCGACAGGACGTTCGGATTACCCGAATCAGGTGAATAATATACTGGGCTTCCCGTTCATTTTCCGCGGAGCGCTCGACGCCAGAGCCAAGCGTATTACACAAAAAATGCTGATTGCGGCCGTGCATGCGCTGATGGATTTGGCGCGCGAACCGGTACCGGCAGATGTTCTGGCCATCTACAACCTGACCAAACTGGAATTCGGACGCGATTACATCCTTCCCAAGCCTTTTGATGCGCGCCTGATGGAACGCATCCCGCCTGCAGTGATGAAAGCGGCAAAGGAATAAACCGGTGCGGCACCTGTCCCGTCCGGTTTACCTCAATCTGTTCAAAATCCACCTGCCCTTGCCGGGGTGGGTGTCCATCCTGCAGCGCATGAGCGGTGCCGTGCTGTTTCTGGTCACGCCGTTGCTGTTGTACCTGCTGCAAACCTCATTTGACGCCGACGGCTACGCACGGCTGCACGAGTGGCTGCACATGCCGGTGGTCAAGGTGCTGTCGACGCTATTGCTGTGGGGTTATTTGCAGCACCTGCTGGGGGGATTGCGCTTTTTGCTGCTGGATATCCATGTAGGCACCGCACTAGCCATGGCACGCAAGCTGTCTGCAGTGACGTTACTGGCAAGTAGCTTGCTGACTCTGGTCATTGCAGGGAGATGGTTGTGGTAGGCAGTGCGTTATCCATGTGGCTGGCGCAGCGTGTGAGTGCACTGCTTTTGGCCGCGTACTCGCTATTTTTCCCGCTGTGGGTCGCGCTGCATTGGCCGCTCGATTTTGCCGTCTGGCGCGGATTGTTCGCGCCTTTGCCGATGCGCATCGTGACATTGTTATTCGTGATGGCGCTGGCGCTGCACGCCTGGGTGGGGATGCGTGATATTTTTATGGATTATGTGCATCCGCTCGGGCTGCGTCTGGCTCTGCATATTGTAGCGTTGCTCTGGCTGGCGGCTTGCGTGGTATGGGCGACGGCGATCTTGTGGCGGTTGTCATGATGCCGGTCAAGCGCAAATTCGACGCGGTCATCGTCGGTGGCGGCGGGGCGGGGCTGCGCGCTGCGTTGCAGTTGTCCGGTTCCGGCCTGCAGGTGGCGGTGGTGTCCAAGGTATTCCCGACGCGCTCGCACACAGTATCGGCGCAGGGCGGCATTACCGCAGCACTGGCCAATGTCACGCCGGACAACTGGCACTGGCACATGTATGACACGGTGAAGGGCTCGGATTATCTGGGCGACCAGGACGCCATCGAATTCATGTGCCGCCATGCCGCCGAAGCGGTGATCGAACTGGAGCACATGGGGCTGCCGTTTTCGCGCCTGGACAATGGCCGCATCTACCAGCGTCCGTTCGGTGGTCAGTCCATGAACTACGGCGGTGAGCAGGCCACGCGCACCTGCGCTGCCGCCGACCGCACCGGCCATGCCCTGCTGCATACCTTGCACCAGCAGAATCTCAAGGCTCGCACCCATTTTTTCGATGAGTACTTCGCGCTCGATTTGCTGCGCGACGCCGATGGTTATGTGCTGGGCGTAACCACGCTGTGTATCGAAACCGGCGCGCCGCTGGTGATCGAGGCGCGCGCCACGCTGCTTGCAACCGGCGGCGCGGGGCGTATTTTCCGCTACTCCACCAATGCCCACATCAATACCGGCGACGGTCTGGGCATGGTGTTGCGGGCAGGTCTGGCATTGCAGGACATGGAGTTCTGGCAGTTTCACCCCACCGGGCTGCCCAGCTCGGGTAGCCTGATTACCGAGGGCGTGCGCGGTGAGGGCGGGTATCTGGTCAACAACCGGGGCGAGCGTTTCATGGAACGTTACGCGCCGCACGCCAAAGACCTTGCCGGGCGCGACGTGGTGGCGCGCGCGGTGGCGCTGGAAATTCATGCCGGACGCGGCTGCGGGCCGCACGGCGACACCATCCATCTCAAGCTCGACCATCTCGGCGCGGCGCTCATCAAGGACAAGCTGCCGGGTATCCGCGAACTGGCGCTGCGCTTTGCCGGCGTCGATCCGATTGATGAGCCCATCCCGATTGTGCCAACGGCACATTACATGATGGGCGGCATTCCCACCAATCTGCACGGCCAAGTGGTCATGCCAGCCCGTTTCGGGCCGGAGGAGCCGGTGCCGGGGTTGTACGCGGTAGGCGAATGCGCCTGCGTTTCCGTGCACGGCGCCAACCGGCTGGGCGGCAACTCGCTGCTGGATCTGGTGGTGTTCGGCCGCGCTGCCGGCAATCACATTATTGAAACCTTGCGCGAAAATCCTTTCGCGCGCCTGTTGCCGGAATCTGCAGCTGAAGTAGCGCTGGCGCGTCTGTCACGCTGGAGCAAGACCGGTACGGGCGAAAATGTGGCCGACCTGCGCCTGGCGCTGCAAACGCTGATGCAAAGGCATTGCGGCGTATTCCGCACCGAGGTGCTGATGCGTGAAGGCATCGCTGGCCTGGAAGTCCTGCAAGCCAGGCTGGAGGGCGTCCGCCTTACCGACCACAGCCAGGTATTCAATACCGCCCGCATCGAGGCGCTGGAGTTGGAGAATCTGTTTGCCGTGGCCCGCGCCACGCTGGTTTCGGCACTGGCGCGCAGCGAGAGCCGCGGCGCGCATGCGCGTGAGGACTATCCCGAACGCGATGACGACCACTGGCTTAAACACACCCTGTACACACGGGAGAACGACCAGATTGACACCAAGCCGGTGCGCCTGAAGCCGCTCACCGTGGAGCCGTTTTTACCCAAAGAGCGAACCTACTGATGCGTTTTTCCATTTACCGCTACGATCCTGAGCTGGATACCAAGCCGCATATGCAGGCCTACGATCTGGATATCGATCCGGCCGGCAACATGCTGCTGGATGCGCTGCTGCTGATCAAGGATACCCTCGACAGCACGCTTACCCTGCGCCGCTCCTGCCGTGAGGGAGTCTGCGGTTCGGATGGAATGAACATCAACGGCAGCAATGGGCTGGCCTGCATCACTCCGCTGGCAGATCTGAAGCAGCCGGTGGAGGTGCGCCCGCTGCCGGGTCTGCCGGTGATCCGCGATCTGGTGGTGGACATGACGCCGCTCAATCAGCAGTATCGTTCGGTTGAGCCATGGCTGAATAATGCCGACCCCGCACCCGAGATCGAGCGCTTGCAAAGCCCGGAGCAGCGTGCGCAGCTGGACGGGCTGGTGGAGTGCATCCAGTGCGGTTGCTGTTCTTCTGCCTGCCCGTCATTCTGGTGGAATCCGGACAAGTTCGTCGGCCCGGCCGGACTGCTGGCAGCCTATCGTTTCATTGCGGATAGCCGCGACCAGACTTCCAATCAGCGCCTGGACAATCTGCAAGATCCCTATCGGCTGTTTCGCTGCCACGGCATCATGAATTGTGTGACGGTTTGCCCAAAAGGGCTGAATCCCACCGCAGCAATTGGTAAAATGAAAACCTTGCTGGTAAAGCGCGGTGCATGATTAAGGGCTCGTTCATGAATAAATGGACTTACGTTGCCGTGTATTCGGGATGGATGCTAGGCGCGAAGCGCGGCGAATGGTTGTTCCATTCGCAAGCTTTGCAACGCCGCAGACGCCCGAATACACGACAACCCTTCGGGCTGGGGCCGATTTGGGCGCATCCCGGCGTTGCGAGCCGCTTGTGGTGAATGACACAACCGCTCGTCTCGCGCCTTGGGCTGCATCCCAAAGCGACCCCAGCGTAAGTTCATTTATTCATGAACGAGCCCTAAGTTGAACCGCCTGCGCTGGCGTGCCCGACGCGGGATGCTCGAACTGGACATTCTGTTACTGGATTTTCTGGAGCGGCATTACCCCGATCTCCCATCCAGTCAGCAAATCGCATTCGGCGACTTGCTGGAGCTGGGCGATAGCGAGCTGTGGGATATGATCCAGACAGATCGGTCTGTGGTTCAGCCCGAACAGGCAATAATTATTGAATGGCTGCGTACAGGAAAGCAAAAAATGAAACCACCGACTAAAGCCACACTCACTTTTGACAACGGCGCCAAGCCCATCGAATTGCCCGTGCTATCCGGCAATCTCGGCCCCAGCGTGATCGATATTCGCAGCCTGGGAAAATCCGGCTATTTCACTTATGACCCGGGTTTCCAGGCCACTGCGAGTTGCAGTTCCAGCATTACCTTCATAGATGGCGACAAGGGCCTGCTCTATTACCGCGGCTATCCCATCGAGCAACTGGCACAGCATTCCGATTTCATCGAAGTGGCCTATCTGCTGCAATACGGTGAATTGCCCACGGCTGAGCAGAAGCATCACTTCGATAGCACAATGCGTCAGCACAGCATGCTGCATGACCAGATCAACATGGTATTTCGAGGCTTCCGGCGCGATGCGCACCCGATGGCGGTGATGGTCGGGGTAGTAGGGGCGCTGTCCGCGTTTTACCATGACTCGCTGGATATCAATGACCCGCGCCACCGCGAAGTGTCCGCTTTCCGCCTGCTGGCAAAAGTACCCACGATTGCGGCAGGAAGCTACAAATACAACACCGGTCAGCCCTTCATGTATCCGCAGAATCGTCTGGGTTATGTAGAAAACTTCATGCACATGATGTTTGCCACGCCATGCGAAACGTATACCGCCAACCCGGTACTGACGCGCGCGCTGGAACGCATCATGATCCTGCATGCCGACCATGAGCAGAATGCTTCCACTTCCACGGTGCGCCTGGCAGGTTCCTCCGGCGCCAATCCCTTCGCCTGCATTTCGGCAGGCATCGCATCGCTGTGGGGCCCCGCGCACGGTGGTGCCAACGAGGCAGTTTTGAAAATGCTCGAGGAAATCGGCGATGTTTCACGCATCGGTGCATTCATTGAGCGTGCCAAGGACAAGAGCAATCCGTTCCGACTGATGGGCTTTGGCCACAGGGTATACAAAAACATGGACCCGCGTGCCGCAGTGATGCGCGAAACCTGCCATGAAGTGCTGGACGAATTGGGACTGAACGACGACCCGCTGTTCAAGATCGCCCGCAAGCTGGAACAGGTCGCGCTCGAGGACGAATACTTCATCGCCAAGAAACTTTATCCCAATGTCGATTTCTATTCCGGCATCGTGTTGCGAGCGTTGGGAATTCCTGCAAACATGTTTACCGCTATCTTCGCGATGGCCCGCACTGCCGGATGGGTGGCGCAGTGGAACGAAATGATCGGCGACCCCGAAAACAAGATTGGCCGGCCACGCCAGCTGTATGTAGGCAACGTGCGGCGCGATTACGTTGCGGTGGACAAACGGTAAACTGCTTTGGATCAATGGCGGTCACATAGCGCGCTGTTTTCCGGCAATGCGCCGCTGCTGGAGGCGTTGTTCGGAGCTTATCTGGTTGATCCGGGCAGCGTGCCGCCACACTGGCGTGCCTGGTTTGATGCGCTGCCGTCAGTCGCCGACAGGAGTCCCGCGCCACCCACCAGAACCGTATCGGGCATGCCATGTGACGTACGCCAGGTGAGCGTGCTGCAATTGATCAATGCGCATCGTTTTCTCGGCGTGCGTCATGCCGATCTTGATCCGCTCAAGCGTTTTCCACAGCCGGGAGTTCCGGAACTCGATCCGGCACATTACGGTTTGACGGCTGACGACAATGGCCGTCTATTTGATACCGGCTCTCTGGTAGCGCCTGCGCAGGCCACACTGAGCGATATTTTGTACATTCTGCGGCGCACCTACTGTGGCACCCTGGCGGCGGAGTATATGTATATCTCCGACAATGCGCACAAACGCTGGCTGCAGGCGCGGCTGGAGGGCTGTCTGTCCACACCGCAGTTCGATGCATCACAAAAAAAACGCATCCTTGAAGGACTCACCGCTGCCGAGACGCTGGAAAAATTCTTGCATACTCGCTATGTGGGGCAAAAGCGTTTTTCGCTGGAAGGTGCAGAAACCCTGATTCCCATGCTGCACGGCGTGATTGAAGGGGCGTCGCAACGCGGTGCGCAGGAAATCGTGCTGGGCATGGCGCATCGTGGACGTATCAACGTACTTGTCAATGTATTGGGTAAACCGCTCGGGCAGATATTCGGTCCGGCACAGGTCCACGTTGATGGCGCGCTAACCGGCGACGTGAAATACCACCAGGGTTTTTCCACGGATGTGACGAGCAGAAACGGGACAATTCACCTGGCTCTGGCATTCAATCCTTCGCATCTGGAAATTGTCCATCCGGTGGTGCGCGGTTCGGTACGCGCACGCCAGCAGCGTCGTGGCGATCACGACGGCACCGAAGTGGTACCGGTGATCCTGCACGGTGATGCGGCTTTCTCCGGCCAGGGCGTGGTGATGGAAAGCCTCAACATGTCGCAGACGCGCGGCTTTACCAATGGCGGCGGAATACACATTGTCATCAACAACCAGATAGGGTTCACCACCTCCGACCCACGCGATACACGCTCATCGCTGTATTGCACCGATGTGGCAAAAATGGTCGAGGCGCCGGTGTTGCACGTCAATGCCGACGACCCGGAGGCTGCGCTGCTGGCGGTTGAGATCGCCCTCGATTACCGGCGCGAGTTTCGCAGGAACATCATCATTGATCTGGTGTGCTTCCGTCGCCATGGCCACAATGAACAGGATGAACCGGCGGTGACGCAGCCGTTGATGTACCACAAGATTGCCGAACACCCTGGCACGCGTGCGCTGTATGCCGGCAGGCTGGCTGCACAAGACGTAATCAGCGAGACCGGGTCGATGGATATGGTCGCTGCCTACCGGGCGCAACTGGAAACCGACGAGCGCATCGTGCAGCCCGCCGTGTCGCTATACAAACGCGCCTTCGCCGCCAACTGGAAAGCCTATCGCGACATCGACTGGAAACATCCCGCAGAGACCTTTTTGCCGCTTACCCAATTGCGTGAACTGGCGGAAAAAGCCTGTACTGTCCCGCAAGGCTTCACGCCGCACCCGCGCGTAGCCAGGATTCTTGCCGACCGCCGTGACATGGCGGCGGGGAAGTTGCCGCTGGATTGGGGTATGGCCGAGATACTTGCCTATGCCAGCCTGTTGCGCGATGGCTATCCGGTCCGGCTGTCGGGTCAGGATAGCGGACGCGGCACTTTTTTCCATCGCCACGCCGTGTTGCACGATCAGCAGCGTGAACGCTGGGATGCGGGCGAGTATGTGCCATTGCAACATATCTATCCGAATCAGCCGCATTTTGTCGTGATTGATTCCTTGCTCTCGGAACTGGCTGTGCTTGCGTTTGAATATGGCTACGCGACCGCCGAGCCGGACGAACTGGTGATCTGGGAAGCGCAATTCGGTGATTTTGCCAATGGCGCGCAGGTGGTCATCGATCAGTTCATCGCCAGTGGCGAAGCCAAATGGGGGCGCTTGTGCGGTCTCACGCTGTTGTTGCCGCACGGCCAGGAAGGACAGGGGCCGGAACACTCATCGGCACGGCTGGAGCGCTTCATGCAATTGTGTGCCAACGACAATATCCAGGTGTGCCAGCCCACCACTGCGGCGCAGATGTTCCATCTCATCCGCCGCCAGATGTTGCGCCCGTATCGCAAGCCGCTGATCGTGATGACGCCGAAGAGTCTGCTACGCGCCAAACCGGCCAGCTCGCCGCTCGAGGCATTCACTGCGGGCGAATTCAATGTCGTGATCGGTGCAGACGATGTGCTAGATGCCGCTCGCGTGCGCCGCGTGGTGGCCTGCAGCGGCAAGGTCTATTTTGACCTTCTCAACGCATCCCAGGAACGCGGTATCACCGATATTGCTCTGGTGCGCGTCGAGCAACTCTATCCGTTTCCACGCGACGCATTCAGTGTGGAAAGGGCGCGCTACCCGAACGCCACCGAGCTGGTATGGGCGCAGGAAGAGCCGCAGAACCAGGGCGCCTGGTTTTCCATCCAGCATCACCTGCGCGAATGCATGGCGGCGACGCAGACCCTGAACTATGCCGGCAGGCCTTTCGCTGCATCGCCTGCGGCAGGCTATCCTGAAGTGTATGAAGCACAGCGCAAAGCGTTGATAGACGAGGCACTCAAATAAATGCGGATCGAAGTCAAAACCCCCGAACTGTCCGATTCGATTACCGAGGGAACGCTGCTGGAATGGCACAAGCAAGTCGGCGATCCAGTGGTGCGTGATGAAACCCTGATCGATCTGGAAACCGACAAGGTCATACTCGAAATTTCCGCCCCGGCTTCCGGGGTGCTGGTGGAGTTGCTGCGCGAGAACGGTGCGGTGGTGACGGCGGGTGAGGTGATCGCCCGGATTGAAAATGGCGAGCCGGAGACAACAACGCCTCCTTCGCCGGCGACAACATTACCCAGGCCGCAAGAGAAAGCAGGGGAAATCCTGGCGCAGGAGAAACCGTTACCTGTTGCGCAGCCTGTTCTGCAAACCTCAGCGCCAGAAGTACCAGCCACGCCGTCCAAACCCGCGCCTCCCCCTCTCGACACCCGCCAGGGCCGGAACGAGCGCCGCGAACCCATGAGTCGTTTGCGTATTCGCATCGCCGAACGGCTGATGTCCGCGCAACATAGCGCCGCCATTCTCACTACTTTCAATGAAGTCAACATGCAGCCGGTGATGGACCTGCGCGCCCGTTACAAGGATGATTTCCAGCGCGAACATGGCGTCAAGCTCGGTTTCATGTCGTTTTTTGCCAAAGCGGCAGTATTGGCGCTGAAACAATTCCCCGTTGTCAACGCCTCCATTGATGGCAACGATATCTTGCACCATGATTACTATGACATCGGCATCGCAGTTTCCACCACGCGCGGCCTGGTTGTACCCATACTGCGCGATGCCGACTGCAAGGGGTTTGCCGATATCGAGCGCGCCATCGGCGATTTTGCCCAGCGCGCCGAGACGCTGCAACTTTCTCTGGAGGAGCTTAGCGGCGGCACCTTTTCGATCAGCAACGGCGGTGTGTTCGGCTCGCTGCTCTCCACTCCGATTCTGAATCCCCCGCAATCGGCCATTCTGGGGATGCACAAAATCCAGGAACGCCCCATCGCTGAAAATGGCCAGGTGGTAATCCGCCCGATGATGTATCTGGCGTTATCCTACGACCACCGACTGATCGACGGCCGGGATGCGGTGCAGTTTCTGGTGGAGATGAAAGCCGCGCTGGAAGACCCTGCGCGGCTGATGTTGGGTATCTGAGAGGCTGGCGCCTGCTCACTCGCCGACCGGGGTTTCCTGTCTCCGGATGAGCCAGTAAGCAATGGCCAGCGCAAGTACCGCCGCTGCCAGAGAAAAAATGAGATCAGCCTGGATTGCCCCGATATCCAGAATGATGAATTTGCGCGAGATGGCCAATAGTCCGATTAGCAGTACGGTTTTCACCTGGATGATGTTTTCCCTCCTGGCGACCACCTTGAGGATGGAGTGTTTGAACTCCAGCGCGATGAGCACGGTCAGTATCTGCCCGAACAATGTCTGGAATATTGTGTGATCCAGGGGATTCGCGGCGTCGATGAAAACCAGCCGAAACACTTCCTTGGACAGCGCCACCAGTGCGACGACGATGATGACGGCAATCAGGCCGGTCAGAGCCAGGGCGACACTCTGTTCGAATTTTTCGTACAGGGTCATGACGTTCCATTGAGCCATAACACGCGTAAATCTGGACTTGGAGCCCGTACTTACGCCTGATTCCAGCCGCATCTTACGTCACCTCGATGCGCCTGCCCGAAGGAGCGCCAGTTTTGGGTAGACGTACCGTCAATACGCCATTATTCAGTGAGGCCACTGCTTGTGCGCCATCTACCGCTTGAGGCAATCGGATCTGCCGTTGAAAACTGCCGTAGGCGCGCTCCATGAGGTGGAAGTTACCGTCTTCGTTTTCACGCATATAGCGTTTCTCGCCGGAGATCCGCAGTATGTTGCCCTCTATCACGAGATTCAGGTCGTCTCTGCCCAGTCCAGGGATTTCCAGACGCACTAGAATAGCTTTGTCCGTTTCCTCAACCTCTCCCGCCAGCATGCTCCAGCTGGGAAAGCGCGCAGGAATTGCTGTCTCTTCCGGTTCCTTGTGTTTCGTGAATTGAGTCAGCGCATCACCCGATGTGGACAGCAATTCACGCCAGCCTTCGGACAAATTATCCCAGGCGCGATTGAGTTCCTTGCCCACCTCTTTACCGGCTTTTTTAAGCGAATCGAGCATGATCAATCCTCCATTGCCAAAACATGAAAATGAGGATGTCTGAATGAATTTCAACTATCAAGCCGAAAAAATAATGGCAATAAGGAAAGATTGCCGACAAAAAATTTTTCAGGAATTCAAAGGGGTTTTAAATGCTTAGGCAATGGCTGAGTGAGCGCATTAACCAGCCTGGCTGGTACGACATAACCTTACTACGCAAAAGAATATGCCGATTCAGATAAGTAACGTTGAATTTTGCTGGTAATGTTGTTCGATTGCGCTAACCAGTACTGCACGCAGTTTATTCAGTTGCATGAGTTCAACTGTATTGATATGGATTCCATCCACTGCAGGTGGGGTGTCCCAGTCACCGTAGATGAAGCCTGCCGGATGACGATTTACTGTCAGAGGCAAGATGACGAAACTGTGTGCAGTGGGCAGCGCATCGCGCCACCAGCGTGGCAGCTTGTTAACAAAAGACGGGTCTTTGGCGTTCTTTACAAAAATTATTTTGTCGTTCGCCAGACCTGCATGAAAAACGTCGGGTTGATAGGCATCACTGAATACCAGGCGTGGCATGAGTTCCTGCATTTTTTCGCCAAAGCCGGTACGGGCAAAATACCTCCCTTCATTGCTGTTGCGCAGGAAAAAAATGGCGCGGCTCAGACCCAGACCCTGATATACAGTTTCCAGTGCCATAGTCAGTATCTGGTATGCCGTGGCTTTGTTTGATATACCGTGCATATCGCCTACACCCCGTTCCAGAATCGTCACAGCGTTTGCTGGCTGGTCGCTTTGTACTGAAGCGGCGGAGACCTTCTCAGGCAGGTGTGTTTTAGCGAAGCTGATAAACAGGGTGTCTTTTTCAGCGGCTTGTTGGCCGGCTTGGATGGCTGTAAGCATTTCGGATCCATCCATCCCCAGCATATCGGCGTAGTTATTCGCTATGTCAGCCAGTTTGGCAGAGCCTGCGTCGGTCTCATCGCACAGCACCTTGGCACAGTGGGTGGACATGGTTGAAACAGCGCCCAGCCATGCAGCATGATCTAGCGGTTCGTCCACGATTTTGGGTAATACATCCTGCATGCTGTTGATGAGTACAGTCGGCAAACCCCATTTCTGGCCAACCCACCGGCCAATCTCGTCGAGCCCTATTCCCAGCGTATCGCACGCCGCCTGCGCTTCATCGATGCCCTGTTCCGCACAACGTACCTGTACCAATGCCCAATGATCAGGCAGGTAAAAAGTTACCATCATGCGACCCAGGTTATGCAACATCGAACACACTACGGCTTCTTCGGCATCGCGAGCGTTGGCGGCGCCAGTGACTTGTCGCGCTATATGGCTGGCGAGAACTGCTTTTTCCATTTCATTGTGGGTGTTTGACGAAGCTGCCGATGCCTTGGCCAGGCCATCTATCAGTTTTGAACTTAATGCCAGATGGCCTATTGATTCCGTACCAATGATGAGGACCGCTTTCGACACGGTGTTGATGTCCTGCCCGAACATCGAGTACATGGCGCTGTTGGCAAGCCGCAATACCTTTTGAGTCAGCGCCGGATCGGACAATACCGTTTTGGTCATGTTGAACTCGCGGTCACCTTCGTCGTGTACCGCGCTCATGATCATGCTGACTGCATTGGAAAAACCCGGCAAATCACCCTGTTGCCTGACGCGCTTCCACAACAATTCCAGGGTTTTTTGCGGATGGCCGGTCGATATTGTGCTCATTGCATCAAAGATTCTCATAAATTTTCAGATTACGAACGCAGCGGCGGCATCAGCTTTCAGCGCAGCTATGGCTTCGTCCGGCAGCATGGGGTGGCCTGTCAGAAATCCCTGGATCAGTGTGCAACCCTGTTTGGCGAGGAATTGCAGCTGTTGTTCATCTTCGACGCCTTCAGCCACCGTGGTGAGATTTAAATGGCTGGCCAGACTGATCACGACGTCGCAAATGGCTGCATCTTTAACCGAGCCCGGCAAATCCTTGACGAAAGTGCGGTCGATTTTAAGCGTGTTAATAGGAAAACGTTTCAGGTATGCCAGAGAAGAGTAGCCGGTACCAAAATCGTCGATCGCGATGCGTACGCCGCGCGTAGCAATCGCCGTCAGCAATGTTTCGGCATGATCGGGATCCGACATCAGGATGCCCTCGGTGATTTCCAGAAGCAATTGACTGCCTTGCAGATCGGATAGCTTCATGGCTTCATCCAGGGTTTCCAGAAAGCGGTCGTTCCTGAATTGTCTTGGACTGACGTTAACGGATATATAGAGCTGACGCCCGGCTGCTGCTTCGAAATGCCTGATTTGCACGCAGGCTGCCTTGAGAACCCATGCGCCCAGCAAAGTGATCAGGCCGTTATTTTCCGCCATGGGAATGAACTGAATGGGAGGCACCAATCCCAGATCGGGATGCATCCAGCGCATGAGTGCTTCAAAACCCATAATCTGGCGTGTCGTTGCATCGACTACAGGCTGGTAATGCAATAGAAACTCGCCGTTCTTGACTGCTTCGAACATTGCAGCTTCGATCGAGACATCATGCACCGGTTTGGTGAATGTCTGGGGATCATAAATTACATAACGGGCCTTGCCGGTTTCTTTTGCGCGGTACAAGGCTAAGTCGGCGTGCGCTAGAAGTGTCACCTCGTTATCGCCATGATTCGGATAGGTTGCTATGCCGATAGAGGTGCTCACGTACAGGGCGTGGCCCTGAATTTCGAAGGGTAGCTGTATGGCCGCAATCATGCGGCGCGAGACAATCTGAATATCGGCTTCAGTCAATGCATTGGGCAGCAGGGCTATGAATTCATCGCCTCCTACGCGCGCCAGGGTGTCTGTGTCGCGCAATGTGTCACGCAGTCGCATACTGGCTTCGCGCAGTAAAACATCGCCCACTGGGTGTCCCAGCGCATCATTGATTTTTTTGAAGCCATCCAGATCCAGGGCGACGACCGCAAAGCCTTTTCCGGTCCGCCTGGCCTGCGCCATCGCCATGCTCAGGCGGTCTGAAAGTAGCGATCGATTAGGTAAGCCGGTTAACGCATCGTGGGTGGCCAGATGGCGTAAACTCTCTTCAGTCGCCAACTGTTGCGCAATGTTTCTGCCCACGGCGAGCAGTTCCATATTGCCTTGCCCGGTAGCATAGGCAGTTATCAAAAAATCAAAGCAGTGCACCGCAGCACGGGTTTTTATCTGCACATTGACCTGGCTGTGCCGACCCGACTGGATGGCCTGTGTGACAGCTGCACTAATCAATGTATTTTCTTCCGGTACCGCCAGGTCGGATAATAATAAACCGACGAGAGTGCCGTCAGGTTTGATCAACTCGATGGTGCGCTTGCTGGCAGAAAGGATTTCACCCTTGTCATTTAACTGAAAAACAGCATCTCCCGCAGCTTCCATCAAATTTTCCAACTGGATTTTGAGATTGGCGCGAGGTGGGGTATCGGGCATGACAAACATGATGTTGAGTCTATCTCCAGTGGGGCATATCAAAAGCAGTGCACGGCATTATAGATAGGCTAAGTCCGCAATGAAACCCTGCCTGATTGCGAGTAACTTTGCATTGATCCGGAGTGTTCAAATATTTTTTGCGGATGAAATACTGTCTGGCGCCACATGATACCCGCGCATGGACACGGATGGTAAACCGGTTCGACACTATCTTCCAGTATTACCTCTACATGTTTAATCCTGGTTGATCTGTGTCAATTTGTTTATGGGTTTAATCGTTCGGCCCGATGAACAGCCATTAATTAAGTATGGAGATAGTTAGGTATTTGAGCTCACAGGCTCATTGCCTGCAGAGAGCTGTAAGACAAACACCTACAAGCGGTCTGTTGCCGTTTCTGACGTGAATTACAGAACATGGCCTATTTTCCCCGTTTGATTCAGGCTTCATTATGGCAACCACTGGGATTGCGAGTTGCAAACAGGTTACCGAAGGTTACTGCAAAGGAAAAAAAATGACAGCGAACGAAGTAATGACTGAAATCCGTGACGCCAACCTGAGCTATCTGATGCTTGCGCAACAGTTGATCCGTTCCGACAAGGCCACGGCGATTTTCCGCCTGGGGATTGACAATCAGATCGCCGATCTGATTGCAGGCTTGAGCAATGCACAAATTCTGAAACTGGCGGGTACCAGCATGATGCTGGCACGCTTCCGTTTTGACGACGGCGCCATTCTCGGCATGCTGACCAATTACAACAAGGACCGCTCGCTGGCGCAATCACATGCCGCCATCCTGATGGCGGGTCAACCTATAGAAGAAATCGCCTAGCAATGTAAGCGCTACGACGCACATCAAATCGATTCAGACTGGAACGCAAAAAATGACCAAGAAAAGCGTAGTAACCGAATCCAATGAAATTCAACTTGCAATCAAACTGGTCAATCTTGGCGCCCGCCTGCAATTGCTTGAGTCGGAAACGTCCTTGTCGCGCGAGCGTTTGCTAAAGCTGTACAAGGAACTCAAAGGGGTTTCGCCACCGAAAGGCATGCTGCCATTTTCCACCGACTGGTTTCTGACCTGGCAACCCAATATTCATTCTTCACTGTTTATCAATATTTATAATTATCTGGTAGAGCACGCCAAAGTTCATGGTATTGAGGCGGTGATGAAGGCGTATCAGCTTTATCTTGAGCAAATACAACCCGGCAATGACGAAGAACCCGTCCTGTCACTTACCCGTGCCTGGACACTGGTGCGTTTTGTGAGCAGGAAAATGCTTAAAACGACGACCTGCTGCAAATGTGGAGGTCACTTTGTGGTGAATAGTCTGGATCTGCATAATGACTACGCCTGCGGCCTCTGCCATATGCCATCCCGCGCCGGAAAAACCAAAAAAGTCCGTGAAGATGCCGCCGCTGCACTGGCAATGGCAGCCTGAGAAATATCTCCCTCATAGCAAAGAAGCAGTGAATCGTGGATAGCGGGATGCTGCCAGGTGGCCACGTGTACTCTTTCCTATCCACATTGCGCATACCGGCAATCCAGGCGCTGATTATTCAGTTCGTGTCGTTTTTGCTGGCCCTACTGGCAATACGCGGAATTTGGATACTGACTGACATGCAGGCAGACATTGTTGCGGCTGCGCTATTGCAAGGCACCATTGCGGCTGCGCTGGCCTTCTGGCGACGTCTTGCACCCTGGTGGTTAGCCATACAATTTCTGTTTCCGGTCGCGTTGATAGCCATGCTTTCGCTTTCACTGCCGCCGGGAATTTTTCTTGGCCTGTTCGTTTTACTACTTGGTTTGTACTGGACGACATTCCGTACCCAGGTTCCGTTTTATCCATCCGGACTGGAAGCCCGGGAAGCGGTGGCCGGCCTGCTTCCGGTTGATCGTCCAATCCGTTTCATCGATATCGGCAGTGGTTTGGGCGGATTGGTACTGAATCTTGCCGCGCGCAGACCGGAAAGTTCTATTTCCGGAATCGAACTGGCACCGCTGCCCTGGCTGGCAAGCTGGCTGAGGGCCCAGCTGGTGCGCAGTCGTGGGCATTTTATCCATGGCGATTACACGCATCTGGATTTTTCGCAATACGATGTGGTGTTTGCTTATCTGTCACCTGCGGCCATGTCTGCGCTGTGGGAAAAAGCCCGAATCGAAATGCAACCCGGCACGTTGCTGTTGAGTTATGAATTTTCCATTCCGGGTGCCGTTGCCGATGTCATTGTCACGTCCAAAATTCAAGGGCCTACCCTCTATGCCTGGCGCTTTTGATTAGGTCGATGCAAGAGGGCGTGCGTTGCTCAAGTTCTGGTAACGTGCGTCGTAAACCTAAATGAGCGCGGCTTTCAGATTCCTGTTCAGTCAAATAGGCGTTCAGGCAGTCAGCTATCTTAAGAATCATATTATCAACGGAGTTTGAGCGCGTGTTAGTCATTGTCGGGTATATCGTTGTTTTAGCTTCCGTGTTTGGCGGTTTCGCACTTGCTGGCGGGCATTTGGCCTCGCTTCTGCAGCCGGTGGAGTTGCTCATGATCGGCGGCGCCGCGACGGGTGCATTTCTGGTTGGTAATAATGCCAAATCCATCAAGGCAACCCTCAAAGCGCTGCCTAGTCTTCTGAAAGGCTCCAGGTACACCAAGGCGCTGTATATGGAGTTGATGGCGCTGTTGTATGAATTATTGAGCAAAGTACGCAAAGAAGGTCTGATGTCGATCGAGGGTGATGTCGACAGGCCGGAAGAAAGTCCGATTTTCAGCAAATATCCGACGATACTGTCCGATCATCATATTATGGAATTCATGACCGATTACCTGCGTCTGATGGTGGCGGGAAACATGGATGCATTCCAGATCGAGAATCTCATGGACAACGAGATCGAAACTCACCATCACGAGGGTGAGGTGCCTGCGCACTGTATTGCAAAACTCGGCGACGGTATGCCGGCATTCGGCATCGTGGCCGCAGTCATGGGGGTAGTGCATACCATGGCATCGGTGGGGCTGCCGCCTGCGGAACTGGGTATTTTGATTGCCAATGCATTGGTTGGAACCTTCCTCGGTATCTTGCTCGCGTATGGATTTGTGGGCCCGCTTGCCAGTCTTCTGGAGCAAAAGCTGCATGAATCCTCGAAGATGTTTCAGTGCGTCAAAGTGACCTTGCTGGCCAGTCTGAACGGTTATGCTCCTGCGCTTGCCGTTGAGTTCGGCAGAAAGGTGCTGTTCTCGACAGAGCGTCCCACTTTCAGCGAACTGGAAGACCACGTCAAGCAAGCCAAATCCAAGTAATCAGAGAACCCAGCGGGAACAGACATGGCCGAAGCGGTACCACGCCCCATAATCGTCAAACGTATCAAGAAATCCGGGGGTGGCCATCACGGCGGCGCCTGGAAGATTGCCTATGCCGATTTCGTCACGGCGATGATGGCGTTTTTTCTGTTGATGTGGTTATTGGGATCCACGACCAAGGGCGAGCTGCAAGGCATTGCGGAATATTTCCAGACGCCTCTCAAGGTAGCCATGTCGGGTGGATCGGGGAGTGGCGATAGCTCCAGCGTCATCAAAGGCGGTGGTAAGGATCTGACCAAACAGGTTGGGCAGATTAACAGGGGTGACAATCCAGCGCAGAAAAAAACCTATGATCTCAAGTCCGCGCAGGCTGACCTGGAGCGTATTGAAGCTTCTCGTCTGAAAGCCTTGAAGGGCCGCATCGAAGCCGCTATCGACGCCAACCCGACGCTGAAGCAATTCAAAAAACAATTATTGATCGATATCACTACAGAAGGTCTGCGGATCCAGATTGTGGACGAAAAAAACCGTCCGATGTTTGCGTTGTCCAAAGCAAAACTTGAACCTTATACCAAGGAAATTCTGCATGATATCGGACAGACCCTCAACGATGTCCCGAATAAAATAAGTCTCTCCGGGCATACCGATGCAACGCCTTATTCGGGCGGAGAGGGCGGGTATAGCAATTGGGAATTGTCTGCCGATCGCGCTAATGCTTCACGCCGCGAGTTGGTGGCTGGCGGCATGGATGAGGGGAAAATATTACGCGTCGTGGGCCTTGCCTCCGCGGTACCCATCGACCGGAAAGATCCGTTCAATCCCATCAACCGGCGTATCAGCATCATCGTCATGAACAAGAAAACAGAAGACGCCATCGCCAAAGAAGGGGGTGGCGTGGCGGATGTTTCCAGCGCAGCGCAGCTGCAACAAAACCTGCCGGGAGCGAAGGCAATACCGGCAATTAAGCCGGGCGCTCAGGGAAAATAGAGCAGGTAGACTCTGGAGGTATCCGGATCGCCGCTCAATTGTTTTTGCGATGGGTTCGGTGTTTAGCCGGCTTCCCTATCTACACAATCAGGATTCGGCACATTTCCTCAAACTGCTGTTCGGTCTCTTTAAACACCAGCAAGACCGTTTCCCGACCAATACCCAGCTTGTTCCATGCCGCTGTGGAAATCAATGGAACAAGTTCTTCCTCATCCAGAGCCAGGTCGAGAGCGTGCACGATTGCATCGGCGACATGCACGAGCGAGATCAGAGCGTTTTGCTTGGACTGATCCGGAGTATGGTGGTTGCCTATGGCCAATTGTATATCCGGTGGCAGTTTCCAGTATTCGACAAGCGCCTGACCTAACATGGCGTGATCAATACCCAGCACCGCCTGTTCAGCCTGGAATGCGGTGCAATCGTGCGTCGTGCGATGAGCAAGCACCGCCTGATGCTGTTCAGGGAAATATATCGCCAGCACCAGCCTGCCA